>NZ_JAGVRK010000001.1:3355710-4026853 GCF_018283675.1 Metabacillus flavus
TTCTCCTGCGGCCATAGCCATAGTCGGGATAAAAAGCAGTAAAGCCATCATCATTATTAGTATTCTTTTCATATTCATATAGCTATTCACTCCCTTTTTTTTGTTTTACATATAGTAAACGGGACAGTTTACCTAATGGATCACTTTTTTTAAAATAAAGCTCTGTTAAACTTAGCTGTTGATTGCAGCTAGCAGGCGTTCGCTTTCCGCGGGGCGGGCTGCTTGAGCCTCCTCGCCGCTTTGCGCCTGCGGGGTCTCACCTGTCCCGCTGCTCCCGCAGGAGTCTCACGCCTTCCGCTCCTATCAACAGGTGTCAAAAAATCAACACCATGCTTTAACATAGCCAAAAATAAAAACAGATTTCTTATTGAAATCTGCTCTCAGACCAGGCTTTTCTTAGTGTATTTAGAAAAAGAAGATTCAGTTCTGCGGTGGGATCTGCGGGATTTTGTCTTAAAGATTCGGCGTATTCTCTCAATTCTTCCATTTCACGGTGAATAAAAGCCTGCTTTTCTTTATTTAACAAAATGGGATCCGTGGAACCGGATTTCTTCATATTTATAAAAGGTGCCCAAACAGAAGATTCCATTGTGTTCGGAGGAAAAGTACCACGATCCCTAATCCAGCCTGCGCTTAGGATTGAACGAATAAGATTTAAAAGAGGCTTAATAGGTATCGCTTCTCCGCTGATCTTCCTCTCATTTGCTGCGGCCATACTTAAATAGTGGAAAAGCGCCGGTTTTGGCTGAAAGTATGTGCGGTTCAATGAACGGAGCTCATGGGCAACGGAAAAACGATCCTCATAATACGTATCAGCATAGAGCCACTCCAGCAAGGACGGATTCGATTTCCTGAAAAGCCTTAGTGCCTTCGTCATTTCCCATCCGCTTATATCCAGGTTATCGCTGACAGGCACCTCTATCACATCTCTTTCTTTGTCTATAGAAAGATACCATTCCGGACGGTGGATATAAATAAAGCGCACATCATAATCGCTTTTAGCTGATGCGTAACCGAACGCGCGGCTTCCGGCTTCGACGGCGAAGCAGATTTTGACTTGGTGGGTGGATTGGATTTTTTGGAGGTGGGTGGGGATGTGGGTGTGCATACTCTTAAACCCCTTTCATTACTCGATTAAGCTGGATAAATTATAAACTGTGCCCCTTTTTTCGCCTTCTGCTGGAAATCCTTCTTTTCTCATCAAATAAGCGGCAGCATTTCTTGAATTGAGGTTTAAAAAGCTTCTCATTTCTTTGTTTGAGATTTTTGTATCAAATAATAATGCATAGTCAGTTAGTGCGTCCAGATGCCCTCTTTTAGTTAGATTACCACAATTTCTACACTTCCAATTTCCATTGATCTTATCAATTGGATAAGACCCGCAATGAGAACAGACAACTCCTATTATGATATCTTGAGGAAGAATGCTGTACGAGCCTAGAACATCGACCTCCAATGCAATATGATTTTTCAACAAATTTTTTATTATCTTCTTTATTTGCTTATCTGTAATAATAGGAATCGTATATTTTTTTTCAAGTTCTTCTATCTTTAAAATAAGCTCTGCGCTTTGAATAATAGGTTTCATTGTATGGGAATGCGGATTGGACGATTTTATAATAGCGGAGGAATTACTGAAGATCAATAGATTTTCAACGGGGACATTTAGAATTTGATGTTCTTTTAACCAATTAGTTAATTGCATTTTGTGCCTGACAATTTGAAAAAGCGGATTAGGAAATACCTCTTCTTTACCATCGATCGTCCGAATAAATTGACGGAAAGAATGATCAAAGTATAACGTTCCAGCTATGTTTTTAATTTCCATTATTAGAATAAAGTTTGGTGAGAGGAGAAGAGAATCAATCTGAAAATGATGGGTTTTGTGGGGGAGACGAAGATCATGAAGAATATGGTACTTTTCGTTTGAGAGGAAGCTTAAGTAATAATCAAGTGACTGTTCTCCTCTATACCCTGCTTTTATCTTGGATAAATCTTCTTTTATTAAAGGATATTTCAGATGCGCTTTTGACAGCCTCCTCAAAAGAGCCTCTAATTTAAGTATTTTTATAGGAATTTTTCTCTCTTTTCTAATCAAAATGCTTTCTCCTTTCTTTTGGGTTTATATATATTCTCCAATTCAGGATCTTTCCCCTTCTTTCATACTAACTTTTATTAGTTAACAGCCCTTATGATGAATTTTTTCGATTTATGATGAATTTCAGGCAGCTTATGATGAATTTTTCTGATTTATGATGAATTTTAAGACGTTTATGATGAAAATTTGGTAAAGTCCATATAATTGTGTAAATAGAAAAAGGGTCATATCACCCTCATGTTACAATGTTTTCGACCAAGAAAAAATGTAATGGAGGATGAATATGACCCAAATTAATCTTACCCTAAATGTAGAGGACTTAAAAGACCACCTCATGAATTCCAACTTGGACGCTGTGGTGAAATCATCACTTGTCCTCATTCTCAATCAAATGATGGAAACCGAGAGGGATGAGCACCTGAATGCGGATGCTTATGAAAGAACGAGTGCCCGTACAGACTACCGGAATGGCTATTATGACCGAGACTTTCTCGTCTCCATCGGAAAAATCAACCTGAAAGTCCCTCGTACCCGAAACGGGGAGTTTTCCACATCTGTATTCGAGAAGTATCAGCGTGCGGACCAAGCACTCGTCTTGTCTATGATAGAAATGGTCGTCAACGGGGTTTCGACCCGCAAAGTGACGAAGATCATGGAACAGCTTTGCGGGGAAAGTGTGTCCAAGTCCCTTGTCTCCACGATCACCAAAAAACTTGATCCCATCGTGAACGAGTGGGCTAGCCGACCCCTGAATGTCATGTACTACAAGTATGTGTTTGTGGACGCTTTGTATATTAAGGTCCGCGAACATCAGCGTGTAGTTTCCAAAGCCGTTTATGTGGCCGTTGGGGTCAACTCCCAGCTCAAACGGGAAGTCATTGGGCTGGCTGTCAATCATTCCGAATCCAAAGAAGGCTGGACGCAATTCTTTAGCTACCTCAAATCCAGGGGATTTCAATCTCCCAAATTGATGATTTCAGACGCCCACAAGGGCTTGAAGGCAGCGATTCAGGAATCCTTTGTCGGAACCAGCTGGCAGAGATGCACGTTCCACTTTAAAAAGAACCTCTTTGACCGCATGCCGAAGAAACAGGCAGAAGAATTAAAACACGCCCTCCTGCGTATTTTTGATGCCACAAAACCAGAGGACGCTAGAGCTTTAAAAGAGGAGTTTATGCAGACCTATGATGGAGAGCGCGGATATGAAACGGTCTTGTCTCTATTGGACGATGGCTTTGAAGATGCCATCCAATTCATGAATGAGCCACTGGGCTTTCAAAAGAAGCTGCGGACCACGAACAATCTGGAACGCCTAAATTCGGAAATCAGGAGAAGAGAGCGTGTCATTCGGATCTTCCCCAACACCCAGTCTGCTTTTCGTCTAATCGGAGCTGTCTTGATGGACTATGAAAAATCTCTTGATCCTGGAGAAAGAAAATACATGTACGATGAGAAAGAGAACTAAGTTCTCTTCCTTTATAGATCCATACCCTATCCAATTTATAAGGTTGAAAACATGGTAATGAACTTTTACACAAAATAATGGACTTGACCGAAAATTTAAGATTTATGCTGAAAGAGGACCACGGACCGGGAATCTACCCGCTCAGCGGTCCCCCATCCATCCCACTACCTCCGAAACCCGCCTTCCGAGTGCAACACCTGCCCCGTGATCCACGCTGCTTCCTCACTGACTAAAAAGCGGATGAGCCGCGCGGCGTCTGCAGGCTGGCCGATTCGTCCGAAGGGGAACATGGGCGCGAGGTGCTCTTTTACTTCGCTGTTCATCCAGCCGCTGTCGGTGGGACCTGGGTTGACGGCATTTACGGTGATGCCCATGGGCGCAAGTTCAGCTGAGATTGATACAGTCAGAGCGTCGATGGCTCCCTTGCTTGCGGCATAAGGGATTTCCCCCGGCATGGGACCGAGTGATTGGCCGGACGTCATGTTGACGATGCGTCCTCCGCTCGTCTTAGAAAATTGGCGGGCGAAGGCTCCGCACATGAGGGCCGTTCCTCTGACATTGACGTGATAGTGACGGTCCATGTCAAGGGCAGTCATCTCCAAAATGTCCTTATTCACACTGAATGCGGCATTATTAATGAGAATATCAGGCTCTGCCCCAAATCTCCTTTTTACTTCACTGAAAATCAGCTCAGGTACCCCCGGATCGGATAGGTCAGCATCCATCATTTCTGATCGGACTCCGGTTGAGCGCAGTTCTTCCATTAATAGCCCGGGTTCGTTTACATGATTTTTCTCGTACACAGCCTGATCAAATGGAGACCATGCCGTAAAGAAAATGTCGTTTCCTGCAGACGCTAGCTCTCTGCAGATAGCGGCTCCAATACCATTTAAACGGGAAGCCCCCGTAATAAGCGCGATTTTGTTCATATCACAATCCACCTTTTCCCTCTAAATCTTTCGCAGTTTGACTCATTTCTACCTTTTTTTCATCCTTTAATGTCCCAAACAGAACATCTCCGATTGGATTGGAGACGCCATACCAGTAGTTTTCATTTTTAAAATGATGGAGCTGATGGGTTTTTTTCATCCATTTTCCGAATCCGAAAAGCGGTTTGATCGGCCGATGGGCGACATAGTGCTTCCACTCATAGGTGAGCAGCATGAGAATCAGCCCCATGCCGAAAGCGGCTGTACTTATTACATTCGCTGTGAAAAGATAAAAAATGGCCGCCAAAACAACAAAATTTGGAAGACTGTACCAGACCGGCAGAAATAAAAGCTTTAAGTCATTCGGATATTTGTGATGATCGTAGTGTAAGCGCTTTAGAAAGTGGAGAAACAAACGATTTTTCGGCGGTTTAAGATGAAAAAGAAAGCGGTGTGTTAAATACTCGCTGAAAATAAAAACGATTAATCCGGCACAAAAAAAACCTAAGTTCAGCCAGGAAGGATTCATAATTAGAACAGCAGCACCAAGGAAAATAAGTATCAGCCCCATTACTAAAATATCAAAATGAAGGAAAAAATCACCGTACAATCCTTTGCTTTTCATTTTTTCAGCTCCTCGTTTTCGGCCTCCCATAACACCAAGCTATCCTGCATCATCTTCCTTGCTATTGATTCCGCTTCCCTTGAACTCCCGGCGAGAACAGCCTCCAGCAGAACTTTATAATATTTCCCTGAGGCAATCCGATGGCTTTCCTCCCTGAAATATTGCATCGCCATCGCCATATAAAAATCTGTAAAACTATTAATAATAAGCAAATACATCGGATTGGAGGACAATGCGGCCATTCCCCGCTGAAGATCCCAGTCAAATCTCGCAAAATCATCAGCAGCATGCTTAAGATCATCAGCTCTGATCAAGAGTGCGGCGGCCTCTGTCCGCTTCGTTTCAACTGCATCCCGGATATAGGCTGGAGTGAGCGAAATCCGGAGCTTCAGCAAATAGCTAATCCATTCACGCGGGATATTCTCATAGGATTTTAGCAGGCTGACAATCGTCATCAGATTCCCTTGCTGCAAGTAATCATTTACAGTCGGCGGCATTCCTTTTCTCAAGGTAACCCATCCATCCCGCTCCATTCTTTGAATCGCTTCCCTCACAGCCGGTCTGCCAACTCCATAGATTGCTGCAAGCTCTCTTTCAGGCTTTAAAGAGGTGTGAGGCAAAAGTTTGTACGCCAGAATGGATTGAACGAGTGCTTTTTCAACAAGATCTGATGCCCTCTCCACATTCCCCATCTCCTTTTTGGTATGACCAAAATATATGCTGGTAAGACCAAATTATTCTAAAATTCAGAAATTGTCAATAAGCAACAGGTGCTTTTAGGCTTTATCCCTTCCCGTGTTACGGAAAATCTCCATAAAAAAAGCGAACCCATTGCGGTCCGCCTTCCCCTTACTGTTCCACTGTTAATCTCACCCGGCTGTTAAAAATCTGATTTTTATTTCGGAGTACAAAATGATTGTTGGAGAAGTCCATCTCCAGTTCATGATCAAAGCCCTCTTCGAAATCCTTGTCGACGATAAAATCGTATCCCTCGGCTGAAATTTTCTTTTCGCGGCCTTCCAGATCGCGGTCCTTCATTCCTTTGATTTCATAAACATTGTTTACAATATCGCAGCTTCCGGGATCAAAAGGGATTGCAAAGACTGTGCCCTCCGGTGCCTCATTCAGCTTCTGTTTTGCATTTTCGGTTAGCTTAATCAGTGTGAATTCCTCCTTATTATAAAGAACGAATAATGCCTCCCTCGACCCTCTGGGCAGAGCCATTAATGGCAGAAGCCTTATCCGAAGCTAAAAACAAAATGGTACTGGCCACTTCTTCAACGGTTGCAAAACGCTGAATCAATGAAGTCGGCTCATTCTCTATAAAATAATCCTTCGTGAACGGCTCGAGATCTTTTCCTTCCGATTCGGCTGCGCCTTTCATGAAGTTCTCGACACCTTCAGTCCAGGTTGGCCCCGGCAGGACAGAGTTTACCGTTACGTTTGTTCCCTTTGTCAATTCTGCCAATCCTCTTGAAAGAGAAATGAGAGCTGTTTTGGTTACCGAATAAGGAATCATCTGCGGCAAAGGCTTGACTCCGGCTTCACTTGCAAGGTTAAGAAGGCGCCCGCTGTTCCGTTTCAGCATATCCGGCAAAAATTTGCGCGAGAGTCTTACGGCACTCATAATATTGGTTTGGAAGTAATCTTCCCATTCTTCATCGGTGACCTCTTCAAATGACTTCACTTCGAAAAAGGCAAGGTTGTTGACCAATATATCAACTGGTCCGATTTCATTCACTTTTGAAATGAAATCATTGCTTCCCTCAAGCTTTGAAAGATCTGCTGCAATTCCATACACCGTTCCAAATGCGGATAGCTCGTCCACAACTTTTTGTACTTTTTCTTCTGTTCTTCCATTAACAATGACTTTGGCGCCTTCCTGAAGAAAGCTTTTTGCTGTTTCTTTACCTATACCCCCTGTTGACCCTGTTACAACAGCTAATTTACCTTTTAAATTTAAATCCAAACCTTCCACCTGCTTTCAACTTATTTAAATATTCATTAGGTTATCATACCCTTAACTCTCAGTGCCAATGTTTGAGCTTATGGTAAAACCCTTCTATAATGGAATTGTCCACCATATAGGCGGAAAAAAAGTTCAGGAGGGAATCATGACAATTATTCGTGTGAAAGAGCCGCAGAAGCAGTGGAACCAAGCATCTTCAGCCCATCAGGAACAGCAGGCGATGAAAAGGTATGAGCATCGTTCCAATGAACGTGAAAAACTGGCAAAAAAGCTGGAGACAAAGAATCCTCTTGAAGTCGATACTCCTGAAAGAGCCGCTTACCGGCAAGCACTTGTCAATCCTCGAGATGGCTTAGCACTTGAACGAATTGTTGGTGAAAACAACCTGTTTCCGATTTCTTATTTGGAATCCGGAATTCAAGCTTCAAAATCTGTGTGCAGAATTGAAGTGAGAGACCGGATCGGCAGAGTGCTTGGACATGGCACAGGTTTTCTCGTTTCCCCTTCCCTTCTGCTTACGAATCACCACGTCTTGGTTGACGAAGATGCTGCTATAAACAGTTTGGCTCAATTCAATTATGAATTGGATCTCAATTTAAGAGAAAAGCAGATTAAAAGTTTTCGGATTACTCCTGAAAGATTGTTTATTACTAACGAAGTAATGGATTTTACCCTTACAGCTGTTGAAGAAATTTCAGCCGATGGCTCTCCGTTAAGTGATTTCGGCTTTCTCCCCCTGCATGCCCAGTCTGGAAAAGGGCTTGTCGGAGAATATGTTTCAATCATTCAGCACCCGTCCGGAGCACCTAAGTCACTGGCTATCCGCGATAATAAGATAACAGATGTTTTCGATGATTACATTCATTATTCTACAGATACACAAGAAGGGTCTTCCGGATCACCCGTTTTAAACGATGAATGGGTCATAGTGGCTCTTCACCATGCCGGCGTACCCGATCCTGAAAATCCGGAAGAATACACAGCAAATGAAGGAATTCGAATCAGCAGCATTGTTAAGTTCCTTTCAGAGCACAAAGCATCTCTTAAAGAACACCAAAAGGAGCTTCTAACTGACATCCTTGGAGATAGAAAAGCGGAACAAGCGAATCCTAAACCGGTGAAAGTAGAAAAATTAAAGCCTTCCCGATATGAAAAAGCCACCGGGTATGACAGTAAATTCCTCGGAAGCAACCATACAGTATCTTTGCCGAAGCTCTCCAAGGCTCAGGAAGCGGATGCCGCCCCAGTGAAAGCCGGCGGGAACGTGCTTAATTACACTCATTTCTCCATTGTTATGAGTAAAAAGAGAAGAATTGCTTACTATACGGTTGTCAATATAGATGGAAAACAGCTGAAGGAGATCGAACGGGATAAAGATTCCTGGTATTACGATCCGCGTATTGATGAAAAGTATCAAGCAGGTGAGGAATTATACAGCCGTAACGACTTGGATCGAGGTCATCTGGTTAGAAGAAGAGATCCGGTATGGGGATCAGATGCAAAAAAAGCAAACGATGATACGTTCCACTTTACTAACTGCTCCCCTCAGCATAAAAATTTGAACCAAAAAACGTGGCTTGAGCTTGAAAATTATATTCTGGACAATGCCGAAAACCATCAATTTAAAGCCACCATTTTTACTGGACCGGTCTTCAGAGATGATGACCTTGCCTATCGCGATATTCAAATTCCGGCAGAGTTTTGGAAAGTGGCGGTCATGGTAAAAGAAGACGACACCCTCTCCGCTACCGCCTACCTTCAGTCACAAAAGAATTTAATTGGAGATTTGGAATTTGCATACGGAGATTACAAAACATATCAGGTTCCTTTATCGAAAATTGAGTCTTTAACAGGACTTCAATTCAAGGATTTGAAAAAGAGCGATCCGATTGAAAAACTTGAATCGGATGTCGGACGGGTAATTGAAGGACCGGAAGATATTGAAATCTAATCAAAAAGGCTTGCCGACGCGGCAAGTCTTTTTATTTTTGAGCCGCCTTTTCAAGCGGATTCTCTTCTAACTCACTCATATAATTTTTTCCCCAGTCATACATGGCTTCAAGAATTGGCATCAGGCTTTCTCCCTGAATGGTGAGGGAATATTCTACTTTCGGCGGAACTACAGGATATACTTCCCTGTGAACGATCCCGTCTTCCTCAAGCTCCCGAAGCTGGTTTACAAGCATCCGCTGTGTAATTCCAGGCATGAGCGATTTAAGTTCTCCAAAACGCTTTGTCCCTTCTTTTCCAAGATGCCAAAGAATCAGCATTTTCCACTTCCCGCCGATAACGGAAAGGGTTAATTCTTTTTCACAATTAAAAAATTTATCTTTCGTTCGTGTCATTTAAATCACCTCAAGCCTCATTATAACTCATGGTATACTTTTTTACACTATGTAAGTTTTAAGTCAGTACTTACAAAATAATAAATTTGAGAGTATGCTTATTTCAGGCAGTCTTTTGGGAATAGTAAAGTGGATTGCTCTACACTAACTTTACAGGAGTGATTACAGATGGAATTGCAGCTCGCATTAGACCTCGTGAACATTCCAGAGGCAATTGAATTGGTAAAAGAAGTAGAAGAACATATCGATATCGTTGAAATCGGTACACCCGTTGTAATAAATGAAGGACTTAAAGCGGTAAAAGAAATGAAGAAAGCTTTTCCAAATCTTAAGGTTTTAGCTGACCTCAAAATTATGGACGCAGCCGGATATGAAGTCATGAAGGCTTCTGAAGCTGGTGCAGACATCATTACCATCCTTGGAGCAGCTGAGGATATGTCTATAAAAGGCGCTGTAGAAGAAGCAAAAAAACAAAACAAAAAAATTCTTGTAGACATGATTGCGGTTAAAGACATCGAAACACGTGCAAAGGAATTGGACGCAATCGGCGTTGATTACATTTGCGTTCATACTGGTTATGACCTGCAGGCAGTTGGCCAAAACTCCTTTGAAGATCTTAAAGCCATTAAACGCGTTGTAAAAAATGCTAAAACAGCAGTAGCCGGCGGGATCAAAATGGATACATTGCCAGAAGTAATCAAAGCCAACCCGGATTTAGTGATTGTTGGAGGCGGCATTACCGGTCAGGATGACAAAAAAGCAACAGCCGCTGAAATGCAAAAACTGATAAAACAAGGGTAACCCCATGCGTACCGCTGAATTCTTCCGCACCATTCTGAATGAATTGGATGCTGCAGCAGATGCACTGAACGAAAAGGAAGCCGCCGAGCTTGTCGAAAAAATAGTGGCATCGAATAAAATTTTTGTCGCAGGCGCCGGCCGCTCCGGGTTAATGGCCAAATCCTTCGTAATGAGAATGATGCATATGGGACTGGACGCTTACGCAGTCGGTGAAACGACCACTCCCCAATTCGAAGACAACGATCTCATCATCATCGCATCCGGATCAGGGGAAACAAAAAGTCTTGTTTCCATGGCTGAAAAAGCCCGTTCCATCGGAGGCAGCATAGCGTGCGTCACCATTTCAACAGATTCCACTCTTGGGAAGATGGCAGATCTCATTGTGAAAATGCCTGGAGCACCCAAGGACCAATTCGGGGACCGAAAAGAAACGATCCAGCCGATGGGTTCACTTTTTGAACAAACCCTGCTCCTTTTTTTCGACGCCGTTATCCTGAAGTTCATGGAAAAAAAGGGACTCGATTCGAAAACGATGTATGGGAAACATGCGAATTTGGAATAGAAGTTTAGGAACGGAGAGGTTTTATGACCTCTCCGTATTTTTGTGATGTTTTCTTGTAAGATGGCAGAATCGTTTGGTCTGGAAGCGGTGTCTGCCTTCTTTTCACAACCGGATTTGGCTTTAATAAACAAAAAAAGCGGAAAGACCTCGTCAGGTCTTTCCGTTGTAATGGGGTAATTCTTATAGTCCTAGATCAAGACCATCTTCAGAGTCAGTAGCTCCATTCAGCATAAGGTTAAGACCAAGGTTCAGGCCGCTTTTGAAGTTGCTTTCGCTTCCGTCTCCATCTTCGCTGTCAGAGAACATAGCTTGAAGATCTGTCATAAGTCCGACGTTCGCACCAAGCATGGATTCTTCTCCGTTCGTTAGGTTCAAACCAAGTTGATTATTTGTTTTAGAGTTTAGTCCAGCTTCGTAAGAATCATCCTTTTCATTTGATTGTACCCAAAGTCCAGTAAGGATATCAGACATTCCATTAATCATTACAGATTCATCATCTTCACCTTGCAAACCAAGTCCAAAGTTTGCAGCGGAATCCGCTCCGATCGCAGCTTTTGAAGAATCATCGTTTGTTTCGAAAACATTCCAGATTTTCGTGTTTGTGTCAGCGTTGGCAGCGGCAGAGCTTTCTTCACCTTCCAAAACAGTTCCTATCCCTGTTCCAAGGCTACCTTCTGTTTTTGAAGAATAAGAATCATTTTCTTCATCAACCATTGTTTCATTGGAGATTCCAGCGTTCCCTTTAGCTTTTACAGCGGCAGAAGCATCTTCTCCTTCAAGAACAGCACCTGTTTCACCAGCAAGGTTCCCTTCTGTTTTAGAAGAGTAGGTGTCTTTTTCTTCGTCAACAACTGTTTCATTCGAGATTCCAGCGTCGCCTTTCGCATTCACTGCGGCTGATGTATCTTCGCCTTTGAACATTGCTCCAGTTTCACCAGACGCTTTAGCATCGGTTTTAGAAGAATATTTATCTTCTTTTACTACTGTTTCATTCGAGATTCCAGCGTCGCCTTTCGCATTCGCTGCGGCTGATGTGTCTTCGCCTTCAATCATCGCTCCAGTTTCACCAGATGCTTTGGCATCAGTTTTGGAAGAATATGTGTCGTTTTCTTTATCAACGATCGTTTCGTTGGATATATTTCCGCTTCCGGCTGCTTTCGCTGCGGCTGATGTGTCTTCGCCTTCAATGGCTGCGGCGGCTCCCGCTTTTCCCTCTGCTTCTGAAACTGTTGTTTTCATATCTTCTGTTTCTTTCACATCGGTTTTAATGTTTCCATCGGTAACCGTATCTGCCTTTACACGCTGATCGTCATTGCGATCCAGAATATTAATGTTTTCGAGCAAGCTTTGATTTTCTCCGCTTTCCAAGATATTGATTCTATCTAAGTCCAGCAAAGACTCCTTTTCAGCTGCGTAGCTTGTTTGACCGCCTGCAAATAGACTTGCTGCAAGAGCACCTGTAACTGTTAATGTTCTGAGTACATTTTTCATAATTTCATTCTCTCCTTTTAATAAAAGTTTTTTTGTTTATATGCTTTTAGTTAAAAGAAGAGAAGATTGGGGCGGCTGTGCCGGCGGAGCGTTTAACCATTGGTCATAGTAGTTCTTCATCTGGGTGTTATGGATTGGATCGGTGAAAATAAATTCTCCCTGCATCGGATTCAGCAATCCGATTGCTGCCCATCCTGAACCGGCTGTGCTGCTTCCTGTCATCATTGTTGTAGAGGATGATGAAGCACTTTGGCTTACTGTAATGGCGGTTAGTTTATCTTTAACCATTTCAGGATTGACGTTTGCCGGGTCTTCCGTACCCTTCACTATTTTTACCGGGCTTGTTTCGGAAGGATTAGCCGTGATTTTTGCACGTTCAGGCTCAGTTTGGCTGATTACCTTTTTAACTGGCGCTGGAACGGCTGCTGCAGGTTTCTTGATTGCTTCCGGTTTAGCGGCAGCCTGCAAGGAATTGGATGTTTCTTTTTCGATTGTTTCTCTCGTATCCTTTTCTTTCGGTTCGGTTGGAGCTTGAGCAGGTTCATCCTTTACCGGAGTTTCGGCAGGTGTTTGATCTGCTTCATTTTTAGGCTGCTCCTCTTTTACCGGGATGACTGATTTGGCTGGCGTGCTGCCCGTATTGACCGAGATGCTGTCCTTGTTTACTTCTGCCTCTACAACCTTCGTATCAATTTTGATACTTGGTTCTTTGGATACATCGGCTTGAATCACGTTTGTATCGATTTTTATGCTTGGTTCTTCCGATACATCTGCTTTGACTGCGCCGGTATACACTTTGACAGAAGGTTTTTCTGAAAGAACTGCATCAGCGATACCGGTTTCAACCTTCACGCTTGGCTTTCTGGAAAGATCTGCGTTAACAGCTCCAGCGTTCACTTTTAAAGAAGGATCCTTTGATAGAATCAAATCTACTAAAGGTTTGCCGTCGGATAGGGAATCTGTCACCTTGGCCGTTGCAGTAGATAGAGACTCTGTTACGGAAGAAACCGTTTTGCTTAATGCGTTATGGGTGCTGCTATCCTTTTTGATTGGAGCAGTCTGCTTTTCTTCCATAGCAGAATCTTCTTTTTCTGATGAAACACCAATAACTTCATTCGAGACAGATTCCACAATTCCAGTGGTATTTTTCACAGTAGAGCTCAGCAAGCCTTCAGCGGAAGCGAATGCAGGAACCGTAAAAATTCCTAAGACTAATGCAGCCTGAATTACTTGCTTATGCACCTTATCTTTTCACCTCCTCCTTGAAAAGGTCATTTTCCAAGCAGTAACGATTAATTTTTGTGTATTCGTTAAGCTAACGGAAAAGATTTAGGCTTGGATCACTTTTTTTAAAATTCACTCAAAAAAATTTGGCTATTTTCGTAAATATTGTTGTTTTTGACAAATAGTTAGGGAGGTTAAGGGCAGTTCTATTTTTCAATTTACATTTATCTTTAACACAACAATCTCTTAGGCCAGAGCCAAAAATTTTTAATTGATGACCCCATGCTCTGTCACTGTGACTTCAACTTTTGGAAGGATTTCAATGGATGGATATTCTTTTTTCCAGTCAAGATCCTTCCATACTTGAGGATAGTAAGCCATTAATTCTCTCCCGATTCCAAACATATCACTGTTGGCTTCCTGGATTTTGCTGATGACGGATTGAGCTTCGGCTGTCAGCTGCTCTGAGATTTTCTTATTTATTGCTTTAACTAATTTTTCACTGGTCAAAGAATCCTGCGGATATTCTGCAATATCAATTTCTGCCTTCATCCTCACCTCGGCCTTTATACTTCTGGGGGATGCATGGATTACTTTCATTCCTGACTTCACTTTCAGGAAAGAATAGGTGATATAGTTGTTTTTTTCAGGCTTCTCTCCATCGTGAATACGGTTAATATATCTTGCAGATTTAGCCTTTACCCCCATTAATAAAAGTAATAGTGTAGACTCATCAACAGATAGATATCCAGTCAGCGATTTATCATGGAAAAGAGCCATGCCGTCAACCGTTACTTCATTCATTATTCTTTTCACTAAAGGAAGGCCAAAGTCTTTTCCCTCGTCAAACATCAAGGTACAGATCGTCTGCAGGCTATGAATGGGGATGGTCGTGGACTGTTCCTCGCTTTCAATAAGTTCAATCAAATACTCGGAAATGAGCACATTACCGACCTTTACCATATCTATGATCTCACTTGCCTCCCCTTTTACTACAGCCACCTTGGAAGATACCGAACTATTGGAGTCTCTGTACAGAACATCGAGGTATGAATAGAGATCACTTTTTGCGAGATTTTCACCTAAGAGAAAAATTCTGTTTTTGGAAGGATCAAATTGGCCGGATACTTTCCTGTCCATTATCATCCTGGATTCCCTTAATGTATGAGCTTTTGTATGGATAATTGAATTACTCGGAATTCCACCGATGAAGTCTCTTATCGCGGCCGTCACATATAATTGTTCATCCTCAGCCAGATCTATGCCCGTTCCAAAAACAAGTCTGCTATCCTTGAGCAGGCGCTGATCCCAGCATCCAGATATAAAAATTTGCACACCAGCCAATACCGCGAGCATGATTTTCTTCATATCACATACTCCCTTTGGTTTTCTTTTTGTGAAAAAACAAAGCAATAATCAAGAGAAGAAATGGAATGATAATAATTTGCAAAAAGCTGGATTTTAGCAAAAGATCGTTAAGCACAAGCATCTGCTTCTCATCCTTTAAAAACAAAGCAATGAAAAACGTTACGGCGCAAAGACCATAAGCAATATACGTCCGTTTCACTTTCATAAGAATCATTTTCATTCCTTCTGCAGATAGAAATAAGTAACTTACATAAGACGTTGACACATTGACAATCCAGATGGATGCGAAAAGCAAATCAAATCTTTCCACGACCTGGATATAAAGAGCCTTTACCATATAAAGAAGCGGCTGAGGAATGATATCCATCTCATCAGGACTAAAAACGATTTGACAGACTACCGTTAAATAGGTGTAAATTCCTGTAACCGTCACATTTGCCCATGTAGCGGATTTTAAAATGGCTCCTGCAGTTTTCGTCTTCACCAGCGGATATAAAATTAAAAGGACTTCAAACCCGATCATTGAAAAATAAGCTTTGCTGACTCCCATTGAAATTTCTTTCCAGCCGGTTTGCGACAGCGGCAGCAGATACCTGAATTCCAATGGATAGGAAAAAAGGGCAATCCCTGTAATCACCAAAAGCAGAATGATTAATCCCGATACAATTACATGAAACTTCGCAATGACTTCCGCTTCTTCCCTCCCAAGGTAAACCCCTACAAGACAAAGCATGGCTACTATTATCCATCTGGGCGTTTCATCCAGCACCCAATCCTTAATAATTCCCACTGCAAAAACAAGAATGACAACCATTACTGCAATCCCGTATAAAACGTATAATCCATTTATGATTCTCCCTGCAATTCCCCCAAGCATGCTGACTGTGTATTGGAACAGATTTTTATTAGGGTTCCTTTTGGCCAATAGCCAATACAAAGTGATAACCAACTGAATGAAGATGCCCGCAACTAAAATCGAAAGCCAGGCATTCCCTTTCGCATCACTGTGAACTTCATAAGGAAGTCCAAGAACCCCCACCCCAATTTGAGTTTGAATGATAAAGAAGTAGAGCTGAAATGCTGATAAGTTTTTATTCATTTTTTTCCATCCTCTTGACCTTGATTCCTTCCATGAATAGATCGGCTTTACATCTGCCGGCCGTTCGTTCATTTTCCATATTGGCAGGCGAAGAATCGTATCCTTAAAAACCTTGAAGTCAAATGGCGCAAGCGGGTAAAAGTAGGGACAACCAAAGGGCTTTAATTTTACGAGATGAATCAAAATGAGCATTAGAGAAATCACAATTCCAAAGAAACCGAAAAGGGCCGACATAAGCATAATGGGAAAGCCCAAAATCCTGATTGTATTGCTCATCTCATTGGAAGGAATGACGAAGGAAGAGATGGCTGTAATGGCAACTACAATAATCATGGTATTGGAAACAAGATGGGCTTCCACTACCGCCGTTCCAATAACTAAACCTCCGACGACGCCGATTGTCTGGGAAATGGCATTCGGGAGGCGAATGGCTGCCTCTCTAAGCAATTCAAGGGTAAGCTGCATAATCATTGCTTCAAGAAGCGGCTGGAACGGAACATATTCAAGTGAGCTTTTAATGGAAAAAACAATTTCCACCGGGATTACCTCATAGTTAAAGGAAACCAAGGCTATATAAAATGCAGGCAGCCCCAATGCAATAAAAAAAGAGATCATTCGGACAATCCTGTAAAAGGATCCAATTAGCGTACGCTGATTATAATCCTCCGATGATTGAAAAAACGTAAAGAAGTGGGCCGGCAGAATCAGTACAGTCGGACTTCCTTCCATTAAAATAGCGATTCTGCCATCCATTAAATTCGCCGCTGCACGGTCAGGTCTTTCCGTGCTCAAAAACTGAGGAAACGGAGAAAATGGATAGTCTTCGAGAAATTCCTCAAAATACCCTGGTGACTGAACGGAATCAACCTGAAGGTAGCTGAGCCTTCTCTCAACTTCCTTAATGAGGGTTGGATTAGCAATCTTCCGGACATATACAATTGCCATTTTCGACTGGCCAGTCCTTCCTACTGAACGAAATTGAACGGTTAAAGAAGGATTCTTAATTCTTTCCCGGATAAAATGGATGTTTTTCAATACATTTTCAGAAAAGCTTTGGTGTGATCCTCTGATTACTTTCTCATTATTTGGTTCCTGGCCGGTCTCCATCTCTTTTTTGTGTACATTCAATAGAAAGAGTTCTGCTTCTCCTTCTGTAAATAAGAGACAATGTCCTTCCACCATGGATTCAATAGCGCTTTCAAGCTCCACTGTTCTATGCATGACGGTTATGGTCACAATGTCTTCAATCTTTCCTTTTTGCTTATTCAGCAGCGGCTTTAAAACATTCGTCTGGATGATATCGCGGTCTGCAATGGAATCTATATAGAGAATAAATGTACTTTTTTCATTGAACATAAACTTTTTTATTTTAAGATCATCCGCCTGAAAGAACGAATTCTTTATGTATGAAACCGTTTCGTCTGCGATGCCTGAAAAGAGCGGTCCGTTTTGGCCGCCTGTTCTTCCTGATGGATCATGATTAGTATGAGAATTTAAGCTCATCCGCTTCACCTCGATTGTTTTTAGCATTTTCGATTCTGTCTGAAAATATACAGACAGGAAAGCCTCGTAAACGCCAAAAAAACCTGCAGAGCAGGTCTGCAGGTTTTTGAAACTATTACATTTCTGAATTCGGTTTCCGGAGAAGATGCTTAATATCCTTAAATCGGACGAACGTTCTATTTTTCTGATCCCACAAGTGAAAACGCAGGGACTTGAAGCTGGATAAAAGCGTAATCGTTGTCGCCTTGTGGAGCGGCGGAGTGGATTGATGCGCTTTTTCCAGGTTGTAGTTTGGCACCTTAGGGCTCAAATGGTGAACGTGGTGAAAGCCGATGTTTCCTGTTACCCATTGAAGGACCTTTGGCAGCTTATAATAAGAACTGCCGTCTACAGCAGCTTTGACATAATCCCATTCTTCTTCATTCTCATAATAGGAATCCTCAAATTGATGCTGTACATAAAACAGCCAAATTCCAAGGGCACCAGATACAAAGACAATCGGAACCTGGATAAGCAGGAACGCCTGCCAGCCGATCCACCAGCACATTAGCGCATAAGATCCAGCAATCAAAAAGTTAATCAGGTACGTATTAAGGCGTTCCTTTTTCCTTGCCCCTTTACGGTTAAAGCGGTTTGAAACAAGGAAAAGATAAATTGGACCAAGTCCGAACATCACGAGCGGATTGCGGTATAGCTGATAACCGACTTTTCTCCAAAAAGAGGAAGAAACATATTCGTCAACCGTTAATACCCAAATGTCGCCTGTTCCTCTTTTAGTTAAATTACTGCTTGTTGCATGATGAATGGAATGGGCTCTCTTCCATTTTTCATAAGGGAACAAGGTGAGGACGCCGCTGATAATCCCCAGAATTTCATTGCCTTTGCGGGTCTTCATAAACGATTGATGGCAGCAATCATGAAAAATAATAAAGATTCGAATGACAAAACCGGAAGCGGCTATTGCGAGAGCAAGGGACAGCCAATATGAAACGGATAAGCATTGATAGGCTCCAAACCAAAGGAGAAAAAATGGCGGAAATGTATTAATAAGCTGTCTTACGCTTGATTTTACACTGGATTTTTCAAATGGGGCCATGTCTTTTTTGAGCATTACTTGTTTTTGTTTAGACATATCTTCCTCCTCGAAAGTTGGGTACTTAATCTATTTGCAGCTGAACGGCTGTTATTTTCAACTTCATGAACTACTCCCATCTTACTATGTTTGGTTCAATAAAACTAGATGCTTTAATTTTTTAAAGAGTTAAAATACCGTAAAAATTCTTTAAATGGCTGCTGTGCCTGAATTTAGCGGCAGAAGATTAGTACAGTTTAACAAATGGAAAGAATTCCGTATTCAACTCCTTGGCGTATAAAATATGTAAATAATCCCTTTCCTCTCTTCTGAAGGGGGGAGTGATGGTGTCTGCGTGAATGCTGCATGTTCCTGTTTGAAGTTTCCATGGTTCATGATAAAGATCCCCCCGGAATAAATGGCCACATTTTTTGGTAAAGAGGCAATAGCGTTCCGTCAGCCAAAGATCGAGTGCGGATGGCTTCATTATCACCTCAGATGAAGCAGGTCCATATTCTATATGAAGTTTTGCGGGTGGAGCTCCTTTGTGAAGTCTTTCTGAAGTGAATTGTGTCCGTTCTCCTTTTTTCCCGGCCATCATTTTAGCACGGTAATATGGCAGGTGAAAGAACGACCTTGCCACCTGAACTCCGATCAGGTTGCTCGCATCAAGACTGAAGAAATATACACCTGGCTTGTTTTTGCAGGTTACATACGTCCTTATGTTCAGCTCTAAAAGGTTAGAGAGGAGCGGCATAGAGGGCAATCCCCTTAACCTGATATTATCCATTTCAAACGGCACGAGCCCTATCCATGCCTGCCCTTCAAATAAATCTGCTTTTAATGGATTCGGAAGCCTTGACTGCAGCCATACAGGATCAACCGCCCAATGCACAAACAGCAGATTCCGCCACGTTTGCTTCATGATCCATTTCATCAAATCCCCCCCTCTATTATGTATATGTGCCTTTTATAAATAATTTAGCCAGACAGGGAATCAGCCATTCAAAAAATGGGGCTGTCTAATAAGTCCTGTAGAGAGGAAATGATTGAAACCAAAACCCCCTGAACGCTTTGTGTAAGCATTCAGGGGGTTTTGGTTGTTACATAGGTACTTTGAACAATTATTGTTTAGGCTGATTGGAGCGGAAGGTGCGCGACATTTGCTAAGAGCAGCGGGACAAGTGAGACCCCACAGGCGCTTGTGCCGCGGAGGCTCACCGCCCGCCTCGCTTCAGCTTGAGCATCCTGGAGCGGAAATCAGCCGAAACCAATCCAATTTTATAATGCGAAAGGGGCTTTGAAAATTGACTTTCTGGACAGCCCCATCATTTTTTCACCAAACGTATAAGCCTACAATCATGGCACTCAACAGGGAGACTGCCATACCGCTGACAAGCAGCTTCCAGACATTTTTCCCAATCATCGAGGATTTTTCCTCTCCTAAAACGGAGCTGAATGTGCCGTAAATCATTCCTACAGTACTGAAGTTTGCAAAGGAGGTTAGAAACGTCGTTGCAACGGCAACAGTATGCGGGCTGAGCGTATTCAGATTATTTTTCAAGTCAAGCATAGCCACAAATTCATTTGTCGCCATCTTAATTCCCATAAGCTGAGCTACATACATCGTATCCTTTCCTGACAAACCAAGAAGGAATGCAAAAGGACTGAAAATGATGGAGAAGATTTTTTGAATGGTCAGACCGTCTGCGAAAAAGCCAAGAATACCATTCAAGACAGCCGTTAGGGCTACATATCCAATTACCATTGCCAGTATTACAATCACCATGTTCATTCCAACCATCATACTGTTGGAAATGGTCGAAAAGAAATCCTTCTTTTCGCTTTTTGGCGGAACGTACACAATGTCTTCCTCTTTAGGGACAACTGCAGGATTCAAAATACTTGCAAGAAGGAGTGCATTCAGGCAGTTCAGAGGAATCGCACTGAACACATACTCAGCCGGAACCATCGTTAAGTAGGCGCCGATGATCGACCCGCTTATGCTGCTCATACTCATGATTCCAAAGGTTAGAAGTCGGTTCTCTTTTAGAACAACCAGCTGCTGCCGGATAACCGCCAGTGCTTCTGTATTTCCCAGAAACATCATTTGAATGGAAAAAAAGCTTTCAAGCTTCGGCAACCCGGAAATTTTCGAGATCACCCAGCCTACTTTATCAATAATCCAAGTCAAGATACCAAAATAAGATAATATATCAAAAAAGGTGACAATTACAATGATAGGAAGAAGTGCACTAAAAAAGAAATCTACCGTGTCATTGGCCATGACGGAAGGAAAGACGAACGAAATCCCCTCATTTGCGCATGCAATCAGCCAAGTAAAAAATGAAGCAAACGTGCCAATTGCCTTACCGCCGATTTCTGTACCAAGCATGAACCAGGTAATAAGCAGTTCAGCCGCGAGCAAAATTCCAATCGACTTCCATTTTACCTCTCTCTTTTGCGGAGAACAGGCAAAGACAAGAGCGATTACAACGAAGATGCCCAGCAGGTTAATTAAAAAATACATGATCTCAACTCCCGGATGTATTGACCCAATAAAAAAACCCTAATTTTCACCCTCAGCCAAATGGACCGAAAGCATGAAAATTAGAGCCTGCAGACAAGGGTTGCCCATTGTAAACGGCATGCCCCTGCTTCTCTTATATGATCATACTTCCTTGTAGTCCGGCATTTTGCGGCTGCCAGGTAGAAACTATCAGACCGAATCTTAACTGATATTATACAAGGATATAAAATTAGGTTAATTGAGTATAGCTTATTCTAAAACAGGTATAGGTATTTAGCAACCTATCACGGAGAAGTTGAAATTTTGAGATAGTTTTCTATTGCTGATTCAAATAATCTAGAAAGCAGCTAACTAATCTTTTTGATTGCTGAAAATAATGTCTGCCTTCTGCAATTTCTTTCAAACTTTGAACATACTGTCCCTTTGAAGGAGTTTCACTCTCGGCAACTTTAGAAACAATTTCTTCTGTAAACTCCAGATGAAACTGGAGACCGATGACCCGCTCATCGTATAGAAACGCCTGGTTGGAACAAGCTTCGCTCTCTGCCAGCCAAATGCAGTCTTCCGGGAGATCAAATGTATCCCCATGCCATTGCATCGCTTTAAAACTGGTTGGCAGACCCGGAATTCGAGTCTCTCTCATTTTCACCTCATGCCATCCTACTTCTTCAAACGCGTTTTTGCTTACGTTTGCGCCCAAAGCACTCGCGGTTAACTGAGATCCCATACAAATTCCCAGCACCTTTTTACCTGAATGTATGGCTTTGGAAATATACTCTTTTTCTTGCTTCAGCCAAGGATATTCGTCTGTTTGATCGATATTCATCGGACCGCCGAGAACAATAAGCAGATCAAACTCGTTCAATTCCGGGAAATGGATGTCACTCTTATATAAAGCTGTCTTCATCAGATGGAACCCTTTTTAATCTGCCCAATCCTGTATGTAACCCAAACCCTCATAGGGGACATGCTGCAAATAATGAATGATCAACTTGAACCTCTCCTTTTCCGGCAAAATAGCCCAAAAAAGATACCTTTATGATATCCTTCCGGGCTTTTATCTCCGTGTACAAGCATCTCTTCTCGGATCAGGCCGCCTAAAAGCGCGCGGAACCCTAGGAAACTTTGATTTGAATGTACATGTATTTAGGGTTTTTCGTCAATGCTATTTTGTGATTAAGTCCTCTTTGCTGATGGGGATTTTTAGTCTTTTGGGATTCTAAGATTCACCTATCTTTTGCTTGTCCTCCGGCACATTCGTATGTTTACTCCTTCACATACAGGGAAGCTAGCAGACAGAGATTATTTTAGGAGGTTTTCCAGTATGGGAAGATTAGAAAACAAGACAGCTGTCATTACTGGTGCTGCAACCGGAATCGGACGGGCGACCGCCGAAATTTTTGCCAGAGAAGGCGCTAAAGTGATTTGTGCGGATATCAATGAAGATGAAATGAAGAAAACCGTGGAAAAAATCAAAGAAAATGGCGGACAGGCTGAAGCAACTTATCTCGACGTTTCCAGTGAGGAAAGCGTAGCTGCTTTTGCCGGGAAATTAAAAGAATCGTATGGAACCATTGATATACTTTTCAATAACGCAGGCGTTGATCAGCAAGGCGGAAAAGTGCACGAATACCCAGTCGAGCTGTTTGATAAAATTATAGCCGTCGATTTGCGCGGAACGTTCCTTGCGAGCAAATACTTAATCCCGCTCATGCTTGATAACGGAGGGTCGATTATCAATACCTCCTCAATGTCAGGGAGAGCAGCCGACCTTGACCGCTCTGGATACAATGCTGCAAAAGGCGGAATCACAAACTTTACACGGGCAATGGCGATTGATTATGCCCGTGATGGAATCCGTGTAAACTCCCTCTCTCCTGGAACAATTGAAACGCCTTTAATTGACACACTTGTAGGCGGCAAAGACGAAGATATGGGCGAGAAATTCAGAGAAGCCAACAAGTGGATTACCCCGATGGGCAGACTCGGGCGTCCGGAAGAAATGGCAAACGTCGCTCTATTCCTGGCATCAGACGACAGCTCTTATGTAACGGGCGAAGACATTACCGCTGATGGCGGAATTATGGCTTATACGTGGCCGGGAAAAATGCTGATTGAGGCTGAAAAATGGAAAAAAGGTACGGAATGATTTTCGCAGGAGCACCTCTTCAAGTGGTGCTTTTTTCTTTGAGCGAGAGTTCGTAAACTCTGCCTTTGTTTTGGCCGGTGGATTTTAGGTTGAGGGAATGGAGGAGCTTTGTTGCTGAAGAGGGGCTAACAAGCTGCAAGTAATCACGGATTTCTTTATTCGTAATCGTAGAACTAATTAGCAGTTTGTAATCATTTAGCGCTTCAAGGTGAGCGTTTCTATACTTATTCTGGCATTTTAAGCAATACCAGCCGCCTTTATATCTCTCAGTTAAGAGTATGCAAACCGGACAGAAAACTCCTTTTAACAGGTCCTCATGTGTTAATCCAAATCTATCAAGTATGGGGAAATCTGCCTCACTGTGTTCTTTCATTAAAAATTTTTTTAGCTTTCTAAATTCTTTTTCACTAAGAATACCGGTATTAACATCAGACTCTATTTGTTTCATTTTCAGAGGAAGTTTTTCACAGTGAATGATTTTTTCTGCTAATTTAGACTGGTAGGCATGCGGCGATTGGATAATGGTTTGCGGATTACTGATGACTACTAGAGAGAAAATAGGAACATAGGGGAAACCGTTATTCACAAACCATTGCTTGAGAAGAAATTGAAGGCGTTCTGTCTGAAGAATAGGATCAGCAAAAGCTGTTTCCTGTCCATCTTTGGTCCGAATTAGCTGATTAAAATTCGGTTCAAAAAATATGGTTCCCGCTATATTTTTTATTTCTAAAATAATTGCATATTTAGAGGTTATAATCAGAGTATCCATTTGGAAATAAGACGTTTCGCAAGGAAGACGTAAATCCTGTAAAATAAATTGTTTCTCTTGAGAATAAAGGGAAAGCTGATAGTCAGCAGCAAGTTCACCTCTATAGCCTGCCATTCTTTTTTTGAGTTCTTCAGTAATTTGGGGTACCTTTGGATGATTGTCCGGCAATCTTCTCTGCAGAGCTTGTAATTTGAGGATGATGAGCGGGGATTTTCTCTTCTTAATGATCATGTAAGCACTCCTTTTTTGAGAATACTATTATATTCTCGAAAAATTTTGCTGTACCTTCATCCGTTTTGGAGTTAGCTGGGAGGATATCGACCGAACTACGGATATATCGACCAAAATAAAATTTTATCGGCTATTATTTCAATTTATCGACCGAAATCTCATTATATCGGCTATTTTTCCGATATATCGACTTTCCGACAAAAATCGACCTCCTCTTCGCCCCCTCCCCCTATCCACCAAGAAAAACTCGTAACCACCCACCCAAATACGTTATAATAAAAGGTAATGAATCACCCTATCATAACCGAATCATAAAATAGATTTAATACCGAAAGAGAGTGAGCAGTATGGGTCGTAAGTGGAATAATATTAAGGAAAAAAAGGCAGCTAAGGATAAAAACACGAGTCGGATTTACGCAAAATTCGGACGCGAAATCTACGTTGTGGCTAAACAGGGCGAGCCGGATCCTGAATTGAACCAAGCCTTGAAGTTCGTTCTTGAACGGGCCAAAACATACAATGTGCCGAAGCATATTATTGACCGCGCGATTGAGAAAGCAAAAGGCGGTTCTGAGGAAAACTACGATACTCTTCGCTATGAAGGGTTTGGACCGAACGGGGCTATGGTTATCGTAGATGCACTGACCAATAACGTAAACCGCACGGCTTCAGAGGTTCGGGCAGCATTCGGTAAAAATGGCGGGAACATGGGGGTCAGTGGTTCTGTTGCTTACATGTTTGACGCTACAGCTGTTATCGGAGTAGAAGGAAAATCTTCCGATGACGTTCTTGAGCTTCTTATGGAAGCCGATGTTGATGCACGCGATATTCAGGAAGAAGAGGATTCCGTCATTGTTTATGCAGAGCCGGATCAGTTCCATGCGATGCAGGAAGCGTTCAAAGGCGCCGGCATTACTGAATTCACTGTTGCCGAGCTGTCCATGCTTGCACAAAACGATGTAGAGCTTCCGGAAGATACCCAAGCTCAATTTGAAAAATTGATTGATGCGCTTGAAGATTTAGAAGACGTTCAGCAGGTTTATCATAACGTAGACCTGGGTGAATAACAGATAAAGCAGATCCGGCCGCCGGATCTGCTTTTTTTACATGAACAACCACCGACCTTCGCTTCACTCTTTCTTAGCTGAAAAACTCTCCCTATAGGCTAGAATTGACGTTTTCAAAGAAGCATAGCTTCCAATTGCTGCACTTCCATAAAAAAATCCCATGAACAAGCCCGCCCACAGGTTATGCCGGTGGCTGAAAAAAATGGATATCATTAAACCCAGGATGGATGCTACTGTGGGAATATATGGACGGGGAATGGGCAGGAAAATTTTAATTAGCTGTGTCAGAATAATAATGGCAGGGACAGCGAGTACAACGTCCCAGAAATTTGTATGGATGACAGGAAATTCGGTCATAAACATCGGCCCCTTAATCACTCTTATGCTTATTAATATTTGCGAAAATTGATTTGATATCCAAACCGCCTGAATTCCGGATATACAAAGACCCCCATCTTGTTTGATGGAGGCCGCATTGATTATTCTGCTTTACTGGTCCCGGCTGGTTCCTCAGCATACTTCTTCTGCAAATCCACATAAGCTTTCACAACCCTGGCAGCGATGTCTTTATTGATGTGCTTCTCAGCATACGGTACGACTACGCTAAAAGCAATTTCCGGTTCATCGGAGGGATAGTAGCCCACAAAATTTATGTTATATGTTTTTTCCGTAAGGTCTGAATCAGGGTATCTATATGTTGTCTGAGCGGTTCCGGTTTTTCCGGATACATCCAGGCCGGTAAAGGTGCCGGCGGCGGTTCCGCCCGTTTGTGTTACGGCTTTAAATCCCCTTTGGACCTGTCTGATTTCTGCCGGGGTATTATTGATCCGGTTTAATACCTTTGGTTCCTTATCCAGATGAAACGGGCCAAGCCCCTTTTCAGATGTGGGTTCATGAACCGATTTTACGACTCTTGGCTGAATGCGGTATCCACCGTTTGCTATGACAGAAACATATTGTGCCAGCTGAAGCGGTGTATACGTGTCCAGCTGTCCGATGGAAAAGTCAAGGAGCTGTCCGACATTGTCAGGATCTGTTCTGTATCCATGTGATTCATTTGGCAGGTCAATTCCGGTTTCTCTTCCTAATCCAAACTGGTAGTACCCGTTTCTCAAAGTCTCAAAATCGTTAAAACCTCCTTTAAACGTGCCATTTTCTACATATGAAAATCCTGCAATATTTTCAATGACTGCTTTAAACATGTAGATGTTCGAGCTCTTTTTTAACGCTGTAATATCGCTTACCAAGCCGAGTGACCGATTGCCGGCAGAGGACTTCGTAGCGGTGTTTTTAAACGTCATTGGAGCATCGTAATAGGTTGTGCTGACAGGCATTCCATTTTGATAGGCCGTCAGAACAGTCGCACCCTTCACCACAGATCCCATCTCATACTGTCCTGTAAAAGCTCCGTAGGAAAAATCCAGCGGCTTGCTGCTCTTTCTAAAGTCAAATTGCTTTCCGGCCATTGAAAGCACGTCCCCATTGTTTGGATCCATCACCACGGCAAAGGCACTGTTCACAAGCCCGTTGCCGCTTGTTCTTTTACCTTTTATGATTTCTTCTTCAAGAATTTTCTCAATTTCTTTTTGAAGCTCCATATCAAATGTCAGCTGCAAGTCATAGCCGCGTTTTCCGGTACTTAGGATTTCTTCAGATACGCTGCCGTCTCGATCGGTTGTATATTGGATCTTAGACTTGGAGGCATTTAAAAACTGCTCATACTGCATTTCAATATATCCTTTGCCTACACGATCGTTCCTTGAGTACCCCCGTGCCTGAAAATAATCCATGCGCTCTTTCGGAATACCTTCTTGAGATGTCGTGACCTTCCCAAGGATTGGCCCTAATAAATTACCATAAGGATACTGCCTGTCCCAGTCGGTGATGATATTCAGTCCCGGCATTTTTTCAAGATTTTCCGAAACGCGGGCTATCTCATCATTGGTCAGCATGACATCCGCTCCTGGCTTTGCATCCTTAGGTAAAACCTGAGCTTTAATAATTTGCGGCTCATATTGGTACCCGGATGAAAACCGTTTAAACAGCACGGCCATTGAAAGCTGCCTTTCACTTCGCTTCATTTTTTGAATTTCTGCTTTGGGAACCCTTTCAATTTGCAGCTGATATTGCTCTTTTCCATCCAGTTCCAGCTCTTTTTTCTTAAGAAGCTCCTTTGCTCTTTCTGGATGAGCGGATAGCCAGTAATCCCTTAGGTCTCTGCTGCTCTCCTGCTCCTGAATCTTTTTAAGCGCTTCTGATTCGACCTTAATATGTTTAATCAGTTCTCTTGCGGTTTTTATTTTATTCTCCGGTTTCGTTTTCTTATCAACCGTATATGTAATAGCAGGAACCCCAATATTATCAACAACCACTCTGCCATAGCGGTCAAACATTTTGCCTCTCGGTGCAGGGTAGGAAGATACATTTGTCTCGGTTCTCGAGAGTTCCTTATTAAACTCTTCTCCCCGTACAATCTGAACAATCCCTAAACGGACAATCACCATAACAAAAGCAAAGAATACCGCAAAAAACAATATATTAATACGCCGTAATCTGGTCTTTTTTAAACCGCGATTTTCGGATGTATTTGTGGCCGGCTCGGTCATTTGATAAATTCCCCTTCCTAAAAAAATGCAATAAACCACCCTCCTCTATTCTACATTTTTTTACAAGGGAATAATACCCATACATAGAAATGATTTATGCACACCTTACTGCCCTGGCATCTTTCGCTGCAATCATTAAAAAAAGAGGAGAAAATAGGAGCATCTATCCCCTCCAGCATTTCCCATCCAATTTCGCCAGATCCTATTCCATATTCTCTACGTCCACCCGAAAAACACCCGATGGTTTCCTGATTGTATAAAAGATTTCTGTAGGGCTGTCTATTACTTCGGAAGCCACAACGCAATAAATGGTGATCCATTCTTTTTCTTCCTTGATTCTGATGCGCTTGATTCCAAGCTTCAATGCCTCTAATTCTTTCAGCAGCTTGGTAAGATTGGTATCTTTCGAAATATATATTTTTACTTTGAATTCTTTTTCTCTTAAACGCCTGATTACAAACTTCTCCAGCAGATAGGGAAGGATTCTTACACCTGTAAAAATGAAAGCCACTCCAGCCAGTGCTTCAATATAAAAGCCCGCTCCTATGGTAATCCCGATGGCTGCGGAGGAAAAGACGAGTGCAGCCGTCGTTAATCCGGAGATAACCTCGTTGTGTCTTCTCAGAATTACCCCTGCTCCCAAAAAACCAATGCCGCTAATCACGTACGAGGGAATCCTGCCGGGATCCATTGGCCGGGAATAAGCTTCAGCATACATAAAGGCAGACTCATACGAAACAAGCGTTAACAAACAGGCAGTTACTGAAATAATCAAGCATGTCTTCAAACCAAGGGGTTTTCCCTTTAATTCTCTTTCCAATCCTATTATGATGCCTGCAATGGCCGAAAAGCTGAGCTTCATCAGGACATCGACTTGCAGGACCTCCTCCATCTCTTCCCCCCCTTTATTACCGCCTTTATTAAATATATAAAGCGCTGGCTTAAAATATTTCAGAAGAAAAGAAAAGCGTTTTTGTATGTACGCCTTAGATTACAGAAGAATCACCTTGGCCTGCTTTGATCTGTTCCCCCACAGTCCATTTTGCCTTGTTCATAATAATACAGATGGTTAACCCACTCTGGCCCTGCCTGGTCCAATTAAATCTTCCCGCTAACGTGTGTATGAATTTTTTCACCAAGTTCTGAATAAAAATGTTAAAGGAACTCAACGTAATTGAATAAGCCCGCTGCAATAAGTAAACTAAAGAGGAGACATAATACAAAACGGTAAATGGAGAGGTTAAAATGGAGACCCAAAATTACAAAAACCACACACGGATGCACCCGCTTTATCATTATGTTCTATCCGTACTGCTTCTCGGTATGCTGATTTCGGCAGTTATTCATGCAATCAATGCAATGAGCAGCGGAAAAAATGTGTTCCAGGCCTTTATCATACTGCTTACTGCAGTAAGTGTTGTCATCATTGGAGTGCTCGTGCGGACATACACTTTGAAAGCTCAAGACCGTGCTATACGTGCGGAAGAAAATCTGCGTCACTATGTGCTTACAGGAAAAATGATGAATCCCTCTCTGACTGTGAAACAAGCGGTCGCGCTAAGGTTTGCCTCCGACAAAGAGCTGCCAGCGCTAAGTGAAAAAGCAGCGGCAGAGAACTTAAAGCCTGATGATATTAAGAAGCTTATTCAGGACTGGAGAGCGGATCATTACAGGATATAATCTCACAATCAGTAAATTAGGCGGGATGACAACCGTGTGATTCAGGAAAAAAATAAAGCAGCATCCGCAAATATGGATGCTGCTTTATTCTCTATTAAACACTCACTTTTTTTCCATGACAGCGAAATAATTTTCTTCACAATCTGAAAAATTAAATACCCGGCCAGAAGGCATGGCCACGATTTCTCCAACTGTAATTTCTTTGCTTGAGAATTCGCTATGTAATCGATCCAGATTGTCAGAGAAAAACAGTAAAGAAGGCGTACCAAGATTTAATTCAGGCGACATTTTTGCAATGAATTCTTTGTTGTGGAGAACAATTGTGGTTTCCGAATCATTGGCTGGAGCAATTTCAATCCATCTCATTCCCTGTCCGTTATCTTCATCAGAAATAACCTGGAAGCCTGCTTTTTCCGTCCAAAATTTCACAACCTCATCCTGGTTGTTTACATACAGCATGATTTGGCCCACTTTATGAATCACTCGCGCCCACTCCCTTTTTCACTTTTCTGAAATTTTACCATCATTTACAATTATGGACAATGAGGGAATGGTAAATTTAGTCTGTTTTAATAAGAAGGGTTTCACTAATGATCCGCATATAAAATAAAGCATAAACTGCCCTATTGGACATTTTATGCTTTATATTGCATCTATGTGTGACTTAAATCATATATTTGTCAAATTATTAAGCATAAGTTTGCCACTCTTACAGCCACATGAGATACAACTGTTTAATACATTATTATTACTGAAACTTTAATGGAATTTCCCTATTAATACAGGTCGAAATAGGCATTCTCCCTAACTCTTGACATCTTTATGTTTTAAATAAATACTTCTGACATTAATATGATTTATACTTGTATTAACCTTCAATTATTTATTAAAATGCTATTGATACTGCTCTATTCCACTCTCATAATTAGTCCAACCATCCTTATCTAATCGTGATAGTATCTCATCAGAACCAGATATTAACCTTGCAGGTATCGCGATCGTAGCTAAATGCGTTGGTCTACTCAAAGCAACATAGCCAAACTTCAAGGCTTTGATTGTTTCATCTCTTTCTGAGAAGTCAGAAATTAAGTAAGGATTCTTATGATTCCCTATAAGATATTGACTAAGTAAATCAAATATGTGGCGACGTTGCAAAAGAGTTCCATCCCGCGAAAATTCTCTAAACTCAGTATCTAAAAGCAGCAATGTTGAGCGGTGTGTTTCACCTTTCACTGAATGAATCGTCCCTATATAAAATTCAAGCTCTTTCTCAGACATGTTTCCCCACTCTTCATGAGACAAAGACTGCTGAAGATATTGAATCTGCTTGTCTACATTAACACAAGTAAAACTAACCTTTTCATGGTTTGTTAATATACTCAAAATCTCCTCAAGATTATTTTTAACTAAATAAGTTTTAGAATTGCTCTGCATCATTTCTTTAATACATATACCCATTTTTTCTTTATAAAGTGAATTTTCATTAACCATTATTCTTATTTCTTTAAACGAGGTATCTGTTTCCTTTGCTATTAACTTCAGAAGATAGTTATAAGTCTTCCTAATTCGACCTTCTCTGTTTCCAGTATTAACTGAAGGCCTAACATAGCTAGTAAATAGATTTTCTAAATCAGCATGAAGTGGCGCTACTATTGCATCTTTTTTTTGAGAGTAAAAAAATGATTCAGACTCATCTTCGCATAAACTAATAAGCCCTCTATATTTTACCAATAAGTCATTCTCGTCTTCATAAATTATATAATACGGAGGGAACGAGACTACCGCCTCTGAAGACTCAAATGAATCATACCTTTCAACACATACATTTTTCACTATATTAGACACGCTTGAGCCAAATCGAGAAGTTTGAGCAATTTCTCTTTTAGGTACTTCCAGCTCACTTGAAGGTACCCATACATCATTATTTCCTTCAAAAATATTATACAAAGCTTGGTATGGATCACCGAATTTTTGATAGATAACATTAGAATTTAAAAAAAGGTTATTTAACATCTCATATTGAAGCTCATTAGTATCTTGTGCTTCATCTAAAAAAACATAATTAAAACGGTTTTTAATAGCTTCCTGTAACTGTTCCTTGTATTTTTCGATATACCATTTCGATAGTTCTAAGCATTGATGATTTGTTAATATTCCCATCTCGAACATTCTTATAATGCTCTCTTCAAACTCTCTTCTATAAGAATTCTTAGCATGACTTTCAATAGAAAGTGTGCCCTCATTACTAATTACTAAACTCGGTTTCATATTTTTAAGTCTAGGAGTTCTATAATTATAATTATATGGCTTATACTGCTCAAATATATTAAAATATATTGCCTCATATTCATCATCATCTAGAACCCTAATTTGTTTGTCTCCATTTATATAGTGATAGGCTTTTTTAGCAAAATACGTATTAAAAAATTCTTGAATAGTGCCAATAAAGTTAGGATGTTCTATATTATAGACCCCAACCTTTTTTAACCCTAACCGTATTTCGTCAACTGCTACATTAGTATGTGTAATCAGACAAATACCTCTATTACTATAGATATTCTCTTTTAAAATATACGCACACTTTGCAATTAAAACTGTTGTTTTTCCAGTACCCGGTCCCGCAACTATATTGGCAGACTTATCAAAGGTTATCACTTCTTTCTGGCTATCAGAAAAGTCACAACCATCAGGTAGTAACAGAGACGTTATTTCATTCATCTCGCTTCTCATAGGTTAAGCCTGCCTTCTCTTTGGCTAGACATTGCAGCATGTTTTATAGCCTCTCTCAAGTATGCTATATTACTGTCCTCCATGACTTTTTCTTTCCATTTTTCAGCTTTCGTTTCATCCTTTGTTATTTCATTTATTTCAATGGCAAGTCTCTGTGCCACTTCAGCTTTAGAAACATTCTTATCATTAATAGGTTTAAATATCGAGTATGCAACTTCCTCTCGATTTTTTCCTTCTGACAAGCCTCTACTGAGATCATCAAAGAACTTTTTTCTCTTACCGGTATAGGGTTTTTATATCTTACTTCATGAACAGCTTTTAATAACAAAGGTGCAAGTTCACTTAATGCTAGACTGTACTCTAGAGTCCATTTGGGTGCTACATTTACACTTATATTAGCGCTGTACTCATTATACTTATCTTGGAATTGTATAAACTTTTGCTTTTCAATTGAATCTAAATATTGTGGGGTGATATCTTTTTTGGTTATTTGAGTTAATAGATCTTCATTTGATGAATCAATATTAAACCCAAAATCAGTTACTAATTTTTTTACAGTAGAATATTCTTGTCCAATCTTATCAACATCTATATCTTCAATCTCCTCATCACAATAAGCCAGAACATCATTTAGTTCGTTTATATCTTTAATTGCATATATTGATTTAATCTTCCCTTCAGTCTCGTAATAGGTCCATGCTTTTACGTCTAAATCGGTTATTATCGATAATGGTAGATTAATAGCAGGTAAGTCCATATCTTCCAACCATAAGTCAGATCTAGAAAACAATTTTATATATCGCTCAAAAGAAGTTCCTTGAACATTAACAAGCGATATTCCATGTTTATGCAATGGATATCCTATCAAGTTCGCAATTGCCGGTAATAAAAGCATCTCAGAATCACCTTCAACAAATATTACTCCTTTGGCGAAAAACAAATTGCTCTTTGTTGAATCTAGGAATCTTTCAATAAACCCATAATCTGCTTTGTCCAACTTTGTATAAATTTCATCCAAAGGATAAGCTGTTTTATCATGCATTAAAATAACAAATTTAGGATCAATGGATGCTACAAGATTGGGACTATGTGATGTTAAGATGAATTGGTTTCGATTATTTCGCCTATCAAGCTCTTCTTCCAAATACTTAATAAGTCTTATTTGTGCTTGGGTATGCAGGTGTGCCTCTATCTCTTCAATTAAAGTAATATTTGGACCAATGAGTAGTTGATCTTCCTCCAAATTATTCAATAGAAGTAACTCCGCAGCAATAAAAAGTAAATTCAAGTTACCCAAACCCAAATTGATATCCTCATTTTCAAGACTTAATTTTCTTAAAATAGAGGTTAAGTCAGTCCTTGATACAGTAAATCTTGATTTTGATTTACTTTTATCATGGATATCATAGAAATCACTTAGTAAAGTTTCTATATCACCAACTAAAGAGTGGCTATCAGCATACTCTTCCCTAAAATATGATTCAATTTGATTGTTGGCTTCTTTCATAACAGTTACTAACTGATGTTCATTGCTATCCTTAGAAGAGTCAACATTATTAAATGCAGGATGGGCTTTCAATATATAGGCTAGTCTTGAACGAATTCCTGGTTTCAATTCTGTTTGAGCATCACGCATTGGTTTTAAGTATGTTGTTTTAAGTAGATTTTTAGCTGAAGCGTCTAGTCTATACTCGAAATTTTTATCTCCCGCTTGAACTTTTCTATCGATATATTCCTTTCCATTTTCGTTTTTCCTTCTATCTGCGCTAAGACAAACTCTCAATTGGTAATGTTTATCTTCATCGAAAGATAACCATTCAAGAAACGTTCCTGCTTCTCGGTCAGATAAGTCAGTAAAAATACCTTCTATATAAAAAGAATCACTGTACATATCCTTGTCGTAACAATAAAAGTCCTCTTGGTTAATTTTTTCAAAGTCATCACTTACGCTTCCTAGTAAGTATCTAATCGCATCAGTTATCGCTGTCTTACCAGCATCATTTTCGCCTACTAATACATTAAAATTTGAATTAAAAAACACTGTGATTCCTGGGTTACCATCCTCTTTCATGCCAAACTGCCTGAAATTTGTAAGACTTATACTCTTTAAATACATATTTAACAACCCCCCATAATATTTTGCAACTGTAATTGTCGTACGCATTCAGCGCTAATTATTTCTATTTATTTCCAATCTACCATATTCCTGGACTTCCGAATAGCTTATAAACAAGAATTTCCATAAAAAAATACACCTTTTAAGTATAGGTGTAGAAAGGAGGTGCAGGTGTTGAAATGCTCTAATCTAACTCTTTAATTTTATCAGGATACCAGTTCCTATTTATCGATATTACTAATTCTTCAAAAAGCTGCAAACGGTAACTTTTTAGCTCCTCTTCTTTAAAAACTAATTCATTGTTTATTCGAGGAATTGATGGATAGTGTCCTTCTTTATTCAATTTAATAATTAGTGCCCTTAATTTTTTCTTATTCCTATCTAGGTCATTTTACTTACTTACAATTAAGCTCCTTTGTCTGAGTCCGCTAATTAATAGTGGAAAAGTCTTGTTATCGACAATATTCTTATATTTCTTGTATCTTCGCCACTGTTATAAATTAGATATTAACACACTTGTTCGCGCCTCATTATAAGTAACTACAACCATAGAACTAATAGCCTTGATATAAGGACAGCGAAGTATAGTTGTAGTAATGATATCAGTATTAATGATATCAGTATTAATGAAATCAGTTAGAACTTTCATAAAAACAAAATTTCTACGTTTAGTTAACTAATAATACTAATTTTTTTTCATCTTAATCCCAAGTTCCTTCAAAGAATTTTCCCACACATCCCTATACTCCTTTTCAAATCCCGTTATAACAAAAGGAAGTTCTCTCATAACTTTTTTCAAGCCCGGATATTGGTTAGAACTATGCATTTCATTTACAATTTTTCTAATCAGTTCAAATCTCTCCACCTTTATTCTGTCCCTATTTTTCTTTCTTATTGACACATTTAATTCTTTCATTTCTAGGTAGATCTCTGGAAAATACTTTTCAACAGAAACATAACTAATTCCTAAAACTTTTTTTAACTGCCTAAACACTATCAGTTCATTACTTTTTTTACACGATTCAAAAAAGTGTTTCACTTTGTTTTTCATTTTTAAAATCTCACTTGCAGCCTTCTTTTTCCCTATTTTATTTAAACTCGTTAAGCTAAATTCTTCTATTTCACCTACAATATTTTGAGTTAATAAATCTCCTATAGTAGTGTTACTTGCTAAAGAAAGTTTAAGTATAGTTTCTAGTTTAATATGTGAATGCGAATTTTTTATAAATCCCGTAAATGATTTCCTGGAAATCCCCACTCTATCTTTAATTGTTTTTTCTTTCGGTGCAGGAAGCATATCATAGATTTTCCTGCAATTATTTATCAGACAGTCATTAGCTACTAGACTAACTTCAGTTGGTACAACTAACATCTCTCCAATCAAACTTTCTGCCACATGTTTTTTCTGATTTTTAACTTCCCTATTTATTACTTGACCTAGCCATAGATTACAACATTGACAATATCCTATAGTAGATTTAAACTTGATAAATTTTTGAAACGAATTACAAAATGGACATGTATGATGCAACTCTGTTTTATGAATAGTACAACAATTAACATGACAAATATTCCAAATTAACATTTCGTAAATATTGCTATTATTTATTCTCATATCCTCAAGACAATAACCACACCAGTACTTGTTTTGTTTTATAGAACCTTTAGTATCTAACCATACACCATGGGGAACAAGTGTTAAATGTTTGAGGTCACTTCTACTGGTAAGATTATTTAAAATATCTATATTCATTGAAGCTGTTTGAGTATTCCCTAATAAACATGCGCCATCGTGAAAATTTTGGACATAATTTTGAGCGTAAATCCCAGAGTAATAGAGTTTTTTCTTCAATATAGGCAACAATATACCCTTTATAAAGTCTCCTGTTGTTATACAATGTGCGCTAGAAATTCTCATAAGGTAGCTAGTTAAACCTTCCACGAATGGGGTGCCTATTCCTATTGGTTCTAAGTTATACAATGTAGATCTATTAGAAGTGCTCGTATTATACACATGGTCGTTATACAAAGGGTCTACCTCTATCACTCTTCACTAACCTCCTCTTTAAGATTTATTCAAAGTTCAGTTAGTTACTTTCATCAATTCCAATTTTATCTCTTTTTGGATTCCTTTTCCCAACAGTTATTTTTTTTGTTTTTTCCCCTTTGTCGTTCTCATTGAGGCCTACATTGTATTTATGACCTTCTTTTTGAGACATACCTAATAGGTTTTGCAGTACTTCAATTTTCCCTTCATTGTCTTTAAACTCGTTTTCCCCATTAATAGCTTCTTCAGCAATTTTGTAGGCTTTTGATGGTGCGGGGGCATACTTCTCAATGATGTCTAGGTTTATACCATTTCCACTTTCTTTTATGGCCTCTAAAAAACATTTATCTATCCATTCTTTTAAAATCCCGACACAACCAACCGATCTTTCATAGAAAAATTCCCAATGATTCAATAGACAACCTTCTTTTTCCTCGAATGGTAATAACGATTGGAAAGTATATACTATACCCTTAAATGCCATGAGATCTTTTTCAATTTTAATATCATATCTAGGGAAATGAATTTCAGATATCCTCCTACTCAGCTGTCCATTCATATCAAAAAATGCATTTAACTCATACGTCCCAAATAAAACAAATATGGAACCGGTAATATTCGCCATGGATTTTATAAAATCCATTTGATCTTGTATTCGCCTTCCGCTTCCCATTTTTAATAAATGTTGAGCTTCATCTAACAATATTACTTTTGTTTTTCTATATCTAATTGCATTTTCTAGTGACTTCCTAAGTTCTGGAGAGGTTGTGGGTTTATAATTAGATATCTTACCTCTATAAGAATTACTTTGATCAACTTTATTACCAATTAAAGGCTCATTAAATTCTATTAGTATTCTTTGATAAAAGTCTTTCCAGTTGAACTTACCGTTATCAGGAGAAGGTAATTCTAGCGATACTACCGGGATCATTCCCCGATCTACTTTCATGTTATCATTACTCAAAAATAATAATTGGCTTTTAACCTTTGCATAAAGTGTAGACTTTCCTACTCCAGTGGGTCCAAATACGATGAATACTTTTCCTTCTTTTGAAGTCTCAATCTTTTCCATTAAATCAGTGTATACATGATTTAAAATTGGATGATTGATGTTTCGGATGATAAATTGTTCTTTTATTTTATTTTCGTGGTTAAATTCAATATCATCTTTCATTTAAAACTCCTCAAACAATTCCAGATTTTTAAATACTTCATTATTATTGCTTAAAGTTTCATTAATAGGATATGGAGGATGGGATTTAAACTGGGGTTCAGGTGCCACGTGATCATAATTATTATTTGTTACTTTTTTTAATTCATTAGCTTTTGATTGTAACATCTCAAATTGAATATTATCTTCCATATTATTTATAAAAGCTGCGATTTTACTTGCATTGATTGAATAATTTTTCGAATTATCTTTTTTAATTTTCCTTAATTCAGTTGTAATAAATCTAATCTCTTTTTCTGAGAGGTCTTTAAATATAGAATAGTACTCAGAAATACACTTTACCCATTTTTTATTAACATATGCATATGCAATTCCCATATTAAATGGGTCATATCTTACTTTCACTTTAGTTTTTACTAATTCTGGATTTTTAAATACATCATTCCAATAATAGAGATAGTTTATTTTGACTCCAGTATTTGTGTGAATAACTACTTCTCCGTTTTTTGTAGATGGTAACGTTAAAATTTCAAATAACGGATCATACGGAATATATTCATGATCTCTTTTACCACTTAATTCAATGCCTAATTTAAAAACTTCTGAAGGGGACAAACCTAATGAAGGATGTTCCAATGAATCGTATACTTCGTGGAAGAAATGGTTTAATGCTTTATGTAAATCCGGCAATGTCCATATAGCGAGGTTTTTTGGGTTTACTTTTTTGGTAACCTGCCTTACATTTTTCATGTTTTTTGTGTTTCCTTGAAGATTATGGATTAATGAAGTATTAGTTGTACCGAACATCCTTTCTAAAACTGACCCATACCTAGGTTGTGCAGATGGCCTTCTCTTTATTTCTTTTTCATACATAGCAAGTAATGTTTCAAAATAAACACTATGGAACTCCTTACCATTATCAACTACGATTTGCTGAGGTAATCGGTTATGTATTCTGACACATTCTCTGAAAACCATTAAACATGACCTATAACTGGGCTCTTCAAAAGACAGAAAAAAAGCTAGTACTTTGCGTGAATAAGCATCCGAGAGAAGAGTTAAATATGGTCTTCCTAAATTTTTCCCACTATGGGAATGTACAAGTTCAATATCCAACTCTGTATGGTCTAGATGAGCTATGTTAAAAGGAAAATCTCCATGTCTCGGTGTAGTAAATTCCAACTCCCAATAAAAGGATTTTTCTTGATAGGCAGCCTTATCTCCCTTTCTTTTTCTTATTTGCTGAACTCTAGGACGTAATTTTATATATTTACAAAACGTTTGTAAACTAGGAGCTAATAGGCCTTTTTCTTCACAAACCAATTTAAACTCCCCCCATACTACCGACCTATTTTTCTCAGTACTTGTTTCATACCTGTTTTCTATGAAGTCTTCCATTAATTCTTTAACTTGACTAGATAATCTCTCTGTTCTATTACCCTTATTTTTGTCATTTGGAAGTAAACCTACATATCCATTCCCCACTAACTTTTCTGCTTTTCTATATTTAGAAACCCAATCTCGGACTAGTCTTTTGCTTGGCTTTTCTTTCTCTTTGAATGTTCCATTAATATATTCCCTAACGTAAACTAACCTGTAATTAGCCACTTGATAATCAGATTCACTAGCAGCTATAATAATTTCCATTAAGTCGCTTTCTATCTCTTTAGATCTCTGGTCACTTGATATTCGACCTTTTTGGATTTGTTTTTTAATCAAATCCTTCGGAAGTTCATTATATTTACCATCCTCTGTCATTAGCATTATAGTCGATTTGCCAACATTAATAATTTTCCAATTTATTGAATCCCAAATAATACTGTTTCCTACTTCGAGAGAGATTTTATTGACTTTAGGCAAGTCATTTTTACAGTCGATGATATTTTTATGCATTGTAGCATGCTCTTTATCTAAATAAACAAAAACTTTATTCGCTTCAGGTAAAACTTCTTCATTTAAATTTACATAAATAGACTGTTTAATGATTGATGTATAGATACTGTCAGCATTTATCTGTCCTTTTAATGTTTTAATTAATTCATTTAAGGAAATACCAGGCTCATTAGTAACTATTTCTCTTATTAGTAGTACATCATCTCCAGGTACACAAAGAAAATCAATTTTTCGTAAGTAACTATCTAAGAATGTATAATTTCTATGGAGTTTCCAATTGATCTTTTCACTTGTACATACAGTAAAATTAAGACCAAACTGTTTAGCAAATTCTTCTCCAGGAGGGCACCGCCAAACCCCCTTTTCATCTTTAATATATTTCCACGGCTGTTTAGAAGAAAGGTATTGCAAGTCCCCTTCATTTTTCCATTCTTCCCACCCTGCACTACTTTTTCGAATTACAAAGAAATCTGGAGTGTACAAGACCCCTCTTCTCTTCCCACTATTGTCTACGAAATTAAGTTTTATTTGATTTGGTTGATCATAGTATTCAAGCACTTCTGTATCGTTTTCCATCATTAATATAGCAGGACCTTCAACCTTACCGCTCTCCCATTGAATGTAGACTCCCATTTTTTTGCTTGGATATTTTCCAGTAAGACTAACATTTCCACCTCCCACATTTCGGGAAGGCTGCATAAGCCTAATGTTGTTATTAATAAAATCTTGAGTTTTTTTTTCAATATTATTCATCTCACACCACATCTTAAATGAGGACATTTCCAAATTTATCACCATCCTTTCTACGCTATTTATTCTAATTCATTATTTCTGAATATTCAAACATTTTAAGTAAATCTTTCTTTCAAATTCTCCTCGTAAAAGTTGATTAGAATTCAGAAATAGCTCTATATTTCTTCTTGTAATAGGCACTTCTTTTTGAACAAGTTCAACAATTACTTCTTTGATTACCTTTTCTAGTCGTATACGATTGGCTTGCTTTTTTTGATTTATATGTGAACTATATCTTGCAGAAATTTGTTTGCATATAAATGGCATTTTATTATAAAGTAACCTCTTATTTATCCCTATTTTTTTTGATGACTCTTCCATAGAGATGGGTTGTTCTAACTCTAAGTACGCTTCTAAGATTATTTCAAGCTGACTGTAATTAAGCTCTCTCCTTTTCAAAGTAACATCTTGCGGATTCTTCACCTTCGGAACCACTGATAAATTTCCGCTATAAAAAAAATCTTTAAATGAGATTCCAAAGAGGTAGCATAATTCAAGTAGTTTGAGTAGTTGAGGGATAGACTTTCCTGTTTTCCATTCATGGATAGTAACCTTTGGAAAACCCAAATCCTTTTGTCTGTATCCCTTTTTTATATATTCATCAATCAAAGAAACTAGCTTTTCTTTAATAACTTCTCTTTTTAAAACGGGATAAGTATGAGCACCACTAATAAACCCCCCTAAACTTTCAGTATAAAAAGATTCCTCTTCTTTCTTATTTCTTTTAAAACCAGGGTATGAATCAATTTGTGTTAAATTGTTCTTGCAATATGGACAAAATCCGTTAACTAAACTCCTATGTAGTATTGGAATTTCTTTACTGCAGCTAGGACATTTATTAACTAAATATATATTGTGTTCTGTGCAACAAGATACTGGTTCTAAATACCATAGAAGTGGATAATAGAAAGTATGGTACTTATTTTGAAAGTCATTTAAACAAAATGGACACCAATATAAGTTTTTATTAAACAACCCTTTATTAGAAATTACGCCCCTCCATTTATAAAGAGTCGAATCAATTAAGTCACTATTGGAAGTTAATTTTTCTAATACTTTTACCATATTATAGGCATTTGAATTAACTCCATTTAAACTGTGAGCATTGTCAAAAAATCGATTTCCGCCAAATTTTATACTTCTATTAATATAGTCCTTGTTAAGTGCTGGAGCTAAAATGCAATTAAATAATTTACCAAAACTTAAACAATGAGCCTCAGCCATCCTAACTAAATAGCTAGTTAGACTTTCCGAATATTTAGAACCCTTACCAATTAGTTCTAAATTGTAAAGTGAGGTCCGACTTTTTTGATTACCTATATTATCTATTGAGTTTATATTCATTTTAAAACCTCATTAAATTACCTTTTATGATTATTATGTCCAAATCCTTAAGAATTATGTCTATATTTAAATTATCAATAGAAAGTTGCCGTCTTAATTTGTTTATATACAATATATAAAAAATTTATAACAGTCTTTTTACTCTTAAATAAAATTTTGTACTTCTTCTATTATCCATTACGGATCATTTCACCAATGTTTTACAGGCCAATACTATTGTTTACGCAAAGGAGGCAGGGCTTCTTTACGTTAAATAAAGTAGTTTTTCTTTCAAATTATAATAATGGTTTTAGGTAGGAGTGATGAACACAGCCCTCAATGGCTTGAACGGGCGCCTTCAGCAAGCTCTTCGTGGCGGCATTGTCCTTCCTGCTTTGTCGCTCGGATTGTAACTACAGAAGTGGGAGCAAATTTTATTAAGAGCGGTGGCTAGTTACATGTGTTTTCAACTCAATTGGCTTACAGACTTCTAATCGCTGAGCTTAGAAGAAGCGGGAGGATGCTACATGATCTTAAGCAATGTCTATTCTTGCCTTGAAAAAAATCATCAGAATAAAAAATTAATGATGCCATGTCCAGTTCATGGGCAAATAGAGTGTTTATCGGAAGATTATTAAGGTGCAGTGTATGACGAACTTAATCATGTTTTACAAAAGTTGAACTTAAATGCTATGAGTGTTTGAAAGAAAAAGGGTTACAAGCACAAAGTGTGGAGATACGTGAAAGATACATTTTTGTTATGGTAATATCTATAATCTCTCACTGATTATTCCTCCAAAATAAAAAAGCATCCGAAGACGCTTTAAATTTCATTAAAGTACTGGGTGTCTAGTTAATAATTTTTTTAATTCTTCAAAAGACATTTCATATTTATTCTCGAAAGAATTCCAAGTCTTCAACATCTCCAAGTATTTAGGAATCATTCGCCTATGACTATTGAAATCTCTAAATTCTGTACTTTCCTTAAGTTCCTGGAATCTACCTAAATCCTTTATTTAATACCTTGTATAAACTAAGTAAGTTGTTTCATTATTCCCATCAAAACCTGGGAATTCGACTTTTGTATAACTCAAATTCCCTTTGTCCTCTAAACTTTCAAATTTAAATAAAATTTGACAATACATATCTAAAACATCTAATAAGACATTGATTATGACGATCAGAAACAGCGCTGGGGGAGCTGCACACCGGCAGGATCCATTTTCTTTAACTGGCTCATTTTCTTAGCCCCTGTCTCTATGATTGAGTACGTGTTGGCGAATGAACTCACCCATTTGATACATATGTATCATTCAAAGTATTCTGGGAGTCGATGGCCATGTTGAGGCCCGGTTATGAAAATCGAGAAGATTGGCTACGCACGAATGGGGCTACGCTTAACGTTTAAAGGTAGCAAAGTTTGCTGATTTTCTGCTTCTCATGCTTATATTGGAAATTTATTGGAATTTCTATTACTTTACATTATGAATAACAATTTCATTTTTTCCTTTGTAAGAATCAAATTCACCAGTAAATACATAAGTATTACCTTTATTTATATAAGGGGTTTCTATTCCTTTAAAAATCACCCCATCAATTGTCCGTTCTCCATCTGTAAGAATTAAAAACTTGGTTCCACTGTTTTTATCGTATGAAAACTGGTTTACTGTAGCTTCTAACTTTATACGGTCACCTATCTCTGCATTATCTTTTATAGCTTTAAGAGAAGAGTATGATGCATTATTGCTTTCTCCTTTTACCCATTTACTGAAAAAAAATATTCCCGTTGCCAAAATAAGAACAACCGATATAAGTAATCCATACGTAACGGATTTCTTTAACTTCCTTATTGGTTTCTCTTGATTCTGAAACTTCTTATACTCATTTTGAACTCGCATGCTCTTTATATTCTCTTCTATAGAATCTAACTTCTTATCAAAAAACTCTAAAACTTCATCGATCTTTATTTCGTTTGTAATCGAAATATTATCAATTACTTCGTGAAGAACATCTTTTGAGAATATTATAGAATTACTGTTTAACGGATATTTTACCGCTTTCTCAAGTATAGTATTTATTTCATTGTTTATTTGATCTAAAAAAATGTGGTGTTTAAAATAATTCTCCTTATTCGATTTTTCCCATCCAATCATTTTCCCTTCAATTTCCTTCTTAGTAAAGCCGAAGTGAAGGACGGTAAAGCCAATCATTTTATACGGATCTGATAGCGTCGGAATTTTCAAGGATTTTATGTATCCATTAAATTCATCTATATGTTTCTTCACTTGATTTAAGGGATTTTGCTGGGTGTTTATGATTTTAAGTGCTCCGTTAGAATAGACCTCACGAATGTTCTGTATGCTCCAATTCTTTACCTCTACTAATCTAAATCCATATTTCGGAGAAATGATTAAAAAATCAGGATCATACTTTCCAATGGATGGATGAGCTATGACAAATGTATCGTCAGGCAAATATTGAGAAAGTAAATTTCCTACTTTTAGTTCTCCTTCTAATCCTTTTATATCACGTCTTCTATTGTTACCCCTTGATTCTTCTAAAGCTTTTTCTAGTGGTTCCTTTCCTATAAACACTGCCATTTCTTATTCTCTCCTTATAATCAGGAATAATTATCTTCACGCCTCAAGTATTTTCCAGTGAAATTATACCATGCCTTATAGTCTATCAAATGAAGTAAATGCAAATTTAGCTGACCTAAACAAAAAAAACCAGAAATCATAACAGATTTCTGGTTGAGTTCTATCTATTTTAATTAATACGAGTTGTAAAATGCAACATAAAAAACCCTAGAACTGTTGATATTACTCAACTTCTAGGGTTTTTATATTTAAACTTGCTTTGTTGAAAAGTGTATTATCCCTCAACAACTTGGGGGAGGTTTTGGGGAATAAATTTAAAAATTTAAGTGGACAGACGCTAAAAATAATAAAGAGCCATTCATTAAATCAAGGTTGATTATTTATTCATATCTTAATCTGAAAGCAATCCTGTTAAGAAAGTAACACCGCCACGAACAATCATATTCCTTATTTCTTCTCCTGTTAGGCATAGCCAGTAGCTTTCCATTTTATTTTCAATTAATTGCGGGTCATCTCCAATTACATATGTGGAGTTCTTGAAGGCTTCCTTAAAATTAGGCTTTAACGCATACCCCATATAATCATCTTCTCTAAACACACACATCCAATAAATCCCTTCATGAGCAACCATATTACGAATACCATTAAAGAGATCTGCTATATTAATTATATTAAGTGGTTGTCCATCCATTGCGTGGATCCCCGTTTTTAGCCTATCCTGGTCTTCTGAGTTAATGTAGTTAGAAAAAAAATCCCTAATAATTTTGAATTTATCAGTGATTGCTTTTTGATTAGTTGCCTTGTAGAGCGCTTCGATGGTCATAATCCAATACTGAACTTGAATACCGTCTAGTTTCGTGGATTGATTCAGTTTAAAAACATTGTCTGCCATTGATATTCCTCGTACTAGTTGATGCATAGCTCGTTTACTAACCAAGTCATGATGTTCACATAAGTAGATAAATTCCTCAGCCTCTTTCATGGTTTTAAAAAAGGGTTTAAAGAATGAAATATATACCGAGAAATTACACTTGAATGATTCAGCACTTAATCGTTTTCTTATGTCTTCGGGAATCATTTTTATCTCCTTTCAAAAAAGAATATCCATAGGTTCCTTTTGCCACAAACATTTCAAGAATTGTCTTACTTAAAGAGGATTCGTACAAATGCTCCATCTCCTTTCCAAATTGCTCGATTTAGCTGATGAACTTGTAGCGAATTCTACTTCGGATAAGCACCTAATAAAAGGCCGGGTACTGGAGATGTGGGTGTTTATCGAAGGTTAAATTATTAATTACATATAGGAAACACTCGACTATATAAGCCCTGGCCAAATTGGCGCAGGGCTGTTTTCACTTTACATATCTAAGTATTTCAACGGCTGCCTTAAAACGTTTATCTGGGTCGCTGGAGTGTAAAGCTTCATCCAAAACCTCCAGGGCTTTGTTTATAATGTCTTCCGGCACCTCACGCGGTATTAGCTGAGAAGGATGTTTTAGATCTGACTGAGAATATATTAGGGCTTCTAATTCCGCATCTTCTAACGGATATTTAAAGCGCGTCACTGTACCTCGGTGCCGGAGCAGTTCTTGAAGCTTAGAATTCAATTCATCGAACTTCACAACCGTGAGCGGCTTAAATTTCCGTTGGTGACACATTCCATCCTCGTTGTTATCGAATTCCTCAACGTACTCATATGCGCCAACTTCTACAATATGAACGTTATCTAGGTGACCATGGAATAGAGCGACAGCGCCCTCTTGCATGGTATCAACAAAAGCCCAAATGTTACCCAAGTCAACGCTGATAGTTCGCGGATTATCGTAGGTGTGGCCATAAGCTTTCTGTAGACGTATCCGGATTTCTTCTTTGGATACTCCTGCTAGGTTTCCTATGCGAGGCCACCCTATAGCGATGAAATTCCCTTGAATAAACTCATTTAACCTTACTGTACCATGGGGACGGGTTTTGATTTGAAAGATGTTCAATTCTAATCCTCCTTTTGCCTCACGCAACGTGACGCTTATTTAATTTTATAATACAACACTGTTTTATCGCTGTCAATCCCTGAGGTACGCTGACGCACATGCTATATACCGGTTTTTTAGCAAATAATAATGTTAAAACCCGGAAATTTGGTTAGGATGCACAGCAAAAAAAGAAGCTACCCTACTGGTCAGCCCCTATTTTACGCTTCGCTCTTATCATGGTACTCTTAGAAATTCCCGTAAGATCCTGTACCTGTTTATACGAATACTCCCCCAACAAAGATAGAGCGTGGTCTATTTGCTTCCTCGTATACTTTGCGGGTCTACCTTCGCGGAAGTCCTCACGCTGCCGAGCTATCGCCTTTCCCTCTTGAGTTCTCTCTACAATCAAGTCCCGTTCGAACTCCGCCAACCCCGACATGATTGTAAAAATAAGGCGTCCGGTAGGCGTGTTCTCAATCAGCCCCATATTTAATACATGTACCTTTACGTCGCGATGAAATAGGTCCTTGACGATCGTTAGTGCCTCAGAAGTAGACCTAGCGAAACGGTCCAGCTTTGATACCACAAGAGTATCGCCTCCCTTTAACTTGGACAGCAGCTCTTGAAACTGCGGACGATTCACCTTGGTTCCCGTGAACTTCTCCGAATATATTTTCTCACAGCTTTCAGATTTTAGCGTGTTCAATTGCATCTGCAAATCTTGGCCGACTGTCGATACCCTCGCATATCCATATTTCACAAAACCGCTCCCTTTTATCACTTTTTGACACTAAGTTATGACAGCGGCATATACCTTGATATTATTACAACAGGAAAATAGTATAAATACTCTCAAGTTTTTACACTATAAAACCTCTAACCATATGGCTAAAGGCTTGGCACCAAACAAGAATTTAATGTAACTTGCCCGTTCATGAGCATTGGCAAGAGCCATTCACGAAAATTAGTTAGCTCATCTATCTCTTTTGCAATTGAAGTGATTTTATTATAAATAGGCTCTACTAAGTCATAATATTTTTCTAATGTCTGTTCATCCGGTACAACAAATATTGTCTCATCAACGACTGTCTTGTTTATGTGAGGCTGTTGTGCGCCTGTACGTAAACTCATATAACGATTGACTTGAGACAACATGAATGGATATAAAAATGCTGTTTTAAATTTTGAAGTGGGTATTATAGCGACTACAGATTGATTAAAGCAAGCATCTATTTCCAATATAGAAGGACGTATATATCGGGTTATAGATAACAGGACCGCCCCAGCTTTAACAAACGAAGTAGTAGAATTATTTATTCCAGACTCTGTAATTGATTTCTCAGATTTTATTATCGGTGATGTGGCGATTTCTCCAGAACTAAGCCAAGGAATATTACCATTCCAATATTTAGAAACTTTTGTGTCAGGTGTTCCGCCTAGCAAAGTAATAAATTCGTTACTAATTAAAGAATCTTCCCAATCTTTTGGTATCTCACGTTTCAGCCGACTATTCCATACCATTTCTCCACCAGATGAGTGATAAGGTTTACCTTCAACATTAGGAAAATCAAATTGTACAAACCAATAATCATATATAGTTTTAGCCATCTGTTCCAACTCAGCAATAATCCTTTTATTAAGGCGGATTTTTTTCTCCATGCTATATAATAAATCTCCAATACGTACCTGCTCGTCATAATCAGGCAAATACAAGTTTAAAAAAGAAAAAATGTCCTCATTGAAGCTTGCCCTAGTTGTAATAAAGGCATTATTAGTTACCGTTTTTCTAAACAAGTAGCTACGCAAATAAAACGCAAGGTACTTGTAATATACTATCCCTTCTGTTTTAGGGCGCAAACGCTTTGTAAATCCACTGTATGTGGCCGTGGGATAATCTTTTAGGGCTACACAACTCATTGCAAGTTCATTAATCGTTTCACTGGTGCGGGTAACTAGAATATCCCCTTCCTTTATGGAATAGGTATTTTGTTCTTTTTCCGTTGTATTCATTAAATCCGGTAAAACATCTGGTAAAAAATAATTATTGAAAACTGTACTAAACGAAACAAAAGGGCTTCCATGTCCAGCTTGTTCTTTTTTAGTACTAATTCCTGAACTCATATCATATAAATCAGAGAATGCATATTTTTTAATATTTTTCATAAAGCAAACCTTCTAATCCCTTTTTAATCTCGACTTCCAACTCCCGACCTTCAGCAAACAAACTCTCCAGCCTTTTTGTAAAACCAGACATTTTTTCTGTAAATTCCTCATGTTTCATTTCTACGTATTCAATTTTCACATCAAAATATTGTCCTGCAGAAAAAGACAACTTCTTTGACTCAATATCCAGATAATCCACTACTACACAGAAATCATCTACTGGTTTAGCAGAGTTGAATGTGTCGATAATGTCATTTATCTCTTCAGGTCTTAGGACTGTTTTTTGATTTTTACCATCCCCTTTGACTTTTCTTCCCTTTTTCGAAGCATCCATTAAAACAACCTTGCCATCGTTGTTCTCTTTGTCAATGAAGAGAATAGAAACATTTGTGCTTGTTGTTGCAAAGATGTTGGAAGGCATGGAAATTACACCACGCAGCATTCTTTCTTTCACAAGATGTTCACGGATTTTCTTTTGAATACCGGTTCCAGCGGTTAAAAAACCAGTCGGTACAACAATTGCCGCTTTGCCCTTTTCATCAAGAGAATATATTATGTGTTGTAAAAACATTAGATATATCGCCATGCCGCTCTTGTCTTTATTGGGTACATTTGGTACACCTACCCAAAATCGTTCTTTATATTTTTCTCCTGTAAGTGTGTCTCTATTGTCGCTGAAATCCATATTAAATGGAGGATTTGAAACAATGTAATTATATTTCATAAGTCCGTTTTTCTGACGGTTCAGATGGCGTGGATATAGTAGTGTATCGTCATGTACTACATTACCGAGTGAATGAACAAGGTTATTTAATATTAGATTCAGGCGTAGGAATTCATTGGATTTTTGAGAAATATCCTGGGTGTAAATGGTACAGTTATCTTCCCCGATTTCATGCGCAAGCGAAAGAACCAAAGTTCCAGTACCAGCAGCCGGATCGTAAACAGTCACATTCTGTGCGCCATCCGGTACCATGATACGGGCAATTATGTTGGCTATGACATGAGGTGTGTAATATTCTGCGTACTTACCAAAATCTTTATTGTAGTCCTTTATAAGGTATTCAAACACAACGGCAAAGAAATCATATTTCTGTGCAAATGCTTCCTCAAAACTAAAGCCAACTATTTTGTCAATCAAGGCGCGGCAGAAGTCGGATTTTTTATTGATTTCAATTATATACTGCGAGGGGGAGTCAAACAGACGGATCTTCTCCTCTCCACCAGTTTTAACCGAAAATACCCCAATATTAGAATTAGCAATATCGATGAGAGTATCATCGAACAATTCATAAAATTGATAAGGCTTACCATCAGATCTCTTCATCTCATCATCATACTTTCGGTTAAAAAGGTATGAAATGAAATGTTCCTTCTTTAACCGGGCAATAGTAGGTGGTAGGCTGGCAAGCAGCATCATGTAATCCATATCCCGCATTTGGCTTAAATGCTGTTCAAGTTCACCAATGGTAGTAAAACTATTTAGCTGTGTATCTGCCAGTTTTACCTCGTACAAAAATTTGTCATTTAAAAACTTGTACAAAAAAACTTCTGTAATTATCTTATATTCACTACTGGCATTACCAAGGCCATAGTTTGCACAAACAGTCTTAAGGTCATCAATCATTTTTTTGGTTTTTGCCATTATATCCTGAGTGTTTATCAAGCTGTCCAGTTCCTCTCAATAAAATATTCCTGTGCGATGCAGTTATCAATAAATGTTATCTGTTCCAGATTGACCGACACATTCTGCTCTTTGCAAGCATTAATGATAAACGGCTGTAATGACAGAATGAAAAAAGGTTCGTTGTCTAATAAGTTCTGATTATGGGCAATCTTTTCATCTGCTTTTTCTTTTATTTTCATAAGGATTTTATGTGTTACCATATCATTAGCTAAGCTTGATGAAGACGCCATTACTCGCTTGTGGGTGCGCATATACTTGTTATCGCCGTTGTATTTTGCACTGAGCATACGGTCAGCGTGGTTTTTACGCTCTGCACGTTTTCGTAAGCCATCTAGTTTAGCAGTAAGTTCTTTCATCTCATCGGCGGTAAGTTCCTCGATGTTTTTCTTTTTAAATACACGCTTTAATTCATCCAGCAGATCGATATATTCTGGATCTTTAGGGTCAAGGCTACGTTCTACGATTTCCTTTCGAGTCTTTTCTAGAGAGTCACGAAAAGTATCAGCAATAACCAGTTCTTCATCCTTTATTTTTCGGAACTGGAAATCAATCTGATCCATAGCGGTATTCAGTACTGAGGACACATCATCGACACTTTCAAGCTGCTGTTTAAAGTTAATGGTTGCAATACGATTATTAACCTCTGCTAGAAGCTTCAATGCTTTTTCAACGTCGAAACGGATGTAAAGATCATCAAATCCATACAGCTTTATAAGATTATTAAGTAGTTTATAATTTTCCAGTGCACGGCGTAAATTCAATAATTGCTCTTTATCATCAATCTGGTTAATCTGATTAATAAATTCTACAACGTTATTTGTGTTATACAGGAAAAGTTGATTCTTAACATCTTCAAGGTCAGTTTCGATTTCTTCCCGGCTCTTAAAGATGTCGCTGTAATTTTGTACCTCATCACCTAGCTCGGCTTCCAGTTCCTCAAAATAGGCTTTATTGGTCTTATCAAACTCATTCTTAATATTTGCAAAATCAACAACGAATCCATATTGGAAGTCTTTATACGGACGATTTACACGAGTAAGCGTCTGCAGGAGATTATGAGCCTTAATCATGCGGCACAGATATTGCTTTTTTAGACGAGGAGCGTCAAAACCAGTCAATAGCATATTGTAAACTACAAGAATATCGATTTTTGCTTTTTTGAAATCGTCCTGAATATCTCGGCGGTCTTGCTTTGTGCCTTCATCATGCAACACCAAAGCATAGGAAAATTCCGTCTGCTTTTGCAGTTCCTCAGTAACAGCACGAGCTTGTTCTGATGAATCACACACTACCATAGCACCAATGGTATCATCCCCAAGCGAAATACGACTATTATGAAAATCCTTTAAAATGTATTCCACCATGGCGGATACGAACTTTGGATGCGCGTACATATCCTTTTTTGATATAGACCCCTTCATAACTTCTAGTTCTTTCAAGGTGTCCTGCATCATTGTACGGTATGTGGTTTCGATTTCCTCACGTATCAATTTGAGGGTGTAACCGTCTGCAATGGATTGGTTATAGTAGTATTTGTGTATATAATTTCCAAAAATATTTTTTGTGTTGAATCCGTCTCCAATTAGTGGAGTACCAGTGAGAGCAATCATTACCGCATTACGGTCTGAGGCCATTAAATTGGCGAGGAAGGAACCTTGCGGATTGTAACTGCGGTGTGCTTCATCCATGAAATAAACTCGCTGAATATTTACATTGTAATCAGCTGACTGTACAACCGTGTCATTGGAGAATTTCTGGATATTAACCAGATTAATAGTGATTTTGCCGGATTTGTTGCTTTCTCCGACAGCACTAATATTATTTTTGAATTCTTCTTTGGAATCAACTATTTCAACAAGGAGTCCACGGGCTTCGAACTCATTCTTGGCCTGTGTTGCAAGGTCAAGGCGGTCAACGATAAAGTAGAACTTCGCAATCTGGTTATTCCGCTGATAATAGTCCTTTAAAAATTTCACATTGGAATAAGCCAGTGCAGTTTTGCCGCTTCCCTGCGTATGCCAAATTACTCCTTTTTTCACACCTTTCGCAAGGCTATCACGAATTGCAAAAGTAGCGAAAATCTGCGGATAACGCATGATGTGCTTCTCTATGTGTTTGATGCCATTTTTGTCTGTAGTTTCTTTATAGCATATGCCGTACTTCATAAAGAACAGAAGTCGTTCCCTACTATAAAGGGATGTAATAATTCTGTTTGTAGGTGAATCTGGGTTCATAGAGGATTGATATTCTGGTGTACCCTTGATTGCAATCAGATTGGTATCCTTCAAAATAAAATCCTCAACACCTTTATCAAGCGGCTGTATGCCTCTGTGCAGTTCTTCAGACCGCTGTTCACGAAATTTACTGAAGAACATCTTTCCATAATTACTAGATGCATAGAAAGCACCCTGTATCGGAGCAATGACTGTATCGTCGTATTCATTATTATTTGAAAACACAGTGAACTGTGTCAGATTTACAAATCTTCTATATATCGGATTGGCAAACCGGCGTGTCATTCGATCGCGTTCTACTAGTATGCCTTCTCGGTTATTCTGCCGTTTAACTTCTACAAAAGAAAGCGGCATACCGTTGAGAAGAACAATAATATCGGGGCGGAAATTACCGTCATTGTTTACATAAGGCAGTTCCGTCACAATCGTGTAATTATTTTTATCAGCTTCTGTGAAATCAATTAGACGAATCCCATCAAAGCCATCTTGGAGAATCGAGAAAAAGGCTCTTCCATGGTCATCATTACTCAGCTTAACTTTGAGCTCCTCAACAATCTTTCTAACATCGGAAATAGTATAGTCTGTGTTATTTATCTGATTTATAGCATTACGAAATAAGTCAAAGAAAATATTTGTATCAGCGTCATAGGCAACACCACTGTCTTTGCCTTTGAGAGACATGTAGGAATAACCCATTCTTGTAAAATGCGCAAGAGCAGGTATTTTTACTCTTGAATCTTCCGGTCTTCCCATAGCCATTCCTCCAAAGTGATTTATGCGTTTTCATCTCTCACATATTCCATGATGTCCCCGAAGTCAACATTGACGGTTTTACATATTTCCCCAAAAAGCAAGTGATACGTCCTCATCCCGGCGAAGATATGTCATAGTATTAGGGGCAATGTCCGCTGCTTTCCTTAAATTCGCCTTCCTCATTTTCTTGTATATCAATAATTTCCACATTCTTTGATACAGCCCTTTTCAAACCTTCCATCACACTAACTGAATATAAATTCCTAATTTAATATTGTAGCACAATGTTTTTTTTTTCACTAGATTGTATGCAAATTGTTGCGAAGGACTGGTAGTACCTTGAAACGGTTCTTCATATCAACATTTTTATGCAGCATAATTCCCGCCCAAAACCGGTTCATATCCATTATATCAGCAATAAACTGTATATCTAATTGTTCATTTCTCTCAAAAAGTAGTCCATCATCTCAATAAAGATTTACAAATCTTAAGAATTATTAACAATTATTAGAAATTATAAGATGACAATAGTTCAATATCCCCCTTCTATATACTCATTCTGCTGGACTGCTTTCTATGTTTTTATGTAACAAATACTGGGTATATTAGAACCTACAGAAACTAATGTTTATTGCGGTGTAAAGTCTAATTACCTTATCATCTTGAGGACAAAACTCTTTAAAATGAACAAATCGGTTAGTATATAAACTTCGATGCATTGATGCACATATCAGATCGATAGAGTTTTTAATTGTAAAACAAAAAAGAATTTAAAACTTTGTTTCATAGGCATCACACTGCACCTGCCGGGCATAAGCTATCTATTGCTATCACGGATGGAGATATAGTGGTAGGGGTTGTGATGGCTGGCCGTCCTGTATCCCACTATTAAGATGATGGATTTACACTTGATATAACCAGGTGTTGCGTAAAAGAGGCATATAAAAACGGAGTTAGCAAACTGTGCTCTGCAGCCTGTACAGCTGCTAAAGGTCTTGGATATAATCGAGTGATTACTTATACCCTCGCTGAAGAGAGTGGATCCTCGATGAAGGCTTCCAACTTTGAAATAGTCAGAACTACCAAAGGGGGCTCTTGGAATTCTAATTCCAGAAAAAGAGTAGATAAGCATACTACCGGCCCTAAGTATCTATGGGTGAGAAATATCAGCTAATTACCTACGAAAGAGGAGAATTCTAAAGTAGAGAAAACATGATACGAGAAATATATATAAAACGTCTAAAACCCTTATTTTGGGGATTAGACGTTTTTTTACTTCAAGGTGCCAGACATACACGCACATGTGTATAAATGTGAATATTCGCCGATATAAAAGATGATAAGTTTGACTGTAATGAACTGAAGTAAAGCTGGAGGAAAAGTATGAAATTTAGAGCGCATATATTGATTTTATTTAGCTTATTTTTAATATCCTATAGTTCAACTGACGTAAGTGCTCACAGTGGTAGGACTAACTCTTCTGGATGTCATAATAATCGTTCTACCGGTGGGTATCATTGCCATGGTGGCTACGGAGATACAACTTCAAATGGAAGAAGTACAGTAGAGTCTTATAAAGATAGTGACCTTAACGGGGTAAATGATTCTTATCAGGACCTACAGGAAATTGGTATTAATATAGAGAACATGGGCTTTAAAGATGGAGAGCAAGATGCTGAATATGGTTCCTTCCAAGAAAATCCAAAAACTCCCGGAGAATTAAGCAATGCAGAATATGGATGGTACAAAGAGGGGTACAAAAAAGGGTACAAAACTAAAATAGATGGTATAGCGTATGAACAAGGATACCAAAAAGGACTTGGTTTTAAGAGTACAATCACACCTGAGAAATTTGCCATTACATCAAAGGCGAAAGCCAAATTTAACAGTGGATATTTAAAAGGGCAGACAGAAAAATGGATATATACTGCTAAACTAGCAGCATCTGAATCTAAGCCGCTATCCTTACCAAAAGACCTGCCAAAAGATGTAACCAATTTGGCTAAAGACGCATACGAAAAAAGTCTTTCAAATATAAAGAAAGAAGAAGAAGCTTATCAAGAAGGGTTATCTTCTGCTCGAAAAGAGGAAGATTACTCAGTTCCCACCAAATACGAAGGGCTTTCAGCTCTCTATTATCAAAAAGGGTATTACACTATCTTTAATCAACTAATAAATATTAAGAATACAGCTCTAAAAGAAGGGTGGTCAGGGGAAAAATATAAAGTACCAAGTGCAGCAGAAGAATATAATTTACAATACATCTATCAAAAATATTATGAAGAGGGTAAAAGAAAAAAGATTATAGATAAAATTTACAAAGTTGGAATGATATTTTTAATTTTAGCATGCATTCTTTTTATTGTTTTCATCACTTACAAAATCAGGAAAAAATAAAGCAGAAAAATGCTTTAAAGTAATATATTATGCAAAACAAAAGCCATGTAGTTTACGCTACATGGCTCCCCGTACGATAGCTTCTCACACTCAACACCAAAAACTAAATAAAGAGAAGATTAACATCTTCAAAGAAATAGTATCAAATTCCCAAAAAATATCAATTTAGTCCTGGAAATAGAAAAACCATACATAGAACTTCTATGTATAAACTTTGATCTTATATTAGAGACTATTTTAAAAGTGCATTTTATAGCGTACTTTTAGGCACACTTATATACCTAAACTTTATCTAAACAAAAAGCATGATTGGTTAATTGACCAATCATGCTTTTTCCTAATTATTAAAATTTAAGTATATTTTTTCCGAAGTTTTTTGAATCATAAAAATGCCTACTCAGCAATATTATGATTCAAGTCTCAGAACCGTTTCTAGAATCGAGAAATGGTATTTAAAGCATATAAATGTCACTGTTTTTTTAAAGCATAATCATGTAAAAAGACCTTTTTACGATTTAAGGTACACTATGTATTTTTACCACCAAAATATGTATTTGGTGGAGACGGTGGGAGTCGAACCCACGTCCAGAAATATCGGCACTTAAGCGTCTACGAGCGTAGCTGGGATATTCGCATTTCGCTGCGCCGTATGCCTACCAGCAGGCGTCAGGGCAGCTAGTCTGATTGTTCTCTTCCTTCTCCCTCAGACGGCGAGATCCGGCGTAGCCCACTTAGAGTGAGTCCCTTACCCTACCACATGGGCGATGGAGGGAGGAACCGCTATAAACTGTTGTTACGCAGCTACAGCGAGGTTGTTGTTAGTTTTGCCAGTTATTATTGGCGTTGGCGTTATTAACGAGCTCGCCGACTCGGCTCGCAACCTAAGCTCGAACTACCCCTGTCGAATCCGTAACGTCCCCATATAAGAGTAAAAGCGATTAAGCTTTCATCCCAATAGGAATACGGGAAAGTCTGTTCAGGTCCTGGTTGAAGTCTGGCCGTCACAGAACAGGTGATAAGATAAGCTGTTGCTTATTCAGTTATCATCAGTACATGTTCTATTATAACAAATATCCTGCATAAAGCAATTGTAAAATAATGTTTATCTTCTGCTTCTGCGGAAGACGAATACGGCGCTCAGGATTAGCACAGCCGCTATTCCAAAGTATACGATGGACACAAAATCACACTCTCATTAGTCTTTTTGGCGGTCGCGGAAGGCACGCTCGATATCTCGTTTTGCTTCTTTCTTTTTCAAATCTTCCCGCTTATCATATTTCTTTTTCCCTTTTCCGAGTCCGACTAAAACCTTTGCGAAACCATTTTTCAAATAAATTTTCAATGGAACGAGCGCATAGCCGTCTTCTTTTGTAAGGCCAATCAGTTTGCTGATCTCGCTTTTATGGAGCAGCAGCTTCCTCGTTCTAAGCGGATCATGATTGTAGCGGTTCCCCTGCTCATACGGACTAACGTGCATGTTGTGGACATACAGCTCGCCTGCTTGAATTCTGGCAAAGGAATCTTTTAAATTGACTCTTCCTGCACGGATGGCTTTAATTTCTGTTCCCTGAAGCACAATACCGGCTTCGTATGTTTCTTCTATAAAATAATCGTGGTTGGCTTTTTTGTTCTGCGCCAGCACTTTTCCTGTTCCTTTTGGCATGTGAAACCCCTCTCAAGCATCAATATTCTCTCTATTTTACCACGGCTGAAATCAAGCGGGAAGGGCGATGCCCGGCACCGCCCCTACCCGTTATCGCTTCTTTTTCTTCCGTTTTGCCTTTGGCGCATTATCAAACGTCTTTTTCTTTTTCTTCTTAGGTCCGCGGGTTGACCAGCCATCTTCTGCTGATCCGCTTCTTTCACGGGGGCCGGAGCCTCTTTCTCTTTCTTTCGTTGTTTTCTTGCGCCCCTGACCGGCACTGATGGACTTGGGAGCATCCTTGACCGGACGTCTTCTGGTTCCCTTCATGCCGACAATTTCGAAGTCAATGGCACGCTCATCCTTATTCACATTGACTACACGAACGGTTATTTCATCCCCGATGCGGTAAACGTTAGCTGTACGTTCCCCAATCATTGCATAGGTGCGTTCATCATAGCGGTAATAATCATCGGTCATATAGCTGACATGAACAAGTCCTTCAATTGTGTTCGGCAGCTCAATGAACATTCCGAAGTTTGTTACGGAACTGATAATTCCATCGTACTCTTCGCCGATTTTATCCAGCATGTATTCCGATTTTTTCAGGTCATCGGTTTCACGCTCAGCTTCTACAGCCCTGCGTTCCATATTGGAAGCCTGCTCAGCAATAACCGGGAGCTTTTCCGCCCATTTTTGCTTCGTATCTTCTCCTGTTTTGCCCTCAATTAGATAAGTACGAATTAAACGGTGAACAATTAAATCCGGGTAACGGCGAATCGGTGAAGTGAAATGAGTATAGAACTCGGTTGACAATCCGAAGTGGCCAAGGCTCTCAGGATCATACTTTGCCTGTTTCATTGATCGAAGCATAACGGTAGAAACAACCATCTCTTCCGGCTGTCCTTTCACTTCTTCAAGAATCTGCTGAAGGGCGCGCGGATGAATTTCGTTTCCAGTTCCCTTCACGCTGTAACCGAAATTCGTGATGAATTCCAGGAAGCGCTGCAGCTTGCCTTCATTGGGATCCTCATGAATACGGTATATGAACGGGACTTTCATCCAGTGGAAGTGCTCTGCTACTGTTTCATTGGCAAGAAGCATAAACTCTTCAATCAGACGTTCAGCAACACCGCGTTCGCGAAGCTCGACATCGTAAGGCTTTCCTTCCTTATCTACGAGAACTTTTGCCTCTTTAAAATCAAAATCAATGGCGCCGCGGTTCATACGCTTTGTTCTTAAAACTTGAGCAAGCTCTGCCATTTTTTCGAACATCGGCACAAGCGGTTCATACTTTCCTCGAACCTTTTCGTCCCCTTCAAGAATGCTGTTTACGTCGCTGTATGTCATTCGTTCCGTCGTCTTAATTACACTTTGGAAAATTTCATGATGAACGACGTCACCGTTTTCATCCACTTCCATATCACATGAAAGAGTGAGCCGGTCTACTTTTGGATTTAAGGAGCACAGACCGTTGGAAAGTCTATGAGGAATCATTGGGATAACCCGATCGACTAAGTAAACACTCGTTCCGCGATCCAGCGCCTCAACATCGATTGGTGAATTCTCTGTAACATAATGGCTGACATCTGCAATATGAACACCCAATTTGTAGTGGCCGTTTTCAAGCTTCGTCACAGTTACCGCATCATCCAAATCTTTTGCATCTGCACCATCTATCGTAACGATGGTTTCGTTTCTAAGGTCACGGCGGCCTTTGTAGTCCGCTTCATCAATTTCATCAGGAACATCATTCGCCTGCTTGAGAACATCCGGCGAGAAGCCTCCTGGAAGTCCGTGCTTATGAATGACGGAAAGAATATCAACCCCGGGGTCATTTTTGTGCCCGAGAATTTGAATAACCTCCCCTTCAGCACTCATCCGGCCCTCTGGATACGTAGTGATCTTTACGACTACCTTATGGCCCTCTACAGCTCCGTTTGAAGCATCTTTTGGAATGAAAATATCATTGGCGATCTTTTTATCATCGGCAATCACAAAGCCGAAATTCCTGCTCTCCGTATAAGTCCCTACGACCTCTTTCATGCCGCGGTCTAAAATCCGGATGATCGTACCTTCTTTTCTGGCGCCTGATGAACTTGAGCTCACACGCACAAGCACCGTGTCGCCGTGCATAGCATTGCCAAGTTCATTTGGCGGGATAAATATGTCATCATCTGCCGGGTCTTCAGTTACAGCAAAGGCAAAGCCCTTGGCATGACCGGACAATTTCGCCTTCACTAAGTTCATCTTTTCAGGCAGGCCATAACGATTGCTCCGCGTGCGGACAACAAGGCCCTGCTCTTCCATATGTACAAGAGCTTTGACAAAATCTCTGAAAACATCCGCTTCCCCTACTCCAAATGCATCCTCCAGCTCCTGGATTGTAAGCGGCTTGTATGCTTCATCCCGCATAAATGACAGCAGGCGGTCAACGTGTTTCTGTATATCCTGGTTCAACTAAATCCCTCCTTTGTTTGTGGCTTACCAGTCCAGCTTTTCCAGAAACTCATATACATCCTGGTGGACCTGATCTTTTTCTTTATCAAGGGTAATAACGTGTCCGGAATTTTCATACCACTTTAGCTGCTTTACATCCGATTCCACTTCATCATGAATAATGTTTGCACTATCTGTATTAATCATGTGATCATGGCGTGCCTGAACAACGAAGGCCGGCGAGTAAATCATATCGACGTTCTTGCGGACATCGGCTATCAGCTCCTGCAAGCCTTTTAAGGTGCCCATAGGAGTTTTCTCGAACTCTTTCATCTCTTCCTCTATTTGATCAGGCTTTTTCTCTTCGAATTTTTTATAGTTGCGTGCATACTCCAAAACACCCTGATACATGACTTCCTCACTCTTTATGTACATAGGTGCACACATGGTCACGATACCCTTTACTGGTACAGTGTAACCCAGTTTCAAGGAAAATACCCCGCCCAGCGATAAACCTCCGACCGCAATTTGTTCATAGCCCTTTTCCTTAAGGAATTCATACCCTTCCATAACGTCCTTCCACCAGTCTTCCGGTCCTGTATGAACCAGCTCTTCCGGCGGCACGCCATGGCCCTTATATTGAGGAGCATGGCACGTATAGCCCCGCTCATTCAAGTATCTTCCAAGCATTCTGACATCTGCCGTATTTCCTGTAAACCCATGCAGAAGCAAGACTGCTTTTTCTCCGCCTTCAAAGAAAAAAGGCTTAGGCATCACTTTTCTCATAGCTAAATCTCCTTCTTTACTCGTTGTCTATTTCATGCTAAGACCCTATATGTATTCTCCCTTAACTCCCTCTTTTCTATTTAAACAAACGTTTGGGGAAAAGAAAAGCGCAGGGCGTTCTCGAGGAGGATGTTCTGCAGAGTGCTCTATGTTTTCAGGGGTGAAGTCTTATTGCTGATGGATCAATTTGAATATGCCGCTGCCGAAAAAGAGCTTACATTTAAAAAAGGTCCAGATTTTACTTGTATGAAGTTCTGAAAGCTGGTTCCAGCGATATTTCGGCGATTTCTTCATTATATCGGCGAAAACAAGGGGGAAATCGATTTTTCGGGAGATTTCGACAGTTATTTTGCAGGAGGTCACACTTTGATTGCGGGGAACGGCAAGCTGGCGGGAAAATTAAAAAGAGGCCTGCACTCAGACCTCTTCCGCATCTTATAGGTTAAAGTAGGAAATTGCAATGGTAAGAACAAAGAAAACTACAGATAAAACCACAGTAATCCGGTGAAGAATCAAGTCAAGACCGCGGGCTTTTTGCTTTCCGAAAAGCTGCTCCGCTCCGCCTGAGATTGCTCCGGATAAACCAGTGCTTTTACTGGATTGCAATAATACTACTGTAATAAGTGCAAGGCATGTAATAATCAACAGAACAATTAACAAGGTATGCATGTACTACACCTCCTGAAACGCGTTTGCATTGGTTTAAATGTACCATATGGAGGGGGTTAAAACAATAGTGCTTACCTGCTTGCGGCAATTTTTTCTAAAACCCAAGTGCTTACGGTTAAATGCTTGCGTGCAGTAATCATTTACCGGTAAATCTGTGTCCATTACGGGCGTTCGTTTGTCGATTACGGGCAAAAACGTGTCGATTACGGGCGTTCGTTTGTCGATTACGGGCAAAAACGTGTCGATTACGGGCAGTACGACCAAATGCGACAACATTTTCCTGTCCCAATCCAGTAAAATAGCAATAACCAAGGAGGCAGATGCCAATGATACGATATCCTCATTTAACAAAAGCAGCTGCCATAGGGGTAACCGCTCCCTCATCCGGAGTACCTGAGGAGCTGCATGACTTAGTCAGACTTGCTTCAAGCCGCTTGGAAAAGAAAGGCTTCAGCATTGTGTTAGGGGAAACGGTTTGGACTCAGGATAAGGCAAAATCAGCACCAGCCAAAGTAAGGGCAGCTGAATTCATGGAAATGATGCAAAGCGATCAGATTGGCTTGATTATTCCTCCATGGGGCGGAGAGCTCCTTATTGAAGTATTGGAATATATAGATTTCAGCAAAATAGCGCCAAAATGGATATTAGGTTATTCCGATTTAAGTGTCCTGCTGCTTGCTATTACCCTGAAAACAGGGATTGCTACTGCTCATGGAACGAATCTGATCGACTTACGAGGGGAATATTCAGATGAAACGACCGCTAAGTGGGAGTCTGTCCTGGCAGCTAATACAGGGGAAGCGATTCTTCAGCATTCTTCTTCCAGCTATCAAAAAGAATGGAATCATTCGAACCCCTCTCCTTGTGTCTTCCATTTGAGTGAAAGGACTGAGTGGAAAACGGTTTCCAAAACTCATGAAAAAATTCAAGGCAGACTGCTTGGCGGCTGCATTGATGTGATCCGGCACTTAATAGGTACACCTTATGGAGACTTAGCCAGTTTCCAAAAGTATATCAGCAATGAACCGATTCTCTGGTATTTGGAGAATTGTGAGCTTTCCACGACGGACTTGCGAAGATCGCTTCTTCAAATGAAACTGGCCGGGTGGTTTCAAAACTGTTCAGGCATTATGTTCGGGAGAAGCGCAGCTAATGAGCCGGTGGATGGCTATACAGCAGAGGATATATATCAGGAGATTTCTGAAGAGCTGCAAATACCTGTCATATATGATATCGACTGCGGGCATGTCCCTCCGCAAATTACGTTTATAAATGGGGCATATGCTGAAGTTGAAGCAAGCAATGGCAAAGGATGGATCAAACAGATGTTCAAACCATAAAAAAAGCCCCCTATCAGTAGATAGAGGGCTTTCTCATTTTATTCACAAACCTTATTTCTTAAGGTTGTAGAAAGAGCTGATTCCGTCATAAACTGCAAGACCGCCAAGCTCGTCTTCGATGCGAAGAAGCTGGTTGTATTTTGCGATACGGTCAGTACGGCTCATAGAACCTGTTTTGATTTGGCCAGCGTTTGTTGCAACAGCGATGTCAGCGATTGTAGCATCTTCTGTTTCACCTGAACGGTGGGATACAACAGCTGTGTAGCCAGCGCGTTTTGCCATTTCGATAGCTTCGAATGTTTCTGTAAGCGTACCGATTTGGTTAACTTTGATCAGGATGGAGTTTCCTACACCTTGCTCGATTCCTTGAGCCAATTTTTTCGTGTTTGTTACGAATAGATCGTCTCCAACCAATTGTACTTTTCCGCCTATGCGGTCAGTAAGAAGTTTGTGTCCATCCCAGTCGTTTTCGTCAAGTCCGTCTTCAATCGAAAGGATTGGGAATTCGTTAACAAGCTGCTCGTAGAAATCAACCATTTCAGCTGACGACAATCCGTTGCGGCCTTCGCCTGCAAGATCGTATTTGCCAGTTTCTTTGTTGTAGAACTCAGAAGAAGCAACGTCCATGCCAAGCATGATGTCTTTGCCAGCTTCGTAGCCAGCTTTCGTGATTGCTTCAACGATTACTTCAAGTGCTTCACGGTTAGAACCAAGGTTAGGAGCGAATCCGCCTTCGTCACCAACAGCTGTGTTAAGGCCTTTTGCTTTAAGAACAGATTTAAGAGCGTGGAATACTTCTGCTCCCATACGGATTGCTTCTTTGAACGTAGGTGCTCCAATAGGAAGGATCATGAACTCCTGGAAGTCTACGTTGTTATCAGCATGAGATCCGCCGTTGATGATGTTCATCATTGGAGTTGGAAGCTGTTTCGCGTTGAATCCGCCAAGGTAACGGTAAAGCGGAAGACCAACGAAGTCAGCAGCTGCATGAGCAACAGCCATGGATACACCAAGGATTGCGTTAGCGCCCAATTTACCTTTGTTTTCTGTTCCATCAAGCTCGATCATGATTGTATCGATTCCAACTTGATCTGTTACGTCAAGACCAATGATTTCTTCAGCGATTACGTTGTTTACGTTCTCAACTGCTTGAAGAACTCCTTTTCCAAGGTAACGGTCTTTGTCACCATCACGAAGTTCTACTGCTTCGTGTTCACCTGTAGAAGCACCGCTTGGTACTAGAGCGCGTCCGAAAGCGCCTGATTCAGTGTAAACTTCTACTTCAACAGTTGGGTTACCGCGGGAGTCAAGGACTTCACGTGCATATACATCAACAATAGCTGGCATTTAATTTCTCTCCTTTGAGTTGAAAGATTTTATTTGATTAAAGATTTACCTGTCATTTCGTTTGGCTGATCCACTTCAAGCAGGTCAAGCATCGTTGGAGCAAGATCTCCAAGGATTCCGCCTTCGCGCAGCTCCAAACCTTGTTTCGTTACGATAACAGGAACAGGATTTGTCGTATGAGCTGTATGCGGCTCGCCGTTTTCTGCAATCAGGATGTCAGCATTTCCGTGGTCTGCTGTGATAATTGCGGTGCCGCCTTTTTCAAGGATTGCATCGACTACTTTACCAAGGCATTCATCAACGGCTTCAATTGCTTTAATTGTAGGTTCCACTTTACCTGAATGGCCGACCATATCAGGGTTGGCAAAGTTCAGAATGATTGCATCCTGCTTATCGCCATGAATCTCTTCAAGCAAAGCATCTGCTACTTCGTACGCACTCATCTCAGGCTTCAGGTCATATGTTGCAACCTTCGGCGAATCGATGAGAATTCGCTTTTCTCCCTCGAACTCCTTTTCACGTCCGCCGCTCATAAAGAACGTAACGTGCGGATATTTCTCGGTTTCTGCGATGCGAAGCTGTCTTAGGTTGTTTTGAGCAAGAACTTCCCCAATTGTATTATCCAAGTTTACTGGCTTGAATGCTACAAATCCTTTAACGGTCTCACTGAAGCGAGTCAGGCTGACAAAGTGAAGATTCTTAGGCGCTTTTTCACCGCGGTTGAATTCTCTGAAATCAGCGTTCGTAAAGGTATTAGAGATTTGAATTGCACGGTCAGGACGGAAGTTGTAAAAAATGACACTGTCGTTTTCCTGAATCATTCCAACCGGTGAACCGTCTTCCTTCGTCATGACAGAAGGGATGACGAACTCATCGTGAATTCCGTTTTCATACGAGTCTTTTACAAGCTCCAGCGGATCACGGTAATCAGGGCCTTCGCCGTAAACCATTGCACGGTACGCTTTTTCTACACGGTCCCAGCGTTTGTCGCGGTCCATGGAATAATAGCGTCCAGAAATAGTGGCAAGTTCGCCGCCGTACTCTTCAAGTTTTTCCTGAAGGGCTTTAATATACTTTTCAGCTGTTTGAGGGCCGACGTCTCGTCCATCAAGGAAGCCGTGAACGTATACTTTTTCAACACCTTCAGATTTTGCAAGCTTAAGAAGAGCAAACAAGTGTTCAATATGGCTGTGCACTCCGCCGTCTGATAGCAGACCGGCAAGGTGAAGAGCCGTGCCATTTTTCTTGGCACTGTCCATTGCATCAAGGAAGGTTTGGTTCTTTTCGAACTCGCCTTCACGGATTGCCACGTTTACACGAGTTAAGCTTTGGTACACAATTCTTCCCGCTCCGATATTCAAGTGTCCTACTTCAGAGTTCCCCATTTGGCCTTCCGGAAGACCTACTGCTTCACCGCTTGCCGTAAGAGTTGAATGCGGGTATTGCTCCCAGTACCGGTCGAAGTTCGGTTTCTTCGCTTGCGCAACAGCGTTTCCTTCTGTTTCGCTGCGAAGGCCGAAACCGTCCAGGATAATTAAAGCTACGGGCTTCTTACTCATTCTTTCCACCCTCTAGCAATTGAAGGAAAGATTGTGCTTCAAGGCTTGCTCCGCCGACTAATGCGCCGTCAATATCGGATTGAGCCATGTATTCTTTAATGTTAGCAGGCTTTACGCTTCCGCCGTATTGAATGCGGACTGCATCTGCTGCGTCTTGTGAAAATTGTTCTGCTACCACTTTGCGGATGTAGGCACATACTTCGTTTGCATCTTCTGCGGATGAAGATTTGCCCGTTCCGATTGCCCAGATTGGCTCATAAGCGATAACCGTTTGTTTAACTTGCTCTTCAGAAAGACCTGCAAGAGCCGCTTTTACTTGGTTCCCAACTAATTCATTTGTTTTTCCGGATTCGCGCTCTTCAAGCGTTTCTCCGCAGCAAACGATTGGAGTCAAACCATGGCTTAATGCAGCAAGCGTCTTTTTATTAACTGTTTCATCTGTTTCTGCAAACATTTCGCGGCGCTCAGAGTGTCCAAGAATGACATACTCTACACCAAGATCTTTAAGTGCAACAGGGCTTACTTCTCCAGTAAAAGCACCATTGTCTTCGAAGTGCATGTTTTGCGCACCGATTTTCAATTCCGTTCCTTTTGCGATCTCAACAAGACGATCTAGGAATAGAGCCGGTGAACATACTACTGCATCTACTTGTTCAGATGAAGGAACAAGGCTTTTTACTTCTTCAGCAAAGCTTTTCGCTTCTGCCATTGTTTTGTTCATTTTCCAGTTACCTGCAATGATTAGTTTTCTCATAGCTAAGACGTCCTTTCATGTTAAAAGGTCTTAAGGCTGCGCACACAGCCTTCTTGCTTTTTTGCTTCGTTAAAACTTGGCTGTTGATTTCTGCTGCAGGCGTTCGCTTTCCGCGGGGCGGGCGGTGAGCCTCCTCCTGGCTTCGCCACTGCGGGGTCTCACCTGTCCCGCTGCTCCCGCAGGAGTCTCACGCCTTCCGCTCCAATCAACAGGTGTTCAAAATCAAAACCATGATCTAACAAAGCCTACTTTTAAAAAGTTGCTGAAGGTTTTAGAGGCCTGCAGGATGAAGGTCAGTTCTGTGTTGCGGCAGGACGCCGCGCTTTTAGCAGAACTTCCTTAATCCAAGGCGCTTCCGCTTTTCAACATCGGTAATTTTTTATACCGGGTATACGTTGTCTAGCTCCAGCGCCTAGGCCCTCGAGGTCATAAGCCACTCAACCTACGGAAGGAAAGATCGCCTTCCTTCGGCTGATTGCCTTATGCTTGTCGGAGGCCTGCAGGATGAAGGTCAGTTCTGTGTTGCGGCAGGACGCCGCGCTTTTAGCAGAACTTCCTTAATCCAAGGCGCTTCCGCTTTTCTTATTTATCGTTAAGTGCCACTACTCCAGGAAGTTCTTTGCCTTCCATGAATTCAAGGGAAGCACCGCCGCCTGTTGAGATGTGGTCCATTTTGTCAGCCAGACCGAACTTCTCAACTGCTGCAGCAGAGTCTCCTCCTCCAATGACCGAATATGTATCGTTAGCTTCTGCAAGAGCCTCGGCCACTGCTTTCGTACCGTGGGAGAATGGTTCAAGCTCGAATACTCCAAGCGGTCCGTTCCAGATCACAAGCTTTGATTTTTTGATAACGTCAGCATAGATCTCACGGGATTTAGGACCGCAATCAAGACCTTCCCAATCTTCAGGGATGTTATCGATCGCAACCACTTGTGTGTTGGCATCTTTAGAGAAATCATCTCCAACAACGATGTCAACAGGCATGTAGAAGTTTACGCCATTTGCTTTTGCTTTTTCCATAAAGGATTTAGCCAAATCCACTTTATCTTCTTCAAGAAGGGATTTTCCTACACCGTGTCCAAGAGCTTTGATGAATGTGTAAGCCAAGCCGCCGCCAATGATCAGGTTGTCCACTTTGTCAAGAAGGTGATCAATAACACCGATTTTGTCTTTTACTTTTGCTCCGCCGATGATGGCAGTGAAAGGGCGTTCCGGATTGGAAAGTGCTTTGCCAAGTACGTCCAGTTCTTTTTCCATAAGGAAACCGGAAACAGCCGGCAGGTGCTCAGCGATTCCTGCAGTAGAAGCATGTGCACGGTGTGCAGCTCCGAATGCATCATTTACATAAACATCAGCAAGCTCTGCAAATGCTTTTGCCAATTCTGCATCGTTTTTCTCTTCTCCAGGGTAGAAACGCACGTTTTCAAGTAGAAGGACATCGCCGTTATTCAGCTTTGCAATTTCTTCTTTAACGCTGTCTCCATGTGCTTCGTCTGTTTTCACTACATTTTTGCCAAGAAGCTCTTGAAGACGCTCTGCAACCGCATTTAGACGAAGTTCTTCCACAACCTGGCCTTTGGGACGTCCAAGATGGCTTGCAAGCAAAACTTTTGCACCCTGCTCAACCATGTACTGGATGGTCGGAAGAGCCGCACGGATACGCGTATCATCTGTCACTTTGCCTTCTTCCATCGGTACATTGAAGTCAACACGGCAGAATACGACCTTACCTTGAATCTCGATGTCTTTTAAAGATTTTTTGTTCATTTCAAAGGCCTCCTTCTTACGGATAAGGTGAAGCTTCCATCACAGCGGTTTACTTTCCGCTGTTTCGGAATAAAACCATAGAAAAAGGGAGGGGGAATTGCTGTAGATCCCCTTCCCCTTTTCCGATTTCATTATATCGTTTCTTCTTCGGTTCGTCCAAACGTAACCGAATCGGGTTTATTAAAGTCCTTTAGAAGCGATGTAGTCAACTAGGTCAACTACGCGGTTAGAGTATCCGCTCTCGTTGTCATACCAAGAGATAACTTTAACCATGCTGCCTTCCATAACCATTGTGGAAAGAGCGTCAACAGTTGAAGAGTTGATGTTTCCGTTGTAATCTCCGGATACTAGAGGCTCTTCGCTGTAGCCAAGAATTCCTTTAAGATCGCCTTCAGCTGCTTCTTTAAGAGCTGCGTTTACTTCGTCAGCTGTTACATCTTTATCAAGCTCAGCAACTAGGTCAACTAGAGAAACGTTTGGAGTTGGAACACGCATTGCTCCGCCGTTTAGTTTGCCTTTAAGTTCAGGAAGAACAAGGGAAACAGCTTTAGCAGCACCAGTTGTAGTCGGGATGATGTTTTCAGCAGCTGCACGCGCACGACGGTAGTCTTTGTGCGGAAGATCAAGGATCTGCTGATCATTTGTGTAAGAGTGAACGGTTGTCATCATACCGCGTTTGATACCGAACTTGTCGTTCAATACTTTCGCGAATGGTGCAAGGCAGTTCGTTGTGCAAGATGCGTTAGAAATAACATCGTGAGAAGCAGCATCGTATTTATCATGGTTAACACCCATAACGATTGTGATGTCCTCATCTGTTGCAGGTGCAGAGATGATTACTTTTTTAGCGCCGGCTTCGATATGTTTCGCAGCGTCAGCACGTTTTGTGAAGAAACCAGTTGATTCAACAACTACTTCTACTCCCATTTTTCCCCAAGAAAGTTTAGCAGGATCGCGCTCTGCAGTTACCTGGATTGTTTTTCCGTCCACGATCAGGTTGTTGCCGTCTACAGATACTTCTGCGTCAAGCTTGCCGTGTACAGAGTCATATTTTAGTAGGTGAGCAAGCATGTTAGCGTCTGTTAGATCGTTTACTGCTACTACCTCTACGTTTGAATTTTTCAAAGCTGCGCGGAAAACGTTACGTCCAATACGTCCGAAACCGTTAATACCAATTTTAGTTGCCATGAATGTTTCCTCCTTTTAAAGTGAGAAATTATTTTTTATATTTAGGGACTGTTAATCCCTTAATAACTCTTTCGCTGCGCCCTCATCAGTCACAAGGATTGAATCGAGCGATTGTTTCATGTAGGCGTGGATTGCTTTTGCTTTTGATGAACCGCCGGCAACGGCAATAACATTTTTCAGGTTCGCCAGGTCATCAAGCTGAATTCCTACTGTATGAACCTTGTGAACGACTTTGCCTGTTTCATCAAAGTAATAGCCGAATGCTTCTGCCACAGCTTTGCCATGTTCAATTTTCTCCATGTCAAAAGCAGCAGTTCTCCGCCGTTCTGCCATTGTCATAGCATCTCCTATTCCATGTACCACCATACTAGAAGACTTGATGATTTTCAAAAGTTCTTTAATAGAAGGTTCTTCTATCAAGGACTGCCAGGCTTCAGCGCTTAGCTGGTCAGGTACATGAAGCAGACGATAATTCCCCATTGCGCGCTCCGCCATCTTCGCACAAATCGTATTCGCCTGATTTTCCACGTTTTCGCCCAGGCCCCCTCTTGCAGGAACAAAAAGCAAATCACGATTTGAATCAGGTGTCATCATTTCTGCCACAGCAGCAAGGGTGGTGCCTCCGGTAACCGCGACGGTATTATCTCCGGAAAGGTGTTCTTTTATGCAGGTCACACAAGCACGGCCCATCTCTTTCTTAACCCAGGACGACTGATCGCTGTCACCTGAGACAATAATGACCCGTTTCAGATTCAGCTTCTCTCTTAGTTTATTTTCCATAAGAGTCAGACCTAAAACATCTTTCATCATTTCTTCAAGGGCTTTCAAGAGATTCGTTCCGTCTTCAGTCAGCGTCATTCCGGAAGTTTCGATGGAGATCAGATTTCGGTCTTTTAAGAACTGAACCTCTGCGCGTAAAATTCGTTCACTGATGCCAAGGCTGATGGAAAGGCTTCTGCGTCCAATTGGCTGCATAAGTCGTATGTATTGCAAGATCTGATACCTTTTTTGCATCAGCTTGAGCAGATCGGGAACTAGTTTCTTTTGTACCTCTATCATTTCTCTCATCTACGCAATCCTTTCAAACGAGTCATCGGGACTTTTTGGGTCCCTATGAGACATATTATGTCCCGCTTGCTGCAAAAAAAATCTCCCTGCTACAAATTCATTTTAACAGGGAGAAGAAGGTTATTCAATCCTAACGTGCTCATGTATCCGCTTACTTAAAAAATCTTTTTTTACCCGGCCGTATGCAAGCTCTTTTCCGGCATATTCGATGACGGGAATCATTAAACCATACTTTTCTACTAATGCATCGTCACAATGGATATCTACGATTTTAAAGGTCAAATCCATCTCACGGGATAATTCTTCTACGAGCTGAATGGCTTCCTTGCACAAATGACAATTTTCTCTGGAGTACACCGTAAGGTTAATCATTGCTCGCCTCCGTGTAGCGCCTTCTTATAGAAGAAGCAGGAATTTTCAGCTGGTCTCTGTATTTTGCAATCGTCCGTCTCGAAAGCTTTAAATCATGCCGCTCGAGCATGACGGCAGCAATCATCTGATCAGACAGCGGTGAAGTCTTGTCTTCGTTATTTATCAATCGCATCAGCATCTCTTTCGCGGCGGCTGCAGACTGGTCTGATTCTGTTATTGATCCGATTTTGTTGGTAAGAAAGAATTTCATTTCCAGAGTACCGTACGGTGTCTGAACATACTTTCCTTTTAAAGCCCGGCTAACGGTCGATTCGTGAATGCCGCACGCCTCCGCTAAATCATTTAGAGTCAGCGGTTTGAGCAGCTCCGTTTTTCCTGTTTGAAAGAAGGCTTGCTGAACAGACAAAATTTCTTTCATTACTTTTACCATTGTTTCTTTCCTTTGGTCAAGCGTTTTGAGTAGCCACATGCCCTGCTGCTGTTTCGCAGAAAGATACTTTTTCAGCTCTTCCTGCCCGGATTGGTTTTTCAAAGCCTCATATTCTGAGCTGATGCTGATTTCAGGCAAAGCTGCTTCATTGCACCCCGCTTCAAACCCTTCTCCTGCCCGCTCGATAACGAGATCCGGAATGATATAAGAAGCGTGGGTTCCTTCATAGGTGCTGCCGGGTTTAGGATGAAGCGTTTGGATATAATCATAGGTGTCTTGTATTTCTTGTATTTTATAGCCGGATATTCTGGCAAGCTCTTTCCAGGAATGATCAGCAAAGAGCTTAAAATAACGGCTTATAATGTCCATTGCCGACTTGGGTTTCCTTTGATGGCGGCTTATCTGGAGGATAAGGCATTCCTGAAGATTTCTCGCCCCTACCCCTGCCGGATCCAGGCTCTGGAGGATACGGAGACATTCTTCTTCTTCTGCAGCCGAAAAACCATGGCACCGGATTCCCGCATTCTCATCCAAGTAACCGTTTTCATCAACCTGTTCTGCAAACATTCTCGTTCCTTTTACGATCCGGTTTGTCTCGCCAATCATTCTCAGCTGGTCAAACAGATATTCTGCCAGACTGCGGGATTGAGAACCAATCAAATCAATTTGACTGTAATCCCCGCTTGCCCCTTGAGATCTTCTTCTATGGTAAAATACATTAGGATTTACTTGTTCATTTATTTCGATTAAAGGGTTATCCAGAGCCAGCTCCTGGACATATTGCTCTAACTCCATTGCATTGTATTGAAGAAGGGTGATCGCTTGCTTCAGCTCTTGTGATAAATGAAGCTTCAGCGACTGCTCCTGCGATAATCCTGTTTTCATGTTCATATCCATCCCCCCTTCCTTCATTTTACATGAAGTAAAGAACGTTTAGGAGAAAAATCAGAAAGGAGAATCTTTCATGAGCGAACTTTTTTCGATTCCTTATTTTGAACAGAATTTCCGCCAGCATGTGGAGCTGAACAATGGGAAAATGAACAAAACCGATGCAATGAACAGCTATTACCGTTCTGTCGTATCGACGCTTGTCCAGGACCAGCTAACGAAAAATGCAGAAGTGCTTAAGCGGATTCAGCATCTTGATGAGGCTTATAACACAGTAAAGAGCGAACAAAAAAAGTAGAAAACTTTCCCTCTTCACATTTCCAAAAAAATTTGATATGATCCTCTAATCAGCAGTAGATTCTGCTGCTGCACACACGTCCATTCCAGGCCAGTGCCACGTGCACTGGAGTGTACATATGATCTTGTTCTCCAAGGAATAGACAATGAACGCTTAAATTTTAATGAATAAACGCCCATCCGATTCCGGAGCGGGCGTTTTTTAGTGCTATGACAAGGTTTACTGCTCAGGTTGTGAATGGATGGCATGAGATTCCGCAAGGCTGAAGATGCTCACTGCCCGCCTAAAGAAAAACCGAGGAACCTGGATCCTATTCCATAGCAGCGATAACCGCCTATAACAAAAAGCCCCCCAGCGATAGCCAGGAGGACTGTGAATGATATGTATGGCGCGCTCGAAGGGATTCGAACCCCCGACAGACGTGGTACCGGAAACCACCGCTCTATCCAACTGAGCTACGAGCGCCTTTAGTGTCAGCAAGGAATATTATATGACACTAAAGCTGATTAATCAAGCTTTTTATCGCACATTAACGGGCAGTACTATTTTCCGCCTCAAGACTTGCTAAAATACGGATAAGAATTATCGGATAAACTGCCCCTAGCCATGCGTAGGCTCATGGAAGTTTTACTTTAAGAATCGAGCTTCCGTTTACGTAAAGGTTTTTCAAGGGAATAGTACTCTTCCTCTAAATCAAGCAGCTTTTCATTCAATAAAGACCTTGCATCCTCTACACCCTGATTGTAGAAATAGGGACCCAATTCATTCCCGATATATTCAAGAAAGATCTCTGCCGCTAAATCCCCAATTTCTTCATCCCATTCTTTGTATAAATAGTCCTGCAATTTTGACACCATATCTGCCTTTGCTTCTTTTTTAATTTTAATCATCCGTCCCAGCCCTTTCCTGTCCGAATTCGGCAATCCGTTTTGTTGAATCCTATCTTACCATTCTAAGATTCTTTTGGGGAATTTGAGCCCTTCCAAAAACATATTCAGGCAGGCTCCGTGCCTATTAAGAAAATGCAATCACCGATCCGCAGTTTGTTGCTTTTAATTGAAGCAATCGCCTGTTTAAATAATGTTTTATCGGGTATCATGAATACAGTCAGCATAGACTGATAAAAGCACCTGTAATCCGGTTGTTTTTGTTTGACCTTTATTGACCATAATTGTATGATGAGAGTACATAATGAAATTACATATTAAACAAGGGAGGCTATACTGTGAATTTAATTCCTACAGTAATTGAGCAAACGAACCGCGGAGAGCGTGCATACGATATTTATTCCCGCTTGCTGAAAGACCGAATCATCATGCTTGGGAGCGGAATTGACGACAACGTAGCAAATGCTGTTGTTGCTCAGCTCTTGTTTCTTGAAGCAGAAGATCCTGAGAAGGATATTTCCATTTACATCAATAGCCCAGGCGGATCCATTACAGCTGGTATGGCTATTTATGACACGATGCAATTCATTAAGCCGGATGTCAACACGATTTGTATCGGAATGGCTGCATCCATGGGAGCATTCTTGCTTGCAGCAGGAACAAAAGGAAAGCGTTATGCCCTGCCAAACAGTGAGGTTATGATTCATCAGCCGCTTGGAGGAGCTCAAGGTCAAGCAACTGAAATCGAAATTGCTGCGAAGCGCATTCTATTCCTTCGTGAAAAACTGAACCAGATTCTGGCTGAGCGTACTGGACAGCCGATTGAAGTCATTGGACGCGATACAGACCGCGACAACTTTATGACAGCAGACAGAGCGCTTGAGTATGGTTTGATCGATAAGGTAATGACACGCAACCTGCTTGCCGATAAAGATAAATAATATGGAACAAAAGCGCAGGCGATAGACGGAGATACACCTAGTAATACTTATCCACATTGAGTCATTTCTTAATTTCCTAAACAGAGAAAAGAGTCTGGGACAAAACTAACCAGAAATAATGAATAAAGGGTTCCGATCAGATGTTTTTCTGATCGGAACCCTTTTTTGTGATGAAATCCACACTTCTCTGGACTTTTATGTGTTCATGGCGGTGTACTTTTTCAAGTTCACCGCCATGAAGGCAAAACCTAATTCGTTTTCTACCTTGTCTTTGCCCCTTACGGACATTCGGTTGAAACGCAAATTAGCCTTCAGATATCCAAAAACTGGTTCTACGTCAATTTTTCGTTGAGCGTAGATGGAACCCGTTTTTTCATCCGAAAGCTGCTGCTTGATCTGATTTTTCTGTTGCTCCCACTTCTCGTTGTAATAGACCTTGCGGTTATTCCCATCCTTCGCTTTTGTACATTGAGCGCGTAGAGGGCAATCGGAACAGTCCTCGCATTCATATACTTTGATCTCTCGCTTAAAGCCGGTGCGATCGGTGCGATGGGATAAATAGCGGAACGTCAATCGTTTCCCTTTTGGACATGTGAACGAATCGTCTTCTTCCTTGTACGCCCAATTGGCGGCGTGAAACTCGTTCTTCTTGAAACTCTTTTTGTTCTCTTTACGATAGGTATTATAGGTAATGAGCGGTGTACGTTTCCGATTCTCTAAGACATCCGCGTAGTTTTCTTCGCTTCCATACCCCGCATCCGCGACGATATACTCCGGGAGTTTGAAGAAGTGCTTCTCAATATGATTTAAAAATGGAATGAATGTGCGTGTATCCGTTGGGTTTGGAAATAAATCGTAAGCGAGCGTAAATTGACCTTGAGTCGCAATCTGAACATTATAACCGGGTTTGAGTTGTCCATTTTTCATGTAATCATCTTTCATTCGCATGAACGTCGCATCCGGATCGGTTTTTGAGTAACTGTTACGTTCCTTAAAGATTTTCATATCGTTTTCATATTTTTGTTTGCGCGTCACAAAATCTGTAAACATCTTATGAAGCTTCTTTGGTTCTTTGCGCATGGAACGAAGTTCTTTCCGTGCTTTCCCATCTTTACTTGCATCTATTTTTTGATTCAGTTCCTCCACTTTTTCTTCCAGTTGTTTCACGATTAAAGAGAGTTCTTCCGCCTTGAGTTCTTCCTCATGATCCCGGTCAATGGCCGGGATAATATCCTTTTCCAACAGTTCATCATAGATTTGGCTGGACTTCTCCACCAAGCTGTCACTGTACCTCTCCACCGATTTCCGCCAGACAAATGTAAACTTATTGGCGTTGGCTTCAATTTTGGTTCCATCAATAAAAATCGCCTCGGCATCAATTAGCTTTTTTTGAACCAGCTGACATCGAAATTGGACAAATCCTTGACGAAGAAGGTGTTTCACTTCCGGATGGACCCGGAACCGGTTAATGGTTCGATAACACGGGACATACCCTTGAGAAAGCCACATCATCCGAACGCTGTCTGTAAGGAGTCCCTCAATTTTTCTGCCAGAAAAAACAGATTGGGTATAGGCGCATAAGATAATTTTCATCATCATTCTCGGATGATAAGCTGGACACCCGGTCTCGCGTACGAAACTAGAAAAGGCTTCGTCGGGAATCTGTTCAACCATATGATGAACGGTGTAGGCAATATCTTTTTTATCGAGTTTCATTTCTAAATCCAGGGGCAAAACAACCTGGTCCATGTTATACTGTTTATACATAAGGGCACCTCCGATAGTTATTGTGTGGTAACTTTAATTTTATCAGAAGGTGTCCTTATATTCTTCATTAAAAATGAATGCAAAAAATAGAAAGAGAGGCCGTCTCAAACTTATTTGCGATGGCCTCTCTTATTTACTGGGTTTTGTCCCAGACTCTTTTTTAATGATTAAGCTTCCTGATGAACATATTCCGTCAAAGCTTCAAGAGCCTCCTGCTCATCATGCCCCTCTGCAATCAGCGTGATGGTGGAACCTGTACCAATGGCCAGGCTCATCAGCCCCATAATACTTTTAGCGTTTACCTTTTTGCCCTCTTTTTCAAGAAAAATATCCGAGCCATAACGGTTGGCTTCTTGGACGAACAAGGCTGCAGGACGGGCTTGCAGGCCATTTTTCAGGCGTACTTCCACTTGTTTCTCTACCATATGAATCCCCTCTCCCTTGCATCATAATTATGTTAAATGCCCTTGCTATTACGGCTTGAGCAAAAATGCACTAGATCCCCAAGTTTATTTCATGGAAACCGGTTTCCCGGCTCTGAGCTGATCCGCTATTTGATCAAGCTTGCGCAAACGATGATTGATTCCGGATTTGCTGATGGTTCCGCTGGAAACCATTTCACCCAATTCCTTTAATGTCACATCCTGATAGTCTACGCGAAGCCTTGCGATTTCCCTCAGCTTTTCCGGAAGCATATCGAGTCCGATTTTGCTGTCGATGTATTCGATATTCTCGACCTGTCTTAATGCCGCACCGATTGTCTTGTTCAGGTTAGCGGTTTCACAATTCACAAGGCGGTTAACGGAGTTTCTCATGTCTCTGACAATCCGGATATCCTCGAATTTAAGGAGTGCAGTATGAGCCCCGATAATATTCAGGAACTCTGCAATTTTCTCCGCTTCTTTCATATAGGCGATGTAGCCTTTTTTCCGTTCAAGCGACTTGCTGTTTAACTGAAATGTATTCATCAGCTCGCTCAAAGAATCGCTGTGTTCCTTGTAAAGCGAGAAAATTTCCAGGTGATAGGAGGAGGTCTCCGGATTGTTTACAGACCCTCCTGCTAAGAAGGCGCCTCTCATATAGGAGCGCTTGCAGCATTTTTTTTGGATCAGATCGGGTGAAATTTCTCTCACAAATGTGAATGATTCTCCGAGTATCTTAAGATCCTCAAGGATTTCTCTAGCTTGAGCGGTTAATCGCACAATGTAAACATTGTTCTTTTTCAGACGCATTTTTTTCCTGACAAGCAGTTCAACGGTAGCGTCATATTGCCGTTTTAATAAAATGTATATCCTGCGGGCGATTGCCGCATTTTCTGTCTGAATATCCAGAACCAATTTTCTGTTTGAGAAGGAGAGGGAGCCATTCATCCTAATGAGAGCGGAAAGCTCTGCTTTAAGGCAGCAGCCCTTTATTTCAACCTGCGTCAGTTCTTTTTTGGTTTCGGATGCAAAAGACATATTCTGCACCTCCATTTTCCATTGCGCATGCTCTTTTTTCTAGATGGATTTCTGTAAAATTCCGTAAAGCAGCTTAGCCACTTTGTTCGTATCGTGCCTGATCACGTCCCGGTCATCTGTAATCAGATGATCGTGGACAATCGAAAGCCCGAGCTTCTCCAGTTCCTCCAGATCGGCATGCACAGGCTGTGCCAGTTCTGCAGCATAGCGCTGTTTTATCGTGTCGGGAATCGTGTCGGCATTGACAAGAATCGTATCGATAAATGCACAATTCATGTGATCATAAAGAGCTTTTATATGATCGCTCGCCTTGTACCCAAGCGTTTCGCCGGGCTGGGTCATAACGTTGCATATATAGACCTTCTTTGCCTTTGCCTTGCACACTTCCTGTCCTATTTTTGGAACAAGCAAGTTTGGCAGGATGCTTGTATATAAGCTTCCTGGTCCAAGTATGATTAAATCAGCTTCCTGAATCACATCAATGGTTTCAGGCAAAGGATCAATATTTTCGGGAGTAAGAAATACCCGTTTTATTTTTTTTGCTGATTCAGGGATTTTAGATTCTCCTGAAACGACGGAACGGTCTTCCATTTCAGCATGCAGCATGACACTGCTGTTTGCCGCAGGAAGAACCTTTCCTCTTACATTGAGCACCTTGCTCATTTCTTTAATTGCATGGGTGAAGTCACCCGTTATGTTTGTCATAGCTGCGAGAATCAAATTGCCAAGAGAATGGCCTGTCAAACTGTCCCCTTTATTAAAGCGATGCTGAAAAAGCTCTTCTACAAGAGGCTCAACATCAGATAGGGCAGCGAGAACATTTCGAATATCCCCAGGAGGAGGAATCTTCAGTTCGTCACGGAGGCGCCCAGAGCTTCCTCCGTCATCAGCTACTGTCACAATCGCCGTTATATCAACCGGATAGGATTTAAGCCCCCGGAGCAGAACAGATAGCCCGGTTCCTCCGCCAATGATGACGATTTTAGGCAGCACGTCTATTTCTTGCTTCTTCTTTCAATATCGCGGTGGGACACATGGGCCTTGTAATCCTTTTTATAATAACCCGCGATGTGTTCTGCTAATGTTACTGAGCGATGCTGGCCTCCTGTACAGCCGATCGCAATGACAAGCTGGCTTTTCCCTTCCCTTTTGTAATACGGGAGCATAAACGTCAGCAAATCAAGCACTTTTTCCAGAAACTTGTTGGTTTCATTCCACTTCAGCACGTAAGATGATACTTCTTCTTCCAGACCTGTTTTCAGTCTCATATGCTCGATATAGTGCGGATTCGGAAGAAAGCGGACATCGAATACGAGATCCGCATCAATTGGAATCCCGTACTTAAAACCGAACGACATGATATTTACCGTGAAGGTCTGCTCCTCTGCTGCGGAAAATTGCTTTAAAATCTTTTCCCGGAGCTGGCGCGGCTTCAGCTCTGAAGTATCATAAATGATTTGAGCCCGTCCTTTAAGCTCCTCTAAAAGCTCTCTCTCAATCTGAATCCCTTCGAGAGGAAGTCCGGTAGAAGCCAGAGGATGGGACCGTCTTGTTTCCTTATAGCGCGTAACAAGGGTAGAATCCTTTGCATCCAGGAACAGGATTTGCGGAGTAATCCAAGCTGATTCTCCAATTTCATCAAGGGCCTGAAGCAGGCTGTCAAAAAACTCACGGCCTCTTAAGTCCATCACTAGAGCCACTTTGTTCATCTTTGAACCTGATTCTTTCATCAGTTCAAGGAATTTAGGAAGAAGAGTCGGCGGGAGATTGTCTACACAAAAAAAGCCTAGATCCTCAAAGCTTTGAATGGCAACGGTCTTGCCTGCCCCGGACATTCCGGTAATAATGACCATCTGAATGTCTGAGTGGGTTTGGGTGTTTTCTTCCTGTCCAATGTTCTGGCTTGTCAGTTCCATCCGGAATTTCCTCCTCCCCTTCTTTTGAAAACCAAAGGGTATTTTTTTACTGGGGATCGAGCCTGTAGCTCAATAGTTCAAAATCCTTTGTATACGTAAACGTGCCATAAATGACACCTGATCCCTTCATCATAAAATCCAGAATGTGATGGTCACCGGGAGCCATCGGCAAATCGGCAATTGTGTCTGCATCATGCCAGGCAATCAGCCCTTCTTCCGATTCGTTCACATGTTCACCGCTGTAGTCCTCTGCAAAAAAAGTGAACATCATCCATTCTGAAACAATTTCATTTCCTTCCTTGATTAAGAAAGTGAAGATTCCTTTAATCTCAGGATTTTTTAAATATATGCCTGTTTCTTCCCGATATTCACGGATGACGGAATCTTTTAAGGACTCACCTTGCTCCATTTTCCCTCCAGGAGCTACCCACCATCCTCTTCTCGGTTTCTGAAGAAGAAGGACTTTGCTGTCTTTTTTTAAAACACAATTTGTAACACGCTGCAACGTCTTTCACCTCGTTGTGCAAAAGCCAGATTTCATTCACTTAATTATACTATTTATACACTGCACTCACAATGAACGAACATTTTAAATTAAAGCTCTGTTAAACTTGGCTGTTGATTGCAGCTAGCAGGCGCTCGCTTATCCTTGAGCGGGCGGTGAGCCTCCTCCTCGCTTCGCAACTGCGGGGTCTCACGTGTCCCGCTGCTCTTAGCTCGGAGTCTCGCGCCTTCCACTCCAATCAACAGGTGTTAAAAATCAACACCAGGCTTTAACAGACCCTAAATTAAAAGCAAGCGGAGCGGCCTGAAGCAGACCCTATATTTTCACACAAAAAAAGGAGCGCAGGAAAGGGCACCTGCGCTCTAAACTTATTTATAAAAGGGGGTCAATTACTACTCATATGTTACCCCATGTTTATTTCACTTGTGTTACAGGAGAGTTAAAACCTAATTACGGTTTTACTTTACCGCTTTAAGCTTTTCCTGCAGCTCTTCTACATAATGCTGGGCACTTTGTGCGGCAATGCTTCCATCGCCTGTTGCCGTAACGATTTGACGGAGTGTTTTCTCACGGATATCCCCCGCAGCAAAGATGCCCGGAACTTTTGTTTCCATACGTTCGTTTGTTTCGATGTAGCCATTTTCATTTGTAATCCGAAGATTTTCAAACGGTTTCGATAGAGGAACCATTCCAATATAAATAAATGCTCCATCCGCCTTAAACGGCTGTTCTTCGCCGGTTTGTGTATTTACCAATGTTACACTGCCGACTTTTCCGCCATCTTCGTGAATTTCTTTAACCGTATGGTTCCAGATAAACTCGATTTTATCATTGTCAAACGCACGCTGCTGAAGAATTTTTTGAGCTCTCAATTCCTCGCGGCGGTGAACGATCGTCACTTTGGATGCAAAGCGGGTTAGATACACCCCTTCTTCGACTGCGGAATCCCCTCCGCCTACAACGACAAGCTCTTTGTTTTTGAAGAATGCGCCATCACAGACTGCGCAATAAGAAACGCCCCGTCCGCCTAATTCTTTTTCGCCTGGTACGTTCAGCTTTTTGTATTCAGCTCCGGTCCCGATAATAACGGAACGTGCTTTATACTCTTTGCTTCCAGCGCGGACAATTTTGTACTCTTCGCCGTCCTCAATCCCTTTGATGTCTCCGTAAGCGTACTCGGCACCGAACTTTTTCGCATGGTCGAACATTTTTGTAGAAAGCTCAGGTCCAAGAATGTGATCAAATCCGGGATAGTTTTCTACATCCTCTGTATTCGCCATTTGTCCACCCGGTATTCCGCGCTCAATCATAAGCGTAGAAAGGTTTGCACGGGATGTATAAACAGCTGCAGTCAGTCCAGCGGGACCAGCACCAGCAATAATGACATCATAAACTTTTTCTTCTGTCATGACTTTTTCCACTCCTTACAAAAAATCCGATTCGGATGATTAGTTCGTATTATTATTCCTTAGTATCATCCTATTAAATATTAAAAAAACACGCTATATTTTTGCTCACAAAACTGGAATGTGATCCGTTCAGTACATTTTATGAAAAGGACCTGCCATTTGCCAGAAAACAGAGGGCGTTCTTAAGCCTCCCCCGGGTCTCACCTGTTGACATGCTCCCACAGATGTCCCGCACCTTCCGCTCCAAAAAGCACCGCATTTGCTGCTGATGCTTTTCACGGAATGATTATAGGTTTTTCACAAGCCGTTCATATTTGGTCAGAGTCGAAACGGTGACACCGAATGCAGAGGCCACCTCTTTTTTTGTAACCCGTTCCCCGCTTTTTTCTTTGAGAACGTAATAAAAGGCTGCTGACCAGGCATTTGCATTCTTTAGACTGAGCTTGGCTGAATTAACCTTAAGCATGGTATCAAAGAATGAAAGGAACGTTTTTTCCTCCACTGAATGAAGCTGTTTTTCGAGCGCTTCGGCGGCATAATATAAATAGGCGCCGCTTCCTTTTTGGTGAGAATCAGGAGAGAGAATGTGCTTTAAAAATTCCTGTTCAATATCAGATTGAGGTTTTAAAGCATGATGATGCCTTATTTCTTCAAGCTGATTCGATTTTGAAGCAATATAAACAAGTGTCAGACGCTCATTTAGCGTCATGTCCTTTAACGACGATTGATTCTCCCATGGCTCAGATCCAGCTTTAGAGGGATTCTCGCGGATGACGCGATCCCAGGCCGATTTCGCCAGATCCTCCTGTCCAAGATGCCAGGCCGAGTAAGACAGCCAGTAAAAGAAGGTATCATCCCCTTCAAATCCCTGGCGCTGCAGGGAACGAAGCCACTTAAACGCCAGCTCGTATTTACCGATCAGCGCAAAGGTCGCACCAAGTTTATAGCGGTGTTCAATCATAATCGGATGAACAACGGCCAGCTGCTCAGTCAGTGCAAGCACTTCCTTATCCTTGCGCTCGTAGTAGTAGAACACAAGCAGATTGCAAAATGCATGCAAGTTGCCTTCGTTAAGCTCAAGGACAAGTTCCAAATAGTATTTTGCTTTTTCAACGTTTCCCGAGTAAAAATAAGCAAGGGATAAATTGTTGTAAGCAGACCAGAATTCCGGAAATTCCTCGATGATTTCATGCAAAAGAGAGATCGCTTCATCGAGTTTCCCGTTCTCAAGAAGAGATCTTGCCGTTTCCTGTTTAATAATCAATTCATCTGAATCTTCGAATGAAGGATCTTCGTCTTCCCCTTCAATCATCAGTAATTCAAGCAATTCTTCGTTATCTTCTATAAAATCTCCATCAGGAGCTTCGGTTGAATAGGCTGTCGCACATTTATAAGCCTGATGAAATAATCCAAGATGTGCGTAATTGTTGGCCATGAAATAATGACACTCAGTCTGGGACGGGTCCACTTTTTCAATAATGGATGTCAAAATTTCATTGGATTCCTGGTAATTTCCCATTTCCGTATAAATCATTGCAAGCTGGGATAAAAAATTGGAGTTATCAGGCTCGAGCGCTGCCGCCCGCTTAAGAAGCTTGCTCGCTCTCTCCAGATTCCGCTCCACCCGATAAGCCTTCAATGCTCTACGGTAATAGTAGGCGCCGTTCTGGAAAAATGGAACAACCTGCGCTTTTTGCTGTCGATCAAATAGTTGTTTTCCCACGGAAATCCTCCATTTCATACATTTAACCGTACGTTAGTATACCATAGTTTAACCCGTACACAACAGGGCGGAAAACAGTTCCCCCACAAAAAAGCAGAATTCCCTTTTCCTGGTAGATAGAATACAGATATGGAACGCTCATTCCAAAATAAAACCCGGCTTCAAAAGCCGGGCAGCATGTAAACCTGCTATTTTCTTTCCTCGAGCGCCTTCAATACTTCGCTGAAAGGAAGCTTTTGCTCCCTTAGCAGAACAAGCAGGTGGAAAATCAAGTCGGCCGCTTCCCACTTCAGTTCATCGTGACTTCTGTTTTTCGCAGCAATAATGACTTCTGATGCCTCTTCTCCGACTTTCTTTAGGATCTTGTCGACACCTTCTGTGAGAAGGTATGTTGTGTAAGAATCCTCCGGCCGCTCCGTATCCCGCTCGGCTATAATCCGTTCCAGGTCACTTAAAATAGCAAATGGATTGTCCGGTGTCTTGGATTCCTCCCCTTTTTCAAAGCAGGAATAGGATCCGGTATGGCACGCCGGTCCTTTTGGTTCGACCAGCACAAGCAGGGCATCTTTATCACAGTCATAACGGAGCCCGGTAACGGATTGAGTGTTGCCGGAGGTTGCACCTTTATGCCACAGTTCATTCCGGGAACGGCTGAAGAACCAGGTCTCTCCGCTATCAATCGTTTTTTGCAGCGATTCTTCATTCATATATGCAAGAGTCAAAACCTCTTTGCTGACTGCATCCTGAACGATGGCAGGAACAAGTCCTTTTTCGTCGAATCGAATATTATCAGTGTTCATCGCATATTCACTCCTCTGCCTTTTAGCTGGCTTTTGACTTCCTTAACAGATGTCTCTTTATAATGGAAGATGGATGCCGCCAGAGCCGCATCTGCTTTGCCTTCCGTAAATGCATCATAAAAGTGATCGGCATTCCCGGCACCTCCCGAAGCGATGACCGGTACAGATACGGCTTCACTGATTCTTCGCGTAAGTTCAAGATCGAAACCCGTCTTTGCTCCATCCTGATCCATGCTTGTGAGCAGGATTTCACCAGTGCCGCGCTTAACAGCTTCCTTCGCCCAAGCGACAGCTTCCCATTTTGTCGGCTTTCGGCCGCCATGTGTGTATACTCGAAAACTCCCAAGCTCTTCATCGTATTTCGCATCAATCGCAGTCACAATGCACTGTGAACCGAAATAGAGGGCTCCTTCTGAAATGAGATGGGGGGTCAATAGCGCAGCGGTATTAACCGATACTTTGTCTGCACCCGCCCGAAGAATGGCTTTCATATCTTCCAGACTGTTGATGCCCCCGCCCACTGTGAATGGAATTGCAAGCTGGGCAGCGGTTTGCTCCACCACTTCGATCATGGTTTTCCGGCCTTCATGGGAGGCAGAAATGTCAAGAAAAACAAGTTCGTCCGCTCCCTCTTCGTCATAGAACTTAGCCAGTTCGACCGGGTCTCCAGCATCTCTCAGCTCCACAAACTGCACTCCCTTTACGACTCTTCCATCCTTTACATCAAGACAGGGTATAATCCGTTTTGTTATCATCGTCCTGTCACCTCTTGAAGAGCCTCTTTAAGTGAAAAGCGGTTCGTATAAAGTGCTTTTCCGATAATCGCTCCTGAAATTCCATCTTCGCGGGATAACGCTTGAAGGTCATTTATTGAGCTGACTCCGCCTGAAGCAATAACCGTTTTGCCGGTCACACTTGCAATTTCAGCCGTCGATTGAACATTTGGTCCGGACAGCATTCCGTCTGTTGCGATATCCGTGAAAATAAACGTTTCCGCACCATGGTCTGCAAGTTCTTTTCCAAGATCAGCCGCTTTTATCTGGGATGTATTCAGCCATCCCTCTGTTGAAACAAATCCGTCTTTCGCATCGAGCCCTATAGCAATTTTCCCGCTGTACTTAGAAAGCATCCCCTTTACAAATGCAGGATCAGATATAGCCGAACTTCCCAAGATCACCCGATCAACACCTTGACCAAGATACCGTTCAACGTCGCTCTCTGTTCGGATTCCGCCTCCGATTTGCACCTTCACGTTCAATTCCCGGGCAACCTGCAGAACGTGCTTGCTGTTAACCGGTTTGCCGCTTTTCGCTCCATCGAGGTCCACCATATGAATCCACTCTGCACCCTCTTCAGCAAAAATTTTAGCCATATCAAAGGGAGAATCTCCATAGACCGTCTCCTGATTGTAATCTCCTTGTACAAGACGCACACATTTGCCGTCTCTCATGTCGATCGCCGGATACAAAATGAACGGCTTCATGCATTTGCCCCCTCTTTCACTTTTTCTGCAAACCTCTTCAAAATGGCGAGACCCGCTGTACTGCTTTTCTCCGGATGGAACTGCGTACCGTACACATTTCCGCTTCCCACAACCGCAGGAACTTCCACTCCATAACTCGCGCTTGCCAATACCGTTTGCGGACGGTCTGCTCTAACATAGAAGGAATGAACAAAGTAAGCATGCTGCCCGTCAAGCCCGGTAAGCAGGAAGGATTCATTCTGTACATTCAATTCATTCCAGCCCATGTGCGGAACCTTTTGTCTTCCGTCTGGAATCTTAGTTGGAAGCTTGCCGACTTTTCCTTTCAGCAGCCCAAGTCCTTTTGTGCGTCCATTTTCTTCGCTTTCGTCAAACAGCAGCTGCATCCCGAGACAGATGCCGAGGATCGGTTTTCCTTTTGCTGCCTCTGCTTTAATAAAATCAGCCAGACTGTCTGCGTGAAGATTCTGCATCGCATCCTTAAACGCCCCGACACCAGGCAATATGTATCCGTCTGCTTCTACCAGGTCTTCGCGGATTCCGGAGACAAAATACGGAATTTCCATACGTTCCAGCGCCTTTTTGACGCTAAAGATATTTCCCATTCCATAATCAATAATTCCGATCATTTACAGCATTCCTTTCGTCGATGGCACCCCTTTAATGCGGGGGTCAATCGTTGACGCTTCATCAAGTGCACGGGCAAGTGCTTTAAAGACAGCTTCAATTATGTGATGTGTATTATGCCCATAATGAATAATCACATGAAGGTTCATTCGTGCCTCGAGGGCGAGCTTCCAAAGAAATTCGTGAACCAGCTCAGTATCAAATGTGCCGACCTTCGAGCTCGGGAGACTGCCCTTCATTTCAAAATGCGGACGGTTGCTGAGGTCGACGACCACCTGAGCTAGGGCTTCGTCCATCGGAATAATGGCCGAACCGTAGCGCTTGATTCCTTTTTTGTCGCCCAGCGCCTCGCGGAATACCTGTCCAAGACAAATCCCAATGTCCTCTGTCGTATGGTGGTCATCCACATCAACGTCACCCGTCGCTTGAACCGACAGGTCAAACTGGCCGTGCTTCGCGAATAGATCGAGCATATGTGTCATAAATGGAACGCCTGTCTCAAGATTAGACTGGCCTTCGCCATCAATATTCAGTTCCAGGCTAATTTGCGTTTCATTTGTATTTCGTTCAACGGAAGATCTTCTCGGCATTTGTTATTCCCCCTGTTTCAATCGTTCTTCTATGGCACGCGCGTGGGCCTCGAGTCCTTCATAGCGAGCGAACTCTGCGATTTTTTCTGCATTCTTCTCAAATGCTTCCTTGCTGTAATAAATGACGCTGGACTTTTTCGTGAAATCATCCACATTTAGAGGACTCGAGAATCTGGCGGTACCGCTTGTGGGAAGTACATGGTTCGGTCCGGCAAAATAGTCGCCCACTGGCTCTGAGCTGTATCTTCCCATAAAAATCGCTCCTGCATGGCGAATGGAGCCAAGCCATTCAAAAGGATCCTTTACTAAAAGCTCCAAATGCTCAGGCGCAAGCTCGTTAACTAAACGAATTGCTTCTTCTTTCGTTTGGGCAACAAGAAATTCTCCATTTTGATCAATAGACGCTTTCGCTATGTCTTTTCGCGGCAAATCCTCAAGCTGTCTTTCCACTTCCTGCTTTACTTCTACTGCAAATGCTTGAGAAGTCGTAATCAGAATGCATTTTGAAAGAGGATCATGTTCAGCTTGTGAGAGAAGATCAGCTGCCGCCTCATTCGCTCTAGCCGTCTCATCGGCGACAACGGCAATTTCACTTGGTCCTGCAATCATGTCAATATCGACGTCACCAAAAACCTCACGTTTCGCTGTCGCTACATAAATATTTCCCGGCCCCACGATTTTATCAACCGGTTTTATGGTTTCCGTTCCATATGCAAGAGCAGCTATTGCCTGTGCGCCGCCTGCTTTATAGATTTCCGTTACACCCAGCTCATTTGCTGCTACAAGAACTCCTGCAGGAATAACCCCTTCCTTAGACGGAGGGGAAACCATCGCGATTCTCTCTACACCTGCAACCTGGGCCGGAATGACGTTCATCAGGACAGAGGATGGATAGGCAGCCGTCCCGCCAGGCACATAAACGCCAGCAGAGTCGAGCGGTGTTACTTTTTGCCCTAATACCGTCCCATCAGGATTTGTCATGAACCAGGAATCACGCTTTTGCTTGCTGTGAAAAAGCCTGATGTTTTCAATCGCTTCGCGTATAACAGCAAGCAAAGAATCATCTATATTGCGATACGCCTCTTGAATCTCTGATTCCGTAACCTTAAATGAATCGATACGCACTCCGTCAAATTTTTCTGTATAAAACCTCAGCGCTTCATCGCCCTGTTTCTTAACCGCTTCAATAATGTCTTTAACCATGCACTGCCCCTCCTTACCTGTTATTTACAGCTTTGGAAAGCCGCTCCGCCAGTTCGTCAATTTGAAGATCCTTCATCCGGTAGCTGACTGGATTCACAATCAGCCGGGAGGTCACTTCCGTTATGTGTTGATATTCAACGAGGCCATTCTCCTTAAGTGTCCGGCCCGTCGATACGATATCCACGATTCGGTCAGCAAGCCCGATCATAGGGGCAAGCTCAATGGATCCGTTTAATTTTATGATCTCGACTTGCTCTCCCTGCTCTCTGAAATAACCGGAGGCAATGTTTGGATACTTCGTTGCAATTCTTGGTGCTACATCACTCATCGGATGATCCGGCAAACCGGCCACCGCTAAATAACAGCGGCTAATCTGCAAATCCAGAACTTCGTATACATCCCGTTCTTCTTCAAGCAGAACATCTTTTCCTGCAATCCCTACATCTGCAACGCCATGCTCCACATATGTAGAAACATCCATCGGTTTTGCCAGGAAGAAACGGAGATTTTCTTCGGGTATATCCAAAATCAGCTTTCGGCTGTCATCAAATTCAGGCGGAAGTTTATAGCCCGCCTCCCTTAACAGCTCAGCTGCCTCCTCAAAAATTCTGCCTTTAGGCATCGCAATCGTCAGCACATCATTCATTAGAAGCACCTCTTTTCGAACCAATAAAATAAGCAACCTCTTCAAATTGCTTCGTAAAGGAATCAACATCCTGCACACCGGAGAGGTTTTGGAGAACTGTCATTTTACCGTCTTTTTTCAAAGCTCCGGCATATTCAATAGCCTCTTTCATGCGCTCTTGAGAAAACAGGACACAGTGCTTCGGCTCTTCTTTTTCCAGTACATCTAATGCTTCTAAAAGCTGCCCAAGCTGCAAACCAAACCCTGTCGCAGCTGCGGGACGGTCAAACTTTTCCATCAGGCGGTTGTATCTTCCGCCATTTCCGAGCGGAAATCCGACCTTATCAGTGTAAACCTCAAATAGAATCCCTGTATAGTAGCTCATATGGCTGACAATATTTAAATCAAGCTTTACATACTCAGAAACTCCGAATTCCTCCAGCATGCTCCAAAGCTTCTGCAGCTCATCTATGGCCTGTCTGCAGTCATTGGATTCACAAATGGAAAGACCCTGCAGCATTTTCCCCGCATCCCCTCTCAGCGCCAGAAAATCAAGAAGCCGCTGTTTATCAATGGAGGACAAAGCAAGAGATTTCACATGCTCGCGGTACCCGACATAATTTTTCTCATAAAGGAACCGTCTTAATTTATCCGCCCTCTCCTGATTCCCGAGGATTTCTTTGAAAAGAGCATCCGCAAAACCAATATGCCCAATTGCAACCCTGAAGTTTGAGAGCCCGGACGCCTTAAGAGCGGAAATCATCAGAGAAATTGCCTCCGCGTCTGCACTAATGGACTCATCACCAATCAATTCCACACCAATCTGCTCAAACTCTGCCGGACGGCCGCCTTCCCTTTGCTGTGCTCTAAAAACATTCGCCTGATAAGAAAGCCTGAGCGGCGAATTTCCAGCCAGTCTTGAAGCCGCAACCCTTGCAATTGGAGCCGTCATATCCGGACGAAGCACAAGCGTTTTTCCCTGCTGATCTAATAATTTAAAAAGCTGCTGATCCAAAATCGCTGATTGCACACCAACTGTCTCATAATATTCAAGCGTAGGAGTTTCAATAAAATCATACCCCCAGCCGCTGATTTCCTTCATGATCTTATCCCTTACCGCTCTCTTCGTTTTATAAAGAGCTGGCAGTGTATCCCTCATGCCAAGAGGCTTCTCAAACATAAACATAGAATCGGCACCCCCAATTAGTACGAAATGTTCAAAATCCTTTAGTTCGCTAATATGTTACCATACTAACAAAATAAAGTTAGACGTTCAAGGAAAAAATCGCTTCTGATTGTATGCTTCCCTCTTTTGATGGAGAATCAACCTTGTAATATGGAACTGGGTCGATGGTGGGTTGTTGGCTGGGACTTGGCATGGCACATTTTTCAATGATAATTTTAGGATTTGGTGAGGTTATTTTGTTGCCAGGAATGGCTGCTTTTCAACGGTGATGCCTGGCATTGCTGATTTTCACGATTTTGCCTGGCATTCTTGCCTGGCATTGATGGTTTCCCCGGTGATGCCTGGCATTTTAGCCTGGCATTGCTGCTTTCCCCGGTAATGCCTGGCATTCTTGCCTGGCATTGCTCCTTTTCACGATGTTGCCTGGCATTCTTCCCTGGCATTGCTGCTTTCCCCGGTAATGCCTGGCATTCTTGCCTGGCATTGATGGTTTCCCAGGTGATGCCTGGCATTCTTCCCTGGCATTGCTCTTTTTCCCGATGTTGCCTGGCATTCTTCCCTGGCATTACTCCTTTTCACGATAATGCCTGGAACCGCACCACCAATAAAAACCCGCAAAACAGAATCAGTCTTTCTGTTCAGCGGGTTCGATCGTCGCTCTTTTTTCCATTTCTTCTTTTGTATAAATGATCTGCATGGGGTTGCCGCCTGCGAAGGCTCCGGCTGGTACATCTTTGTGCACAAGGGTTCCGGCGGAGACGATTGCTCCGTCTCCGATTGTTACACCCGGCAATATGGTGCTGTTGGCACCAATCATCACCTCATCCCCGATGATCACATCACCAAGACGGTATTCTTTAATGAGGTATTCGTGTGCCAGGATGGTGGTATTGTATCCAATTACGGAATTGCGGCCGACTTGAATTTTTTCCGGAAACATGACATCCAGCATGACCATGAGCGCAAACGAGGTTTGCTCACCTGTCTTTACTCCAAGGAATGTCCGGTACATCCAGTTTTTCATGCCGAGAAACGGGGTGTACCTTGCAAGCTGAATGATGATGAAATTTCTGGCGACCTTCCAGAAGGGCACCGTTTTATAGATGTGCCAAAGGGAGTTCGCACCGGAAACAGGATAGCGCGTCGTTTGTCTCAAGCTTTTTCCACTCCAGCGATGGGGAGCAAATCACTCATTTGCTCCAGCATAAAGTCGGGTTTGTATGCTGAAAGATATTCTCTTCCTTTTATCGTCCAGGCTACGCCCGCGGTTAAGGTCCCTGCGTTTTGACCGGCTTCAATATCATGATGATTATCTCCTACCATGATTGCTTCATCAGGCTTTGAGCCAAGCAGTTCCAGCGCCTTCAAGACAGGCTCAGGATGCGGCTTGGCGTGTTCAACGTCATCCAGGGTAACAACGACATCAAAGAACTGGTCAAGCTTTGTTAATTTCAGCCCCATGTTTACGGTGTCTCTGATTTTCGTCGTGACAATGCCCAGCTTAAACCCATCATGATGAAGCTTCTGAACGGTCTCAAAAACTGTCGCAAATTCTGTAACTAAAGCATCGTGCTGCTTATGGTTGAAGGCCCGGTACATCCCTATCATTTCCTCGACTTTCTCAGGATCGATTGAGTGAAAGGTATCGTGCAGAGTCGGACCGATAAACGGCAGGACAAGCTCGCGGCTGTACTCGCCGGGCCTGTAGTGATTCAGTGTATGAAGAAACGATTCGATAATCAATTCGTTTGTATTAATTAATGTTCCGTCCAAATCAAACAGAATGGTATTCCTTTTCATGAACAGGTTCCTTTCTAGCTGAAGAATCAGGCTGCTTCCATAGCTTTGCAATAATGATGGTTAATAGGACCGCGGTGATGACTCTTATTAAAAATAGTGGCAGTACTGGAATTCCGAGCGGAACAAAAATAAGTGTATCTTCCACCACAGCATGGCAGGAAACGAGGAAAATAAAAGCAAGTGTGAGATCACGGTAGCTCACTCCGTCCTCTTTCACTGCCTGAATCATGACGCCCGCTCCGTATGCGAGTCCAATCGTTAAGCCGGCAACGAGTGTCATTGAGGTATTCTCTCTCATTCCAAGGAATCTCGTAACCGGGGCCATCCATTTGGAAAATACCTTTAGCCAGCCAAGATCCTTCATAAACTGCATGATGATCATAAGCGGAATCACTATGGCCGCAAGCTGCAAGATTCCAATCACGCCCTTGCCGATTGAATCAAGCAGGATTTCTCCCCATCCATTCGGCTGAGTCTGGCTTTTCGAAATGAAGCCGTACTGCGCCATTTCACTGCCGCCTCTCCAGAACAGATTGATGACAGCCGCCGAAATTATGGCGAGCCCCACTCTCACAATGAGAATCAGCCAAAGCTTAATCCCCACTTTGGCAGCTACTGTCGATTCGATAATCAGATTATGAGAGAATGACAGCATGACGGCTAATATAAAAACTTCCTTAACAGATAAATCGAGTGTCAGGATTCCGGCAATGCCTGCGTACAGGTTTAAAAAATTCCCGAGGACAAGCGGGATGGCCGCCTCTCCTCTTAATCCAATCAGCCCCATCAGAGGTGCTATAAGCTGAACAATCCAATCTAATACAGGTGTATGACGAAGGATCCCTACGAGAAGCGTCACGGGAAAAATGACTTTTCCAAGCGTCCATGTTGTAGCAAGCCCCGTCTTCCAGCCATTTGCTAAACTCGCCTTCAGTCGAATCACTCCTTATTATGAATCCAGATATCTCTTCTTTGAAAGGCCGCTCATGCGGCGGTAAATGATAATTCCGACTGCCGTTAAAATCAGCACAATCGAGATGACCTGGGCAATGCGCAGGTCTGCGGTCAGCATTAAACTGTCCGTTCTCATTCCCTCAATGAAGAATCGGCCGATTGAATACCAGATTACGTAGGATAAAAACAGTTCCCCTCTTCTTAAATTCACTTTTCGCAGGAATAGCAGCAAAACAAAGCCGGCTAAATTCCAAAGGGACTCATATAAAAAGGTCGGGTGATAATATTGACCGTCTATGTACATCTGGTTAATGATGAAATTTGGCAGATGGAGATTTTCTAAAAATCCTCTCGTAACCGGACCGCCGAAGGCTTCCTGATTCATGAAATTTCCCCAGCGCCCGATCGCCTGCCCCAATATGATACTCGGCGCTCCAATGTCAGCGATTTTCCAAAATGACAGCTTTTTGATTCTGGCAAAGACTACGCCTGTTGCCACTGCGCCAATCAGACCTCCGTGGATGGCGAGTCCTCCCTGCCAAATCTGAGGAATCATTGCGGGATTCTGAGAATAATAATCCCACTGAAATGCTACGTAGTAAAGCCTTGCGCAAATGATTGCAATCGGAATAGCAAAGAGTACTAAATCGACAAATGTATCTTTATGAAGACCTCTTCTTACACTTTCCCTTACTGCAATCCACAGGCCGAGCAGGGCCCCGAGGCCGATTATGACCCCGTACCAATGAACCTGCAGCCCTCCAAGCTCAACCGCAATCGGATTAAGCGGCTGGATCGTTCCTAACATTCCCTTCAGCTCCTCTTCTGACCGTTAATCAGCGTTCTCCTTCTTCAATTACATCAGCAAGCTTTGTCGTGAATTGCTCAGCAGCATTTAGACCCATCCGCTTCAGACGGAAGTTCATAGCTGCTACTTCAATAATAACGGCCAAGTTTCGTCCGGGGCGAACCGGTACCGTCAGTTTTTGAATATTTGTATCAATAATTTTCATCGTCTCTTCTTCTAAGCCCAGGCGGTCATATTGCTTTTTCGCATCCCATGTTTCCAAATCAATCACAAGCGTTATCCGCTTATTGCTCCGGACTGCACCGGCCCCGAACAATGTCATCACGTCAATAATGCCAAGTCCGCGGATTTCCAGGAGATGTTCAATCAGTTCAGGCGCATTTCCAATCAGTGTGTTTTGATCCTCCTGCCTGATTTCAACACAATCATCGGCTACAAGACGATGGCCGCGCTTAACAAGCTCAAGTGCGGTTTCACTTTTCCCCACACCGCTTTTACCGATAATCAGTACTCCTACCCCATAAATGTCAACCAATACCCCGTGCACGGCTGTAGTAGGGGCAAGCTTGCTTTCTAAAAAGTTCGTTAAATGACTGGATAGACGGGTAGTTTTCATGGAAGAACGCAGAACAGGTACGCCGCTTCTTTCAGAGGCCTCCGTCAGCTCCTCTGGAATATCAAGCTCACGTGAAACGATTATTGCGGGAGTAATCGGAGTACATAACGCCGTCATCCGCTCTTCTTTTTCATGACGTGATAATTTTTCAAAAAACGAAAGCTCGGTTTTGCCTAGAATCTGAACGCGATCCTTCGGGTAGTATGCAAAATAACCCGCAATCTCAAGTCCCGGTCTGGACAAATCGCTTGTTGTAATAGGCCGGTTAATCCCTTCTTCACCGCTAAACAGTTCCATCTTGAATTTTTCCATTAAATCCTTTGTACGTACTTTAGGCATAGATGAGCCCTCCTTTAGCCAACACCATAAGTGAAATCTTCTTCCATTTTAGCACTTTTATCTCTGCTGATATAGTCTTTCAAGACGGCGTCTGAATTGCGGCAAGGTTTAGGAGAATTTTTTCTGGAAAGCTAAATTGCGATAACGGGTAAAAAGGACTGCACAACATAGGAGCAAGTCAAAAAAGAACCTCCTGAATAAGAAGGTTCAATCCATTTTCAAAAAATAAGGTTTTGCCCATTCTTTATCCAAATAAGGAGAGTAGGACCTGACTCGGATCCCGCCTTGTTTCCAGGTTAAGATCTGCATGTAACCGCCGCCGCCTTGAGGGAGCCCCTGGTAGTTGGCAAGCAGCTGATAGACTTTTCTGCCCTTTTGGGGTACGTCCACTCTTTTGGCAATTCCGTAATAATGGCCGCTAAGGACCAGTTTTACATTTTTATTTGGGACGACTACATCCTTATAAATTCTATCTCCATTTTTGCTTCGTGTTCCCTGATACGTCAGGTAATCATGAAAGGCCATAACCGCTTCTTTGTTCCTATAATGCTTCAGCACACGGTTCATCCATTTCACTTCCCCTTTGCCGGCTTTGCACCAGCCCATGTAAAGAAAAACCTTGCCACCCGCTAAGTCATAGTGACCGCAGTTATCTAAAAAGGAACCCTTATAATACGGCTTGGCATCAAATCGATGCTCCCCGAAAAAACGATAGTATGGCTGAAGACCCCCGCTGCCTGTAAAGTCATGATTGCCAGGCAGAACACCATATGAAAATCCTTGGGCATCAAGCCTGCGGAAAGCCTGATGATTTCTTTCCCATTGGCTGTACTGACCGGAATTATGCACCAAGTCTCCTGTATGAACTAAATAAGAAAGTCTTTCGGGCATTCTGTTTTTTACAATCCAATTCATTTGACTCGTTAAAATTTTCGGATGGTCTCTAACGTAATATTGAGTATCCGTCATCCATACAAAAGAGAAATCCTCACCGGCATGTCCTTTATAAGGGAGAGCAGTTAAGACAAAGATGACCAGCAGGATGAGCAGTATGCGTATATATTTCATTTCATCACCTGGTCGTTATCATTCCCATTTTCACTGAAAGTACAAATGAGATTTTACTGGGAGCGCTGCAGACTGTGAAAATAAAAAAGACCAGCGGCTCAGCGCTGATCTACTTGTTATCCCGTATTTGCTCAATAACCCCTTTTTGCACGACAAGGTGCAGCAGGGAAATGACAATGGCCGCTAAAATGGCGGTTCCGAATCCATCGATATTAAATGCGTCACCCATGATTGCTTGCGTAATCATGAGGGTAATGGCATTGATGACAAAGAGGAACAGACCAAGTGTTAACACTGTAACGGGCAGTGTCAAAATAACCAAAAATGGTTTTATTAAAAAATTGATAATAGATAGAACCAGGCTTGCCACGACTGCAGCCCAGATGCTGACAATTTGAAAATTGTCTTTGAAAATCAGCGCGCAGACCATTAAAATGACTGCATTGATTAAAACGCTGATGATCCACCTAACCATGTATCTGGTCCCCGTCTTTTTTCAGTAAAAGCACTAAAACAAAATAAGCAATAATTAACGGTGCACCGCCGGTAGCAAACATAGCAATTACGTAAATCACGCGCAGCAGGTTTGCATTTAAACCAAATCTCTCTGCAATGCCTCCTAATACTCCGGCTAATTTTTTATTCGTAGTTGAACGAGTCAGTTTTCCCATTTTTCTCACCTCTCCATATGCTTTAAAACAACAGAGCCTGTTTTTGAATCAGCGAACACAGACAAATCACCTTTAGCGGTTTCGTTCGATCGGAATTTCAATTCCTTTGCGATCGACTCGTGTTTTTCACTTGTTACTTCTAGAGCATCCAAGTAGCAATGCAGGGACCCGAGATTTGATTTCAATTCCCCATTTGCCTTAACGGCTTGCGGAATTGAAATTTCCACGCTGCCGGTGGCGGCACTGCAATGAATCGTTTTGCATTCAGGATCTGACGCGTGCAGGAGGATTTTCCCGTTGAAGCTCTGCAGGTCAAGCTTCCTCCCTGCTCCGCTTACGTCAATCATTCCGTGAATGGTTTCGGCTTCGACCGTTTGAAATTGGTGCTGAGCCAATTTAATTTGCCCATTTGCTGTTTCAAGCTCTGCTTTTTCACCGCTCAGTGATGTTAGTGAGATCACTCCGTTGGCGGTTTTGGCTTTAAAGTCCTTTACTGTTAGCTGTTCCCCTCTTATCGGACCGCTAAACAGCTTAACTTTCGCAGACTCATATACCTTTGCCGGCAATAAGATGAGAACATTCGCCTTCATTGATTTTTTCTCGCATTGAATTCTTAGCTTGCTGCCTTCCATTTCACAATAAAAGCTTTTAAGAAAGGCCTCTTTTGCCTGAGCAGAATCCTCAGTCTGATAAACCTTCGTTTCGCATTCAATGCGCACTTCATCTTCTGGCCAAGGTTTGAATGTGACGTTGCCATTGACTATTTGTACATCCCATTCTCTCAGACCTTTTCCGCTGAATTGAAAAATATGCTGAACATCAAATGATGAGCCAATGGCTAAATCCAGATCCAATTCTTTTACTTTCTTCACGGCAAAATCAATCCAGCTCATTAGTTTAGATGCGGTTTTTCCGGAAGATGAACCTTCCTGGTTCTCTTGATAAGCACTCTGCTGGCCGCCTTTGTCATCCTTTTTCAGTAAAATTGAGGGTGTAAAGGAAGCCCATTTTTTCTCATGGCTTTCCTTCTCATGATCAAGCTTTTCTATGAGAGAGAGCGCTTCTTCTACATTCAGCTTTCCTTCCTCTACAAGCTTCAATATTCTTCGGCGTTCTTCCTGCACGATAACTCCTCCTAAAAATACAACCTAGTAACACCCTATTCGGCAAGATGAAAATCAATCCCTTTAAACTGTTTTTAATATCTTAATTCCCTTAACAATGTTCCAAACGAAAACGATAAGGTTAACAATCAAGACGACGGGGAAACCCGAGAGAAAAACAATTCCAATCAGCTCATTCTGTCCGGCAAAGGCAGCACCAAGGAAAATAAACAGGTAGGCAATAATAGTGATAGCCGGAATAACATGAGAAAAAAATGATTTTTTTGCATGTGATTTTGTTTCAGTATCATCTGTGACAAAGTAAACGATAAGCGGAAGCAAGAACGGTGCAAACAGCACACTAAAATAACACAGGGCAGAAAGTAATTTATCGGTTTTCATGAAGTTCCATCTCCTTTACATACTTTTACGATTCTAAAAGGTGATTGGTTTCACTATATGAAAATAGCCAGCTCAATAAATGAGCTGGCCCGAACTTATTTCGCGACGGCTTCTTTTTCTTTAACGAGTTTTTTCATCCGTTCGCGTTCCCGTTCAACAATCGGTTTTAAATAATGTCCGGTATAGGACGCCTTTTCTTCCATAACTTGTTCAGGTGTACCGGAGGCAATAATCTGGCCTCCGCCATTTCCGCCTTCCGGACCAAGGTCGACCAAATAATCCGCTGCTTTAATGACGTCGAGATTATGCTCAATAACCAGTACCGTATCTCCATTCTCAACAAGACGCTGAAGCACCTTTAGCAGCCTGGCGATGTCATCAACGTGCAAACCGGTCGTTGGTTCATCGAGAATATAAAGAGAGCGCCCGGTTGAACGGCGGTGCAGCTCGGAAGCAAGCTTCACCCGCTGCGCTTCTCCGCCAGAAAGGGTAGTGGCCGGCTGGCCAAGAGTGATATATCCAAGTCCGACATCATAAATGGTCTGCAGCTTGCGGTGTATTTTAGGGATGTTCTCAAAGAAATCCAGCGCATCTTCAACCGTCATTTCAAGAATATCCGAAATATTTTTGCCTTTGTATTTTACTTCAAGTGTTTCCCGGTTGTACCGCTTGCCATGGCACACTTCGCAAGGTACGTATACATCCGGAAGAAAATGCATTTCAATCTTGATGATCCCATCACCGCGGCAGGCCTCGCAGCGGCCGCCTTTTACATTGAAGCTGAAACGGCCCTTTTTATAGCCTCTGACCTTTGCCTCATTTGTCGAAGCAAACACATCTCGGATATCATCAAATACGCCTGTGTAGGTCGCTGGGTTGGAACGGGGCGTTCTGCCGATCGGCGATTGATCAATGTCGATTACTTTATCTAAATGTTCAATACCTAAAATCTCTTTATGCTCTCCAGGCTTTGTTTTAGCTTTATGAAGCCTTTGCGCAAGCGATTTATGCAGAATTTCGTTAACGAGCGTACTTTTTCCTGAACCTGATACACCCGTAACTGAAATAAAAGTTCCTAAAGGAAATTTAACCGACACATTTTTCAGGTTATTTTCCTTTGCTCCTTTAATCTCAATATAGCGGCCATCCGGTTTTCTCCGTTCCTGAGGGAGAGGGATAAATTTTTTGCCGGACAGATACATTCCGGTCAGAGAATCCTTATCCTTCATTACTTCCTTTGGAGATCCGGCGGAAATTACGTTTCCTCCGTGCACGCCCGCTCCGGGACCGATATCAATTAGATAGTCGGCAGCAAGCATCGTATCTTCATCATGCTCTACGACAATAAGAGTATTCCCGATGTCCCGCATATTCTGCAGCGTTTCAATGAGACGGTCATTGTCACGCTGATGAAGGCCGATGGACGGTTCATCCAATATATACAGAACGCCTGTCAGCTTGGAACCGATTTGAGTAGCAAGCCTGATCCTTTGTGCTTCTCCTCCGGAAAGGGAGCCTGCTGAACGGTTCAAGGTCAGGTAATCCAGGCCGACATTGATAAGGAAGCTGAGCCGCTCGCAAATTTCTCTTAAAATTAATTTGGCAATTTTCATTTCCTTTTCAGTCAAATCAAGCTTCCCGAAAAAGTCGTGCGCTTCCTGAACAGAAAGGGTGGTCGTTTCCCCAACATGGCGGCCGTCAATTTTAACAGCGAGCGTTTCTTTCTTCAGCCTGTATCCTTTGCACGTAGGACACGGCTGCTGAGCCATATATTTTTCCATCTGCTCGCGGATGTAATCCGAACTCGTCTCACGGTAGCGGCGCTCAATGTTTTTCATTACACCTTCAAACTTAATATAACTTTCTCTTACCTGCCCAAAGTCGTTTTCATAGCGGAAGTAAATTTCATCTTTACCGCTTCCGAGTAAAATCTTATCCAATTGATGATTTGGCAGATCCTTGACCGGGATATTCATATCGATTCCATAATGGCTGCAGACAGCTTCCAGGAGCTGCGGATAATACTGAGAGCTTGTAGGCTCCCATGGAGCAATAGCATGCTGTTTAAGCGTTAGGTGCTCATTCGGAATGACCAGTTCGCGGTCTACTTCCAGTTTAGAACCAAGACCGTCACATGAAGGACAGGCGCCAAAAGGACTGTTAAAAGAGAACATCCTTGGTTCAAGCTCTCCAATAGAAAATCCGCAATAAGGGCATGCATGATGCTCGCTGAACAAAAGCTCCTCCTGCCCAATGACGTCAATCATGACCTTTCCTTCACCAAGGGCAAGCGCTGCCTCAAGAGAGTCGCTGAGTCTTGCCTCAATTCCGTCTTTGATTACAATCCGGTCAATCACCACTTCGATGGAGTGCTTTTTGTTTTTTTCCAGGATGATTTCTTCAGAAAGCTCCTGCATTTCTCCATTCACACGAACCCTGACATACCCCTGCTTTTTGATGTCTTCCAGGGTTTTGGAATGAGTTCCCTTCCGTCCTGAGACAACTGGAGAAAGAACCTGCAGCTTCGTGCGCTCCGGGAATTCCATGATCCGGTCCACCATCTGCTGGATGGTCTGTGAAGTAATTTCAATCCCATGGTTCGGACAGACAGGGCGTCCAACCCGTGCATAAAGAAGTCTTAAATAGTCATAAATTTCTGTTACCGTCCCAACCGTCGATCTCGGATTCCGGCTCGTTGTTTTCTGGTCAATGGATATAGCCGGAGATAATCCATCAATGGAATCAACATCGGGTTTGTCCATTTGGCCGAGGAATTGCCTGGCATAGGCAGAAAGCGACTCGACGTACCTGCGCTGCCCTTCCGCATAAATCGTGTCAAAGGCAAGCGATGATTTTCCTGATCCCGATAGGCCTGTCAATACGACGAGCTGATTCCGCGGGATCGTGACATCTATATTTTTAAGGTTATGCGCTCTGGCTCCCTTTACTACAATGTGTTCACTAGCCATACTTTGTCATCCTTCCGCTTTCAGCTCTATTAGCAAGTCACGAAGCTCTGCGGCCCGTTCGAAATCCAGTCCCTTGGCAGCATCCTTCATTTCTTTCTCCATTTGGGCAATCACTTTTTCACGCTCTTTCTTAGTGAGCTTCGCAATAGCCGGCGCTGCTTGATCTGTATCTTCTTCTACTGCTTCCATCGTTGCCCGTATTACATCGCGAATTTCTTTTTGAATCGTTTTCGGTTCAATCCCGTGAACGCGGTTGTATTCTTCCTGTGTTTCACGGCGGCGCTTCGTTTCATTTATTGCAACTTCCATTGAATTCGTAATTTTGTCCGCATACATAATAACGTGGCCATTTGAGTTTCTGGCTGCTCGTCCGGTAATCTGAATCAGAGAACGTTCAGAGCGAAGGAACCCTTCTTTATCCGCGTCCAGAATGGCTACCAATGACACTTCAGGTATATCCAGTCCTTCCCGGAGAAGGTTAATTCCGACGAGAACGTCATGTTTACCGAGCCGCAGGTCGCGTATTACTTCAATCCGCTCGAGTGTTTTTATTTCGGAGTGGAGGTAATTGACTTTGATTCCAATTTCTCTGAGGTAATTGGTCAGATCCTCGGACATCTTTTTCGTTAAAGTGGTAATGAGAACACGTTCATTCTTTTCGACTCTTGCATTGATTTCCCCGATTAAATCATCAATTTGTCCCTGAATAGGCCGGACTTCAATAGTAGGATCGAGTAATCCGGTAGGACGGATGATCTGCTCCACCATTTCGTCTGTATGCTCTATTTCATACGGTCCCGGTGTCGCCGAAACATAAACCATATTCGTCATATGTTTTTCAAACTCTTCGAATCGAAGCGGTCTGTTATCTTTTGCAGAAGGCAAACGGAATCCATGATCGACCAGAACCTGCTTGCGCGCCTGGTCCCCGTTGAACATTCCGCGCACCTGCGGAAGGGTAACGTGAGACTCGTCGACAACAATCATAAAGTCGTCCGGAAAATAATCAATTAATGTATAGGGAGTGGAACCGGGAGGTCTTAAAGTAAGATGACGGGAATAGTTCTCAATTCCAGAGCAAAAGCCCATTTCTCTCATCATTTCAAGATCATACCTCGTCCTTTGCTCAAGTCTTTGAGCCTCTAGAAGCTTGCCTGCTTCCCTCATCTTGACTAATTCTTCCTCCAGCTCTTTTTCAATGTTTCCTATAGCAACGCTCATTTTTTCTTCACGGGTTACGAAGTGAGAGGCAGGGAAGATCGCAACGTGTTCGCGCTCGCCAAGTATTTCCCCGGTTAAAGCGTCCACTTCCCGAATCCTGTCAATTTCGTCCCCGAAAAATTCAATTCTCATGCAGTGCTCATCCCTGGATGCAGGAAAGATTTCCACGACATCCCCGCGTACCCTGAATGTTCCGCGCTTGAAGTCAATGTCATTCCGCTCATACTGGATGTCTACAAGACGTCTTAAGAGCTGATTCCGTTCAAGTTCCATTCCTGTTCGAAGAGAGACTACAAGCTCTTTATATTCTTCCGGAGAACCGAGGCCGTAGATGCAGGATACACTGGCAATGATGATGACATCCCTTCGTTCAAACAAAGAGGTAGTGGCGGAGTGGCGCAGCTTGTCAATTTCGTCATTGATGCTTGCATCCTTTTCTATAAAAGTATCGGTCTGAGGAACATAGGCTTCCGGCTGATAGTAATCATAATAACTCACAAAATACTCTACAGCATTGTTAGGAAAAAACTCCTTAAACTCACTGTAGAGCTGGCCTGCCAGCGTTTTATTATGAGCAATCACGAGGGTCGGCTTATTGACTTCCTTGATGACATTTGAAACGGTAAATGTTTTCCCTGTTCCTGTTGCCCCTAGAAGCGTCTGGTGTTTCTTTCCTTCATTGATTCCTTTAACAAGTTTCTTAATGGCCGCGGGCTGATCGCCTTCCGGCTTATACTTCGAGACTAAATCAAACCGATGTTCCACACAAATGCCCCCAATTCACGCATTATCGTCTTTATATTTTACCATACACTATATGGGAAATTCCAAAGATACGAACTGACGTTTGCAGTTTTTTTCATTCTGTCTATCAGTTTTCCCGCTTTTGGCCTTTCGCAATCTTTTTCTTTATATGCAGCTTATATGTACAGAAAAAACCGCGCATCGCACGGTTTCTGTCTATTTATTCAAATGGTTGGGCTTGCGGTTCATTTTACGTGCGTACATAGCTCCTGCAACAAGCGATACAGCATCCAGCCCCACAATATAGTCAAATTCTGTATACCCTTTAAAGTAAGAAGCGATGATGAGTGCAGCGGTTAAAGCAGTCCCTACTATATAACTGTACGTTACTCTCGTAAAAAGCACGACAAGAACAAACGGAAAAATCAATGCCAGAATGGCTTTCGTCAGCATTGTGAAACGCCCTCTTCCTTCTTGATATTACCGTTATTCTATCATGCTCCGAGAATGCTGGATAGGCTAATAGTGAGCTAATCTTCAATTCTGCCCAACAGCAAATCTGGAAAGTCTGTCATCACTGCCGACACTTTTGTATGAATAAGACTTTGATATGAACCGAGGTCATTAATTGTATAAACCCTTAACGTTCCTCCGTTATTCATATAATCCAATCCGGGTGCGGAGAGACTGAATTCTGCCGGACAGTGTATGCTGTCGCACCCCAGTTCTTCAGCAATCGCGGCAGCGTTCGGCTCAACCCCTTCAAAAAGCCAGGCGATTTCAAACGTCTTATTCAATTGTTTCATTTTACTCACGCTTGCTTTGTTAAAAGAGGAGAGAATGATTCTGCTGGCAAGCTTTTTGTCTTCCGCAAGCAGCATTACTTTTTCCTCAAGCCCAGGATAGTCGAATACATCATTTTTCAATTCGATATTTAAAGTCATACCTGACTGGTCTTCCAAAAGCAAGTCCAGCACTTCCTCTAGATGAGGAATCCTTTCATTATGAAAAGACGGATGAAACCAGCTTCCTGCATCTGCATTCCGCAATTCCTTATATGTCATGTCCTTTACATATCCCAATCGATCTGTCGTTCGGTCAATTCTTTCGTCATGAATGACGACAAGTTCACCGTCTTTTGACATTTGAACATCCAATTCAATTCCGCTTGCCCCCACTTCTATCGCCTTTCTAAAAGCAAGCATCGTATTTTCCGGATACTGTCCGCTGCATCCTCTGTGAGCAAATATCTTCATGTCTGCAACTCCATTCTAAGAAATAAAGGGCCGGCCAAGATGATCGTCTCCCGGCCAGCCCTTTGAAGCTTACTTCTGCTTGCGATTAGCCATCTCAAGCGATCGTTCTGTTTCCTTTGCTGCCCGATTCAATGCTTCTTGAGGATCTGTCCCTTGATATAAGCTTTCCATTCCAGTTACAACTTTTTGTCTGGATTCAGGGAAAACGGAAATCAAGGCTCCTTGTGTAGCCGGAGAAGGCTTTGTATTTTTCAGCTGGTCCACCGTCACCTTAAGCTGAGGATACTTCTCCCACTCTTTTTTCACGATATCCTGCTCATATGCTTTCGGATTGATTGAGAAATAACCGCTGTCAACATGCCATTTAGCCTGCACTTCAGGTGTAGAAAGATACTTCATGAAATCCCATGCGCCCTGCTGTTCCTCTTCTGCAGTACCTTTGGACATCCAAAGTGATGCTCCGCCAACGACAACCCCTTGTCTTTCGATACCATCAGGAACAGGAATATAAGCAACCCCTATATCAAACGGAGCGTTGTCAATCAATTCTTTGATTCCTGCAGAGGAGTCAAGGAACATGGCAATTTTTTGTGATTGGAATGCTGCTCTCATTGAATCCCAGTTCTGTCCGCTATTGTAGAATGATCCATCTTTGTGCATTTGGCTGATCAGATCAAAAACTCGTTTTCCTTCCGGTCCATTGAAAGTAGCTTTTTCCGCGTCCCCTTTGCGTCCATTTTCCTTATCCACATAGGTTCCGCCCTGTACAGCTACCATTTCTTCAAAAAACCACCCGTAATTTAGGATCGAAAATCCTTTTTGGCTGCCAGTCGTAAGAGCTTGTGCTGCACTTTTCAGCTCGCTGTAAGTTTGCGGAGCTTTTTCAGGGTCCAGTCCAGCTTTTTTAAACGCATCCTTGTTATATACCAAAACTGGTGTGGAAGAATTAAAAGGCATAGAATACTGTTTGCCATCCACTGTGTAGTAATTGGAGATATTTTTTTCCCATTGAGATGTGTCAAATTTGTCTTGATCAATAAACTTTTGGACAGGCTCGATTTTGTTGCTGTCGATCATATACTTTGTGCCAACTTCAAACGTCTGCATAATGGTTGGAGCTTCAGGAGATCCCGCAACGGTATTGAATTTTGTAAGGGCTTCTTCATATGTGCCTTGAAATACAGGCTTAACCTCAATCTTATCCTGGGATTTATTGTATTCATTTACAATCTCTTTTAAAGAAGTCTCTAAATCTCCAGCCATTGCATGCCAAAACGTTACTTCAATTTTACCTTCAGCGTTTTTCTTCACAGGCTTTGCTGTTTCTTTCTCCGGCTGTGTTCCGCCGCATGCTGAGAGCACGATCAGCATTAGCGCAGTAATCAATATCAATACCTTTTTCATCTAACATCTCTCCTGATTTTTATTTGATTATGCATGGACCGGCTTGATTCCCCTTCATATGTAGAAGAAAGATGAACCGGCCAATCCATGCCCTCATTCAGCTAATTGACGGGTGAAATACCCGCTGTTTGTACAAACGTTATTTTATTGCACCTTGAGTCAACCCTTTTTGAAGGTGCTTCTGTCCTGCGAACAGCAGAATCAGAGTAGGCAGGACAACAATGACTGCAGCCGCCATGACTGTTCCCCATTCGGAAGAAACCTCTTGTGATTGCATTTGCTTCAGACCAATTTGAACTGTTCTTACCTTCTCGTTGTTTGTGACGAGAAGCGGCCATAAATACATATTCCATGTAGTTAAGAAGCTGTAAATAGCAAGAGTTATCATACTCGTCTTGGATACAGGCAGGACCACTTTCCAAAAAAAGCGGAATCGGCTTATACCTGCTACCTGCGATGCTTCAAAAAGCTCATATGGAATCGTCTTAAATTGCTGCCTGAGCAAGAACGTTCCAAAGGCAAGTGCAAAAAATGGAATGGTAAGCGAGCTGTACTGATTGATCCACCCAAGCTTCTGCACAATTAAGTAATTCGGAACCATCGTCGCTTCCCAAGGGATCATCATCGTAGATATAAAGAGAAAGAAGAGTGTATTTCGTCCTCTGAATTTAATAAACACAAACGCGAATGCCGCCAATGATGACACGATTAGCTGGCCTGCTGTTACAGTGACCGATACAATAAGACTGTTCATTAAAAAATGAAGCAGGGGAACTTGTTGAAAGGCCGATTGATAGTTTTCAAAGGAAAAGGACGAGGGAAACAGCTTCCCCTGAAGGACTTCTCCTCCTTGCATGAAACTGATCATGACTGCATATACAATCGGAAACATCATGAACAGAGCTGAAATAACGAGCAGCACGTACAATAAACTTTTTTTCATAAGGCTCATTGATAATGCACCTTCTTTTCTCCAAGCCTGAATTGCAATACCGTCACTGCCAGTATGCAGAAGAACAGCAGGACCGCTTGTGCACTGGCCGAACCAGCATTGTAATTAACAAAGGCATCCTGATAGATCGAGTAAACAATCACGTTGGTGGATTGTACCGGACCGCCTTTGGTTAAAATATCGATTTGGCCAAAGGTCTGAAATGCATTAATAAGAGAAACAGTAGTAATGAAAAATAATGTTGGCGACAGCATCGGGAGTGTAATTCGTCTAAGCTGATAAAAGGATCCTGCTCCTGAAATTCTTGCACTCTCGTAAAGCTGTTCATCAATGTTCTGCAGGCCGCCAAGCAGGATTAGAAAGGCAAAGCCTGTGTTCATCCAAATGGTTGATAGAGCAACAGAAAGTAAGGCAGTGTTTGGATCCAGCAGCCACTGGTGACCCTCAAAACCAATCAAATTCAAAAGCTTGTTAAACACTCCAATGGAGGGATTGTACATAAACATCCAAATGATTGAGGATGCTGCGACACTCATTCCCATTGTTGAAGAGAAAAGCGTCCGGAAAATGCCGATGCCTTTAAGCTTCAGGTTAGCGATTAAAGCAAGGAATAATGAGAGCAGAATACCTGCCGGAACTGTATACAGGACAAACAGTCCTGTTGCCTTTGCACTGTTTAAAAATGCCTCGGACTGGAGCAGATACGTGAAATTTTCAAGTCCGATAAATGCTATAGGATTGCCTTGAGGATCTGTATAGAAAAAACTGAGATAAATCGTTCTGATCATCGGGTAAAACAGGAATACACCAAACAGCAGCAAGGATGGAAGAAGGTACAGAAGACCTGCAGCTAAATCAGAAAATCCATTTCCGGTTTTCACCATTGTTTTAGCTTGATTTTTCTTAACCAGTGCATTCATATTGGCTGCTCCCGTGAAGAAGCAGATGACGATAAGCCGGTGCTCAGCCTGGTTCCATTCTGAGAATCAAAGAAAATCAGATCCTCGTGATTAAAGGTTAGTTCAATCGGATCACCCGGTTCTAAATCCCATTGTCCAGGCCATCTCGCAATCCATTGCTTCCCTTCGGAGATGTCAAAGCTTAGCAGCGTTTCTGTTCCGAGAATTTCAGCATTGGCAATGATTCCTGTAAGCTTTCCTTCTCCGATTGGCGCCTGTTTTAAATGCTCCGGACGGATTCCCGCTTCTACAGACTCCGATCCTAAAGACAGCAATACCTCCTGAGGAAGATCGAATAAATGCTTCTCCCCAAGGTGAAGAAGGTTTCCTTCAGCCTTAGCGTGCACGAGATTCATTGGAGGGGATCCAATAAACGAAGCGACAAAGGAATTGGCCGGCTGGTTGTATATTTCAAGAGGTTTGCCCAGCTGCTGAATTTCCCCCTCATTCATAATCATCATACGGTCTGCCATCGTCATAGCCTCCGTTTGATCATGCGTCACATAAATCATCGTAATTCCAAGCTTCCGCTGAATCTGGCGAATTTCAGAGCGCATTTTCGCTCTCAGTTTTGCGTCCAGGTTAGACAGCGGCTCGTCCATCAGACATATAGGTGCATGCGTAACGATGGCTCTGGCCAGTGCTACACGCTGCCTTTGACCGCCGGAAAGTTCACGCGGCTTTCTTTTCATCAAATCAGATAGACCGAGCATTTCACATGCTTCCGCACATCGCGCTTTTTGCTCCTGCTTGGAAATTTTTTTCGAATATAATCCAAACATAATGTTTTCAGCTACTGACAAATGAGGATACAGAGCATAGTTTTGAAAAACCATCGATAGGTCCCTTTTGCTAGGGTGAAGATTGTTTGCCACACGATCTCCAATTCGCAGCTCCCCTCCGCTCACTTCTTCAAGTCCTGCAATCATCCGCAGAATGGTGCTTTTCCCGCACCCTGAAGGACCAACCAGCACGAAAAACTCCCCAGGCCTGATTGATGCATTTATAGAATCAATCACCATATTCTTGCCGTCATAGGATTTGCTGAGGCTGGAAAGTTCTACACTTTTCATCCTTTATTCCACCTTTCTGCTTATCCTTTAAAATTCAGGCTTTTTCCAAAGCCATGGCTTTCCAGTCGAAACTGCCATTGCGCCGCTCTCTAGTGCAGCATGAATATGTGCTTTATTTGAAATCAATCCGCCTGTAATGATCGGCAAATCGGTTTTTGCTTTTACTTTTGTAATCAGTTCAGGAATAAGACCCGGCATAAGCTCCAAAGCATCGGGCTTAATTTCGCAGGAAGTTTGAAGACCGTTCTTCAGTGCATCTGTATCCACTAAAAACAAACGCTGAATCGTCAACAAACCCTCTTTTTTAGCGAATTGGATCAAGGAACTTTTGGTCGTTACAATCCCTGTAGGTTTGACATATTTCGCTATAAATTTAAGCCCTTCCTTGTCAAAACTAATGCCCGGAATCTTTTCCAAGTGCAGGAAAACGAACCTCCCATTTTCCTTGAGCAAATCGACATACCGCTTGATCACACTGATATTCCCCGTTAAAAGAAAAGCCGATCGAATATCCGACTCAAGAAAAAGTTCAAGACTCTTAGGGTCTTTTATCGAAGAAATAAGCCTGTCGTTTTCAAGGTGTTTAATAAACTCACGCTGTATCTCCATCCTGCTTCCTTCCTTCCTCTACAAACAAAAAAATCCATAAAAACGAACGAGGATTCTTTAAAGCATCCCCTTCTTTTTATGGTTTCTCATATTTAACCGATTTACTATTCACTTGTCTTTCCCTAAATTCATATTACTGCATAATTATTAAGGTACTGTTTGCCGGATGTTTAGCAATGTAAACATTATATTTCAACTTCGTTAACTTATTGGAAAAAAGCTCCTCCACATGGAAGAGCTGGTTTTTTTGATTCGGTCTGGATTATTTTTCTTCCAGAAGGCCTTTTAAATCAGAATATATATTCGCTGGTTCGAACCCTAATGCTGATACAGGCTCCCTTGCCCGATTAATCCAGGCAGTCTTAAATCCAAAGCTTGAAGCACCTGCAATATCCCACTGATTAGAGGACACAAATAATATATCGGTTTTATCGAGTCCAAGCTTTTCCATCGCATAACTGTAGGAAGCAGGTGACGGCTTGTACTGTCTGATTTCATCTGCGCTCAAGGCTCCTATGAGATCTTGAAATCCATTATTTTCAATCAAAGGTTCGAGCATTCCTCTCGTTCCATTAGAATAAATAAACGTTTGTTTACCTTTAAGCTGTTTTAATACTTCTTCCGTTTCTTCGAAGGGACTCAGCTGTTCGTATTCTTTCATTAATTCTGCACATTCTTTTTCGCTCCCTTCTGTGCCATGAATCGCCAAAGAAGCTCTCAGCGCTTTTTCAGTCAGCTGATCAAAAGGCTCATATTTTTGCAAAATCTGTGTCAAAAAACAGTATTCAAGCTGTTTTTCTCTCCACGTCCGACTGATTTCCTCCCCTTTTCCCTGAAAATGCTGCTCGCATTTTTCTTTTACAGAGTAAACGTCAAACAAAGTGCCGTAGGCGTCAAATAGAATCGCTTTAATTGTCATGAGAAGGCCTCCTTTGTATCTGTTTTTTATATTTCACAAAACAGCCCCTGCAAAACACTGCAGAATGCTGATAAGTGATTAACATGGTGAAAACGGGTAAGGTTTGATTACACGCAATAATATTGGAGGATTGAGCCATGGGAAATTACCCGGAACTTTTTGCAGAACAGCTACTCGGACCTTATAAATTAAAAAACCGCTTCATTGTCTCGCCGATGACGCGAATCAGTGCAGATGAAGATGGAATGGCTAATTCCCGAATGGAACGCTATTACAAACGCTATGCAAAGGGCGGATTTGCCGCCGTTATTTCTGAGGGGATCTATACAGACGGCCGCTACAGCCAGGGCTATTTAAATCAGCCGGGTTTAGTATCCGCCGGCCATATTGCTTCCTGGAGACCGATTACTGAAACCGTTCAGGATCACGGCGCCCTGATTATTGCCCAGCTCATGCACGCAGGCGGCCAATCTCAGGGAAACATTCATTCAAAACAAACAGCAGCACCATCTGCTATTGCCCCTAAAGGCGAACAGCTCGAGTTCTATGGCGGCTCCGGTCCATATGCCGTACCTAAAGAAATGAGTGAACAGGATATAACGGAGGTGAAAAGAGGTTTTGCAGCCGCAGCTATGAATGCCCGCCAGGCCGGTTTCAATGGCGTAGAAATTCACGGAGCAAATGGATATCTGCTTGATCAGTTCCTGACAGCGAGCTTAAATGAGAGAGAAGATTCCTATGGCGGTTCCCTGCAGAACCGGATGAGGCTGTTAATGGAAATCATATATGACGTTCAGCAGGCGGCAGGAAACGATATGATCATCGGTATCCGGATTTCTCAGGCAAAGGTGTCGGATTCAAATTATAAATGGCCGCATGGAGAGAAGGATGCAGAAGCGATATTCTCCCTTCTGGGAAAAACACCGCTGGATTATATTCACGTTACGGATGCCAATGGTACTGCATCATCCTTTGGTGACGGCACAAAATCACTTGCAGCAGCAGCAAAAGAATATAGCGGATTGCCGGTTATCGCCAACGGGCAGCTGCAGGATCCGAGAAAGGCTTCTTCCTTAATTTCCTCTGGAGAAGCTGATTTTGTCAGCCTTGGTACAGGAGCTTTAGCCAATCCTGATGCACCGAAGAAGATCAGCAAAGGGAAGGATCTTGAGGCCTTCAATCCTGAGGAAATTCTCATGCCGCTTGCAAACATAAAAGATTTAGAGCTGTAAATCTTCGAGCCGCCGGGACAATCCGGCGGTTTTTTGAATGCCTTCCCTTAAAAAATGATATAATAGAAGCATTACAAAGGAAGGGAGGTGAACTAGGTGTTTCTGGATTTGGATTTTTTAAATGATATGAGCCATTTAATTCTGCTGGTAACCCTTGTCGTCTCGGCTGGCGGAACCCTCGCTTTAGCCTATGTTTCAGGAAAAAGTGTTAAAATGGACATGTCGATAAAAAGAAATTGGCAGCCGGACATATCAGCTCCTAAACCCTGCCGCTATTTTATCGGCGGCATGGATCAGCTGCATACTTGGATTATCAGAATTATGAAAATGGCCTCTTCACCAGATGATGACGGGGACCGCCACCCCTTCTCGTACGATACACAAGCGATAAAAATACGAGGAGGGCACTTATGCCAAACCATTCATCTATGTTCACGTTCCTTAAACGGTCAAGTTTATTACTTCTGACTTTTTCGGTTCTCCTGCTAAGCGGATGCTCGGCAGATCATACACCAATCAATAGCGAGACAACCGGGTTTTTTAACCATTTTGTTGTTTTCCCTTTTTCTGCTTTGATCAAGTATACTGCTTCTCTATTCGGAGGCAGCTATGGAGTAGCGATTATCCTCGTTACATTTCTAGTCCGTCTGCTCCTTATGCCGTTCATGATGAAGCAATACAAAAATCAGCAGCAAATGAAGAAAAAAATGGCGATCCTGCAGCCTGAAATGAAAAAGCTTCAGGAAAAATACAAAGACAAGAAAAAAGACCCGGAATCACAGCGTCTTATGCAGCAGGAAACGCTTCAGCTTTATCAGAAGCATGGGTACAATCCGCTGGCTATGGGCTGTCTGCCGATCCTGATCCAGACTCCTATTCTTTTCGGATTTTACTTTGCGATACAAAGAACTCCGGAGATCGCCGCGCATTCCTTTCTCTGGTTCGACCTTGGGCATACGGACGCCATTATGCCGTTCATCGCAGCAGCCGTTTACTTCCTGCAGGCAAAAGTCTCCCAAATGGATATGCCGGCAGAACAGCAAAAGCAAATGGCCATGGTCGCCTATGTGATGCCAATTATGATGGGGGCTGCGTCATTCGGAGCAGCTGCATTCCTTCCCCTGTATTGGACCATTGGAGGCATGTTCGTCATTCTGCAGACGCTGCTTGCAAAGCACCTGTACAAAGAAAAAGATCTTTCTGCTGTTCCAAAAACACTGGAAAATTAGGGTTTCAAAGCGCCTCAGCTACGGGGGCGCTTTTTTTTTGGCTTCGGTTGTTGAACAGCGGCGCGGAATGTCGAATAGCAGCGAAAGTATGTCGAATAGCCGCCAAGAAATGTCGATTATCAACCGGAAACTGTCGAAAAGCGCCCATTCGGCAGTTTTCGCCAAAAAGAGTGGCAGCCGCCAAACTTTTCAAGATAAGCGCACAGCTTTTTATTCCGGTTTTCTCCCAAAAAAAGGACGCCCGGCATTCCGCCGGGCATCTTTTCATCTTATTGAGCCGTATAGCTCTGATAATCATTGCTCTCAAGCAAATCGATTAGCTTAATGTCTTTGTTATTATCTCTAAAATAACGGTACGTAAAGGAATTTTCGAAGAGGACAGCGTACTGGCCATAGCGGTCCTTTACGAGCATACTGCGGTTATCGAACTTTTTGCGGTCCACTTTTTCATCCTCGATCCAGCGGGCAATCCTGTCACCGAGAGACGTCAATTCAATTTCAACACTGTACTCGGAACGCATGCGCTCTTCAAACACTTCGAATTGCAGCTGGCCGACAGCGCCAAGAATGATATCATCTGTAAGCTCCTGGCGGAAGAGCTGAATGGCGCCTTCCTGTACAAGCTGGTCGATTCCTTTTTTGAATTGCTTCGACTTCATAACATTTTTCGCTCGAACCTTTTTAAACATTTCGGGCGGGAACTGCGGAAGCTCTTCATATTCAAACCGGTCTTTACCCGCTACAAGGGTATCCCCGATTTGATAGGCATTGGGGTCGTAGATTCCGATGATATCACCCGGGTAGGCAATGTCCACTGTTTCCCGATCTCCTGCCATGAAGGATTGCGACTGTGCAAGCTTAATGACTTTATTCGTTCTGCTTAACGTTACGTTCATTCCGCGTTCGAACGTACCGGAGCAGATACGCAGGAAGGCGATCCGGTCTCTATGTTTTGTGTTCATATTAGCTTGTATTTTGAAAACATATCCGGAGAAATCCTCTTTTTCCGGCTCGATAAAACCTTCGTTTGTGCGGCGCGGCTGAGGTGAAGCAGCAAATTGAAGGAACGTATCAAAGAAGGTTTGAACACCAAAATTGGATAGGGCGCTTCCGAAGAATACAGGAGTCAATTCACCTTTTCTAACACGTTCAGGATCAAAATCATTGCCGGCCTCATTTAGAAGTTCAAGCTCTCCCAGCGTGTCCTGGTAGGTTGGATTTTCGTAAATATCAGCTGCTTTTTCTTCCATTTCATTTACTTTATAAACGGTCTCTTCTTCATTCCCATTGAAGCGGACAAATGATTCGGAATAGCGGTCATAAATGCCGAGGAAGCGTTTCCCCATTCCTACCGGCCAGTTCATCGGATAGGACTCGATGCCGAGTACCTCTTCAATTTCCGCCAGCAGTTCAAGCGGGTCACGCCCTTCACGGTCCAGCTTGTTCATGAACGTGAATATGGGGATTCCGCGCATCCGGCAGACTTTAAACAGCTTAATTGTTTGCGGCTCGACCCCTTTTGTTGAGTCGATAATCATCACTACACTGTCAACGGCAGTCAGGGTACGGTACGTATCTTCACTGAAGTCTTCATGTCCGGGAGTATCCAGAATGTTGACGTGAAATTCATGATAAGGGAAGCTCATTACACTGGATGTTACAGAGATTCCGCGCTTTTTTTCAATTTCCATCCAGTCGGATGCTGCGAACTTTCCTGATTTCTTTCCTTTTACGGTACCCGCAGAACGGATCACGTTTCCGAAGAGAAGCAGTTTTTCTGTTAATGTTGTTTTCCCGGCATCCGGGTGGGAAATAATCGCAAACGTTTTGCGCTTATTAATTTCCTGTTTTAAGTTCATGTATATACCTCGTTCTATATCAGTTTATTCAGCTCTTAGAGAAGAGTCGGGTTTAAATATCAAGATGCACTTCAAAAAATATACCATAAATGAAGGTTAAAAAGCTATCGGGTCCGGTGCCCAATTATCATATTCCACTTGCGCTGAATTGTCTCAATCTTTTGGTTTTCGTGAATCCGGCTATTCTTTTTTGCCGAACTGCTGTCGTTTCAGCTTTAAGAACAGACCTATTTTTGCTGCAATAGAAGGAAATACAGAGGACTTTGTCAAAGTTTCTATAATGAAATGGAGGAATGAACGTGACAGCATCCTTAACAGAACTGCTTCGCATCAATTATCCCATCATCCAAGCGCCAATGGCAGGAGGCATTACCGGCCCGGAACTGGTTTGCGCTGTGTCCCGCTCAGGCTGCCTCGGCTCAATCGGTGCAGGCTATATGGCACCTGGAGACCTTTCAGCGTTACTCTCAGATATCAAAAAGAACATCAATCAGCCCTATTCCGTCAACCTTTTTGTCCCTGAACAGCCTGATGCCTCCCGGAGTGAAATTCAAAATGCGTTTGAAGCCTTGCGCTCATTCCGTGAAGAACTCCATATAGATGAAAATCCCCCCGTATTTAATGAAGGGACGAGCATTTATGAGGAGCAGCTCGAAATCGTTTTAAAGGAAAAGGTTCCCGTATGCTCCTTTACCTTTGGCATGCCGGCAAAACACATCATTCAGGAATTAAAGGATAACGGATCCATCGTTATTGGCACGGCCACTTCCGTGATGGAAGCAATCCTTCTTGAAGAACAAGGAGTTGATGCCATCGTCGCCCAGGGAAGTGAAGCAGGCGGACACCGCGGAACGTTTTCAGGTCCGCCCTTTCATCACATGATGGGGCTGATGTCTCTCATTCCGCAGATTTGCGACTTTGTTAAAATACCCGTCATTGCAGCTGGCGGAATTATGGATGCACGAGGATATAGAGCTGCCCTTTGCTTAGGAGCGCAGGGCGTTCAAATGGGAACGGCCTTTTTAACGGCTTTTGAGAGCAGCGCTCATCCTGCATACAAAGAAGCGGTTTTGAACGCACGCGAGGATCAGGTAGTGGTTACGAATGCTTTCTCAGGAAAAGAAGCACGCGGAATTAAAAATCAGTTCATATATGAAATGGAAAAAGAAACAAGAATTCTCCCCTACCCGCTGCAAAATGATTTAACAAAGGAAATCCGAAAAGCGGCTTCGGAACAAAATAACGCAGAGTATATGTCATTATGGTGCGGACAAAGCCCTAGGCTTAGCCGCAGCCAGTCTGTAGAAAGCCTGGTTCAATCGATTTTATCTTTATCAAAGGATGCGACATTATGATTGTCACCTTTATACATTCCGAAGAAGCGGTTCCTCTCAGGCAAAAGCTGCTAAGACCCGGCCAGCCCGTAAGCTCTTGCCGCTACGAGAATGATAATAACGAAAGTTCCTTCCACCTGGGGTGCTATGAAGATGAACTCCTAATCAGCATTGCAAGCTTTTCGGAAGAAGTCATTCCGCTTCTATCTGGAGATCATCAGTACCGCTTGCGGGGCATGGCTACCCTGCAGGAATACCGAAACAGAAAGGCAGGCAGCTCTTTGCTTATTAAAGCGGAACAGGTGCTCGCCGAAAGAAAAGTGGATTTGTGGTGGTGCAATGCGAGAACAAGTGTGGAAGCGTATTACTTAAAGCAGGGATTGCATCCGGTTGGAGGAGTTTTTGAAATAGAAGGAATCGGACCTCATCAGGTCATGTATAAACAGTTAAAATAGGGATATCCAGTTGGTTTCCGCTGCAGGATGGCTCGCTCTTAGGAAAGCGAGCGCTTAAGTCTCCTCGGTCCCAAGTGCCTGCAGCCTATACCGCTTTTGTTCAAAAAAACAACAGTAATCTTTTAGGAAAGAGTCATTTTATTTAGCCAGCTTAAAAACAACTTAAGTCACTCCATCTTTTGATTGAAAATTTTAATTGAAAATCAGATTAACCTTAAGGTAAGAAAAAGAAGGAGGCGTCTAATAATGCCATTAGAAATATGGATTGCTATCGGAATAGCGCTATTTGGCGGGGCACTAGGAAGTCATATGAACAACAAGAAAAAGAGATAAAAAAAGCCTGCCACTCATTAAAGCTCGAGTAATGAGCTGGCCATTTATTTGATTTCCAGATGTTTTGTGCAATTATAAAGGCCGCATGACCACTTTGAGTCTTCTATTAGAAGATGCGTGATCGAGGTATTTTTTAATGGCTCACGTTCTTCATTCACCGGCGTTAGTTCCTGAAGAAGATGCCTGATAAATGAACCATGGGTCACCATTAGAATGTTCTTTCCGGGATGCTTCTTTAGGATCTCTTCAACAAATTCTACCCCTCTTTTTGTCACTTGCCTGGACTGCTCTCTGCCCAGGTCAAGTTCTCTCCAGCCAGTTCCCCATTTGTCCAAACGTTCAGCTTCTGTTGTTCCTTCAATTTCTCCGCCTCCAGTTTCCCGGATGCGTTCATCTGTTAACACCTCTAATCCTCCATGCTTCTTACTGATGAAATCTGCCGTTTGTTTTGCACGTAGCAGCGGACTCGAATAAAGGAGATCCCAATCTTCCCCCTTAAGACGTTCTGCCAGCATTTCCGCTTCTTTAAGCCCTTGTTCATGAAGCGGAATATCGGAGCTGCCCTGCGCTCTTCCCTCTATATTCCATTCCGTGATGCCATGTCTGACAATCCCCAACTTAGTCAATTATTCCACTTCCATTCTTTAAATTTCTTAGTGTTATAGACTATTTTATCGCGTTCTGATGGACAAGTCTCCATTGACACATTACATAGGCCATGATAATATACTTAAAACCAAGTAATTATATAGGATTAATTAAATTATCAAGAGTGAACGAGAGAACTGGCTCTATGACTTCACAGCAACCTCCATTTGGAAAGGTGCTCCTACCAGCAAAGCGCGATGCTTTGGCCGATAAAGAAATGTTGACCGTAAACTTTCTTAGCAGCCAATGCCAAAGAAGGTTTTTTTATTTGGCTGTTTCAAAGCTATCAAACAGAGTCTATTGTTTTAAGGAGGAAGGCAGTTATGAAAGAACTGAAAAGAGTAATGACTGGCGCTCAGTCCTTTTCCATTCATAAGAGTTCTGAACAGGCCATTCTTTTGTGCCATGGCTTCAACGGCACCCCTCAGAGTATGGAATCGCTGGGAGAAAAATTTGCCTCATTGGGCTATTCTGTTTATGCTCCCAGGCTTGCCGGACATGGTACATGTCCGTCCGATATGGAGCTTTGCTCGGTTCAAGACTGGTACCGCTCCTTGGAAACTGCTTATTTAAAATTAAGAAGCCGATTTAAAAAAGTATTTGTTATCGGACAATCCATGGGCGGCAGCCTGACGATTAAGCTTGCCAGCCAATTCACGCAAATCGATGGAATAGGTCTTATTAATGCAGCACTTGAAGTTCCAGAGTATGAAAAGATTGTGGGAGATACAGGTTTCATTAAAGAAGGACGGCCAGATATAAAGGATCCGTCTGTGGAGGAAATCGCTTATGAAAAAATACCTGTTAAAGCCATTTCCGAGCTGAGAAAAGCTATGAATGAAGCAAAAGTCAAGCTTGCAGAAGTCACGTGTCCAGTCGTTGTATTCTGTTCTCCGGAGGATCATGTTGTTCCTGCCGCCTGTTCTGAAAAGATTATGGAGTCCATTTCCGCCAACAGAAAAAAGGTGATTAGCCTTCCAAATTCTTATCATGTAGCCTCCATGGATTTTGACCAGGATTTGATCGTAAGAGAAGCCAATCAATTTTTTTCCATACAAAAAACAGCCCTTCCTGCTAATAGGAAGAGCATGAACGCCTGAATTCTAGGCTGCTTGAACCTTTTGATTAAGCAGCTTCGCTTGAATAAGCCGTCTTCTTACAGCAATTCCAATCCAGCTCGCCAGCGCCGCTTTTATGAGGCCAACTGCTACAAATGGCCAGACACCAACAGCAAGTGCCTTGTCCCACGGCAAACCTAAGACGATTTTTAGCCACACCGTTCCGAAGAGCAATGTAACCAGCATCCCAATCGTGTTTGCGGCGAGCGCAAACATGAGCGTAAACTTTGTTTTTTCAAGGAAATATCCTGTTAAAAACGCCGCCGCAATGAATCCGATTATGTATCCCCCGGTTGGCCCCGCCAATATGTGAAGACCGCCTTTCGCCTCCGCAAAGACAGGCAGGCCAATCATTCCAAGACCAGCATATACAGCCATAGCCAAGGCCCCATACCGGCTGCCGAGAATAGTAGCCGCAATTCCTACTGCTAATGTCTGTCCGCTAATCGGAACGATTGGAAGCGGAATTTCAATTTGTGCAAATACAGCTGTGATTGCCGCAAACATTCCAGATAAAATAAGCATGCGGAGCTTTTCCCTTTGTTTTTGCATCATTCTCTTCCCCTTTGTTAACCTTTATAAACTTAAAGTTAACATAAGGAATCGATTTCTGTAAAAGGTTTTACAGAATATAGGTTCCGCCATGCCACATTTTCTCACGGGGCTCCCTATTATTTTTTTCATAGAAAGAAACCGCGTAAATCCCTTTTTCATGATGACATTCTGATTTTCTAAAGCTTACGAACGTGTCTCCCAACGATATTTTCACGTCTTCACCCTCTTTTTCATCTTTCTCCAGCTGAAGCCACTCCGACCATTGAGAAGCCGCCTTCTCAGGATTTTCAGAGAGGTAGATGACTTCACGGATCATTTTTATTCCATTTGGGTGAGGCGCAAGTGCTCCCGTCCGAATTAAATCCTCTTTTCTAACTTCATCCGACTCGCCCCATTCGATGAAAAACGGCAGAGGAAATTCTGATTCCGGCTGTTCGGCGAAAAGCATCCTCCAGGAGATTTTGGTCCCGTCAGCCCTAGTCCGGCTTCCTGAAAAAGGACCTTTCACCGTAAGCCCTGCACCCTTCAATTTTTCAGCTAACACATCCATCTCATTGGTTCGAATGGCCATTTGACAAAGGCTTTCATTTTCCTGGCGGGCACACATTTGAATGAGCGGGTTGTCCGATTTTTCAGCCTTGTCTTTATCCTCAATTGCCAGAAATTCAAGATACGCGAGACTAAAATAGCTTAAACTGTTTGCTGTTCCCCAATTCTCATGGCTTCCCCCGGGAACTGTATGAAAACCGAGCAATTGAAATTCAGCTCCCGCTTGAACGGGCGGCTGTTTTACATAATGAACGATATGATCGAGCTTCATCTGCATCCCTCCCATTATTTAGTTTTATAGTAGAGGGATTTGGGAGAAATAACAAGAAAGCAGCTAATCTCTATAGTTATCCGTTTGGCGCTCCTCCTTAATTAGCAGTTCCCAGGAGCTTTTCCCGCGGTACTCCATTCCCCACCGATCCTTGAGCAAGCTTGCCGTTAGCCCAATAAATAAAAGACCCGCTGCAGCTAAAAGAAATTCAATCATCGTTCTCCCCCTTTTAGGTACAAGTGTATGTCAAGGGGGGAGTGGTTATGTTCGTTCGGAGGTTACTTTCCACCCAAAATACATCAGACAAAAAGGAACAAAAAACGAGCGATTCACTTCTTTTCCGACACATGAATATGAATAATAATACATGTTTATATAAATTAATCTTTATAAAATCACATTAAATCTATAAATGTATGCAAAATAACTAATATTAATTCATTTTTCTCTTTTTCTCTTGCTCAACCTGTGATAATCTTTTCTTGTATTGTAATTTTTTGATAGATACATAGAAAGGAAGGGGAACTATGGGTAAAAAGAGCTTGTCTATTTTAATGGCAATGATGGTGTTTTTCACATTTGGTTTCGCCCCGGTTCAGGCAATAACAACAAGTGAGTCTGTGTCAGCAGCAACTATGAAAGCAAGCCAGTCCCTCATCTCCATGACGGAAGAAAGAGAGATTGAAGTTACCGCCGATCTGGGTTATTCGGCAGACTTAAGCAAGCTGCAATGGACCTTTGGCGGAAAGCCTCTTGATCAGTGGAAGCAATGGGATCCTTCTGCAAAGAAATACTCCGGTTCACCTTACATTACGTTTTCAGAACCGCCTGCCTACATAGATGGAACAACCAAGATTAAAGCGAAACTGAAGTTCAGCCTCCTCTACGGAACAGAGGATGTCTCCCCAAGAAGTCTTCGCACGCTTTACCCTGCCTTAATCGGAACCTATGAATTAGCCGTAAAAGATCCTGCAAAGGGACAAGCCGCGAACGTTCCTCTTAAATTGAACGTCTATGATGAATATTTAAAATGGGATGAAATTAAGCCTGCCATCGATAAAATCAGCAAGGAAGCCATCAACGGCCGCTATGTTTCTTATCAAACGCTCGGGTCTTCATCTGAAGGAAGACCGATGCACTTTATGGTTCTCGCAAAGGATAAAGCCTCTGTTGATCAATATTTAAATCAAATCGCCCAGCAAAAACTTGAAAATCCAGCAGAATTGAAGAAAAAAATGGCAAATGGCCAGCTGAAGAATTATAAAGTGCCCATCTGGATCAACAATATCCACCCAGACGAGTCACCGGGAGTGGACGCCATTGTAGAGCTGTACCGCATTTTTGCCACAGAAAAGAGCAAATCCTTTAAAACGGCCGACAACCAGGGCCGGGAGAAGGAAACGAGTATCAATATCGACAAAGCTCTCGACAATGTCATTTTTCTTTTCAACTTCACGCAAAATCCGGATGGGCGCGTATACAATACCCGTCAAAATGCAAACGGATTTGATTTAAACCGTGACAATACGTACCAAACGCAAATCGAAACTCAAAATCTCGCAAAAGGCCTTTCAAAATGGCTTCCGGTATCCCTGCTTGATTTCCATGGATTTTACGATGAGTTTGTTATTGAACCTTGTACTCCTCCTCATAATCAAAATTATGAATATGACCTGCTTATGGATGGTATGGTCGAACAGGCAGAACAGATGGGAAAAGCGGGAATCGCCAATACAAAATATGATAGCTACCTGATCCCCTTAAAGGATTGGCCGAACAAATTCGATGATGCCACACCTTCTTACACCTCCACCTTCTCTATGTTCCATGGAGCAATGGGACATACGGTTGAGATTCCTGACCTTAATGCGGAATCCTACAAAGCTCTCGTAAATGCTGGTTTAGGGGCAGCCAAATATGTATCTGAAAACAAACAGGAGCTATTTAGGAATCAGCTTGATATTTACGAGCGCGGCATATTGGGCAAGGACGACCGGGCTACAGACAAATGGTTTGTCAATCCGGAAGGTGAAGAAATCGGACGCGACCGCAAAGGAAATAAAAGTTTTTTCCCGGATTACTATGTCATCCCTGTAGATAAGAAGCTTCAAAAGAACGTACTTGAAGCACATAAAATGGCCGACTATTTGATTCGCAATGGCATCAAGGTCAGCCAATCATCCAAAACGATTAAGGCCGGAAAACAAACGTATCCAAAGGGCTCTTATGTCATTGATATGAAACAGGCAAAACGCGGATTCGTCAATGCCGTCCTTTATGATGGAGAGGATTTATCAGATTGGGAAGAAATGTACGCTGAAGTGGTTAACAGCTTCCATGACCTCCGCGGGTTCACCCGAATGGAAGTCCGCTCTGCAAATGCCTTTGCAAAAGGACTGCAGCCGGTGAAAAAAGTGACGGCTCCAAAGACGGAGGTAAAGGAAAAAGCGGACAGCTACGTCGTTAAGAATTCCAGCAACGAAGCCGTAAAAGCCGTGAACAAGCTTCTCAGAATGAAGGCTCCCGTTCAGCAGCTGACGGCAGGAGGCAAGGGCTATGCAGCAGGAGATTATGTGATATCCGGCAAGGAATTGGGATTGGTTAAAGACAGCTATTACCTGGATCTCATGTCTTATGATAAAAAAGGCAAAACGAAAGTACTCAAGCAGCCTAAAGTATTCAGCACCGGATCGGCCGCTTCGAAATATGTACTAAAAGAACTGGGATTTGAAATTGCCAAAAGTGAAAACGAAGCCGATGTTGTAGTGGATGATGCAGGACTCGCAGCCAAGGCGCTTATCCAAACCGGCAAGCCATATATCGGAATCGGAAGCAGCTCACTGAACTTTGCAGAGAAAGAGAATCTGCTGCCGGGATTTGATTACTCCACCACCACCGGTTCCCGAGCATCCCATGAAGGACTTTTGTGGACAGATGTATCAGCAGGCCAGATGATGACAAGCGGATATGCGAAAAAAGAAAAATTATATATCGCCACAGGCTCCTACATTAAAGCTGTTCCAAAAGATGCAGCGATTCTTGCAAAAGTTGCTAATCAACCCAACTTTTTCATTAGCGGATGGTGGCCGAAGCATGAAGTTCTGCAAGGCCAAACCATTGCCTTCACGAAGGGAAATATCACCTTATTTGCAAACGACATAACCAATAAAGCACACCCGCAGTATAGCTATCGATTGCTTGCAAATTCTATTTATGCGGCGATGAAATAAAATCTTAAAGGCAGACGGTCCAAAACCGTTTGCTTTTTTTTTGGCTCCTTTCTAAAAAGATTCTTGTTCTTAAATAAGGTCTATAGACAACAATTGGTAGGTTGATAGAAGAGGGAGGTGCGAGACTCCTAAGGTAGCAGCGGAAAAGGTGAAACCCTGCAGGCACTATACTCAGAAGGCTCACCGCCGATCAGGTGGAAAACAACCGAGCCATCCTAAGATAAGCACTTGAAGCGGGAATCAACAGGGAAGCTGAAGAATACAAATGTTATTAAAATGCCCCTCTTTCTAGCATTCTTTCAACTGCGTTTTAAACAATTAAATCAGGAAAAAAGCCTGTGTTTACATAGTGGTATTTAGACCTTTTTTTATTTTATTTCATTTTTTTGAAATTTTATTGAAAACGATACCATATTAAGTTATAATCATCTCAAGATAAAAAGAAAGCGCTATCAAAAAGCGCTGGAAATGCTGCATTCTGTCATCCGTTATGCACGAATCTATTAGTCTATGTTTTGTATGGCTGAAGGACAGATCTGCAAAGCATCACTAAGTTTGATTGCAAGGAGGGGTGTTTGCGTCCGTAAAAATCTACATTGGTTTATCTGCTTTTACGAGGAAAGGCGCAATTAGCTTCTAAGGACAAGCCGTATTTATGTGTTCAGGGGTCAGCAGTGATCATGATACATATGCACATGGCAAAGAAACCAAGGCTGGATGCAAACTTAATATCGGGGAATACATTTTTAAAAACTTAGGGGGAGAAATGAACATGTTAAATAAAAAGACACTGCTGCTATCATCTGCATTAATTTTAGGTCTTGCAGGCTGTTCTACTGGCGGAGGAGACAAAACCAGTTCTTCAAGCAATAAAGGCGACGTCACCCTTAATATTTTCCAGGGTAAAGTGGAATTTAAAACTCAATTTGAAGATTTGGCTAAGAAATATGAAGAAGAGCATCCGGATGTAAGCATTAAGGTACAAACGGTAGGCGGCGGTAATGACTACGCAGGAACATTGAAAACGAAGCTTGCTTCAGGGGAAGAACCTACAATCTTTACAGTATCCGGCCAAACAGACATCGATCAGTACCGTGATCGTCTTTCAGATCTTAAAGACACGAAAGCAGCTGATTTAGCGGTTGAAGGGGCCCTTGATAACGTTAAGCAAGGTGACGAAATCGTAGGACTTCCTGTTAATCTTGAAGGATACGGAATTATCTATAATAAGAAGATTTTTAAAGACGCAGGGATTGATCCGGCTTCTATTAAGTCCATGGAAGATTTGAAAAAGGCTGCAGAAACACTTGATAGCCAAAAAGACAAGTTAAAGCTTGATGCGGTATTTGCACTGGCTGCAAAAGAAAAATGGGTTCAAGGAAACCATGCTGCGAACGTATTTGTCGGCGATGATTTCAAATACGATCCTAAAGCAACCTACGAAGCAAAAGATGTACCATTAAAAAACAGCGCTGCATTTAAGGAGTACATCGATCTTCAGAATAAATATTCTGCACAGCCGGTAATCAACCTGGATTACTCCCAGCAGGTTGAAGAATTGTTTTCTACCGGACGCGTAGCTATGATCCAGCAAGGTAACTGGGTTTATCCAACCGTTGAACAAATGGATCCTGAGCTAGCGGAAAAAGGCATTGGCATTATTCCAATCCCGTTAAACGGCGAAGCAAAAATGCCTGTAGGTGTACCTAGTTACTACGTTGTAAACAAAAAAGCAGATGAGAAACAGCAAAAAGCGGCTCGCGACTTCCTGGATTGGATGTATACTTCCGACACAGGTAAGGAAGCTGTTCTATCAGAATTTAAGTTTATCCCTGCCTATGAAGAATATGATTCAAGCAAAATCGCTGATCCACTGTCTAAAGAAATTTACAAGTATACACAGGATGGAAACACTACAACTTGGGTATTCCAGAACTTCCCTCTTGATTGGAGCGATATGTTCGGTGCTGAAGTGCAAAAGTACCTGGCAGGAAAATCTTCATGGGATGATCTTGTGAAAGAAATGCAGTCAAAATGGTCGAACGCACGTAAATAAAAGCTAGAAAAGAAAAAGATAACAAGATCTTTGTTATCTTTTTCTTTACATAATTCAGATTGAAATGAGGTTCAGCCATGATGAAAAATAAAGATGTAATGTTTTGGGTATTTCTGGCACCGGTTTTACTAGCTCTCGGCATCGTCATCATCGTTCCCCTTATATACGGCGTATACTATTCTTTTACCGATTGGGATGGAGTAAACGAAGCCCAATTTATCGGAATGGAAAACTATCTTAATCTTTTTTCGGATAAAGATTTCCTGAATTCACTCTGGTTCACCTTTAAGTTCTCAGTTGCTACCGTCATTATCGTGAATCTTATCGGTCTCGGCCTCGCAATGCTTGTTACCTCTTATATTAAATCAAAGAATTTACTTCGGACAATATTCTTTATGCCGAATCTCATTGGCGGACTGATCCTTGGTTTCATTTGGCAGTTTGTTTTCACTAAAGTTTTCGATGCGATTGGACGGGCCACAGGCATTGAATGGATGCAAGGCTGGCTATCTGATTCCACCACAGGATTCTGGGGCATGGTTATTTTGACAAGCTGGCAAATGGCCGGCTATATCATGATCATTTATGTTGCATACCTTGAAAATGTGCCGCAGGATTTGCTGGAAGCTGCAGAAATCGATGGAGCCAATTCATTCCAAAGATTCCGCAGCATTACCTTCCCTTTGGTGGCACCTGCATTTACGGTCAGCTTGTTCTTGACCCTATCCCACTCGTTTAAAGTATATGACCAGAACTTAGCCCTTACAAACGGGGGGCCTTACAATTCTACACAGGCCGTATCAATGGATATTGTTAATACAGCCTTCCAGGTTAACCAAATGGCATCTGCCCAAGCTAAAGCCATTATCTTCTTCATTATTATTGCAGCGATATCCTTAACACAGGTTTATATCAACAAGAAGAAGGAGGTCGAGCTGTAATGAAGAAAAGAAAATCAGCTGTCAGGTGGACCCTTGAGATTGCAGGAATTTTATTAGCGCTTCTCTGGCTCTCTCCATTCTATTTGATGATTGTCAATGCGTTTAAAACGAAGCGTGAAATTTTCACCAACACAACCAAGCTGCCGGAGGTGCTTGTGCTTGATAACTTTAAACAAGCATTTGAAGAGCTTAGCTTTCTGCAGACGTTTTTCAACTCAATCCTGATAACAGGTCTGAGCGTAGCGTTTATTATTTTCTTTTCTTCCATGGCAGCATATGCTCTCTCCCGCAACAACAGCAAGCTGAGCGGAATCATCTTTTTCGTCTTCATCGCGGCAATGCTGATTCCATTCCAAGCTGTCATGGTTCCGCTTGTGGCTTTGTTCGGTAAAGCATCTGCATTGAATTTCTACGGGCTGATCTTTATGTATATCGGATTTGGATGCAGTCTCTCCATCTTCCTTTATCATGGAGCGCTCAAAGGAATTTCGAAATCGCTTGATGAAGCGGCAACGATTGATGGCTGCAATAAATTACAGGTTTTCTGGCATATCATCTTCCCTTTATTAAAACCAATTTCAGTTACGGTAGGTATTTTAAATGTAATCTGGATTTGGAACGACTTCCTTCTTCCGTCACTTGTAATCAGCGGCGATGGAACGGATACGATTCCTTTGAAGCTGTTTTTGTTCTTCGGTCAATATACGAAGCAGTGGCACCTTGCCCTTGCAGGTTTAACCATCTCAATTATCCCGGTTATCATTGCGTACTTCTTTGCGCAAAGACAAATTATCAAAGGGGTTTCCGATGGAGCAGTGAAATAAATAACCATCAAAAACAGGCATCCTCATCTGCGGATGCCTGTTTTTTCAGTTCGGCCGGCTGCGAAGAAATGATCAAATAAAAACCCCCTTTTTCAGGGGGTTTACACATATTATTTTGGCTCTCTCTGGCCGCTCTAATCAACAGTGGCAAAAGAACAGCGCAATTATTAAAATACCAGATTCAGAAGCAAATAGAGAATTCCTGCAAGCAGCGCAGAAATAGGCAGTGTGATCACCCATGTAATGAGCATCGTTTTAGCTGTTCCCCATTTTACGCCCTTCACCCGGTGTGCGGATCCAACACCAAGAATGGAGGAGGAAATCACGTGAGTCGTACTTACCGGAAGATGAATGAAGGTCGCTCCGAAGATAATCGCTGCAGATGTAACATCTGCTGCTACTCCATTAACAGGGCGGATTTTCATGATCTTTCCGCCAACGGTTTTAATAATCTTCCAGCCCCCTACAGAAGTACCGATTCCCATTGCAATTGCACAGGAAAGCTGTACCCAAAAAGGGATTTGGTCCGGGTCTGTATGGAATCCATTCGCAATAAGGGCAAGCGTAATGATTCCCATAGCTTTTTGGGCATCGTTCGTACCGTGTGAATAGGCTTGAAGCGCCGCCGTCGCTATCTGGATCCTGCGGAAACGGTTATTCGTTTTCGTCAGCTGGTGATTACGTTTAAAAACAATCTTAAAAATGCTGTAAATGATATACCCAATCACAAATGCAAGAATCGGGGAAATTAAAAGACCTTGAATAATTTTAATGAATCCAGCCCAGTTCAGAGCACTGAATCCAGCAGCTGCGATAACAGCTCCGGCTATTGAACCGATTAAAGCATGAGACGAACTGCTTGGAATACCGTAATACCAAGTGATAAGGTTCCATGTTATGGCAGCGATTAGTGCGGCCAGGATAACCAGTGATCCATTAGCAAGTGTGAAGGGGTCAACGATGTCTTTCGTGATTGTCTTTGCTACACCTGTAAACGTAATCGCCCCTAGAAAGTTCATGACCGCTGCCAGAATAATGGCATGACGCGGTTTTAATGCTTTCGTGGAAACGGATGTTGCAATTGAATTTGCTGTATCATGAAATCCGTTGATAAAATCAAAAGCCAGTGCTCCGATGACAATAAGTATGGTGATAATCAGTGTCATTTCCATAATCAGTAATCAGCCCTTACGCGTTTTTCATGATAATGGTTTCGAGTGTGTTGGCAACGCCCTGGCAGCTATCAGCGATTTCTTCCAGCGTTTCGAATATCTCTTTGTGCTGGATAATTTTTATCGGATTTTCTTTTTCCACAGCAAACAGGTTTTTCACGGAAGTACGAAGCAAATTATCGCAATTTGATTCAATTTCTTTAATCCGGATGGCACGTTCGCGGACTAGTTCAAGCTTGCGTTCTGATAGCAAATCTATAGCAATGGAGATTTCAATTACCGCTTCATTCAGCAGGGTAACGAATTTTCTCATATGATCAGTAGGCTGGGTGACAGAGTACATCTCGAAAAGAGCGGCCGCTTGTTCAAAGCCATCGATTACGTCGTCGAGGATCATAGCGAGTTGAAGAATATCCTCCCGCTCAATTGGAGTAATGAATGCTTGGTTTAATTCTTTAATGATCGTATGAACCAGGGTATCCCCTTTATTCTCATACTCTTTTACCGTTTCAAAGAATTCCTTTAAATCATGAGCATTGGAAATCTTGTATGTGACAAAATATTCGGAAGCCACTTTAATGTTATCCGCAATGTCAGTCAGCATATCTGAAAACTTATCCTTCTTCTTTGAGAAAACCATTTTCTCTATCCCTCCATGGAGCCAATTATTTTTATCTATTTATTTTGCATCCTTAGGCATTATATAAAAATTTGTCGAATCACGAAACAGCTAGGCCCCAACATTTACAAACTTGTAATATAAACCCCCTTACATCTTTAACATTAGTTGGATATAATAAAAAATTCACTTTCATTCCCTGATTAGTTTTTACTAAAAAACCCGCTTCATACAAGAAGCAGGTTCATAACATACTATTCTGTTATTCCACCAAATACACAAATGAAACCCCTTACATTTTTCTTGTACTTAAGTTGAACACCTTTCTACAATCTCCAGTTTAAGGGGCTCCTCCGGCATTTCTGGTGATTCCTCTTCTGGAAGCAGCAAATTCAGCATGAGCTTCATGGCTCTTTCCCCCATCTCATAAGCTGGCTGACGGATTGTGGTTAATTGCGGAAAGGTCATCTCAGCAATCGGCTGATCATCGAAGCCGATAACAGCTAAATCTTCAGGTACATTCAAGCCCATAAGCCTCGCTTCAAAAACAATACCTGCTGCAACTTGATCACTTCCAGTAAAAATAGCAGTAGGCCGGTCCTTCATAGAGACAATCTTTCTCAATACTTCTTTTCCATCATGATAATCCGCTGCAATCCGAAACGCCCAATCATCATGTATCTGCAGATCCGCTTCTTCCATGGCCAGTTTATAACCGGTCTCCCGCTCGATTGAAATGAAGCTTCGAAAGCTCCCCTGGCAGAATGCGATTCTTTTATGGCCTTTTTCTATCAGATGTCTCGTCCCTATGTACCCCCGTAAACCTGGTCAAGACGCACATTTGGCGTTTTTGAAGCATGGTCATACTCGTTGCACATAACAACTGGTCCGTATGACGTATAATCCTGAATAATATCCCATGAGTTTTCAATAGAAGTAAGAATAATTCCATCCACTTGCTTTGACATGACTAAATTAAAAAATTGCTTTTCCGTATTTTTGTCATACCTGGTCTGGCAAACGAGCAAACGAAAACCATTTTCAGTTGCAACGGTATCAATTCCCTCGAGTAAATAAGAGAAAAAAGGGTTAGTCAGCATCGGAATGAATACAGCGATGGTATCTGTTTTTTGACTCCTTAATGTCTGAGCGGAAGAGTTGGGATAGTAATTCAGCTGTTTCATGGCTTCCTCTACTAATCTCTTCTTTTCCTCTGAAACGTAAGGAAAGTTGTTCAACACCCTTGAAACAGTTGACCGTGATAAACCTGCCAGATTTGCAACATCTGTAATAGTGGCCAATCAAGTCCCCCCTATCCTTGCCCTCTTGCTATGAAATCGATTTTTGAAATCGTTTTCAAAATAATTTTATACGAAACCCAAGGGAATAACAATAATAATTCGGGTTCCCGAAAGAATATTTTCAACATTCAGCCAAAAGATAGTTCTCCCTTTTTACCTGTATATAAAAAACCACTCTACGAGAGAGCGGTTTTGATGGTGCTAGGCTGCGCCAGACTGCTTAACGAGCGCGAATTTCTCCCATTTCCGGCTCTTCCAGCGGAAGAACATGATGACACCGCGTGTCCATTCATCTGCTGCTATGGCAAGCCATATTCCTGCGAGTCCCATATCCAGATGAAAAACTAAGAAATAGCCGAGAGGGACGCTTATTCCTACCATTGAGATCATTCCCATCCAAACCGGGAATTGAGCATCTCCTGCGGCTCTCAACGAGTTAATGAGGACAATATTGATGGTTCTTCCCGTTTCAAGCACAACACTTAGCAAAAGGACATTTGCTCCAAGTTCGATTATTTCCTTATTATCCGTGAACATTTCCATGAGCGGATACCGAAGAAGAATAATCACCCCAACCATGCCAAGGGTCACTGCTCCTGCCCATTTCACGCTTCTCCAGACCTGCCCGTAAGCAACCTGATTTTGCCCTCCGCCTACATACCTGCCGACCATAATCGCTGTCCCCATCCCGATTGCAATTGCAAACAGGAAGATAAACATCGATAGATTGGACGCATATTGCCGTGCAGCCAGCGAGGCCGGTCCCAGGAAAGTGGCGTAAAAAAGAAAGACAATTTGGCACGCTTGATACATCACCTGCTCAAAAGCCGAAGGAATACCGATTTTCAATATTTTAAAGACATACTCTTTTGAAAAGGATAGATAGTCCTGTATGTTAATTCGAACTTCCATAATCCGATATAAAAGCCAGAAGAAGACAACCAAGGCCGCAAAGCGGCTGACGATGGATGAAACTGCCGCTCCCTGAACCCCAAGCTCAGGAAAGCCGAAATGACCGAATATCAGCAGGTAGTTTCCTGCTATATGAATAATGTTCATACCAAGTGAAACGAACATTGCCTCTTTCGTGAAACCGTGGACGCGGATAATCGCTGCAAGAGAGTTAATAATAGCTTGCAGAAAAATCGCTCCGCCAACAATATGGAGATACCCTTGCGCGTTGGCTAAAACTTCCCCTTGGAGATTTAATGATTGGAGCATTGTGCTGCTAAACAAGAGGAAGCATGCGCTGATTACAAGTCCCGCTGCCAGGTTCAAAACGACGGCAAGTGCTGAAATTTTCGCGGCCTCCTGCAATCTTTTCGACCCAAGATACTGAGCGACAACAATGGACGCTCCGTTCCCGATGACTTCCAAAATAAGAATGGCAATATGCAAAAACTGATTAGCAGCGCCAACCCCGGATACCGCATCATCTGAAATAGCGCTCAGCATAAATGTATCGGCAATTCCCATTAGCATAAATAAAAAAACTTCAAGAAAAATGGGCCATGTGAGCAGGAATAAATTTAATTCCTTCGCTGGCTTTTTTACTGTTTGTGAGTGATCCATGCTGTCACCTTCTTACTGAAAAAATGGAAATATAAACAAAGAGTATCGTACCACAGATCTCTCTAGTCCGGCACACTCTTTTCATGAATTTTACAATTTCCATACATAAGGTTTTAATCCAATCGCCTGCATGGCATCCCATTAAAAGATAAAAAACGGAATCCGATCCGGATTCCGCCTTTCTCGATTCTTACTATTAATTTTTCAATACATCTTTAAGGAGCTTTTCAAGCCCGGCAAAAACGGACGCTTCATTGAGCTTGGATTTTTTTGTTTCTTTTTCTAACTGGTTTACTGCTACAGTTCCGCTCACTTCATGGCCTGCGAGAACAAGCGGGCGCTTCGTTGGGCTTGCTTCGGCAGGAATGAAATCAAGTCCTTCCGGAGATACGTCACCTGCAATACCATCTTCAAAGCTGCGGGTGTTGAGGTAGTTTGCAAACTTCGCTTTTTTCGGCTTTGAAATATCATAGGTCATAATTCCGCCGATTCGCTCAAGTCCGATGAATGCATAAACTTTTCCATCAGCTTTGCCGATTTTTACATCCTCCGGCTCAGGACCTTTCTTTACGCTGCGTTTGTCCAATTCAATATCATCGTTAGACCCGTTAAAGTTTTTAGGGAAACGTTCAGCTGTTATTTTCTCAAACTCGCTTCCACTGTCATACACAAGCTCCATTGTGTCAGCTTTCCAAATCGAAAATGAGCGGCCTCCCAGTGTGTAGATGGCGTCATTTCCTCTGTCTGTCAGCACTTCAAGCTTGTCATAAGCCGGATTCTTCTTCATTTCCCCAAGCTTTTCCTTTGCTTCCTTTTTGGACATGCCCTTAAACAGCTTGCTGTCCAAGGAGATATTATCCTTCACATCTTTAAAGTCTTTCACATTTTCGAATTCTTCCCATTCTGTAGCATCGCCTTCATTTCCAGTAATCAAATAGCTTGTCCCGTCAATCTGAACCTGAGAAATGGAATCCGGCATATAAGAACCCAGGATTGGGAGGTTTTCCATATTGATTTTGCCGTCTTTTGCAGCATCCAGCTCATTTCCTTTTACGGAATGATCCTTGTATCCAAGGGATTTCACTGACAGGATTTTCCCTTTCTCCACATCAACAGTTGCAATGGCGTTGTTCTCTTGAAGGGTTACGTATGCTTTGCTGCCGTCATCGGAAAGGGCCATGTATTCAGGCTCCAGATCCGCAGCCGCTCCGCCTTCCTTGTTGCGGATGTGAACATCTTTATCAATGACCTTTGAATTATCGAATTTCATGTGCTTCGTTTTTCCGGTTTTGTAATCAACAACTGTTACAGAGCCTTGTGGATCTGTCCCTTTTTCAAGCCCGGCTCTTGGTTCGCCTTCATCCGCAGTTAAAATGGATGAGCCGTCCTTGCTCATTTTAATCATGTCCGGCTGAACGCCTGTATCAAAGGTTTTCAAGATCTTGCCGCTGTAATCCATGACAACGATTTTGCCCGCTTTCCTATAATCCTTTTCCTGAACAGCGGCCACAACGACTTTTTTCTCTGTATTGACGTCAACACTTGTAATATCTCCATACGCAAATGATTCAGAGTTTACTGCTTTCCCGACATCAATGGATGATTCCTTTTCAAGCTGCTGCTCACCATTTGCTTTCAGTCCTTTAAGGCTGACTATGTCGATCGTTTGAGTTTTTCCATTTATTAAGTAAAACTTTTTATTATCCGGATTGTATTTAATGATTTCTGCAACTCCGCCCTCTTCACTTGTTGCTCCTGTGCTGTAGCCGGCAATCTTCGAAAGATCGATCTTTTGCTCCAATTTATGTGAATTTGCTGCCCCTGCAGAAAAGGACGGAACGAGTATGGCCCCAGTCATTACAGCTGCTGCTAACGGTTTCGCGAATTTCAACTAAATTCCCCCTTAAGATTAGCTTACTGATGCTCTATGTAAAATAGTGTAAGGAAGAAGTATGGATGTTCCTATACAGACAAGTTAAGGTTATGTAAATGAAAGATGACACTCACAAAAAAAGGATGCCGTGGAAAGGCATCCCAATTAATCAATTTACATATCTCCGGGCACCTGCACATTTCTCTGCATACCCTTTTGTATCTACCGAAATCATTTCAACTGTTCTTTCAGAATTCGGCGAGTGAATCATCATGCCATTTCCAGCCTCCATGGGTACAAGGTGCACCTTACCAGGAACTTCCCGCATTGTGCAAAAAAGCAGCAGAAGAGAGCTTAAAGCCAGATATTAAGAAAAGCAATCAGGATCCTAAAAATACTTCCTGAGAAAAATAGTTAAAATTGCGATCTGCTTTTAGCGGTCTCTTCACCAAGAGGCATACCGATTGCTTCAAAACGTTCCATAACAGCCTGAAGGTCCTCCCTGGCGATATAATTCAAGTGAATATTAAAAGCAGGAAAACCGGCACTCTTACTGATTTTAGCGATTCTCTTCACCCGGGGAGAAACATTTTCAAGCCGTTCTTCCTCGTTTTTCAGCAAGACTCCTATATACCTTTGATTTTGCAGAACATAGGGAATCACACCATCAATATCCCTGATCAAGATCTTCATTGGCTGCTGAGGGACCGGAAATATTGTGATAAATTCTCTTTCAAAAATCAAATAGGGTGACTTGCATAGAATTCTTGCCAGGCATTTGCTGAGTGCCCATCCGACTGTTAGAACAATTGCTATAGAAAGCAAAAACAGCGTTAAATCGATTGAACCCGCCGGACCCAGAAAATATAAAGCAATTGGGATTAAAAAGCTGACCTCAATCAACGCCAATAGGATAAATAATAGCCAAAGCTTTGATTTGTTTTCATGAATCTCTACTCTGTTCATCTAATAAATCTCCCGCCAATAGTCATTTTCGTAAAAATATTCCATTTGTTCTTTCCCTGTTTTATTATATTTTAATCTCCTAATATCGCCTATTTCCCTTTTATTTGCTGTCAAGTATGAATTCTCTATTAGGACGCATTACTAATAATGCTAAATTCGAAAGGGATCGGAGTCAAAACAAATGGATGTCTTATACAGGTCCATCATTATTTTTCTCGCAGGGTACTTTGTGCTAAGGGTGACCGGAAAAAAAGCGGTATCGCAAATGCACAGCTTTGATTTGCTTTATATTCTCATATTGGGAAACATTATTAGCCAGCCCTTACAAAAAGATCATGTGTGGATGGCAGTTCTTTACACACTCCTTCTGGCGATTTTTTATAAAATCTTTATGAAACTGTCTCTTCATAACAAGTTGCGATGGATTTTGTATGAAAGTCCAACGGTTTTAATCCGCAATGGGGAAATTGACAGAAAAGCGCTTAAAAAGGTCCGGGTGCCAATTGATGAATTACTGGCCCAGCTTCGAATAAAAGGTATTACCGAAACGAAAAACATTGCGATTGCCCTGATGGAGGATTCAGGAGAAATCAGCGTCATTCCAAAAGCCGACTATCGTCCTGTCAACCCAAAGGATCTAAAATTAAATGTCGGCCGGGAATTTATCCCCATTCCTCTCATCATGGACGGACAAGTTCTTGATCATAATTTAAAATACCTTCAGCATGATCGGGAGTGGCTGGATAAAAAAATCAGCCATAAAGGAGGCGCAATTGAAAACGTACTTTTAGCCACCTATCAAAGCGACGGAAATCTTCATATTGACACGAAGACCGTCAAAGAACATAAACATGACCCGTTTTATTATCAGCCCGGTGAGGATAATTAGAAAATTACAAAGAAATATTTTCCGAAAATCCTCCACAAGACATTAAAATTAATGGCCAATGACAGCCGAGATGGTGGATAATTCAGAATAACATATTCATTAAAATAGAGAGTTGACGATGGTCAATTCTCTTTTATGCATTAGCTTTGATTTTTCGCTCCCCATCCACATAACTCTTTCAGAAGGGGTAATAAAGTTTAGCTTTATGTGTGACTATACTTATTTGAGGATATTTCTTGGGAACTCAACATTTACTAAGTAATATCTCCTATCTGCCTTTTCAGATCATTAAAGCGAACCCGTCGCACACGCCAGCTAACCTGTGGCGGCAATCGTGTGAAATGCGGAAGGTTCGGCGCAAAACAAATCAACTATTCATTACTCGAACTTACTCTATACAAAAGAGGGCTTTCTTTTAAAGAAAGCCCTCTGCAAGTCATTCAACCGTCTTTCAAGAGTTACTTTTAAAGATTGCGGAGATTTTTGGAAAAACATACTACACCGCCTGGCTCCCCTTCTTCTTCTGCTGCTCTACAAACAGCAGACCAAGCTCATGATGCTCTCCTTCATACGTAGCCCTCTGTGCATAGCGGATTTCACCGTTTAATCCAATGACTTCAAGCTTGCAGAGTGCTCTGTTTTTTTGAAGAGCTTCATAGAATTCACTTGTAGTCTTTACAAAGGAACCGTTCACTTTTGTGATGGTTTCGCCTACCTTCAGTCCAATTTTCTCAGCAGGTGATTTAGGCAGAATTCCTAAAATCATTAAGCCCTTGTCCTTTTTCGAGAAAAAGAAAGGGGCAGACCGGTCGTTCATTTTCTGGCGGATAATTAAGAACACCCGGCCTCCGATGGCTAAGACCATTGCAGCAAACGCCAGAGGAGTCCACCATATGGATCCACAGGCAATCAGTAAGGTTATACCTCCGAGCCAGATGATGCGCTTTCCGGTTACCTGGATGCTTTCCTTTGGCAGAGATCCTCGGACAGACTGATGAAACCCGATAAAAAAAGGAACGATGAACAGCGAAAAGCTTTGTCCATTCATTTCAAATACAGGCCACCACGAAAATACAGAGGTTAACGTGCCTCCGGGAACGAACAGGATAAGCGGCAGCAGCCAAAGACGGTTCGCCGTATGACTTCCGATTGGCAGGCCTCTGCTGCTTTTCAATACGGATGGAGATGTACGAAGATGGCCTGTCCGGTAAACGGCCCATCCTTCAGCAATCAGCAGTATTCCTATAAGGATAGCAAAAACAGCAATATTCAGCTGATCAATTCCTTTTAGAAAAGAAGGCAGACTGTCTTGAGCAAAAGTCATGATTAGGACAGAAGCAGCAAATGCAAGTCCCATGATGAAGGCAGCAGAAAGCCATTGAAATCTAAAAAAGAAGCTTAAAACGGCTGTAGCGGCCCCAATGAGAAAAATCATTCCGACTGGAAGCGAAATCCCCATCAAAATAACCGCTGCAGAAACAATCAATCCTGCAAAGAGTCCCTTCGTATACGTAAAAACCAGGTCCTCATAAATGACCTCCACCTTAGTATAAAAGGAGTTGCGTTCGTTTTTTATACGAAAAAGCCCTGCAAGAAGGGAATAGAGTACAAAGTAATATGTAAGCGGGTGCTGCAGAAAACGCATGGCTCCTTCGAGCAGCTCCATTATCCAAGTCATTAAAACTTCACCATCCCGGCCGGAAAGGCTGAACAGCTTGTCCAGCCCTGCTTCCAGCATTATTCGACGCTTATATTCATCCTAGTCGGATGTATCTATCATCCATTCTATCAAAAGATGCAAGGATTGAATATCGGCCGGAACCGGTTTTAACATGATTATTTTAGATTTCCCCATAAGGAAGAATTAGAAAGTGAGAAATCAAGCAGCGGTGCTTCTATTTTCATATTGAGTGTTTCTTCAAGCAGCTGCATGGAACGTTTGATATCAGTCAGACCAAGTGACAGCCTTTTATAATTGGTTGTCAAATAGGAAAAGTACTCCTGAATGATCTCTTCGTCGATTTCCTTTTTTTCCTTTACTTCCGTATAGTTGGCCAGGTACATACAAAATAAGTGAAGCCATTTGGATGTTTTCGCATTAGAGACAAGTGATGGCTGTAACTGGCTCTTTAATTCTCCCATCAGCTTGCGGTATATTTGTTCTCTCATCACACTAGCCCTTTTCAATTGTAAACCCCCAATATAAAGTGTGTTGTAGAACAGTGTCTACTTTCATAGTAAATACAAAAGAGATTAACAACAACTTCCTAAAGATTCATTTTTTATGGGAAATAGCAGAAGAAACCAGCTATAAGGCATATCTAACTAGGAATTATTGGATTTTACACTGTATTCGAGAAAAAATTATTTCGCAAGTATGACGTTTTTTACGAATTTCACTTTAAATACAGGTCTTTGGAAGCCGGGCCCATCTTTTATATAGAGGATTATATTTTGAAAAATGAATAAAAGGCTTCATTTTATAAGCCTTGCCTACTGGTTACCTATTCCTACTCATTCTATATGATAACCCCCTAATTCGTGAACAAAAAAAAGAACAGACGCGAGTCTGCTCCCAGTTGATTTTTTTAAAATAATACTTTCATGGCTGCCTGAAGCTGGCGGTCTTCTTCTTTATTTAATCGCTTGCCTGCTGCTGTTTCGTTAATCTTAGATGAGGTTTTTTCATCCAAAATTCCGGAAGCCTTCATTCCATTTTTCTGCTGGAAGGCTTTCACGGCTTCCTTCGTCGAACTGCTGTAATATCCATCTGTTCTGCCGGGATCATAGCCAAGTGCTTTCAGCAGGGCTTGGGCTGCTTTTACCTGCTCCCCGTTTGTGTCGGGAGCGAGTGGTTTATCCGTTTGAATCGGAGCAGCATAATAGTACTCAGGCTGTCTCACCTCAACGGTCGGTGTCACTCCCTTTTTATGAATCCAATTTCCATCAGGAGTCAGCCACTTGTAGAGAGTTAATTTGATATTGCTGCCATCTCCCATTGGAACAGCCTGCTGAACCGTTCCTTTGCCGAAGGAGGTTTCGCCTACGATTGGATACCCGCTTGCCTCTTTTAATGCTCCAGCCAGAATTTCTGAAGCGGAAGCGCTGCCTTTATCGATGATAACACTTACAGGATATGCCTTCTTCTCTTTTAGAGTAGAAAAATACTCTGTTTTTTCTCCGGTCCGTTCGGCAATTTGAATATATGGGTGCCCCTTCGTAACAAACTGCTTAAGGATTTCTTCCACACTTTGCAGATAACCTCCAGGATTCCCGCGTACATCCAGCACAAGACCTTTAATGTTTTGTTTCTCAAGCTCCTTTAAATTCTTCGTAAAATCCTCTGCCGTTTTTTCAGCAAACGATGTAATCTCCATGTATCCAACTTTTTTGCCTTCAAAGGTTTTCACTTCACTGAATACAGTCTGCACCGGAATCGTGTCCCGCTTAACAGAGAAGGTGAGACTGCCGCGTGTTCCAGGACGATTCACTTCAATAATTACATTCGTTCCTTTTTTCCCGCGGATTTTGAGGACCGTTTCATTTAAATCCAGGTTTTTTATGGAAGCCCCGTCAATACGGAGAATTTCATCATTTGGCTGAAGCCCTGCCTTAGCAGCCGGAGATCCTTTAAATGGGGAAACGATAATGATATGTTCATCCCGTTTTCCTACCTCTGCTCCGATTCCTTCAAAAGAAGAATCAAGAGAATCGGAAAACTGCTTCGCTGTATCCTGGTCCATATAAACAGAATAAGGATCCTCGAGCTTTGAAAGCATTCCCTGAATGGCGCCTTCCATTAATTCCTCATCATCAATCTTTTCAACGTATTTTGATGAAATGAGCTCGTATGCTTTTTTGATCTTGTCCATTCCTTGAGCAATCCTGGCATGATCGTTGGGAGCGGGTACAGCTGCTGCCGGGCGGGCGTCCACCTGTTCGACGGCTGAAGGCTCAGCCTGCTTTTCCTTCTCCATAAGTTCAATTCCGGCATACATGCTGCCTGCTCCAACCATCATGGCACCTGCAAGCATAAGGGCCGTCATCTTCTGATTCATCATGCTCCTCCTTTTTGTCTGCCCTTAAACAAACGTTTGATTACAGCTTCGTATCAAGGCTCCTACTAGTATATGCCGGGCTTGTACAAAACATGTAAATTTTGGGAGGTGTGTAATCAAAGGGACCGTTTACCATCCAAAAAAGAGCGTCCCGCGTCATAAGACGTTTGGGCCGCTCTTGGAATGGTTTATTTTTATGGAAGGTATTTTCTCGGATTATCCGCACTGCCTTTACCGGTATATCCTCCTGGATGCACCTCAAAGTGAAGGTGTGTTCCAGTAGATCCTCCAGTAGTACCCATGATTCCGATTTGCTGTCCCTGGCTGACAGATTGTCCGCTGTGAACGCTGCTTGAATCAAGGTGAGCATAGATCGTCGTGTAGTTCTTACCGTTAATTACGTGAGAAATGAACACAACATTTCCCCAGCTGCTTGAATAGCTTGAACGAATAACGGTACCGGATGCTGCTGCATGTACAGGAACATTTCCGTTAGCAATATCCACTCCGCCATGAAGCTTCTTCTGTCCACTAATCGGATGAACGCGCATTCCGAACTCAGAAGTATGAGCTCCGGATGCCGGCCAGATGAAAATGGCATTACCGCTTGGTGCCGGTGCCGGTGCTGGTGCCGGTGAAGAATTAGAGCTGCTGTCAGAAGAACCGCCTGATGGACTGCTTTGACGAGCTTGCTCTGCTTTTTGTTCAGCTGCTCTTGCTGCAGCTTCAGCCGCTTCAGCAGCTTCTCTCTGACGTTTTTCCTCTTCTGCTTTTGCACGCTGCATTTCCTGCTGTACTGCTGCTTCCTGTTCTTTCAAGAATACAGACTGATCTTCAAGTTCATGCATCTCATGCTCTGCATCCTCGTTATCTTTCATTACCTGCTGCATTACTGTATTTTTTTCTGCTGATTTTTTGTTAAGGTTTTCTTTAATTGCTTCAAGGTCTGTCAGAGCATTTTCTAATTTTTGAAGTGTACTATTTAGTTCCGCTTCTTTTTGCTCAAGTAGCTTTTTGTCATCATCATGTGCTTTTAATATGTCGTTGTCTGCTCCAATAATTGTAGATACAGCGCCGATTCTTGAAATAAAGTCACCAAAGTCCTGAGCCCCAAGAAGCACATCTAAATAGCTTCCCATACCGCCGCTTTCCTGCAATGCACGCGCACGGTCTCGTACGATATCGTTTCTTTCTTTAATTCTTTGCTTCACTTCTTCAATTTGCTTTTTAAGAGAATCGATTTCTGTTTTTGCATGATCGATATCCGCTTGCTTATCGCGGATTTGTGCATTGGCTGCAGAAATCTCAGTATCCAAGCGTTTAATTTCTTCGTTCAGCTTCGCTTCTTTTTCCTTTAATTCCGCAATTTGCTTCTGCTTGCTGGACATGTCGGATTGAACACCGGATTGCTCGTTTTGAATGTTTCTTTGTTTTTCTTCTAATGTTTCTGCCATTACTCGATCATTGCTCAGTGGAATCAGGACGCCGTTTACACTGACAATAGCTGCGACCCCAAAAGTTAAAAGCTTTCTTCTCACCTTTTTTTCCTCCCCTAATATATCTCTATGTAAGGCTGCGGAAGACTGGCTGAAACAGCCAGTCTAAACCCTTTCGCCTTATACTCTTAAGAATTTTCTAATAGACATCAAACTTCCCCAAACCCCAATCAAGGCTCCAATCAGCAGCAGGATAACGGATACCTGCCATACAAACGGATTGAATGGGAGAAGCTGAGCATATGAATCAGCCACTTGAGGTGCAGCCCACGTATACAGGCTGTTATAGGCAAAAATCAGAATGACGATCGGGATAATCGCACCAAAGGTTCCAAGCATAAGTCCCTCCATAAAAAACGGCCAGCGTATGAACCAGTTGGTAGCACCTACGAGTTTCATAATTTCAATCTCGCGGCGGCGTGCGAAAATCGTAATCTTTATTGTATTTGAAATAAGGAACATCGCTGTGAATATCAGTCCGATAATCAGTGCGATTCCTATGTTTCTAGCTATATTGATGCCATTGAAAAGCTTCTTCACTTCTTCTTTGCCATAATTCACTTTATAGGCACTATCGAATTTTTCGATTTGATTGGCAATTTTAGCAGTGTCCTGAGGTTCTTTTGCTCTTATTACAAATACATCCCGGAGCGGGTTATTTTGATCTCTCAGCTCCATCGCTTCACCTTGTTCACCAAAGCCCTGCTGTATTTTATCAAGCTCTTTTTCTTTTGAAGAAAACTCGACGCTTGCTATATCAGGTATACCTTTAATGTTGGTTTCCAGCTTGGACTGTTCCTCTTTGGAGGCTGTCTCATCCACCAGCACCTTAATTACCACATCATTCTCGATGTTATTGGCAAAGTGGTTGAGGTTCATCATAATGACAAGGAAGGTTCCTACCAGAATTAATGTAACGGCGACGGCGCTGACGGATGCAAACGACATCCATGCGTTTCTGCCGAGGGATTTTAAGCTTTCGCGGAAGTGGCGGCCCAGAGTCTTAATCATAGATTCCGTACTCCCCTCTGGCCTCGTCACGAACAATCTTTCCATCTTCGACTGCAATGACCCGTTTTTTCATCGTGTTAACAATTTCTCTGTTGTGTGTTGCCATAACCACTGTTGTACCGCGGTTGTTGATCTCTTCAAACACGTTCATGATTTCCCAGGACGTATCAGGATCAAGATTTCCCGTAGGCTCATCTGCAATGACCACCCCAGGGTTATTGACAATGGATCGAGCAAGCGAAATCCGCTGCTGCTCTCCGCCTGAAAGCTCATCTGGAAAACTTCTCGCTTTATGTTTAAGCTGAACGAGATCCAGCACTTCCATTACGCGTTTTTTAATCGTTTTGCTGTTTTCGCCGATAACTTCCATGGCGAACGCTACATTCTCATATACCGTTAATCGGGGCAGAAGCTTGAAGTCCTGAAAGACAACACCGATGCTTCTTCTTAAGTAAGGAACCTTGCTCTCTTTGAGCTTCCCAAGATTGACGCCATTAATGACAATTTTTCCCGAGCTCGGTTTTTCTTCCCGGTACATCATTTTAATAAAGGTCGATTTACCGGCTCCGCTTGGCCCTACTACATAAACGAACTCACCCTGGTTAATCTTCACATCAATTCCGTTGATGGCGACTACACCGTTTGGATAAGTTTTAAATATCTTTTCCATTTCTATCATGCAAATCACCCAAAACTAGTTTTTTAGAATCATATATCATATATTCGATTTTTGTAAGTAATTGTCGATTGTATAAACATAGTCCTATTACCAAATCTTTTCTCACAACGTCCATTATAACACCAACATTCGCCAAAAATAGACCCTTTTATATTACATTTTCATTTCATGTCTGTAAAAGAAGTAATGTTTTATAACGGTTTGGGGTATATATAATTGCCTATCTTTAAAAAAACCTATGTAATTTTTTCGACAATTCCCCACAAAAAAAAGACTCCCTGAAGGAATCTCTTACTTTTTCTCCGAAAGCCATTCTGCTACTTTCTTAGCATCTTCCCCTTCGAGTATACCCCGGGGCATGCTGCCCTTACCGTTTTTAATGATTTGTTCAATTTCTGCCGCATCATGCTCTTCCCCGACACGCGTCAGGTTCGGGCCGGCTCCTCCTTTGAGGTCCACTCCATGGCAGCTGGCACAGTTTTGTTTAAAAAGCTGCTCTCCATCCGTTGCCGAAGCTTCCTGTTTAGAAGATGAATCTCCGCCGCCGCATGCTGTTAATGTAAGTGATGCTGTAAATATAAGGGCAAATGCTTTTCTTTTCAACGCAGGTGCCTCCCTAATAGAATGATAAGATTATTATAACCTAGTCAGGCCCGCTTGAAACCCTCTCCAAGAACCTCCGAAGCATCCATAACAACGACAAATGCAGACGGGTCAATCCCTTTTACCAATTGTTTCAGTTTTGTGAATTCGGTTTGATCAACTACACACATTAAGATCGGCTTCTCCATATCTGTATAGCCGCCAAATGCAGAGACCTTCGTTACGCCCCTGTCAATCGTCTGCAGAATCGCTTGTTTAATCTCGTCTTCATGATTCGTAATGACCATTGCCATTTTGGAGCGTCCAAGGCCGATTTGAACGATATCAATGGTTTTGCTCGTTACATAAAGACCTATTAAAGCATAAAGACCTCCTTCTATATCGAAGGCAAAGGTAGCAGCAAGCACGATCATTCCATCGATAATGGCCACACAAGTACCAAGCGTAAGACCGGTATACTTATGAATAATCTGCGCTGCCAGATCTGTCCCTCCGGTCGAGGCCTTCCCTCTAAACACTAATCCCAGTCCAAGTCCCACGCCAATTCCGCCAAATAAGGCTCCCAGAAGCGGATCCATTGTGACGGGATCCGCGTCCTTTGTTAGAAAAACGACAAAGGGCAGAAATAAGGTCCCTATCAACGTTTTAAAACCAAACTGACGTCCAAGCAGGATGACGCCTGCAACAAACAAAGGGATATTAAAAGCCCATTGCACGTATGCCGGCTCCAGGCCAAATGCATCATTTAATATCGTGCTGATTCCGCTGACTCCCCCGGAAGCGACCCGGTTCGGAAGCAGAAAAAGATTAAAAGCAAGCGCCACTATAGCAGAGCCTGCGAGAATATAGACATATTCCAGAATTTTTGCCACAACTGGTTCCTGTGTAAACGACTGCCTCCGCTGTTTCATCTTAATTGTCCCTCCAATGGAATACTTAACCAGACAAGAGTATAGCACCGGAACCCGGCGGTGTAAATGAAGGTAAAATAACGTGGTAAAGGGGTAAAGGATTGGAGTATTTTGCCCTGAAAAGGCAGGTAGTATGCCCGGGCTATGAGGCTTGACCATAAAAAAAACCGGCTGCAGCCGGTTTATCCATTTTCATTATATATTTTTCGGAGCTTTTCCTCTTAAACAGGCAAAAAGGGTGAAAACTGCCATAATGAACAAGCCTGCGTCAATGCAGAGGAAGCCAATCCCCATTGCATATTCTGAGTCGCGAAAGCAGCGATAAACAATGACACTGAATAGGACAGAGCCTCCCAAGGCAATAAATGCAAGCCCCCATAAATAAATGGTTTTCTTAGCCCATATCACGAAAAGGGCTCCTCCAGTACCAAAGGTGATGGCCAAAGCATTATAGGAATGCTCCGAAATATCCGCCAAAAATATACCGGCCGCTCCAAACAAGACACCAAAAAACAATAAAAACGACAGGCTTGCTTTCAATGCAGTTTTCATCCTTATCACCTCCCAAGCATGTTTTATGTAATTACCCGATGTGCGCTAAATAAAAAACATGTAAATTCTTTACATCCGCTGATTATGTGCCGGTTTTCTTTTGGATCGCTCCTTTAACAGGAACAGCACAATGATTGCAGCTCCTATTGCAACGAGTCCGACGATTCCTCCCAAAAACCATTCACCTTGTCTGATTGCTTCTATTGAACCAAGTCCTCCTCCTAATGCTATGCTCGCGGTAAAAAAACCTCCTCCCCAATCTCCTGCTTTGCCATCACTCCATGTCATCAGAATAAATCCTAAACACCCAAGAACCAATGAAATACAATAAACAAGCATTTCCCAGCTGTCAGACTGAAACATGGCAATAAAGGCCGCAAATCCAACTATTCCGCAAAACAAGCCAATCAAAGGTTTTTCCAAACAGCCTAAACAGCCCATTCCCTTCCCCCCGCCAGTTAAAATCCCAAATTTTATTCCCTGTATTTTACTTTTCAAAACAAATAAGCATCCGGAAATATCCAGATGCCATCATGCTTATAGTTTTGATCTCAAGTATGAATCAATAAACGGATCAAGCTCTCCGTCCATTACTGCGTGGACGTTGCCAATCTCAGTGCTTGTTCTGTGGTCTTTCACCATAGAATATGGGTGGAAAACGTAAGAACGGATTTGGCTTCCCCAGCCAATATCTTTTTGCTCTCCGCGGATTTCAGCAAGCTGTGCTTCCTGCTCCTCAATTTTCTTTTGATAGAGCTTGGCTTTCAGCATTTTCATTGCATGCTCGCGGTTTTTAATCTGGGAACGCTCGGTTTGGCAAGATACAACGACGTTGGTCGGAAGATGGGTAATCCGCACGGCTGAATCTGTTGTATTGATATGCTGCCCGCCGGCTCCACTCGCACGGTACGTATCTACCTTTAAGTCCTCGGTACGGATTTCAATTTCAATTTCTTCATTGAATTCCGGCATGATTTCACAGGACACGAATGACGTGTGCCGGCGTCCTGAGGAGTCAAATGGAGAAATACGGACAAGCCGGTGAACCCCTTTTTCCGCTTTTAGGTATCCATAAGCATTATGCCCTTTTATTAAAAGAGTAACGGATTTAATACCTGCTTCATCACCAGGGAGGTAATCAAGCGTCTCCACCTTAAAGCCTCTCTTCTCCGCCCATCTTGTATACATGCGAAGAAGCATCGAACCCCAGTCCTGAGACTCCGTTCCGCCAGCTCCTGGATGAAGCTCAAGAATCGCATTGCTTTTATCATAAGGCTCGCTCAGAAGCAATTGAAGTTCAAAATCGTTCATTTTCCCGGTCAGTTCCTTCAGTTCAGAGGCAAGCTCCTCCTGAAGATCATCTTCCGGCTCCTCTTTTAAAAGCTCATGTGTAATGGTCAGATTCTCATATGATTCACTCATATCCTGGAACTGATTTACTACATCCTTCAAGCCGTTCGCTTCATTAATAACCACTTGTGCGGCATTTTGGTCGTTCCAGAACGCCGGATGGGCCATTTCCTCATCTAGCTCCTGAATGCGCGCTTCCTTTGAATCGAGGTCAAAGAGACCCCCTGAATGCCGCTAATCTCTTAGCTGTTTTATCTAATTCCTGACGAATTTCTACTAAATCCATTTCAGTCACCTCGGTAAGTTTTTAAGCTACTGTTAAACATAAACCACAGGGGTCGAAAAGTCCAGTGAGGGCAGAAAAACAGCCCGGGTATGATTCATTTAAACCGTGCCTGTTAAGAGCATTCCCTCAAAAATGAAATGACTCTCTCTTCATATTCCTGCTTATTTAATCTATATGCTTCAATGTGGCCGCCCATTTCCGGCTGCCACAGATCGATTCCGTCATTAATCTGCTTCATTCTCTCGCTTTCCGTACAAGAGATCGCCGGATCGTTTTTCGCATGAATGATCATGATTTTCTTATCTCTAGTTTGCCTTACAACCTCGATCGGTTTAACGAGATGAGGCTTAAAGCCGAGAAAATTAAGCTTCGTTACATAGGAGGATACTCTTCCAATAAACCGCGGCAGCTTCGTCCAGTATTGAAATGAATCCAAAACATAGGAATCGAGACTTGCGAATGGGCTGTCCGCGATAATTCCTTTCACATCCTCATGCATACAGCCTGCAAGAAGAGAGGTGCTTGCCCCCATGGACCAGCCGATTAAGACAATGTGATCCATTTTTTTCTCTGTTTTCACAAATTCAATCGCTCCATTTAAATCGAGCTGTTCCTTAAAGGCAATCGTCGTTTCATTTCCGTCGGACTCTCCGGCATTTCTAAAATCATACATTAATACATTGTAGCCTTGCGATTGAAATACTTTAACAAGATCAAAAATCGGAAATGGCATATTATAACGGTTCAGCCCGTAAGCATGTGAAAATACAACAACCTTGCTGCTGTTCTCAGCCGGCATCCACCAGCCCTTTAAAGATAATCCATCCGAGCTTGTAAATTGAACCTCTTCAGTCCGAATTCCGTAATTCTCAGGATGTTTTTTCAGAGCAATTTTAGGAGGATGCATCGCCCTCCATATAATATATGAACTCAATCCATAAAACGCGTTCGCTGCAACTATTCCTAAACCCGATCCAACAAAGGCCGCTCTTCTCCAGCGGTTTTGCCTTTGTCTCACTGGGAGTACTGCATGCTGTTCCACTTTCACATTATCCTTTCTACTATCGTTTACACGTTTATATCGCCAGAATCTATTAGTTTTATAGTATCATTGTAAATTTTTCGTAAAGAACATTAGTATACAACATGTTTAAGGATTTTGCCAATTTTCGACACATGAAGGGATTGATTTTCCTGGATTAGATAAGTTGGGGATCGTTTGTCTGACAATTCCGTCTGATAAACCCCGGTTCCGCCCGTTTGTCTGACAATTTCGTCTGACAATCCATAATCTCACTCGTTCGTCTGAAAAACCTTAGCAACCCATACAGAGCAAAAAAAACAAGACCTATTCCGCAGAATAGGTCTTGGTTGATACTATTTATTTCCCGCAGCAATTCTTATACTTTTTGCCGCTGCCGCATTCACACATTTCATTGCGGCCGATTTCAACGACTTTGCGGGTTGGTTTTTTCTTTGGGGCTTCATCGCCTTCTTTAGGATGAACGGCAGTTTGGCCTTTAGCCACTTCTTCACGCTCAAGGTTGTTGCGGATTTCTGCTTTCATGACATATTTTGCTACGTCTTCTTCTATAGAAGCGATCATAGCTTCAAACATCGCGAAACCTTCCATTTGGTACTCGCGGAGAGGATCGTTTTGACCGTAAGCACGGAGATGGATTCCCTGACGAAGGTGATCCATGGCATCGATGTGATCCATCCATTTGGAATCAACCGCACGAAGAACGATAACTTTTTCAAACTCACGCATTTGCTCAAGTCCGAACGCTTCTTCCTTCATGTCGTACTTAGCTTTGATTTTGGCCAGGATGACTTCTTCAATTTCTTCCGTATCCTTGCCGCGGATTTCGTTCAGTTCGAGTACGCCTTCATCCAGATAGCTGGAATTTACGAATTCAACGAGTCCTTCGAAATCCCACTCTTCCTCCACTACCTCTTTCGGAGTGTAAAGGGCAACCGTACGCACAATAGTTGATTTGATCATTTCTTCTACAATGCCGCGAAGATTTTCGGAATCCAGCACATCAAAGCGCTGTTTGTAGATGACTTCACGCTGCTGACGCAGAACATCATCGTATTGAAGAAGCTGTTTACGGGCATCGAAGTTATTGCCCTCCACACGTTTTTGAGCAGATTCGACTGCACGAGAAACCATTTTGCTCTGGATTGGCTGAGTATCATCCATCCCAAGGCGGTCCATCATGTTCATCATATTTTCAGAGCCGAAACGGCGCATTAGTTCATCTTCCATGGATAGATAGAATTGCGTAATACCAGGATCTCCCTGACGTCCGGAACGTCCGCGGAGCTGGTTATCGATCCGGCGTGATTCATGGCGCTCGGTGCCGACTACTGCCAGACCGCCAAGTTCTCTAACACCCTCACCAAGCTTAATATCGGTACCGCGTCCTGCCATGTTTGTCGCAATGGTTACAGCGCCTTTTTGACCGGCAAGCTCGATGATTTCAGCTTCGCTTGCATGGTTTTTCGCATTCAGGACACTGTGCGGCACGCCTTTTTTCTTCAAATGCTGGGAAATAAGCTCTGACGTTTCCACCGCCACGGTTCCGACGAGAACCGGCTGGCCGACAGCATGGCGCTGTGCCACTTCCTCAACAACTGCAAGGAATTTCCCCTGCATGGAACGATATACTAGATCCGCACGGTCATCACGGACGATGTCGCGGTTTGTTGGAATAGCCACAACGTGCATGTTATAGATGTTGCGGAACTCTTCTTCCTCAGTTTTCGCTGTACCTGTCATACCGGCAAGCTTTTTATACATACGGAAGTAGTTTTGGAAGGTAATTGTTGCAAGCGTCATGCTTTCATTTTGGATATCAAGGCCTTCTTTTGCCTCAATCGCCTGATGAAGGCCTTCGCTGTAGCGGCGGCCCTTCATTAAACGCCCGGTAAAGGAGTCAACGATGACAACCTCACCGTCCTGAACGACATAATCTACGTCGTTCTGCATAACTACCTGGGCTTTCAGCGCCTGGTTAATGTGGTGATTCAGCGTAACATGAGAAATATCAAACAGATTTTCAATGCCAAACGCGCGTTCAGCCTTTGTAATCCCATCCTCTGTAAGCTGTACACCTTTTGTTTTGATATCAAATGTATAGTCATCTTCAAGCTTCAGCATGCGCACAAACGCATTAGCCTGCATGTATAGCTTCGTTGATTTGGCAGCCTGTCCGGAAATAATCAGCGGGGTACGCGCTTCATCGACAAGAATGGAGTCGACCTCATCAATGATGGCATAATTGAGCGGACGCTGAACCATTTCTTCTTTATAAAGGACCATGTTGTCGCGCAAATAATCGAAGCCGAGTTCGTTATTCGTTGAGTACGTGATATCAGCGGCATACGCTGCACGCTTCTCATCTTTTGTAAGCTGATTCAGGTTCAAGCCAACGGTCAGACCTAAAAATTCATAGATCCTTCCCATTTCAACGGCATCACGGCTAGCCAAGTATTCATTGACTGTAACGATATGCACGCCTTCTCCTGATAATGCATTTAAATAAACCGGCATAGTGGAAGTCAATGTTTTACCTTCCCCGGTTTTCATTTCAGATATATTTCCTTCATGAAGGGCAATCCCCCCATGAGCTGAACTTTAAATGGATACATGCCTGTTACGCGGCGTGAAGCTTCGCGTACGACAGCAAATGCTTCATTAAGGAGGCTGTCTAGCTTTTCTCCTTTTTCAATACGTTGCTTAAATTCAGTCGTTTTAGCCTGAAGAGCCTCATCTGTGAGCTGTTCCATCTGAGTACCCAGCGCATCTATTTCATTCGCTATTTTTTCGTAGCGGTTCACTGTGCGTTTATTTGGATCGAACACTTTATTCAAGATTCCAAGCATATAAAAACGCTCCTCTGCTGTTAAATATCTAACCGTTCTCTTACAAAATTTGAAAACACATAGAACTATCGTTAATTCTAACACTATTCAATGCTGTGGACAACATTATCCGGGGGCATCAGTAAAGAATTGGAAGAGTAAAACGCTTCATTTTTTCTGAAGGTGCTTTTAAGCATAAAAAAACTGCCGGCTCTGCACAAAACCGGCAGTCTTTCTTATAAATTATCCCTTACAATCGGCATGCTCATACAGCGCGGGCCGCCCCTTCCCCTGGAAAGCTCGGAGCTTGGAATATCAATCACTTCGATGCCATGCTCCCGCATAATCCGATTCGAAACGTAGTTCCGGTTATAGGTCACGACCACACCCGGAGCAATTGCAAGCGTATTGGAACCATCATTCCACTGCTCTCTTGCTGCAACAATTGCATCACCGCCGCCGCATGGAATGAGTGTGACATCGTCTAAATCAAGAACTTCCTTTAACGTTTCAATCAAATTCGTCCGGGTGGAAATGGCCACCCTGTTAGGATCTTCATCATGCTTTTCCAGAATGTAAATGTTCATTTCACCCGCTGGCCCCTGAATCGCAGGATGAATCGTGAACTTATCATAATCCACCATGGTGAAAACCGTGTCCAAATGCATGAATGCCCTGGACTTAGGAATCTCAATTGCAATGACTTTTTTAATCTGATCCTGCTTTTCGAACAGGTTCAGAGCAAGTCTTTCAATACCGCGCGCAGATGTTCTTGCACTCACTCCAATCGCAAGAGTGTCTTTGCTCAAGACGAGCTCATCCCCTCCCTCAACGGGAAAATCATAATCCCTGCCGAGCCATACAGGGATCTCCTCAGAAGCAAAGCGAGGATGATAACGGATAATATAGTCCATAAAAAGCGACTCCCTGCGCCGTGCGCCTTCATGCATTTTATTAATGGTTAAGCCATTTCCAATTACCGCTGCAGGATCTCTCGTGAAATACAAATTCGGCATGGGATCCAAATAAAAAGGGTACTGTTCCGTCATAAATTCATATAAATGACGTTTCCGTCCTTTATCAATCTCAGACGTCCTTACACCTGACATAATTTTTGGAATCAGCTGACCGCCAGGCAAATCAAGAAGAAACTCTTTCAGGCTTTCACTTGCCCCATTGATATTCGACTTGCTCTCTTTTAATAGCTGATCAACAAAATCCTCTTTTGCATTTCCATAATGAAGAGCTTCTTCTGCAAGCTTCTCCAGATAGAGAACCTCCACTCCCTGATCTTTAAGGGTTTCGGCAAATATATCGTGTTCCTCCTGAATGACAGGCAGATAAGGAATATCATCAAATAGCAATTTATGTAAAAGCTCCGGTGTTAAATTTTCTACTTCTCTTCCTGGGCGGTGAAGCATCACCGTTCTTAAGGTTCCTATTTCAGACGTTACATTTAATTTTCCAGTTCCAGTTCCAGTTCCAGCAGCTGCAGCTAGTAGCATTTTATCCAATACGTTCTGCCCCCTTTTGCTCTTTTAATCTGTACCCGGAATCGATTAAATGTTAACTTGCTAAATTTAATTTTTGCCACCTATCTCATTTATACGTGAAAGATTGAAATTATCCCACACTCCTGTAAGCAAATATCCCATCTAAAAAAGGCTCAGGATTGACCTGAGCCTTTCAGCTGGTGATTGGAAAGCAAATCGTTTGCTTCCTTCAAATAATGACAATATGAATCTTTCTCAGGAACCTCAACATCTTCCAGCGCCTTTTCAATACGCTCGAAGTTGTCAATTAAATGCTCACTTTTCATCCCTCTGGACGTTAAAACGTTGTTCAGCCAAACAGCATAATCAGTAAAAATTTTAGGCATCTGCGCTTCATAGGCTGTGGCCAGGTGCTTTAAATGATGCTCATTATCTTCACGGCATTTCCGCTTTCCTGTCTCACCGTATTTTTCAAGCAGTTCAGGGTATTGCTCATATATGCCTTCCACCACTTGCATTATAATTTTATCGGAAATTTGCTTGTTCACTTAGCGACCACCTCATACTTTTTCACGGTCGGCACAATGGCTGCAAGCTCTTGATCAGGGTAGTTTTTCTCATGCTCATGCACCTTTTTAAAGGCGTCGCTTTGGACCCATTTCATATAATAATCTTTCGTTTCCCATTCAATTTGAACCGTAAGCTCTCCCTTTTTCTTTTCATTTTGAAGGAGCTGAAAGGAACGGAAACCTTCATACTGATCAACCATTTTCGATCTTGTTTTATAAATGGAAATGACCTCATCTGCTTTATTCTCAGGTACGTTAAATGTAGAATGAACAATATACAACGGTTCCATCTCCTCTTTTTGTATTCTCTTCAACCTAACATATATTCAGGCTGGAGCATACAACCTTGACAGGAAAGATTTTTCCAATCTAACCTTCAGTATAGGTATGAGTTACCAATTTCCCACATAAAAAAGAGGCGCAGACTGATCGGCGCCTCTTTCTTGTTGAATCTTATTCGTTCGGCTCAATCACGCCGTATTTGCCATCTTTTCTCTTGTAAACAACATTTGTCCGGTTCGATTCTGCATTCGTAAAGACAAAGAAGTTATGACCCAGCATATTCATTTGCAGAATGGCTTCTTCACTATCCATCGGTTTCAACGTGAAGCGCTTCGTTCTCACGACTTCCATCGTGTCTTCATCTTCCTCCTGAGTCTGAACGGCAGTCGGCGTCTCAACAGGATTCCCATTCGCAAACATCAGCTTAGCTGAATCCTGGTCACGAAACTTGCGATTAACCTTTGTTTTGTGCTTTCGAATTTGGCGCTCAAGCTTGTTCGTTACAAGATCGATTGCCGCATACATATCCTCATTATGCTCTTCGCCGCGAAGGACGAGATTCGTCATTGGGATTGTAACCTCCACCTTGGATTCCATATCACTGTAGTAGCTGAGATTCACGTGAACATCTGCATCCACGGACTCCTGAAAGTACCTTTCAAGCTTCCCAATCTTCTTCTCCACGTAATCTCTTAAAGCTGGAGTTACCTCAATATTTTCCCCTCTGACACTGTATCTCATTAAAAACTCCTCCTTTGTAAAGGATATGTAAACTTATTTCTACTTTCCCCTCTTGGATTCCTGCTCAAACGTAAAATTAGTGTGAAGGAATCGTGAAATTTGTAAAATCATGCAGAATGGTTAGGGATTTTGACCTTTTTGAAGGGATAGAGAAGGTATAGCAGCGTGCTCCAGCCCCCAATGCAGCCCGAAATCGGCTATTATACGGATTTATCGGCTATTATCAGAATTTATCGACCGCAATGAAAATATATCGGCTATTATTTTTATATATCGACTTTTCGACAATCTTCAAGACTCATCAAACAAAAAACCGCCTGGATTCCAAGCGGCTATTGCAAGATATACGGCTGAAGCCTTTTTTGTATGCCATCTTTCCACAATACAAACACAGGAGCCAGGCGATCTTTTAAATACGTTTCATACGTCAGCGGCTGAAAAAACATAAACTCCAAATGATCCAGTTCATTAATGACCTCATCAAACCTTCTGATTTCATGAAGCAGTAACGGATCCTCCTCCGCTACTGAATCCATAATCAGCACGTTTGAACTGTCAATGTGATAAAAAGCCCTCATAATATCAGAAAAAACCTTTTCTGCCTCTGTCAATTCAAGTTTATGAAAGCTCTCCAGCACATAATCCAGCCCTTCTTGAACTGTGTTCAGCAAGTGATAATAGAAATGATACAATTCAAAGCGCTCATACGCGTTCAAGTCATCCACCCTCGATATATAGGTCATTTATACTATATTTTATATCGGCTAAATGGAGGGATTGTTGATAGCAAGGAGCACATTAGATTAACATTATTATCCAAAAACACTTCATTTTCAAATGAGTTTATCAATCAGCCAGTGACCCAGAAAGGCAATTTGCACAGGGATCATGATAAGCGGCATGCAGCCATCAAAGCTGCAGCAGCCATCTGCACAGCCGTCGAGACAGCCATCTTTGGATTCTTTTTTCTTTTTTTTCTTGGGCGGTACAGGTTTTTTATATTTATTTTGATAATCTTTTAGAGAAGAAAAATAACCTTTTTCCATAATATCTCCCTTTTATTGAATGTAGATTGACAGTTAATCTGAATGGCTAGTAATATATCTATTTTCTACAAAAAGAACCTCTTTTAGCAGAGCGCTGTTGAGGTTCTTCTTGATTTTTATTTAGAGACATTATTACTTGATTCAGCAAAATAAAAGCCTTTATTATTCTGCAGCCAAACTTCCCGGTCTTTTTCATCCATATATGGCAGAATATAATCACGTACAAACCGATCAAATACTACAGGTCCTACTAAGTTATAAGAAGGAATCCGTTTTCTTTTTCCAGAGCGTGTAATTATAATAATATCTTCATAGATAATTCCACTAAGAGAAAAGAAATGCCGATCCATCCTAATTTCTTTGATGTCGCTAATATTTACTGTCCTTTTATTCTTTACGGCTGATGCAAGGGTTTTCCCTTTATTAATTATTAATATGGTTTTTCTTTTGCTAAAAAATCCCGGCGCTCCCCATAGGAATGTTATCAATCCAAAAGGCATACCAATAAAAGAAGTTGCTATATAAATTAGAGAATAACTGGATTCAAATTTAATGCCTTGAATAAATAATATTAGGCTTGCAATGAAAGTACCTAAAGTGGCAAGCAATCCCCATATAATATGAAAGTTTTTTGTTCTAATTTCAACTATGTTTTCCTTTATCTGAAAAATACCCTGCAAAGAATTATTCCTCCTTAAGTTTGCGCTGAGACAGTCTTTTTATTCAAAATTGCTTTTTCTACAAATTTATCATTGAAAGTCTGCAATGAAAAATTATTTTCAGCAGCACCAGTAATCATCCACGTATGTGATTCACCCGGTATAACAAATGTCACACTTATTATAAGGGGATTGTTATGTTCATCATACTCCAACTCTAGCATGCTATCCATCTTTCCTTTTCTATTGTAAAGGTCATTGGCAAATATACTGAGTTGAGCATTATTTTCTTGTTCAATTGAAACTTGAAGCTCTTCCAAAGTACCCTCACTAGACATATATAGGAGTTTTTCAAACTCTTCTTTATTCCAGTGAATTAATACTTTGTCATTTTCTTTCATTTCTTTCAATTCAAAAAAATCCGTAATTTTTTCATGGATAGAATAATCGGAGATATCCGTAATTCGGTGTACTTGGCCTTCATTTTACCATGTGTTAACTCCTTTATATGTAAAAGTTAATTTTATTTATATATTCCCATTTTAATAGGATAAAAAACCCAATTCATCCCATTATACATTTAAATCCATTATAAGGAAAAATAAATTCAGTTAGCAGTCCAAAAAGACTCATATCAACACATTTTATAGAGGAAAATATACCCAAATAAAAAAACTCCCTGCCCAAACCGGGAGAGAGTTTCACCTTATTTCCGTTTATCATAAAACATCCCATCCGCTTGAACGGACTGATAAGGGTTTACGTATTTGTTCGCCCCATCCTTGGTTTTTTTCAAGCGCTGCATGTCTGCCTGGATAATAGTTTTTACTATGCTCATTTTCTGAACGATCTCTTTGTTCCACTCATTAATCTCATGAAGCTGTTCTTTTTCGCGGTCTGTAAATGGAGCTGCAATTTGCTTCATGGCAGCTTCCCGCTCATTAAGCTTGTTGTCGATTTGCTGAATCAAGGTATCCCGTTCATCCTGTTTTGCAGGCTGATCAAGTAAATTCAGCAGCTGCGCTGTAAGGGTGTGAACCTCTAATACAGAGCTCATTAAATCGAGCCGCCCTGCTTGAATTGCGCTTGGCGGTTCATCTGGATCACTTGCTTCCATGTATCGCGGAATTCGGTCACATACCCTTCTACTTCATCCAGAATGCTTGTATCATTTCCAAGGTTTGCTTCCATAAGACGGCGGTTCATATATTCATAAAGGGACATCATATTTTTAGAAACTTTAAGGTCCATGTTTAAAGTAACCATAAGCTCTTGAATGATTTTTTGCGCTTTTAGAAGACTCGTGTTTTTGGCTTCGATCTGCTTTTGCTCCATAGCCGTACGCGCTTGTTTAATAAATTTTAAACAGCCATTATACAGCATGAGAGTCAATTCGCCAGGGGATGCGGTCGTCACAGAATTTTGCTGATAAGCCTGGTATGGGTTATTTACTGCCAAGTTGTTTCACTCCTCATTAATTTCCGCCGCCGAAGTTGGCTAGCTGTGCTGATTGTGCGTTGGCTCTTTGGATAGCTGATTCCATTGCCGAAAACTGGCGCCAATAGCGATCCTCGATTTGAACTAAACGGTCTTCGAATCGATCAATTTGTGTATCAAGGCTGTCTAAGTTTTTTCCAATGGAAAACTTTTGAGTCGTCATCAAGCTGTTTCCAGCCTTTGCTTCAACCTTTGTTATCGTATCTTTAATGGTAGCACGCAAGCGGCCGGCAAGACCTGATGTCTCAGGAGTTGTACCCTTCGCGTTAAACAGCTCAAATACCGCACTCGGATTGGCCTGGATTTTTTCACGCAGCTTTGTTTCATCGATAATGAGCTTGCCTTTTTCCATGTAATTGGACGTTGTTTTAATACCGATGTCAGAAAGCTGGGTATATCCACTGACATTTCCTGTACCAGTAACCGGTGCATAGAAATCCGTTCTCATTTTATTTAAACCTGATGCAAGAATGGAATCGTTTTTAAGGAGGCCGCTCTTAGCCTTTTCCTCCCACTGCTCAACCTGCTTATCTGAGAGGGACTCACGCTCAGTATCTGTCAGCGGCTGATAGGAACGATAGCGGTCTTCAGAAATCTCACCGTTGATTTTCCCGATAATTTCGTTGTATTTATCTACGAATTTAACGACTGAATCAACAATACTGTCAACGTCTGTTGTACTTGAGATGTTCACGGGCTCGGTTGTCTTTTGTTTTAAATTATATTCCACGCCGTTCATCGTAAACGTATTGGAGGCTTGATCCATTGCATATCCATTTAATTTTATCGTCGCGTTGCTTCCCAGTTTTGTTGGATCCTTCGCAAGGTCGTTTCCCGAAAAAGAAAATCCCAGGCTTTTCATAAAAGACTGTGTATTTGCATCTGTGGAAGAAATCGCCCCGCTCGCCCCTGTTTTACTGCTTGTCATAATGATACTTTCAAAAGTATCTCCCGTCACTTTAGCCTTTATAGCAGATACGCCTAGAGAGGACGAGTTGATTTTATTCAGTACTTGATCAAGTGTATCTCCAACTGCAATCGAGATTTTTACATCTCTTGGAGTAGAAGTACCAGGATCGGTTACCTTGAACATTAACTCCTTTGCACCTGCTTCAACAACTGGGGCTTTCGTGCCCTTCCATGAAGCGGAAGTTGCCAGACTGGTGACCTCAATAGAAGTAGAAAAATTAGCTCCCGCACTAATCGCTTTCGCACTAACCGCACCCTCATTTGAACTGCTGACTGCTTTCTTATTAAACGTGGATTGGAGCGCAAGTGAATTTTTATTAATCGGACTCAGCATATCATCCAATTCTTTAAGAAGCTTGTTCATGTCCCGGTAGTTGTCGCGCTGCCACTCAAACGTCGTTTTCTTTTGTTTTAGCTTATCGACACCCATCCGTTCTGCTTTCATTAAATCACTGACCATCGTATCGATATCCATTCCGCTTGCCAATCCGCCGATTCTCATTGCCACTATTGCTCACCGTCCTGTTTAGCTTTTTTCATCTATAAACAATCCCACAAATTCCGTCATCGCTGCATACATATCCAGCATCTTTTTATTGGGAATTTCACGAACAACCTCTCTTGTCACATCATCCACAACGGTCACATAATACTCGTTGAGCTTTTCATGAAGCACAAATTCCGTATGAGTATTGGCCGGCGCCATAAATTCATTTAAGCTCTCAACAATTTTCTCAAGCTTTTCTTTCGAAACCGGTGGAGTTTCCTTCACTTGATAAGCTGATTCAATGTCTTTTACAGGATTCGTTTTTACCGCTTCTGTGTCTTGCATACGAGGCATTGCTTGAGTCGAAATCGAATTTACAGCCATGGTGGACACTCCTCCATTTAATCATCTAAAACTTATATCGGAGAGTTTGGGGAGTTGTTGAGGGGAAATAGAAAAAACCTCCTTTTGGAGGAGGAGGTTAAAGATTCGTTCTTATTAAATTTTAAATTGTTCCTTGTTTATGAAAGGATCGATGTAATCTCTTTTGTATGTCATAAAATCTTGTTCATGAAGAACGTTGTAAGTTTTAATAAGCACCTTTTTATTTTGTTTAGTAAAAATCACCAAGTCATAATACAGCCAGGAACGTAAAGTAGCTCCCTTATGCTGGATCATGATATCTTTGATGTCTTTCATCTTGACATATTTGCCTTTAGATTCAATTCTCCCATTAGGTTCAGGAGCATTTTTAAAAAGAATTTTATCTTTGTTGAAGAAAACAGGAGCTGAATGAATGAGAAAAAAATGTGCCTGAAACACCGCCTAAAAACCCCAATAGACTATATTTCAAGCCTGAAATTAGAGAATCATAAGTAAACCAAAGACAAATCACTATTACAAAAACAGTAACGATCAACCCAATTCTAGACATTCTGGAATTTGCTTTAACTTCAATGATGTTATGGTTATTTAGTGATTCCAAACCATTCTCCCCCTTTCAATTTTCCTCATGATTCTATAAACTTCCCCACAAATATTCTTCATTAAATTAACAGTAAAGCAATTCAATTAAACTGATCCATATCTAGTTCGGAAACCTAAAAAGCACCCGCTATATTTATTAACGAATGCTTTCTATAAGTTAAAGAGTTCGAATTTTAATATTTTGAAAGCTGCTTGCCCCTTCTTTCAGGCATCCTAAACCATACATCCCATGTGTAAAAAGGCCATTTTCTGCCTCCAGCACTAGTTGGTTATTAATAAAAAAATGAAATACTGATCCGCTGCAATCAATACGAAACGTATACGTTATCCCATGTTCCCACTCAAAAGGAACCGCTTCCAACTTTTCATAACCAAAATCATTTCGGATCAATGATACTTTTCCTTCTCCATCGAACCCTGCAAGGTAATGCCGCATTATGCCCTGAGCCCGGAAAAGGATCAGATGGCTCGTTCCCTCCATAGGGGTAACGTCAACAGAATAGGAGTAATCAGCAGAATAGTAGTTCCCGGTAAACGAGGAGCAGCTATCCGCACATTTACAATTAAGGGCGTTCCCCTCCAAGCTCCACTCCCCCCTATGATGAGCAAAAGGGGTTACCGATTGAAATTCCCTGCACTGCTTGGAGAAATCGATTGTGTAATTGGCTGCTCCATAAATATGAAATTCATCGATAAAAAGCTTGCCGAAGGCCCGGTTATAGGATGGGGAGTCGCTGCTGATTTTGTAGCCGATTTCGTCGATGAGGGAGCCTTTTGTATCGGGAATGATGAATTTCACTTCATGCCAGGATTGGTTTTTCATTTGAATTGGAGCCAGGTCCTGTTCTTTTTTCGTAAAGGTATCGCGTACGTAAGGGGTGAGAATGATTTTTTCGCCGCGCCATTGATCGAGGAAGATTTGGGCTGAAGCGGTTTGACCGCTGTATGCTTTCGGTGAGAAGACCGGCTTGTATTTTTCATCGTTAAATTCTTCTCTTCGGTAAAATGGCTTCCAGAATACACGGCTGCTATCGCCGGAAATCATACGATCGAAAAGAATTTCGAGACTTCCTTTGTTCTGGAACCCTTTCTCTCGTGAGTGCCTTAGTATGGCTTTGAACGGATTGTTTGTTCGAAAACCATGCGTGGAACCTGGGAGAAGAAAATCAAAGTAAACTTCTCCGTGCTTTACGGCCTCTTTTAAATGACGAGGCGTTTCTTCGCGGCCCACCTGATATTTGAGCAGGGCAAGTTCCTTTACAAACGTGGGGATGTCTAAACTATTCAAGTAGCCTGAAACGCTGGAGGTGACGATCGTGTCGTTAATCGGTTTTCTGTAATGGGGAGGAATTTCTTTTAAACCGCTAAATACTCCGCAGATGGTTCCCACGTTCCCAGCATTGCAATCTGTATCCCAGCCGCACATTGTTGCAATCTCAACCGTCCTGGCGAGATTGCCGTTTCCGTATAGAAGGGAGAGAATGCATACGCCCGCGTTCGGGATGATATGGCATTCACCGGGGTATTTATGATAGCCCCACTCCTCCTCCACATAGTGATAGCAAAGGCGGAAATCATCCGGATTTCTTTTATAAAAGGAAATAACCGCTTTTGCGAGCCTTGCATATTCGCATTCTTCCGGAATCTGAGACAGTCCGCACTCTATAATTTCTTCCATAGAGTCTGCTGTAAAAGCGCGAGCAATGCAAGCTGCAATAAACCTGGCGCCGTACAATCCGTTTCCATCGTGGGAAACGCTTGCCGCTTTCTCTGCGTACTCTGCGGCCTTTTCCGGATTGCCTGGAAAAATCAGACCCCATGTATCGATAAATATCTGCCCGCCAATCTGTTCGGCAAGGACCAGCCCATTGAGTTCAGCCGAACCGGATTGCGGCGCAGGAATTCCTTTTTTCAGATTCGAGTAGGCACGATGCTCGGTACTGACCTGCTCTCCGCCCCACCAAAGCATTCCAATCCCTTCCCGGCAGTAATTGAGCCACGCTCTTCCCACATCATGCGGCTCAAGCTCGCGATCAACAGCATCATCCATTAATGCTCTTATAAAAAACACCGGTCCATTGGCATCGTCATCCGCTGAAAACATATTGTAGTCCTTTATATATCCTTTAATATCACCGTAAACGTCCCGTATTTTCTCATACGTCCATTCCCGTGGTTCAACAGGAGCCCCGAGCCGAATCCCGATGTTCATTCCAAGAAATCCTGCATACACCTTTTCGAGGTATTGTTCTGTCTGCAATCAGACCCCTCCCTTTTACTAGGTCAGGTACTTCTTTCTATAGGTATGCAGCTCGAGATCTTTGGCTATTATTTTTTTTGCTGTTTTTGCAAACCGGCTGGAAAGGCCGGCAAAATCCATTCGATTTGCTTTCTCCAGCTGGACTCGATCCTCCTCTTTGATCACTTCATCCCCATGCAGAGCTCCAAGTATAGCGCCGATCATGACACCGATGGAATCCGTATCCCGGCCTGAGTTGATGCCGTCATACATCGAAGGATAAAAGGCTCCGTCATTCAGAACGATAAAGGCCAGGGCCATCGGAAGCTCTTCAATGGAGAAAAGACGGCTCGGTGTATAGTGATTGGATGGCAGACCCGCTTTCCCTTCACTTCGGTGAACGTCATCTCCCATCGGAGAATAGTCTTTCATCACATGCTGCAGCAAGTCGACCACTTCATCCATATCTGCCTTTTTATCTCGCAACAGTTTTGCCTCCCGCGTTACAGCTATAATTGCCTGCTTTGTTCCATCCTTAGCGAAATGAATTGCTGTATCTACAATCCCTTCAACCGTTGTCCCATCTTCAAACGCCTTCGCCACACAGGCTGCTAGTACCCCTGCCGCTTCCAGTCCATAGCTGTTCTGATGACCCATCGCAAAAAGAATCGCTTCGTCGTAGGCACCTTTAGGATTTCCGGCATTAACGATCCCGACCGGCGCGATATACATAGCCGCCCCGCAATTGACCATATTGCCGATGCCGCCTTCTCTTGGCTCGCAGTTGGCCAGCGCATGGCGGGTGAAAATGTATTTTTCCGGATAAAAGAGGCGCTCAATCATGAGTGCCTCTCGTCCAAATTCAGGAATATACGTTTTGCGGTAGGCAATCTCTTTTACAAATTCATTCGCGAGATCGTAAGCATCCAAATGCCGCTCTTCTTTCATATAAACGCGCATCAAGGCGCCCATCATCAGTGTATCATCCGTAACAATGCTGAATCCTCTTTTCTTCCCCAGTGTCACCGCTGCATCCGCATTGGCTTTGTACCAGGGAATATTGAGGGACTCCACCCGTCCGTAAGCTGCCTTAATTTCCTGGTAGGACAATTTTTCAACAGCGGCACCGAGGGCATCCCCAAGTGCTGCTGCAAAAATTACGCCTTTCACGCGTACCTGAAATGGAATCATGATGTTGGCTCCTTACTTCAGTTTTCCGTTCACGAACTTCGTGATCTCATCTCCGCCCGCATTTTTCCACTCTTCCACAAACGTATCAAAATCGCTGATCGGGCGTTTCCCTGTGATGACATCGGCTGAAAATTCCTTATACAGATTTTCCGCTGCATCCCATTTTGCCGAAGACTCTTCATCCAAAATCACTTTGTTGTCCTCGCTGTAATATTGCTGCACCAGCTTTGCCGATTCTTCAGCAGGCTTGGATAGGAGCGGCGTTTTCAGCGTTTTTTCCGGTTTGAAATCCGCGGGTTCCCAGAATCGCGCGTACCATTCGCTGTAATATTTCTCCGTCAGTTGGATTTGGTCATCCGTAATTTTATAATGCTCATTTTCAAATCCAATGCGGTCCAGCATTTGTCCTTTAGGACTGGCAAGGTAATCGAGAACCTTAAAGGCCAGCTCTTTATTTTTAGATTGGGAGGAAATCGCGATCCCGCGGGATTCCTTTGAAATATCCGTTGCACCGTAGCCCTGGAACTCTCCTTTTGCCGGAGGAAGCACGGTCAGCTCTGCCTCTTTGCCATTCACCTGCGTCATTTTCCCGTTATAAATGTCAATTACCTTCCCGTTCGTTCCGACAAGTACCCCGGAATCTCCATCGTAAAAAGCTTTTTCCTTTGTATCCCATTGCTTTGTTGCAAACTGCTGATCTAGAAGGCCTTCCTTGTAAAGCTCACTGTAGAATTCAAGCTTAGCCTTCTCCTTCTCTGATACCTTCGCATACTCATACGTTCCGTCGCTCTTTTTCAGCCACGTTTGATTCAGCCCGAATGCCATGTTGAAGATATAATCCAGTTCCGCAATATCCCCGGCTGCCGTGATCGCATTTTTCGGCTTGCCTCCGCCAGGTGCTTTTTCAACAAGCTCTTTGAAAAAGGCTTTGTAATTTTCAGGTGTAGGGTCCGCCATGAGAGCCTTTGAAGATGACAGCTGATTGAACCAGTCACTGCGGATGACCGGTGTTTTTAAATCCAGCGGCTTGATCCACAGCAGGTAAGGATAATTTTTCATCCTCTTTTCATTGTATGGCTCCATGATTGATTTTAGATTCTTTGATTTTTCAATGTACGGCGTCAGATCCTCAAGCAGGTCCTGATCGGCAATTTGCTGATCGCCTCCCTGAAAATAGATCATGTCCGGAATGTCACCGCTGTAAAGAAGCAAATTCAGCTTTTCCGCATAATTCCCCTGCGGCATTTGAACAAGTTCAAATTTCACGTCCAGCTTCTCATCCTTTTTCAATGCCTTCTCCAAGTTGCTGAAGTACTTCTGAGTAGCCGGATTGGACGGATCCTCATCTTTCAGAACAAGCTTGATTGTGCCTTTCTTGCTTTCCGTCGTCGTTGCCTGATCATTTGAACACGCGGCCATTGTAAACATCATAACGGTTGCCGCAAACAAACCTGCTAGTTTTTTCATCCCTGTTCCCCCTTGAAATGGTATATGAAAGCCTACTTTAATCCTTAACACCTCCTTCAAATGCACCCTTAGCGTAAAACTTCAAAATAAGCGGATAAAGAATGAGAATCGGCAGCATGGAAACGATGATCATGCCGGCCTGAAGGGAAGCAAAATCGAGACTCGCTATTTTGTCATACGATAATACATTCTGAGCACCAAGCAGTGAGGCATTATCCTTTTGAACGACAAACTGCCGCAGGACGACCTGAAGGGGCCATTTATTCGGATCCGTGATGTAAATGGTGGCCCGGAAATACTCATTCCAGTGGTACACGGCGTAAAACAGACCGAGTGTCGCAAGCCCTGGCTTTGATAGGGGAAGCATGATTTTTGTAAAAATACGAAAGTGCCCGGCGCCATCGATTCTAGCTGCCTCCAAAATGCTGTCCGGTACATCCTGAAAAAAGCGGATCAGGATGAACAAATAGTAAACATTGATGGCTTTGTAAAAGATTAGCGACATATAGGTGTTGAGAAGACCAAGATCCTTTACAAGCAAATATTCCGGAATGAGACCGGGTTCAAATACCATGATGATGATGAGCAGGATGAGGACCGCTCTTTTGCCGACAAAGTGCGTCCTTGAGAGCACATAAGCGGCCATTGCTGTTAAAAAGAGATTCAGCGCCGTTCCTGCAACGGTAAGGAACACGGTATTGAAAATACTTCGGACGATGAGCGGATTAGAGAACAGCACCTGATAGTTGATCAAAGAAAAGCCCTTCGGCAAAATATCCAATCCGCCAAGCGCCTGTACCTTTAATGGATCTGAAAAGGACATCGCAAGGAGATTCAGGATTGGAATGAGCACCGATATAGACAGCAGAAGCAGGAGCGTATACACCGTTACCGTGAAAGGCGTTAATTTCTTCATTTACCACACCCCTCTTCCGGTAAGCCGCTTGGAAATAAAATGCGTTCCCAGAATCAGGACCGTACCGATGACCCCTTTAAACAAGCTCGCGGCCGTTGCATACGAGTACTGTCCGTTTACGAGACCAATCCGATATACATACGTGTCCAAAATATCAATCACGGAAATCACCGAGTTGTTCATCAGGTTAAACACCTGATCAAATCCAGCATTCATGAAGAAGCCAAGATTCAGGATGAACACGGTGATAATGGTTCCGGACAGCTCCGGAATGGTGATGTACCTCAGCTGCTGGAGGTTTGAAGCCCCGTCAATGCGAGCGGCCTCATAAAGGGCCGGACTGATTTTCATAATTGCCGCCAGGTAGATGATCGAATCCCAGCCCGCACTTCTCCAAATTTCCGAGAAAACGAGCACCCAGCGGATATGGTCCTTGCTTGTCATATAATCGAGCGACGGCAGCTGAAAAAAGTTCCGGATCAGGTTGACCCCGCCGTCCTCCGGATTCAGAAGGCTTATCCAAATTCCGGCGATGACAACCCATAAAAGGAAATGAGGGAGATAAATAATCGACTGCACCGAATTACGGAACTTCCCATGTCGGACTTCGTTAATCAGAATGGATAAAAGAATTGGCACCGGGAAGAAGAAAATCATCTTCATGGCGCTGATGATGATCGTATTTTTCAAAACGGTAAAAAAAGCCGGGGAGCTGAAGAGCACCTCAAAGTGCTTAAGCCCCACCCACTGATGATCACCAAGAATCCTGTAGTCCTGAAACGCAAGCTTCATCCCAATCAGCGGGACGATATGAAAGGTAATGAAATAGATAAGTGCCGGAATCAGCATGACGTATAAAACCCAGTCTCGTTTAATCCATTTCCATTTAGTCTGCAGCATCCAAATCCAGCTCCTTTTCAGGCAGAGAGTACGTGCACGGTAGAAAATCTGTATCTTTTAAGATCGTAAACCTGTAAAGGGTTTTGCCTGTCAATCTATTTCAATGGAGAAAAGCGGAGCATGCTGCTGGGCTCCATAAACATCCCGGTCGCCGATCGTCCCGGAGGAAACGGTCCGCGCCATCGTGATTTTAATGCCGAGTGCCTGATCAAAGAACACAAAATGATGGATCTGCGACTCGTCTATACCGTATAGCTTCGAGATTGCAGCGGGGGTCATTTCACCTGAATTCTTTACCCTTTCGTACGTGCCGGCTGAATCGAACAGAATATCAAGCGTCAATTCAAATGGCCCTGAATTTTTGCTGCGGATCACTTTTGCCAGTTCATAAAGAGCAGCCATCAGCGACCTCCTCATAATGCACGGTAAAGAAATCCCCCGATGCCTTCATCAAATGATAAATCGAAAATTCGTAAACCGGCCCGAATTCAATGTCACTCGGTGCAAACGGGAACGCCAGATTGCCGGCGGTTGATTTCCGGTTTTCATAGCCGAAATGCAAAAAGGTAGACCGGACCGTTGCACAAATACTGCTCGCAAGCTCCTGCGTTTGCGCCAGTACCTCAAACATGACCCCGACTTCGTGACCGAAAAATGGAACAGGTTCTCTTTCGCCCAGAACCGCGTTCTTCCCATAATGATAAAAACGGATTTCATATTCTTCCGCATCAATTTCGGAGTAATATTCCGCAGTCTGCTGGACAACAAGTTCCTCGACGCTTTCAAGCTGCTCTAGCAGAAGCGGATCGCGGATCCCCGCAAGGACGAAGGTGCGATAGGCTGCCTTCCTTGCCCCTTCAAGCTTGATCCAGTATTCATCGGAAGATTGATACCGGCTGTTTTTCACCTCCACGACCCCTGTCTCTTTTTCTTCAAAAGTACATTTCTCTAAATCGAGAGTGAAGCCTGGACCGTGAAGGATATATGGGTGTTCTTTTTCGTAAAATGTATGGGCGGCCACACTGACGGGAGTGCACCTTCTCTTCTCATTCAGTGACTGGACAGTAAAGGAATCCCCGGTAATCGTTCCAAGAATGCAATCCTTTGTCGTCCCCGGTTCGGCACAAAGGGCCCCGCATTCTAATATTTTCCCAAGGTGATAGCTGAGTCCGGGATCTTTTCCATGAAAAAGACCAACTGCAGCAAAGGGAGACGGATCATAGGCCCGTCCGCAAACAATGATGTCACTATGATTCTCTAATGCAGTTAAAATTGGTTCATGCCCCATTTGGGCAACGATGGAATGGGTTTGCAGGATCGTTTCTGCGTTTAAGGCTGGGATGTTTGGTGTGAGTGGCTGAATTTGATAATGCTTATTCGCATTCAAAACGGTTTCCTGAGGAATGTCCGCCGGAATAAAGGCGATTTTGGCTGATAGCTTTTTCTCGGCTAAAATTTCATAAATAATATCCAATGTCCAATCCAGATGCGGCTTCGCTCCCGCTCCCCCCGCAGATCCCATAATAATCGGGATTTTTCTTGGGAGACCGTGAGTAATCAGCAGCTCCAGATCCTTTTTCGCTGCCCTTCGGCTGACAATTGACACGCCTGCACCAAGCTTATGGGGGCCTGCATCGGTTGAACCGGCATCAACAACGATGCCATGCAAATCATATTCAAGCCCCTTCAGAAAAGAAGAAGCAGGAAATCCGTACCCAAGCATCCCGCACGGTGAAAGAATTCTTACCAAATCGGCCATAGCGGCGGCCTCCTCATATAGTAATAGACTGCTGTACTACTATATGATATGTAATCGGTTACAAATAATAGTAGTTGTAATTCTTTTTCCAGTCAAGGGTGAGGGTGATTTTGTCGAAAGTAAACCGAACAAAAGTTCTTATTTATAAGAAGGAAAATAGCAGGAGCAGCACGAATAAAAGAGTGAATACCATTAAAAGGAGTGTTTAAAATGAAGCATCAAGCGACGCCTTACCTGACATTCAACGGAAACGCAAAAGAAGCCCTAGAGTATTACAAGGAACTTTTCGAAGGAGAAGTTTCAGACGTCCAAACGTACGGCCAGGCAAACTTCCCTACTCCACCAGAAGCAGATGAACTGATTCTTCATTCTCGCTTTAAAAAAGGACCGCTATTTTTCATGGTGTCTGACGCCACCTCTGACCGCGCAGTCACAATGGGATCCAACATCACCCACGTTCTCGAAATGGAAAGCGAAGAAGAAATTCAAACCATTTACTCAAAACTAACGAAAAAAGGAACCGTACATATGGAGCTGCAGGACACGTTCTGGGGAGCGAAATATGCGAAGGTAACGGATCCGTTTGGGGTGACGTGGGATTTGAATTTTGAAAAGGCACAAATGTAACAGCAAAAAAGCCAGCTACCCTTTTGATGGTGAGCTGGCTTTTTGATAGCATCTAAACAAGAAAGAATATGGGGAGAATGGTAAAATGAAAACAAATAACCGTGGAGGGGTTACCATGAAAACTCCTGACTTAAATTGAAAATATACGATTCATGATTGGAATTCCTGGGATGGACAGTGGGAGTTAATTGAAGGAAGCCCCTATAGTATGACACCCTCCTCCAGCTGGTATCATCAGTCTATTGTGCTGAATGTCGGGAGTCTTTTTAAAGGATGCTTGAAGGATAAATCATGCCGTGTATTTACAGCTCCATTGGATGTCTTTCTTAGCGAAGAGGAGGATGTCGTGCAGCCGGATGTCTTTTTAGTATGTGATAAAACAAGAATGACAAGCAAAGGATGCAATGGTGCCCCGGATTTAGTCATTGAGGTTCTGTCACCAAGTACAGCCTTTAAAGACCGGAATATAAAAAAAGAAAAATACGAAAAGCATGGAGTAAAAGAGTATTGGATCATTGACCCTGCCTATCGAATGGTTGAAGTTTTTTATTTAACTGAAAACAGATATACGGCACAGGAATTTCGTGATAACGGCGAAATTTATTCCAGTCAATTTCCTTTTATCACTCTTTCCATGGACTTGATATTTGCGGAGGATTAATGAAACAGCTTTCGTTAATTTTCCGAATTTGCTTAGTTTGAAAAAAGACTACAGCCCCGGAGCCGCCAACTCCACCCGCCGGCCTCTCCAAGGCAGAGCCTCTATCCGTTATACACACTGGCACAGGTTCCAGCTTTTGGTTCGTAATAGCAGTGTTTCTTGAATTGGCCGGATTTTGGCTGACTATACCAGGTTGGGGGGCATGGTGCATAAGGATTAAAATACCATAGGGCATACTTGGCCGGATGATCCCGCCAATAATCAAGATTCTTTTTAGCCAGTCTTTTTTCCACCGACCTCGCCCTGTTATAAAAAACATTTCCCTTTTGAACAGCCTCAAATGAATAGTTCCCGCCTTGCACCTGGAAGATGACCTGCCGGATCGTTCGGACATTTTTAAAATCCGAGCAGCTGGCTTTTGCACGGTTTACAATTACATTTCCCACATACAGCATCCCCTGCTGGCCTTCCCCTTCCGCCTCCGCTCTCATCATCCTCGCCATCAAGGCAACATCGGCATCTGTATATTTCACTCTGGGCATTTTCTTCACCTCAGGATAGTTTATGAAGGGATTATGGAATGATGTCTGAATAGCGGCTGGACTGGTTTGTCTATCCAATGCTTCTGATATCGTCCCCTTATCAATGCAGTTTCCAAAAAACCAGCCTGGAATTTGCTTGAGGTAAATTTTACCTATACTATGAAAGTAATAACCTGCCTTGGAGGAAATTATGAATCTACATAAAATCTTTTTAATCCTTATATCTTTATTTGTAATAGCAGGCTGCCGTTCGAACGAAGCCTCCAACACAACCAAATCTGGTGCTGATCCGGCTGTAAAAGATGAATATACAAAAAGCTATTTATCTTCAGCGAAAGTTGTTGAAGAAGGCTTTTATCAATTTGAATCTAAAACAGGCGGGTATACGATGCTTTTTCCTGTTCATGCAGTAATCTCTAAGGATTTCGGCAACGAAAAGCGAGAGAATGAATTTGAGTCAATTATGTATGGCTATAATCTAAAAGGGGCGTCAATAAGCACCCGAATTACATACGAAAATAAACCAAGCACTAGTGACATTGAAGAAAAACAGCGATTGCTGTCTCTGTCAGCAGGCTACGATGGATCTTACGAGAAGATTCATGCAAAAGGAAAAACAATCTATTTTGCCAAAAAGACATCAGAATTAAAAAATTCAAAGGCTTACGTTTATCTCAGCTTTATCAAAGCAGTCAACAGCAATCAAGCTGTTGAGTTCATTTTTAACACAAGATGCAAGAAAAACGACGAAAGCTGTCAATCAAATGTGAAAGATTTAGAGAACACTGCATTAAAAGTTATGACTTCCGTAAATTTCAAATAGAAATAATCACGATATTTGAAAGGAGAACCAGCCTTGAAAAGGAATTTTAGCCTGATTGCAGCACTTGCATTTGTCATTTTGGGAGGCTGCGGATTGAATGAACCACTAAACACAAAACAGGTCCAAGGAGAAAATAATAAGCCCCAGCCAGCGGCTTTGAAGGATGACTATACGAAGGGCTATTTGACATCAGCCAAAGAAGTGGAAACAGGCTATTTTGAATTTAAGTCCAAGACGAATGGATATACCATGCTTTTTCCAAAAGATGCCGTCATTTCCGATAACTTCGGCAACGAAAAGCACGATAATGAATATGAGTCTATTTTATATGGGGCAGAGGTAGATGGTGCCGGCATTGACACTCAAATTACTTATGAGAACAATTCCAATACGAAAAAAATCAACCCTAATTTAAGCCTATTGTCTTCATCAATCGACTATAAAGGAACTTTTAAAGAGGCAAAAGAAGATGGAAAAGTGAAGTATTTCGCTAAAGAAACCATCCATATCGAAAAGGCAGTTACTTACAGCTACTTGAGCTTTATTAAAGCTGACAAGAGCAATCAAGCTGTCCGTATCGTTTATACAGTTACGTGCCAAAAAGATAATAAAACCTGCATGTCAAAGGAGAATACTTTTGAACAGGATGCTATTAGAATCATGAAATCTGTTTCCTTTAATCAAGAGTGAACGAACGGCGGCTGGTTCATCCCTTCTTTTTCGTCTAGGCCCAAACTTATTCCGTTTTATATTGTTGGATAGTAGGAATATGTGGGAGTAATTAAATGTATGGATTCGTGGTATTTGAGGGGGTTTCATTGTGAAATTAAATAAAAGCATTTATGCAATTTTTAGTTTACTGATTATCGGAGGCTGTGGGAAGAGTGAAAAAGTTTCAGAAGGGAAATCTGGGCAAAAAGAAAGCATTCAGCAAGAGACACCAGCATTAAAAGATGATTTCACCAAAGAATATTTAACCTCAACTAAAGAAGTGGAAAAAGGTTTTTATCAGTTCAAATCAAAAACAGGTGGGTACACCATGCTTCTCCCAGTTGAAGCTGTTATTTCAAAAGACTTCGGAAACCAATTAGATGAAGATTTTTACGAAGCCATCATATATGGTGCTGAAATTGATCAAGCAAGCATAGACACTCAGATTACCTATGAAAACAACCCAATCACAAAAAATATTGAAGAAAACTTAGAATTATTATCAAGTTCATCAGGCTATAAAGATTCCTATAGTGAATCTAAGGAAGACTCTAAAACAATCTATTATGGAAAAGAGACGATGGAGTCAGAAGATTATACTACTTACAAGTATATAAGTTATATAAAAGGAAACAGGTCGGATCAGGCTGTTCGTTTCATTTATGGAGCATCATGTAAGAAAAGCAATGAGAGCTGCGGAGGTAACGCAGAGGAACAAGAGAGAATAGCAAAAAAAATAATACATTCCATCACTTTTAACAGGAAGTGACCAAATGGATACTAAGCATAATGAACAAGTATTGTCTTCAGACGTAATTACGGAGCGTATCGCAAAATTGGAATACAATAGACCGAAAACTTCAAGCACGGTGGAATTATTTCAGTGCTGTTCCCTTACGATGTGACTGTATCCAAAGATTTTAATGAATGGTTCTGTTAAAGTCTAATGTTGATTTTTAACATCTGTTGACTGGAGTGGAAGGCGCGAGACTCCGAGCTGAGAGCAGCGGGACAGGTGAGACCCCGCAGGCGCAAAGCGGCGAGGAGGCTCAGCGCCCGCCCCGCGGAAAGCGATCGCCTGCTAACTGCAATCAACAACCAAGTTTAACAGAGCCTAATGAAAAATGAAAGAACTCAACATTTTTACGAACAAGAATAGTCCCTGCAATAGACAGTCATCAGACCAAAAACCTAATCTGCATTGGAATTGAGGTCTAAATTCCCGTGATAAAAGAATCGAAATCATGCAAATGTCCGTTTTATATTGTTGCACAGTGGGAATATGTGGTAGTAATTAAATGTATTGATTTGTGACATTTGAGGGGGCAAAATTTTGAATCGGCTCATTAAACTTGGCATTATACTTAACTTACTTATTATTGGGGGCTGCGGCATGAGTGAGAGTAATCCTGAAAAGAAGGCTGTTCAAGGGGAAGGCACTTCAAGCGAAACCCCGAAAGTAGCAGCAGCAGTACAAGATGAGTTTACAAAAAGCTATTTAACCTCTACAAAAGAGAAGGAAAAAGGTTTTTTTGAATTCAAGTCAAAAACCGGGGGCTATTCCATGCTTTTTCCTGCAGAAGCGGTCTTATCCAATGAATTTGGCAATGAGCGAAAGGGAAATGACATGGAAGCCGTCATGTTTACCGGAACTCTGGAAAAGGCTGATATGATCACCCAAAGCATTTACGAGAACCTTCCCATTACAAAAGACATTGAAGCCAATCTAGATTTACTGTCAACCTCCGTCAGTTATGATGGAAAATATGAAGAAGTAAACAAAGAGGACCGAAGCATCTACTATGGCAAAAAAACCACTGACCTGGATGATGCAATTGCCTATAACTACTTTAGTTTTATAAAAGCCAAAGATGGTAATCAAGGTGTACGCTTCATGTACAGTGCAACTTGCAAGAAATCGGATAAGTCCTGCGTTTCGAATCTGGAAAAGCATGAGCAAATTGCTAATAAAATAATTGAATCCGTTACGTTTAAGTAGGTGTCAAAATGAATTCAAATAAAGAGCTGCTGTCAACCGAAACCTTGCGGGCCCGGATTACCAAACTGGAATATGACATTCCAAAAAATCCATCAGAAGCCCAAATAAAAGAATTTCAAGAAAAGGTCCGTCAAATTTATATCGAAGAAACAGGTGAAGCCCCTCCCTCAGAAATTTCGATCTATCATTCGGGTTCAAAAAAGTATCAGAATGCTGAAGATTCAGGTTTCGATGGAACGGTTATCCACTTTTATGATCCGGAGAAAAAAATCAACCAATCCTACACCATCACCAGAGGCAGTGAGATGGGAGAGGATGCGGGAGCAGGAAAACCACTGGATTGGTTATATAATGTATTTGGAATTTATACTGGCAGAGACCGTGCTCAATTTGATCACGCTAACCGATTCGCGGAAAACGTAAATAAAGAGATTACATCCAAGACAGGAAATTCTTCAATCCCCCCTTTAGAACGGTATGGACTAGGCCATTCACTTGGAGGAAATCTGATTCAAATGCTTCAGCTTCAAAATGGGGCGTTCAAGAAAGTTTATACTTTTAACGACGCGCCTCCAAGCGCCTATCAACTTGCTTATGTTGACCAAGATTTTTTGCTGAATGTTAGGAACAAATTCAATATAAAAAATCCTAATGACATTTACTCTATCCCTAGCGCTGATCTCGAAAAATTTGCCACCGACTACTACAAAGAACGTGGTAAAAACATCCACCACACAACATCTGCAGATGAGATCCTCTTTGCCATATCCGGTTTTCGAGGCTTTCTGTTTTTCGGAGATCGTAAAATAATTGAGACAAATCCGGATTTTGATGGACTTAAAGATGTGCTTGATAACGTATCCGATGAGGACCTCGCAGTTATCCAAAAGAAGCTTGCAGAGATTGCTCCTTATTACGAAAAGGATGGCATTGACGGGATTGTTTTCGGGGTGACTGGCTACGATAAGAAGTTTTGGGATCAATCCTTTGAAACTCTTAAAGATCTTGACCTTACTACTCTAAATCCTATCGAACGAGCCGAGAATGCAATAACCGTTGCGAAAACGATTGTTGCAATGAAGGATCATGTGGCGCTGATGATAAATAAGGTGACAAGTCTGAAGGATGAATTGCCTGCCTTATTATCAATAGTTGGAACCGTTTCTGCTGAAGAAAGAGAAAAAATCGAATCAGTCATAGACGGGATGGTCGACAACCTTGAGACGATGAAGGCTGCTATCGAAAACATTGGGGATGTGGCCACTTTAGAAAGGCTTCGAAATGGCGACCTTAAAGGATTTTTAGAGCAGATCGAGGTATTAATGAACACATCGGATATCATTAAAACCGAATTTAATGAATTTAAGGCAGGGTTTGGTTCCATTAAGACGATTCTTGAAGAACTGATGGAAAAGTTCGGAATGGCAACAGAAGCTCACCTTATGGATGCTGTAATCAGCGCACTTTCTTTAGAAGGATTCTCATATGAAGGCGACGATATGTTTAAAGCAAAAATGGTAGGAGGCAAACCAATTATGATTAACCTTTCCTCCGCCCTCCGCCTTTATAAGGAAGGCCTAAACATTTATGAGGAAAAGAATAACCTTCTTAAGCAGTTAAAAGAAGCGTACCATCGAGAGTATACAGATGATTATACACGAAGAAAAGGTACGCTGATGAAGGCGATTGCCTCAACAGATTCTGATATTGGCTGGGCCCAAAGCAGGCTTGGATACAGCACGACCGTTTATAAAGTAACAAAAATTGATGTCCAGGAAACCATTTACCCAATTCCTCCCGCCAACACCGCAACCTTCCAAGAGCTATTCCACTACCATGAAACCGAACAGGAAGCAGGAGTCAAACAAATCATTCAAATTAAAAATTCTGTTGAAAAATTCTTTCAAGAGGACCAAAAAGTAGCCTCAATGTTTAAGCTAATTTAAGAGAAGAGGGATGAAAATGCCGCAGCTGTCTTTCCTGCATCAGCTTGTGCCGGAACAGGATCTTACCCATAAAGCCGGGACCTTCCATAGTCTGCTTGATGAACTAAACGCAGCCGGAACAAAACTCACCCAAACCGTTCAAACCGAAATGGAAGCCCAATCAGGCGAACTCGTCGATAAAATAAGCGAAAAAATCCAGCAGCACCAAAAAATCCAAGAGGATGCCATTTCCCAGCAAAAAGCCTCTATGACCGCTCTGGCCTACCAATACAGCAGCTTTGTTAACAACATGAACCGGCAGATGACGACGATTTATTATGAGGAGGATAAGGAAGCGGTGGCTTTAGTTTAAAGGTTTATAGTTGGAAGACTGTGTTTGTGCAGTCTTTTTTGGTTTATTATCAGTAATACTGATTAAAATCTAAATACCGGCAAATCTCTCTAAAATAAATTTTCTTAAAACAGTATGCTATAACAATATTCTTTACCGTTATGAATCACGTTTTCCCAGATTGTTATAGTTCTTATCTTAAAAAACTTAAAAACCACTTCCCTTTTTCTTGGAAAGTGGTTTTTTATATTGTCCGTTATCTTCGGACTAGTTCTATAAAATTACAAGCCTTATTTTTAGAATTTACCGTTTGTACCCCAAATTTTTTATCTCATAAAGTAATAAAGAATTGCGTGTATTTTTAAACTGACTGATTATATAGTTTTTATTAGCTTTACAAAGCAACCTTTCTTAACCTCTGTGTTATCTATAAATTCAACCCATACCTATTATGCATACTATCACTCATATTTTGTAGCAGTAATAAAATCAAAAGATCCAGCTCCAATTATTTTATCGGTATACTCAAAATTATATATGAGAATTACTGCATTATACTTTTTTTTCAAATCTATGTTTCTCTCAATTTTCGGTATGATAATTTCTTCATACGAACAACCACCTAATAAAGTAGAAATATCGCTACTGCTATACTCATAGGTTGCTTTTTCTATAGTATCCTCGTCTGTTTCATCCATATCGATATTATAATCCATAAAAAATTTTGAAGGGACAGACTCGCCATCATCATCATACGTTAAGTCTACATACTCTTCTATAGAGTCTTCTTCTTTAATATTACCTAACCAAACAGAAACCCATCCTTTTTTTTCCACTATAGGACCCTCCTACTTTAATCTAAGACTTTTCGGTAAAGACATAACCCCACCCTCTAGTCTATAATTAGCCCAATTATTAAGTCGTCTAACAAATGTATTATAGTCGCTTGAAGTATCAATTATTGCTAACAATTCATTATGCGCTTTAGTCGAGCCTAATCCTCCATGAATACCGTTAGGGTTTACAAATTTAACATCAGATATTGCCGTACGTAAATCTTTAATCTCTTCAGCACTAATATTCCAATACTTAAATTGCGGAGCTCTTGAAACTAAGTGCCACTCGTGTAAGCCACCAGGTTCTCTAAGCTGACGTTCAATTTTCTTTCTAATTTTTTTTTCTTTCCAAAGTTCGTCTAATTCACTTTTTGTAAGGGAATTGAAGAATTTATTAAAGTTCCCACTCTTTGCAGTTGGTATATCGTCAACTGTTAATTTAGTTATATCTTTTATATCTTTATCATTATTTATTAACTTAGCTTCATCTCTTATTTTACCATTTGTACTGGTTATAATCCCACTAACACTCTCCCTAGCATCCCCCAAAACATCCCGCAGAGTATCCGGAACATTCGGCCCTAAAGTCTCTACCAAACTAGGAATTGGCTTATCCAGCACATCATTTATTTTCTGATCCAGCCATTTTTTCGTATTCCCAAGCGGTCCTTTTACAACGTTATCATAGGTATTCTGCAGAATCTTATTAACCTTCTCTGGATTCAAAACATTCCTTGTTTTGCTGAAAATGTCTGCCACTTTGCTGCTGAGGTTTTTCATATGGATGACGGTTTTAAATAGATTGGATTGTACAAAGTCCACTACACTCTTTTTATAATGTTCGACATGTTTGATCAGGTTTTCCTGCATAAAGGCTTTTAATTTTGTGGTATCCATGACGTTGTAAGGGATTTTAGCAGGAATTCCATCTGGCCCGTTATTTTTGGCGGCCAGTTTCCCAAGCTTACTTAGGTTGCCGGCTTTGCTGACTTTGTCGATACCGCCTATGAAGAAGGTTGCAGCGATGGAGAGGAATTCATATGTAAAAAATCTCGATATGCTGCGTGCATCCCCGTTCATAACATCTCGGTCCCATGCAGTTAAAAAGGCGTCAATCATGGCTGCAATGGTTTTGTCGTAGTTAATCAGAGCGTTGATAATTCCCATTAACAGTCCTGGCAGATCCGTAAAAATGGCGATGAGCAGTTCAAATAAACCGACGATCAGATCCTTGATGAAGTTTACGATTCCTTCAACAATCCCTACAAAAACGTCCCCGATGATCTGCAGGAGATTTTTGTCTTCTTTTACTTCAGCATTCACCGGCTTTTCACAGGTCCAATTTTGAACGGATCCTGGGGCAGAAGCTTTCACATGGGCTGGCTGAAAGAGGTTTTGCAGGTCGGTTACTTTCTTTAATACGGTTTCAAGCTCCTGCTCAAGCTTGGTGAGCGCTGATTCCTGATTATAGTCGAATTCTCCAAGGAGGTTCCTGGTTTGGTTCTTTTCCGTCCTCGCCTTTTCCACCATTTCTGCGAAGGAGGTATCGTTTAACTTTGGCAGCCCTACAATGTCCGCGACACCGTCCATCGTAGAATTTGTTTCATTTACCATTTGGTTTGTCCGGTCTTTCGCTCTTGTTAAATCCTGCTCAAGCTGCTGCTCGAGGAAGGTTTGGCTGATAAAGCCTGAACTTGAAGGCTCGAGGAGATCCAGCGATTTTTTCATTCCGTCCAGAGTTGTCTGATAGTTTGCCAAAAAAGCGCTGTAGCTGGACATGAGGGGGAGGTGATGCTTCTCATAGAAGAAGCGGATGGCCTCTCCGCCCTCTCCTTTGAACGTATCATCGAGCCCGACGATCCCCTTTACCGCCGTTTGAAGCTGCTTGATCTGCGCTTCCTGCGACGATACCTTCTTCTTCGTTTGATCGATGCCCGAGTGAAACGCATCGACATCTAATACATTTGTCATCCAGTTCCTCACCTTTCCCCGGATATGGCAGCTGATAGATTTTTGTCTGCTTTCTTCATTTGATCGACGGATTGCTTGGTGGCATCTGTGTTCATGATCAGCAATTCCTTATAGGTTTCCATCGCTTTTTGACAGGCTTCATTTAATTCATTCAGCTTCTTCATCGCATCCATTTCATTGCCCTCGCCAACGCCTGAAGGGAAGTCTGTATGAAAAGCTTGTATGGACGCCTGCATAGCTGCTAATGCCTTTTCAATTTCGTCATACTGAATTTTTATTTCAGTGGCCATTTACAAGATCTCCCTTCATCTGGCTTTTGCTGCCTGAATCGCCTTGCTTCTCTCTTCTGCTTCCAGTGAGGCGATGGCCGCTTTTACACTATTAATCTCGGCTGTTATCTGCTGGATTTTTTGGCTTAGCACCTGAAACGCCTGGTTAAATTGTGTTGTTTGAATATCCTTGTAAGCAGGATGCATATCGTTCTCTCTTATTAAGTTAAAATCATTGGACCGCTCTCCGTACCATGCTTTAGCCGTCAAGTCAGGCTCTGTCACCATATTCTGGCTGCTGAAAAAATCAAACTGGTGATCGGATAATTCACTGCTGCATTTGCGCAGTCGCTGCAGCTTCTCTTCCAAATCACGCAGCTTTGCGTTAAGGGCTGATAAAGACAAGACATCACACCTCCAATTGTTCATTCCTCTCAAAATTCTAACATTATTTCCTTTTTATACCTATTAGTAAATAGTCCTTGTTTTCAGCCTTTCTACAAAATCAGATAAGACTTTTTGCCTGATTTCGACTTTTTATTCGGGAGGAAGTAACTAAAAAGTGGTCATAACAAAAAAGGCACTCCATCTTAAGGAGAGCCTTTCATTTAATCTATTATCCCGCTATTTCCGCAGACGTTAAGTCCCCGTTGATATTTCCATTTACAATGATCACATGTCCCCAAAACAGATCCCCGTCAAGATAGAAAATCTCAAAATCCCCATTCGGGTCAACACTTATCGAGTCAAGACTTATCAAGCTCATAAACATGTCTTGTGTGATCTCACTTAGCTCGGATTCATCGTCATCCTCAAGCCAATCATTCGCTAATTCTCTCAATTCCCTCGCAGCAAATCTTTTAATTTTTCCGCTCCATTCTTCCTAATCCTTGAATAGGATATGGGCTGTATGTATGGCAGCTTCCATCTTTCGCTCATCCTTGTGAAAATCAAAAAACAGCTTGCATTTTTTTTTCTCCCATAACGCCTCTTTCTCAAAGACTTTTATTCTCTTATCAAGTTCAAACCTGCCCAATGTATCGTCCATGTAATAAACAGGCCTCATTGCCTCTCGCAAGATCTCCTCCAGTTCATCATCTCTATAGGCTGAATCCAAAACATCCACAAGCATCATAGAACCTTCCGCTTGACGAACCTGCAATTTAACAATCGAATAACTATTTAATAGATGTTTTGAATGCTCCCACTCTTTATCACTGACCTTCCACTTCAGCCTAATATCCTCTACAGCAGCAGCTTCTCCAGCAGATAAGTCCTTCCGGGCTATTAAATCTATGGATGCTGTCCACATGACATCATCACCCGCTCTGCCGGCTCCAACCCCAGAAGCCCCGGTGATTGCTGCTATCTCTACTATTTGTTCGGAAAATCCACTTTCAAAAGTGCTTTTTTCGTTCAATTGTCCCAAAATTGAAATCCCTCTTTCACTGATATTTATAATCTAGAACTCTATCTATTAAGATAGATCTCATTATTAGGTAAAGTATATTACTTAGATTGGCTTCTATAATACTTTTTCAACCTTAAATAAAAAACTCCAGCCCGAAGCCGAAGTTTTGATAATTATTTTCCATACTCCTCTTTTACCGCCTTCTCTGCACAAAAATCGAAGAACCTTGATAAAAGTTCATCTATTTCTTTTTTTCTTGCAATAGATTCTACCCACTCAACAGGAATTGCATCCATGTGCCTAGACAGATGTCCTTCTACCTTATACAATATTCCGGCCATTGTACCTGTAATAGATCCCACAGTATCTGTATCATCACCTAAATTAACCGCCTTTAAAACGGCGTCTTTAAATGACAAAGTATTGCCAAGACACCAGATCGCTGCCTCCAGAGTATGAACGACATACCCATCTGAACGGATTTCTTTTTCCGGTAAATTGAAGAAGTCAGGTTTAAATAGACGGGAGTAAAACTGGAGCTCTCGAATATATTCATGATTATCTTCAAAGTTGTCATAAAAGAGTTTTTTGGTCTGTTGCAATGCTGTTTCTGGAGTGTTGTTGTAGTATATTCTAATTAAAAATTCTATATAAATTATTGATCCTACGATTGAACGGGGATGTGAGTGAGTTACCTCTGTGTACTTTTTTATCGCTTCAACTTTCTCTAAAAAATTAAAATTTTTATATAAAACAAACACAATAGGAGCAATTCTCATTAACGCCCCATTTCCATTGTCAAATTCGGTATTACCTCCGCACTCACTTGGAGGCAAGCCCTTTTCATATCTGTTTATAGATTCGATTGTTGTCCTCCCGATGTCAAACATCTCACCATAAGGAGTCCAATATCCTTTCGTTCTGTATTGAGAAAATTTCCCCAGTAAGCTGCTGGGATCCCCTTCTTCAAGTAAGTTCTCTATCAAACATAGGGTTAATGAAGTATCATCCGACCATGTCCCAGGAGGCTGCTGATAAGTTCCGTAGCCAGTAATCCCTTCAATATGAAAACTTCCTCTTTCTTTAAACTCAACAGGAACACCGATCAGATCACCAACGATCCCGCCATACAGGGCTGGCATTAGCCTCTTTTTTAACCCAATTTTCAGGAAAGTTATGCTGTCATCTCTCCATTTGTCTTCTAAGCTTCCTCTTCTCAAAAGATCACCCTCTTTACTTAAAATCAAGTTTTATATGCAGTTTATCATCATTATCCAGGAATGCTTCTCTTATAACCATCTCTTGACGGGCTTGCAACAATAATTCTGCCTCATGAGGGAATTGACTGATTTGACCAATATAAGCCCCATTAGCACCTTTAGGTACATTTATCTCCCAAGATACCGGTAAATGCTGAAAAGAAGATTCTTTTGCAATTGAAGTACTCATAAAACCATAATCAATAAATGTTTTACCGATCAGATCCTCAGTAATGATTTTTCCCATGTCGTTAAGATTAATAATATCATCTAGAGGACCTAGATCTGTTCCGCGGAAAACATTAATATCATGAGGTACTTGTGCCTTATATAAACTAGATGATAAATCCTGAATGATCCCAGGGTCAATACCATGTAAACTGTCATCAAATCCTCTTAGATATTTATTGATTATACTAAAATCACTGCCTGTATATTGCTTTAACGCTGCAATTTCTCTTTCAGGTAAATTGTGAAGCCAATCTGAGTAATATTTTTCTCCCCATTCGTGTGCTTCATTTAAAGTACGAATCGTTTGTTTATTTTCTCGAGGGAGTGATTCTGTACCTCTTCCCCCGCTGGAATTAGAAGAGAACTTGGTCAGAATATCACTAATCGGTTTTTTCTCTACATTAACTAAAGGAATTTTCACTCCATTAGCTTCTGCATTCATAACTCTTAGTTTAACCGGTACTGGAGTATTAACAAGTTTGTTCCCAACCTGCTTGATTGATTTTTGCATATCCACCATAAATTTATTGGCTAATGAAGGTCCAGGGCGAAATACATCTTGAATCTTATAACCTACCTTGCTGCCAATCTGCTTAAGGCTTTCATCAGCTTTGGCTAGTTTGTCCTTTACATAGTTAGTACTGTAAGGGAACTTGCTGCCTAGTTTTTGCAATCCACCTTTATCGATAAAATGTGCTCCCCCGCCAACTAACCCCATTGTCAGCCCATTCAATAACGCCTGCTGTCTCTGTTCTTCTGTAAGCTGGTTACCGAACATATCCTTACCGCTACCAAATTCCCATGCACTGTTGGCAATGTACAAACCATAAATTCCTTTTTCCGTTTTATATAGCATATCCATGGCTTTTGTTCCCTGATAGGCATTCAGTGCATGATTCATACCATTGATTCCTTTTGCTGTTTTATAAATGGCACTGCCGCCTTTAACTGCCCTGCCTGCCCATCCAACAACCGGGATAAAACCGGCCGCTGCCATGGCTCCTGCTGCAATCCTTTCAGAGGCACTAAGCTTCTTTCCTGTAACTGGATCTACCCCTTCAGTTGCGCGTTTGTAATCATAGTATCCGCTGAACTCTCCAGTGAAAGTCTTTACGCCATCCCATGCTTTTTCATACCATTCTTTGTTCTTCTCTGCCTCAATTCTAGCCTTCTCGGCAGCTATCTCTTTCCTTATTTGTTTAGCTTTTGCTTCCTGGTCTTTGAACGTTTTTACTTTGTTTGATACCGTTTTTCGGACATCTTGTATTGCATTCGCCTGATAGGCTTTTACATTAAAATTAATAGGCTGGATGGTTCCCCCTTTAGAGGTCGCCTCCATTATAGCGATATACGCCAGCTGAACAGCTGACTGTGCATCCATACTATCCATATAACGGCCAATCAGTGTACCTTCATCCAGATTATTCAACGCTTCAACCGTTTCCGTCCTTTTCTTATCCGCTTTGTGCCTATTCGTTTCAAATGATTCCTTAGAAAATGGGGTGAGTGAAATAATATCTTCTATACTACTAAGAATGGCTTTTAACTCACTATGCTGTGAATCAACCAGTGACTGACTATTTTTCGATCCAGTTTCCAGCTGCTCTTCTAAAAAAGGAAGCACTACCCTTGAGTCATCCGATAAGTTGGCATCACCTGCATACCCTGGTACAGCCTGATAAAAAGCAAGCAAATGCTCAATGAGCTTCTTCCAGTCGCCTGTCAAATCAATCTGGGCCTGGTAGAAAGCTTTGATGTTATCCGCGCCTTTTCCCTGAAACTCAGCATTATCCACCAAAGCCTGAAATTTTTTCTCAAGAGAATCCAGCTTGCCATTTAACATTTTATACTGATTAATTCTTGCATCAATAGCCGTAAACAATCTGCTTGAATCATAAACCTTCCCCATTTGCCACGCTGCCCTTCATCTTAAATTAAGAATGAGTAATTGCCTCATCCTGCTCTTTTAAAGAAGTCACATTCGCTTTCGTATCCTCAATATTCTTTGAAACTGCCTCTATGTACTCCTTGGCCATCTTGTGAATGGATTCTTCCCGCTGAAGCATGAGGTCGGTAAACGAAAGCTTTATATCCCCCAATGAAGCAGCATCAAAAGGTTCAATCACAACCTCCTTTAATGCACTTTCCATCTCTTTTAGCTGATTCATTACTGTTGAATGATCAAGTTTAATCGTTGTCATCATTCCACCTGCCTATTTTAGATGTATCCTTAAATACATAAATGTAACAATCTACTAATTTTATCATTTTTGTAATGCATACCCCAATTGGTAGAAAGTCCTGCATTTTATTTGAATTTCCTTAAGGGTAAGGGAAATGGACTAGATTCCTGAAAGTAAATGAGGATTATAGGTGGTACGCAGACAGTAAAAACACCTCTCATATAACTAAGAGGTGTTTTTAAAAAGCACTGGGGGGGTTCTTAAAAGAAACCTCTAATTTGATTGGATGGTGCTTATACTTTAATTCGAGGCAATGACAGAAGTAGTATAGTATAACTTCGTGGAACATTTTTATGGAACAAGATTAATCGAGTGGTGACAGGAAGAACCTTTCATTGCCGCCTGTTAAAAATGTCTAATTCTTCCTGATAATTTGCATCTTGTTGCAGCCTAGGCTTGGTCGCTCTGGCAGGCACCAAGAGTCTTAATTGAAGACATTATAATAATCTGGTGAGATGTATTAAATACTTATTGAAAAGAAGCGGCGGAACCGTCCCCGTGCTTCCCCATTAAGCATAATCTCATTTTGGCTCCTATAATATTTTTCAAACTTAAATAAAAAAACTCCAGCGCGAAGCCGAAGTTCTTACAATTACTTTCCATACTCCTCTTTAACCGCCTTCTCTGCACAAAAATCGAAGAACCTGGATAAAAGATTGTCAATATCCTCTTTTCTTGCAATTGAATCCATCCATTCAGCTGGTACGGCATCCATATGTTTGGACAGGTGTCCCTCAATCTTATACAATATCCGGCCATTGTGCCTGTAATAGATCCCACAGTATCTGTATCATCACCTAAATTAACTGCCTTTAAAACGGCGTCTTTAAATGACGAAGTATTGCCAAGACACCAGATCGCTGCCTCCAGAGTATGAACGACATACCCATCAGAACGGATTTCATTTTCGGGTAGATTGAAAAATTCAGGATTAAATAGACGGGAGTAAAACTGGAGCTCTCGAATATATTCATGATTTTCTTCAAAGTTGTCAAAAAATAGTTTTTTGATTTGCTGTAACGCTGTTTCCGGAGACAGTGCTCGTGTACTTGCACCAAAGGGGCATTTATAAGATCTTGGTTTTACAATTCCATCTCTTTTTGGTTGGTGACAGGCATCGGCTTGTAATTAAATTAATTTTTCCCAAAATACACCTTCTTTACCTTATCTATTTCAGTTTGTGTAATATCTAACTCACTGCCCCATTGATCAAAAAATTCATCAAATTTTTTAAGGAGAAGGCAAAAATTGTAAGCAATGATAGAAGCGCTATTAAGAGGCCTTCCTTTAGAGAAGAAGATTTTTTCCCCTGATTTAAAAAGATAATAAACACTGTATTTACCCTGATCTTTACACAAATTAATAGCGTCTTCTTTTTCAATATCTGCAGAAAAATACTTTGGATGTATTTGCTGCTCAAGTATGGATTTTACAGCATCCATATCATCATCAATACATGCAAGGCTTTCTCTTACTCGTTGATCGACTGGTAACTTGTACAATTGTCCTTCTGCTATTATGTAAAGACCTAATAAACCGGTGGTCTCTTCTTCAAATTCCCCAATTTTCATTTCCTGGCCGCGCTCAACCTTCAATAGTTTCCATGTGTTCATGTCATTATTTATTAATTTATACCCGACATCCAGATTGGCACTTCCATCATAATTTCTGGGATAAAGAGTTATTTCAACTTTTCCATCTGCGTTTTGTTGATGCATTGCATAGTGGTTTAATAGGGTTTCGTAGATTTTAGTTTTTAACATACGTTACCTCCGGAGTAATAGGGTTGGAAGTTAATCTATATTTCTTTAATTATAAATGGTGTTTCAGAAGAACGTATGATCTTATATAATATTAAATATACCTTCAGATGGGAGGATTTTGCAAAATGGAACAGTTAGCAGGCATTACTCTATCTAAAAAAGCAATTGAGATAGTGACAGGAAAACTATTAGGAGATGCTAATATATCCAACCAAACGGGACGGAAGCCAAGATTTAGATTTTCTCACTGCTTGAAGGACCGGGGCTGGTGCCAGTTTTGTTATGATCAGTTGAAAAATGACTTACCTCTCAATGAACCGGTTTATCGACTAGTAAAGGATGAACGAATTCAAGGCGGGTACACGGAACAATACTATGTACAATCCAAAACTCATCCAGCTATTGAGTTATTAAAATCAATCTGGTATACAGATGGGAAGAAAAAGCTCCCTTATCTTTTTCTAGAACAGCATCTAACACCCCTAACGCTAGCGGTATGGTATCAGGATGACGGAAATCTTAAATTGAAAGAATTGATTCCGCGAAAGATTACTCTTTCCACTGAGTCTTTCTCATTAGTAGAAATAGAATTTCTCCAATCTCTTTTAAGACAGAAATTCAGTTTAGCTTTTTCAATAGATTCAAAGAAACGGCTCCTCCTCTACAATCAGCCTCAAATTTATTACTTCTTAAGATTAGTTCAGCCTTACATACACTCGAGTATGCAAAGAAAGCAGTTTGTACCACGTATAAATGAAATCCACTTCACTAAAAAAAGGACAACAATCTATTTGCCTGGTGACATTCTGTTAACGAAACCAACCGCACAAATACAAAAACAATTAGAAAATCTCTCTTATATCCATACCCAAATTTCAAATGAACCAATGAATGAAGAATTTTATAAAGAATATGTATTAGCCCCTCAATCTGAGGCACGCAGAGGATACCAAATTGAATTGGCTCCTTCCGAGCTTCAGGAGCTAGCTAAGGTACAGGCTTTAACGGGATTGAGGATAAGCAGGATTATGCAGATTTGTTTTGAAATTGAAAAGAGACCCTCAAAATGAGAGTCTCTTTGTAAATTAAGATTAACGAAGCAACTGAAGAACACCTTGTGGTTGTTGGTTGGCTTGCTTTGCCGTCATGCCTTTCAGCTATGGAATAGACTATATCTTCATCCTTAAGATTCTTAAGGAGCTGGGCACTTCGAATGGCTGCTGCCACCCTACGGATTTCATCGTCATGGCATGTCGCTTTAGACGGTTTATCCTAGTCGTTGAACCTTCTCCAGAGTTTCCTCACAGGAGCTTGGCTGCTGATTATCCAATCTTTCTTCTTTTCAGCCCTTCACGTCTGCCGTTTCCAGCTACGTTGTGGGGAAGAAAGCTTCAGGAAGTTCCAGCAATTCACCCAGTTATGATCCAGCTCGTTACCAAGCGGGACGCCCTGCAATCATTATCTCAAAAGTTGTAATACTCCTTGAGGCATCTGATTGGATTGAGCCAGCATTGCTTGTGCTGCTTGAGAAAGAATAGAATTCTTTGTTTGGTTCATCATTTCTTTCGCCATCGTGCGAACATTTACTTTCATAAATGACCAGACTATATCTTCACCCTCTGGAATTCCAGTAAGGGTCGGGCACTTCGGATTCGCAATGCTGATGACCATTGCTTCACCTACGGATTTCATCACCATAGCTTGCGCCTTAGATGGTATATCCTAGTCGTTGAACCTTCTCCACTCTTTCGAGACAGGAGCTTGGCTGCTGATTGCCCAATCTCTTCTTTTTTTAAAGCCCTCACGTTTGCCGTTTCCGGCTGCGTTGTGGCAAGAAAAGCTTAAGGGGTTTCCAGCAATTCACCCGATTATGATCTCTAGCCGTTACCAGCTAGGACGACTGTGCTTGTCACTGCTTATGCAGCTAAAGCATAATCTACGTCGCGAATACGAGATTCTGCGGCAGTTAGGTTTTCGGAAGAAGTGTTAACATTGTTGATTGTGTGCTCTAAACGGTTTTGGTTTGCACCTAACTTAGAACGTTCTGCAGAAACTTTTTCAATTGCATTCTGGATTACTGTTACAGCATTTCCCGCTGTTGCTGCAGTACCTAAATCTAATCCATATTCTGCAGGAGTATTATCAGTCCCATTTGTTACATCTTGTGTTGTAGTGAAATTTGCTGTTGCCGGAGCGGAAGAAGTAATCCCAAGAGCATTTGCACGCATATCAGCAAATTCAAGAGTCATAGTTTGACTTTCGTTCGCACCTATTTGTGTTGAAAAAGATGATTTTCCAACTACAGTAGTTAATCCGCCTACTACTGTTCCTGCAGTAGTTGTTCCTGCAGTAGCATTTAGAAGTTTTTGTTTATTAAACTCCGTAGTGTTACCTATACGGTTAATTTCAGAAGTTAATTGGTTAACCTCTTTTTGAATTTCGCCACGGTCTGTACTTGTATTGGTATCATTACCTGCTTGAACGGCTAGTTCACGCATACGTTGAAGAATATCATGTGTTTCGTTTAATGCTCCTTCTGCAGTTTGAATCATAGAGATAGAATCTTGTGCATTTCGAGAAGCTTGGTCTAAACCGCGGATTTGTCCACGCATTTTCTCAGAAATCGCAAGTCCAGCAGCGTCGTCTCCAGCGCGGTTGATACGTTGTCCAGAAGAAAGTTTCTCCATAGACTTAGCTTGACCAGCGTTAGCAGTAGAAAGCTGACGGTAAGTGTTAAGAGCAGCAATATTATGATTAATTCTCATTATTAAAATTCCTCCCTGATTTTCGGTTCCACATCCATGTGGTTATTTTAAGCAGTGTTTAAAGTCGGCCGCCTTTAGGTACTGCTTGTTACATATCTTATATCGACATTCCTTTACAGGGTTTAATAGTTTTTTGGAAAAAAATTAAAAACCTTGAGCTCGTGTCTCAAGGTTTAGGATTTCTTTAAGTTTTTCAGTAAATCAATCGATAGGGAAGCTGCGCTGCTGTTTTCTTCCTGAATTGATAAGTAGATTTCTTTTCGGTGGATGTCGATGTTTTTGGGGGCATTGATTCCTAGTTTGACTTGTCCGTCTTGGATGCTGACGACGGTGATTTCGATGTCTTCGCCTATTCGGATGGCTTCGTTTAGTTTTCTGGTTAGTACGAGCATGTTCCTGCCTCCCTATTGCACTATGCTGTGCTTGGTTTTGTAGGATGGGTGGTTCAGGATGACTTGTTTGGCTTGTTTTGTTTGTTCGTTTACGATGATGGGCCCTTGAAGGTTGGCAGTAGATTGTTCAAATGGATCCTGAACTGTCAGGATGACCATAATTTGAATTTGATTGACGTCTTCAATTTTTAATGCTTCCACTATATTTTGGTCCAGGTCAAACTCGTAGTCTTTGAAAAATAGAAAAGGGCTTGTTACGACGAATGCAAGTTCAGCTGTTGTGGCAGATTGCAGGATTAAGAAGGGAGAGCCTTCTTCTAATGGTAGAATGACAAACTCTTTTTCCGATGCAAATCCCGGGATGCCTGCTGCAAATTTTAGGATTTGAGAGTCATCGACTTCTACTTCCCCATGATATTTTGTGTTTAGCATGTTGTCCCACCTCTTTTTTCATTATACCTTGATGTCGATGGTTACGAAATCAATTTTAAGATTCGGATTTTGGAGCATGTCTATTTGAACTTTTCCTGGTGTGTAGTCCAGGATTGGTTTATTTTGCTGCACGTCAATGACCGGCTTTCGTGCCTGGACATCTATTTTTACTTTTGCTGGTTCGTAGTTTACTTTTACACTTCCAGCCCGGGGAATGAACCCAATATTAAATTCATACATTGGAGATTCGCTGTTTTGTTTTGCATGATCCGGAATCGGGTTGCCTCCATATTCAATGCGCATGAGCTCGTCTCCTTGGGATGAGACTCTCGCCATTCCATCGAGCCAGTCCTGATAGCCTTGCTGGGCAAATTCTTGAATTCTCCTTGAGATGCTTTTGAGGTCCACATCTGCTCGTGCCTCTGTCGTATCAATAGAGAGCTGTCCTTTTGTTGTTTCGATCAATAGGTCGGCTTTAGGCTGTTGAATGGATAGATCAGCCTTGGGCTGCTGCTGTTCCATTTTTGCTGAAATCGTTGTTAAACCAATTCTGCCTTGTGTGCTTTGGATTCGAATTTGCGGGATCTGCATGTGTTTTCAGCTCCTAAACGAAAAGCTGTCTTAAGAAAGACAGCTCAAGTGTATTATCTTAGGAAATCCATAAGGGTAGGCTGAATGATTCTCGAGCTTACGCTTAGTGCGGCACGGTGGACGCTTTCCTGCATTTTAAGGTCTGTGATGACGCGTTCGATGTCGGCGTCTTCGTTGTCTGAAAGGATACGGTTTGCTGTTACTTCCTGCTGGCCGATCCGGTCATCAATCAGCTCAAGGCGGTTGTAGCGCGCTCCAAGCTTCGCCCGCTCTGCATTCAGTTTATCAAAGTGTTCATCTAAATTAGAAAGGAGCTGATCCCCCTTCGTCATTTTCCCGTTGGTGTTGATATCATCGACAATTCCCTGCAGCGTCTGGAATAGATTATTGCCTGCTCCGCCGATTTTGCCTCCGAATGCTTCAAGGGCATTCACGTTCACTTCTAATTCCACGCCTTTGGAGACGGATATTTTATAATCAGCGGCTGCCGGATTAAAAGTACCTGATGCATCTACCGGGGCGCTATCTGTTTTCGTCCCGTTAAAAATATAGCGGCCTGCAACCTGGGTATTAGCAACACCTTGCAGATCCTTTTTCAGCTGTTCAATCTCTACTCCAATAGCCTTTGCATCCTCAGCGCTGTTTGTACCGTTTTTCGCCTGCAGCAGAAGTTCGCGTGCCCGCTGCATAACCTGCGTTGCATGCTCAATCCCACCCTCGGAGTTCTCCATCCATTGGTAAGCTTCCGAAAGGTTCCGCTTATATTGCTCTACTTCTGTTAGATTCGTGCGGTACTGCATCCCCTTCATGGCGACTACCGGATCGTCAGAAGGACGGTTGATTTTTTTGCCTGTTGACAGCTGGTCCTGCAGGTTTCCCATGCGGCCATAGCTACTGCTGATTTGTCTTAATGAATTATTTGCGAGCATTCCTTGTGTTACGCGCATGCTTTGTCACCTACAGTCCCATTTTATTGATAATCGTATCCAGCAGCTCGTCCTGCATCGTGATCATGCGGGCAGATGCATTGTAAGCATGCTGGAATTGAATCATGTTTGTCATTTCTTCATCCAGTGAAACAGCGCTGATCGATTGGCGGCGAGATTCTACGGAGTCTTTCAGCGTATTCGTGTTGTTCAGCATTCTTTCTGCTTCCTGCGAATCGACAGCCATACCCCCGATCATGCCTTCGTAGAAGGTTTGGAACGTAGCACTGTTTGGAAGGGCTGTGAGCTTCCCGTTTTTCACTTCCGCAAGCTTCAGTGCATTAGAACCATCGCCGGCTGTCGGGGTAGGTCCTTGAGCAGCTGCAATATAATCCGTAGAAGTCATGATGATATCCGCCACTTTAATTCCTTCAGCACCGGTTTTTCCTGATTTGAATTCAAAAAAGTCATAGCCTGTTCCATTAGCAGGGGGGGTTTTAAACTGGTTTAAATTATATCCTGCTTTATGAATGGAGTTAAATTCCTGAACGAATGCATTAGCCAGATCATCCAGATCCTTAATCATTTCCACATAGGCGCCTTTAGAGGTGCCGTTATCTGCGTAGCCATGTGATTGTACAAGTCCCTGGATTTTCCCGGTATTCTGCACATCACCGATCGCGATCGTTTTCATATCTGTGTTAGCTGGCGGATCCGGCACTTCGTCAAGTTTAAAGGAAGTAACCATGCCGTTAGCATCGTAGCCTACGCTGAAGCTGGCTGCCGTCTGATTGGCTCCATCAACAAGCTTTCCAACACCTGTAATTCCGTCCTTACCAACAAGTTCAACCGTTACGACACCCTCTGCTACTTTAAGAGCATTGCCGCCCGGTTTCACTGGATACGAAACTTTTACAGGGACAAGATTTGATAAAGTATCAATTAATCGATCACGTTCATCATATAAATCATTCGGCAAATATCCATGAGGTTCAACTTCAGATATTTGCTTATTAATATTGTTCAATTGTGTGGCGATCGATTCCACCTGCATGGCTGTTGTGTCCATTTGAGTCTTTAAATCCTTTTGTACACTTTTCAATGACGTTGATAAATACTGAAAAGTATCGGCGACGGCAATTCCACGCTGCTGAACAACAGCCCGTGCACCTGAATTCGTAGGGTTTGCAGCTAAGTCCTGCATGGATTGCCAGAATCGATCCATAGTTTTGGAAAGTCCTGCCTCAGAAGGTTCGTTCAGAATTTCTTCCATTTTCAAAAGTGCTTCAGAGCGTGCTTCATAGAAACCCGTTTTAGTATTTTCTCCGCGATACTGTGTATCCAAAAACTTATCACGAATCCGCTCAACAGTATCACCCTCCACTCCAGTTCCCATTTGACCCGGAATTTTCGGCATTTCCAGACCAGGATATGGATAGGCTTCGGTTGCTTTAAACGTAACCCGCTGCCTCGTATACCCAGGCGTATTGGCATTCGATATATTTTGCCCTGTCGTATAAAGCGCCGACTGCTGAGCTGACATTCCGCGTTTTGATATTTCCAGTCCTGCAAAGGTTGAACCCATTTTCGATCTCCTCCAGATTTATGCTTTCGAATCAAAGAGGGATCTTCGATTCGGTTCGGTTTTTCTCATTGTATCAGGCCGCTGGTAGTTGGGCGTCTGCTCTCTTGGCATCAGCATATCGAGTGACATGGTGACAAACTGCAGCGCACTTTGAGTCATTTGCTGATTGAGCTGGTTGGCAGCCTTCAGCTTGTCCATGACCTCTTTGAATTCCTCTTTCAATTCGGTAAGGCGAGTCTTTTCAGCACCTTCCGCTTTTTCCGCGCATGCCGTGAGGGTCAGATCCGTGTGACGTCCGAGAAACGCAGAGGCCTGAGTAATTCGCTCAGTTTCTGTCTGTTTAATGGACTGCACAAGAGCCTGTTCATGCTGCAATACTTGCTTTAGCTCGTCCGTCTGATTGTGCTTGAGCTGATCTGTTTTTTTCAAAGCGGTCTGGTATAAATCCAGATGCAGCTCAAGGAGCCTGTCTAATGTAAGTATGAGCTTGCCAGCCTGCATGGCGGTTCCTCCTCTATATTACTGTTTATAAAAATCCGCGAACTTGCGGGCGATTTCACTCGGGTTTACTTCATACGTGCCGTTCTCGATTTGAGCTTTCAGCTGATCGATTTTTTCCTGGCGTGCTTCTGCAATTTTGTTTGTAGACTGAAGCTGTTTCGCAGCATTTGAAATTTCGATCTTGTCTTGCTTTTGCTGAACGGCATCCTGCTTCATGATTTGCTCTGCATTTCTTTTATATGGATTGATTCCGTTCGTGCCGTAGTTATTGATTTTCATCTTAACGCCTCCATCTGCCAGAGTTAACGGGCTTATTTACCGTTCTTATCGTCTCAATTGCCCGTTCGTTAATAGGGATTTTACTTTTTGGGTGAAAAGGAGTAGAACGTTTTTTTCTCCTCATGGGTCATTAGACGCTGATGCTCCTCCTCACGTTGGAGTTGAGCAAGCTGATCGTGCAGGCCTTTTGTACAGGAAGAACATATTTTGCCTTCCCGAATCATATTCCCGCATTTCTCGCATGGATAACCGAGGTTCGGAAAATTAGAAAGCTGCAGTCTTCCAAGCCGGATGAATTTTAGGATTAGCTCTTCAGCCACTCCTGTCCCGCTCACGACTTCCGCTATCCTTGCTTTGCGGTTTTCACGCTTTCTTAAAAAGCCGTACACCGTTTCAAACTGTTTTTCTTCTATTTTATAGCAATCTCCGCATACTGTGCGGAATTGTGTCTTAACAAAAAGAGCATTGCATTTCGGACAATTCGCTAGGTCATTCATAAAGGTATCTCCTCTTATCTTACTCTATTTCTAATATCGGCTGAAGGGGCAAAACCTTTAGCCTCTGATTAAAGTAAAAGACGAGATGTCCTTAGCTCCCGCTTCCTTCAGAAGCTTTGCTGCCTGGTGGATGGTATTGCCTGTTGTGTATATATCGTCAACAATCATAAGAGATAGCCCCTGTACATTTATTTCAGGATACTTTCTAAACAATGGCCCTCCGGATAGCCGTTCTTTTCTGGTTTTTTTGGACTGTTTTTCTGAAGCGATTCTTTCTAACGGATGCAGAATCTTGCGTCGGGCAATACGTGCAATCAGCTCGGCCTGATTAAAGCCTCTTTCCATCAGGCGTTCAGTGGACAACGGGATAGGAACCAAAATCATTTTTCTGGGAATGATCTTCGCTGCAGCCCGGATATCCTGTTCAAACAAACGGATGAGTTCCGCATCTCCCCGGAATTTGAATAGATTCATGACTTCTTTTACGGATTCTGTGTAGGAATAGATGGATTGGTTTTGAGTGAACACGTCTTTATACTCCGCACTTTCTTGCCAGCGGATACAATCCGGACAGATTGATACGCTTTCCATTGGTCTGCTGCATTTCGTGCATCTTGTGCCAAAGATTTTCGTTAATTTTTCGTTACATGGCTCGCACGACACCGGGTCCGGATCCGTACCAAGCAGGATTCCCCAAGTGACCTGCTCCTGCATTTTATTGTGGCAAAGAATACACCAGGTCATTTAAAAGCCTCCCGGTTCATCTTTTTGATATGCAGCCTTGACTGAATCATCGCATTCGTTTTGCCGTAGTGAAAAAACACCACGTCCCCAGTCGGGTAATCCTGATGTCGTCCCACCCTGCCGGCAATTTGAACAAGAGCGCTTTCCGTAAAAATATCCTCCTCCGCTCCAAATACAGCAGCATCGGAATCTGGAACCGTCACTCCCCGCTCCAGAATGGTGGTCGTCACAATCAGTGGAGAAATCCTGTCCCTGAAACGCTGCACCTTTTCTTTTCTATCCGGATCTTCCGAGTGGACCCCTTCTATTAAAGGATGGATATTCTGCAGAATGGCTGTGACATGATGAAGTGCCGGGATGTTGGGAACAAAAAGAAAAGCTGGCTTTTCTTTATCAAGATGCTCCTGAATCCATTTTAGGAGGGGCTTAGGAAGCTTGTTCCGCTGAAGACGCCCTTTATAGCTGCCAATCCACTGAAAGCGCGGGACTGGAAGCGGATGCCCATGATAGCGTCCGGGGATTCGAACCGAGGGAAGCTTGTTTGAAAGAGCTCTTTTTTGCATTTCTTTGGAAGGGGTGGCGGTTAGGAAAATGAGGGAGCTCTCCGGTTTCCTTGCTTTCTGAACCGCTTCCTGCAGCGTCTGATCAGCAGAGAACGGAAACGCATCAACCTCGTCAATAATGATGCAATCAAACGTTTGTTTAAACCGGAAAAGCTGATGGGCCGTGGATAAAACGAGTCGGGAGGATTTGTAGCGGTCCTCACTTCCTCCGTATAAAGCAGCAGCATCGGCTTTCGGAAAAGCCTGTTGGAAACGCGGATACAGCTCGAGTACCACATCTGTTCTCGGTGTAGCGAGACATATCCGTTTGTTTTGCTTCAGCGCCTCTTCTATTCCTTGAAACAGAATTTCAGTTTTTCCCGCTCCGCACACAGCCCAGACAAGAAGCTCCGACTGATTCTCCATTGCATGCTTAATACAATTGGATGCATGACTTTGAAGTTGAGAAAGTGTGCCGGTCCAGTCTAGTCCTGAGGAAGATTGGGTTACTGGAGTGGCCCCAATCCAGCTATAAAGCGTTTCACACTCACTGACCCGCCCCATCATGATGCAGGAACGGCAGTAGGTGCAATGCCTGCCGCATTTGGCGCAGTGGAAGGAGGCGAACAAATGGCGCTGCTTATTTAGGCAGCGCGTGCATTGGAATTTTCCTTTTGTACCTGTGACACCTTTTTCTTTTTGGATGTCTTCGTTTTCGAGCATTTCTGAGGGGAAAGGAATTTCAGAGGCCAGGAGGTGGCGGCCTGAGAGGTGGTGCTGTAGTGAGGACATTGTTTTTACTCCTTTTTCTTTTTATTATGAACAGAAGGAGAGAACGTTGTCTAACCTATAAAAAGAAATTATTAAACAGTAAATTAAATTTTCTAGTGTACTAAATGATGTATTAATCTTTAGTTGAGACATAAAATAAAGAACAAAATAAAGTACTCTTTGGAGTTGACGAAAATGAAAAAACTAATGCCCATGATAGATCCTAGAAGCTTGGAGATGATGATAGATGCTGAAGTGGAGGCTAGCAAGCAGCGAAATGAAAGTGCTCTTCGAAAATCAAAAGAGTTACTAAAAAAATTAAAGGCCAGGAGTGGCCGCTCCTAGCCTTGATCATTGATAGTCTTTCTATTATTTGTTATCGAAAGTTTACTTTTTCTCATTTTAACCGCTCGTGCAAGAATTTCTTCATTTCTTTTTTTACTAATTGTTTGTTCTTCTAAGATTAATTCCTCTAGAGTTTTATTCCATTCCAAGGCAGCTTTTAATTTACTCATCATTTTCAGCCCCTTTTAACCGATTTTTAATCTCGTCAACAGAATGTTGTATTAGCAAACAAGTCCAAAATAAATTAAATGTGGATTCTATCTTAATTTTAGCCGTTTTATTTAACTCATGCAATTCGTTGTTCAGTATTTCAATGTCTTCATCCGATAAATGAAGCTGAACCACTATTTTTTTCTTCAGAGAAATAGGAATTAACTTTGCTACTGTACTCTCTCCAAAAGCAGTTTTCCCTTTATAGGTATGAGCTCTAATGACCACATTACTTTTTTCTTCCATTATAATCTTTTTTTCCATTAAATGTTCATTTAATCCACTTGAAGTTAAGTATTCATATTCATTTTTTCTATTCAATTGATAAACAGAGTAATCATAATCGAAATTCATTTCCCTTAATACATCAGAATGGAAATCTTTATCCACAAACATTTGCATGTTGCGCCGCGAATTTCGAACGATACTGCTATAAACCTCTTTTTCTTTTTGAGTAACCTTTAGGGCCTGTTCCAGCTCTTCCATTACAGTTTTCACAGCCGAATCATCCTGCTGGTTCTTTTGAAGCTCGTCCCTTAGCATATCCAACTGGTTTTTCAGATCTTGAATATCCTCATTTTTCGAATCAATTGTTTGTTCTAACCCGTTTATGTAAGTTTTATGTTCATTTATACGCGATTCGGTGAGAGTATGATATTTCTCCGTAATATTTGGAATTTTTAATTCCTCTTTCAATTTTTTGAAAGAAAAAAATTGGTCATCAATTAGATTAATGAAGGCCTCATACTCTTCTTTTCTATATTTTTCGAATGCTCCTAAATTAAAAAACTCATTACCGGGAACAGTCATTATTTTTAAAGTCTCTCTCCTCCAATACAATACCGCTGAAACAGATATGCAGAATAGGAAGAAAACTTTCGCCTCAGTATTGAAAGTATTGAAAGGATAATATGGAATCCATAGGGAGCCGCCTGTAATAAATGGAAGCAAAAACTTCCCCCAGAAAATATAATTCCTCATGTTTCGCACTAAGTATTTCCCCATGTTTTTAATGGTTAAGGGTGTACTTAAATTTTTTTCAGTAGACTGGAAGCCTTTTTTTAACTTTCTTATATAGGGATCCGCATTTTCAACTAGCAATTCTAAATAATCATCTGGCTTCCTCATGCTTTAATCCCCCCGAGTCAATATAGTCAAGGCAATTATACAATATACGGAAATTTTTATACATATTTTTACACAAGAACAAAAAAACAACCAGCCAAAAGACTGATTGCTCCCCTTATTCCATATACCATCCCAGCCCAAGTGCACCTTCCCCTAAATGGGTTCCGATTACAGCACCAAAGTAGCTGAGATAAAACGTAACATGAGGGTATTTCTCTTCAAGCTCTGCCTTCATTGCCTGCGCTTCGTCCAGGCGATTGGCGTGTATAACAGCAGCCCTCATTGGAAGACCAAGCTTTGCGTCCTCTTCAAAAAGCTCATAGATCCGGTTGACCGCTCTTTTGCGGGTTCGGATTTTTTCATACGGCACGATCACTTTATCTACAAAGTGAAGCAGCGGTTTGACTTGCAGAAGACTTCCAATCAATGCCTGGGCGCCATTTAGGCGGCCTCCGCGCTGAAGGTTGGAAAGGTCGTCCACCATGAAATAGGCGCGGACGCTTTTTTTCATTTCTTCAAGCCGCTTCATGATTTCTTCCGGATCTTTGCCATCCCGAGCCATTTCTGCTGCTTCAATGACGTAGAATCCTTGCACCATGCAGCTGATTTCGGAATCGAACGAAAAGACTTTGATGCTATCGGTCATATTTCCTGCAGTAATCGAACCATTGTAGGTTCCGCTAATCCCGGAGGATAAGTGAATACAGATGACCGCATCGTACTGTTTGGAAAACTCTTCGAAAAGATCGAGGAATTTCCCAACTGGAGGCTGAGAAGTTGTCGGAAGCTGATTGCGGGATTTTACCTCTGCGTAAAAAGCCTCTGCACTCAGTTCCAGCTCTTCCTGGTATGTCTCGCTGCCAAAAATAACGCTGAGCGGAATAAGGTGAATATCCAGCTCGTTTAGCAGCTCTTTAGGTATGTAAGCTGTACTATCGGTTAAAATTGCCGTTTTCATCGTCAAAAGAAACCTTCCTTATAACGTATTTAAATAATGAGTTCAAATGGATTACTCTCTATTCTATAGAACTTTACGTAAAAATTCATTAAATGTTTCATTTAATTTTGAAAGGGAACTGAAGATTATAAAAAACCGGCTTTGAAATTTTTTATTTCAAAGCCGGCTTCCCTTTATTCTTCTTTCACTGCCTTGGAGCTGATCCACAATTTTTCGTCTGAATCTGAAAGAAGGACCTCATACCAAACTGTTTCGCCAACCATTTGCTCTCCTGTCACTTCAAGTTGATCGCCTTTTTTCAACTGAGCCGAGATCGTCCCATCTTTTACCCCGGGAGAATTGCGGACATTCGCTCCTTCTGTCACAATCGTAACGAAATCAGGAAGAATTTCCTCCACTTCTTCTTCTATTTCTTCTTCCGGTTCTTCAAACGCACCGACATTAATAGGTGTGCTGTACCAAGCAGCCATATCGCTAACACTCTTCAAAACTGAACCGCTGAAAAAGGCAGCTAGAACACTGAATACGAGGAGCGTCAAAACCGCTGCTAAAATACGTGAACCGTGTGTCTTTATAAAATTCATCACGATGCTTCCTCCTTTTGTCCTTCAGGAGGAGATTCTTTTAGATTCTTATCTGCTTCACTCAGCAGCCATAAAAAGGGAGCAGCCGGATTTCCCGCTGTTTTAGGCTGAAGCGAGCTCACCGGGAAGAAACGGGCATTTGGAAATTTATTTTCAAGCTTCCTCAAGAAGTTACTTTGTCCCATTTCACTTAAAAATTGCTTAATGGCCTGATGACTGTTTTCCGGTGTCCCAGCAGCCCCGGCAGCAAGCTCCTTAGCCGCAGCCGATGACGTATGAATCTTTGAGAAAATATCGAATTTATTTAGTACAATGGCAATCGGTTTTGACACTTTTTCATGAGCTTTCATTCCATACGTTTCTTGAAGCTCAATTAACAGCCGGTCAAAAACGTCCTCAAAGGGATCATTCTGCTGCGAACTGAATGACTGCTTAGCTTCTTCATAGAAGGCAGGGATTGTAGAGGGATCCATGACAAACACAAGTCCTTCAAAGGATTTGAAATAGGCATGGGTCCGAAGTTGGTACCCCCCTGTAAATACTTGCCCGCTCGGATCATACAAGCTGATCAGCCTGTCTGCATTCCACTGCTTCTGATGGAGCTTTAACTGATGGGCTACAGGTATTTCCAGCCCGGTTTTTGGATAATTTCCGGCTGACGAACGATAATGAACCAGGCTCTGAAAATGCTCCTGATCTTTTTGCTGGGCAAATTGAACGTTCCAGCTTTCTTTTTTATCCTTCATGAAGGCTTCCAGTGCAGTCATGATAAACGTCGTTTTCCCTGCTGAAGCGGGTCCGATTACAGGAATTCGAATCGGCTTCGTTTCGCCGCTGCTTAAAGACTTTGTGCAGGACGAACAAACACTATATAAATCTGTTCTTCCAAGGAATTTCACAGAAGGGATCTTCGCTCCGCAGCGGCATTTCCGCTTTAGGATCCCATATTTTCCCGGAAGCAAATCATTGTGTTCGGATGAGCAGGACGGACATAAATAAGACGGCAGCTTGCTTGTATGGTGACATTCCCTGCATACAGCCTCAATTTTATTTTGCTTCCTGAATAATCGATCCGCACTGCCCACAGCGAGTAAAAACCCATACACTGGAGCAGCCCATAGGACAAGGACAGCATAGTGGGCAGCAAGCAGGATGCCCGCCAAGAGCCAGCCCAAGGTAAGGACAGTGACAATGGCAGCCGCCAAAACAATGCATTCATAGAGATGATACATTTTATTATAAAAAGAATGTGAAGGACGAAATTTTCGTTTCATAGATCGTAAATAATCATTTATTTCCGCGCCCAGATCCACTGACAGCTTTTTAAAATCCTTAAATGCCTTTCCAAAAATATAATGCTCCATTGCAGGCTGGTCTGCATTATTCGGAATATGGCGCTGCCTGTAAACGTTTTTCTTAAAAGCATTGATATAGCGGAAAAACGTACCGTAAACACCCATGATCATTCCTGATAGCAATACTGGTAAAAACAGCAGTGGCAATGCGTATAACCCTGCGATTAAATGAAACATTCTGCCTTTCTCATAGAATTTATTCGTAATGCCGTGAAAAAGCGTAAAAGCAAATCCGCAAGCAATAATAACGTGCCAATTTGCGGCTAGGGAAAAGCCGTATAGCGCAGCAAATTCCTTTAATCCATACAGAGAACTGAGCTCAGGCTGAAAGAGAAAAAAATTCCAGCCAAAGATAATCCAGTAGGATGCGAGGCAGCCGCATAAAAACACGAGTCCCGGCTGAAGGAACAGACATCCCAGGAAGAGAATACCTGCTCCAAGTATCCGCTCCCCTATAAAGTCCACACTAAAAGGAATCATCATTTGTGACAAAATCATCAGGAACAAAGAGAACCATACAATAAAACCATCTTTCAGCTTAAAGCTTGCATAGGACGCTGCAGCTGAGGGAATGACGAGGCCCCATAGCAGGTTCAGTCCCGTACCTTCTAAATTACCCTGCCAGAAAACTAGACTGAGCAATAGAGAAACAATCGATATTACTCGTAATGTATATTCATTAAACGTTCTCATTGGTTTCCTCCGTCATCGCCTTGAAAATAGACCTTTCATTTTTCCAAACAGGGTTTGGCCGCTCTCAACCTGTTCCTGAATACGAGGCCAATAATTTTCTTTAGACCGTGATTTCCGGCCGCTCTTTTCTTCCATCTTTTCACTAACATGCTTATAGAGCTTCTTGTTTTGGGTCATGAACTGCACGATGCGATCTTCCAGTTCCTCGTCAAGCTCTTCTGAATGGCTTATATTGCGTATAAATGCGGTCAGAAGACTAGAATAAGCTGGAGAATTTTTTTCCTCGAGATTCTGCAGCACCTGCCAGAATAGAGGAGAGCGTTTTGTTCCTGCAAGAAGCTTAATAACATCGTCGGGATTCTCTTCTGTTTTCATGCGAACCGGAAGCACCCAAGCTGCGAATTGAAAGTACTGCTTGTCTCCAAGCTTTATTAGATGAAGAGGAAGCTCACTCAGATTAAACCCATACGGAGTTTCCCTATCGTGTATGATGCAGCCTGCCGTTAACAGGTAGGACTTGTCAGGTTTCGTTAGTTTGGCATTTTTCCAATCATAGAGATTTCTTACAAGGCTCTTATCCCGGTTCGTTTCAGAGGTGAAAGAGAAAATCCCTTCTGTTTTTTCTATTAACCTGCTTTTTTCAGATGGATTAATAGTCAACTGAGATCCTCTTTGTAAAAGCACTTGCATCTCAGCTTTTATAGTTTGAGTATTTTCCAACTGGTTGAATGCTTCAAAAACAGCAGGAAGCAGGGAATCTAAATTCATACGGTGCCCAGTTGCTGCCTGAGCATTTAAAAAGTCCGATATCGGCAAGTCTGAGCCGGATAGCTTTTCTTTCTGCAAATTTACGAAGAGGGTCTCCGCAGCTGCTGTCTCGTCAAGATCCATGATTTTAGCTAGATTGCTGTTCAGGTTTTCTTTAAAGTAACCCTCAATTTTTTCTTGAAGCCTATTTTTAGAGTGAATATACAGCAAAGCATTTCCCATCGTCCGGTAATAGTCGTTCAGCAGCCCATTTACCACTCTATCTGCTTGTTTCTCAATAAGCCATAAAGCACTCGTTAAAAGTAATTTTCTATAACTCTCCTCTGAATTCAGCCAATGGATACCCTTTAGCTCGTGCAAAGAGATGGTTTCCTCAAGGAAGTAGCCGATGATATCCGAATAATAGCCTTCTTTTCCCCATTTTAAAATTTCGCTCAGTTTCTTTGGAAGTTTTTCTTTTATTTGCGGGTATCTTTGGCTGGTTTTAAGACACAGTTCAAGAATCTGTTCTGCTTCTGCACTTGAGCGGATCCCTTTTAGCAAATGCTCTGCGGCGTCCAGGAAAAACGCTGTCGAGAACTGGGTTAAAGCTCCCCCACTTCCCTCTTTTTCAGAAGCAGTAAAAAGCAAAGAAGTGACTCTTCTAACAAGCTCCAGATCAAGATCGGCTAAAAACGCTTTTTGATCATCTTTGTTGTCTTCAAGCCCATTTTTAAGACTATAAGCCATATTAATCAAAGCCTGCTCCGGCGCATGTTTTTCTGCATATTCCAGGGCAGCGGCGAGCTGGCCCCCGGAAACATTCTCTGCTGACTGTTCAAAAAACATATAAAGATCTTTTGCGCGGGATAAAGATCCCTCAATGGAATCGATGTTCATTCCTTCAAGGAAATCATAAAATGGTTTCGTTTTTGACCAGCCTTCATTCAGCAAAGAAACTGCAAACTCTGCATAATCATGGTTTTTCTCAAATTGGCTAAAACGTTCTTGTTCGAAATCGAATACAAATGCCTGGTGCCTCATCATTCCTTCGCTGATGGTTAAAGCTGTCCCCTCTGAAACAGCTCCATTTAAAAGCGCTTTGCTTTTGAGAGGATCATATGTATACGTTGTAAAGGTAAGATGATGGGCAAGACGAAGCGGAAACGACAACTGGATGGCAGCAAACCACATAGGGATCCGATCTTCGTAATCAACGATAATCAGCCTTTTGCCATTCTGGATTCCTTCAATTGCACCTGACACCATCCTCACAAGGACGTCCCATCCATTGTTTTCATGTAAGAAATCCAAAACGGAATCAATGCTTAATCTTCCGCCCTTGAGCCCTGCAAGAACAGGAAGGGGAGCAGGTGCTGTTTCGGATTCACTTTCTTCCTTCGTTAAGCCACTTACAAATACCGGGCTGAACGCATATGTAAATGGATAGTCATTTAGTGCCCCATCTGTAATTAAAGTATGGCTAAATGAATTTCCGAAGCGGCCTGAATAATCCCTGCCAGTATATTGAGTCAGGGATAGGCCAATTTTTCCGCTGTTTAAGCGGATAAATGAGAAGGACTTAGGAAAAAGGGTGCTGATTTCCTCCGCAGTTGGATTCGGAGGAAGGTGAGACGGACGCTTATAGGTACAGTAAGCTTCAATTTCCGTTTTTTCAGCGTCTGTCATTTCCTTTGATTTCGAAAAGGTTTGAAATCCTGGTCCTGACCCCAATCCGCTGACAGCTGAAGTATAGTAATGCTGCAAAAATTCTCTAGACAAGGCCCCTCACCCTTTCCTCATATGGCTTTTGATGATTTGATTTTTCCACAGTAGCCATAAAAACGGATCTTCCACCCGGAATGGTTCAATCTTCTCAACTCTGCTGTCTGTTCCCGGGTCCATTCCAAGAGCGGATAAGCCGAAAAATGCATAATGTTTATAGTTATGCTCAAGCAAATTTGTAAGATTTCCTTGCGTCCAGCCCTGAACTAGCGCCTTCATTTCATTGGAGACTCCTTCAAAATCAACCGTATCGAATCCCCTTTGATCGGTGTGGCGGCTTGGCTGATGGAGCTTGCTGCCCGGATCAAGAAGCGGCTTAATGGCATCCATTTTAGAAAAACTGAGAGCCATCGGAATTTCGATTTTCTTAGAAACTTTCATTTTCAGCAAATTTCGAATCATATTTGTCGTCCGATTAAGCAGGTCATTCACACTGTTTTCATTATCGAGGCGCGGCAGATTCACCGGCAGTCCCTTTTCATGAATCTGATCTCTTACAGACTCCAGCTGAAGGGGATCGAGCAGACAGATGACGCCGGCTGAATGGCTAATGTAGCGGACGTGCTGTGCCATTATTTTTTCATCCTTTAAGTCTTCGCCGGCTGTATCAAACAGAGCAAGCGTAATGACCTTTGTGCCGAAAATGCCCTCTCCAGAAAACGAAAGTGTATAAAGAAGCGGTTTTTTTACATCTGCATCTGTGCCTGTCGCCGAGGAGGTTACTTCAAGCGTTGTTTTATGTTTAAAAAGCGGATCTCTGAAATTCGTATTGTAGCGGCGGATCGTGTCGTCGTTTTCCGGCTTTAGGAAGCAGTTATAAGCGCTTCCGATGCTGTTTTGAATGCTGTCGATTAAAACAGAAATATAGTGGCTCTTCCCTGTTTGCTTAGCCCCGATTACAGCGATGATATAATCCTCATAATCTGCAATGGTGCTTGGAAGATTGGAGTGGCAGGAAGGGCAGATTCGTACATCTGCCTGAGACCCGCACTTATCGCAAAAACAGCTGGATGGCATCACCGGCTTTATAGCAGAGAGGAAGCTCTTTTTGCTTGCTGGCGGTTCAATAGCGGTTGAATAGAGAGGGGTGCCCCAATAGGTAGAATACACCGTATCCTCCTCCGTGCAGCTCTCTTTTGAACAGCGGAAATGAACCTCCTCGATTTTATGTTTATTAAAGCAGTACGGACACACATATTGTCTTTTTATCATCTTTTTGGCGAGCTCCCTTTTAATGGATTAATAAATCCCCGAATGGCTCGAGGGTAAACCGCTTGTAATCTTTTGGATTGGATAAAAATACTTTTACGTAGCAGCCCTGTTCTGAATGGCTGCTAATATCGGTTAAGGCGTCTGCCGGCATCCGGCCATCTTCAATAGCGGCAATTTCTCTTCCATCGGTAATTGAGATTGGCTGCCTGCCGCTCTGTTTGATAATGACCATCCGAGGAAGAGGGACTGCAGGATTTTCCGAGCTAATGCGAATGAATTTCTTTTTCTTGAAAAATTTCATCTCTACTTTGTAGGAAAGCCGGATTGGCTGGGAATTCGTATAATAATAGCTTTCGCCTTCGGAATATGTGATTTCACCATTCAACTCTTCCATGATGAACACTTTAATGAATAAATTTCCGCTTCCGGGCTGATCGATCAAGTAGCCTCCAAATGCATTATAGGCAGTTAAGGAAACCTCACGATGCACAGCCGCCGGGTCCTTTGGTTCCTGAGGAAAAGAGTGATAGCTGTAGGCAACCACTGCATGTTCTACTGTTTCAGGCCAGTTCCATGTCAGAAGGAGTTTGCCCTGATCATTCATAACCGCATCAAGATCTGTTACTTCAAACATTTGCTTCACTGCTTTGGGTGTTCCTGCAATCGCCATTTCTCCCACTTTTGTAACCGGCAGGACAGAGCATCTTCCGCTCTTTGGAAGATCAAGGACTCCTTCACATGCATGTGGCACCCGGAGTAATCTGCCGCCATAGCGAGGGGACAAATCTTGAAATAAGCTGATTTCTCCGACTTGCACTTCGTCAAAGGGGCTTTCTGAAATAAGGAAGTAGACCTCCCCTTCTGCCGGTTTGGTGCATTGGTATTTTATGGTGTCTCCTGATATGCCGATAGACAAATCCTTTATAGGCTCCGTGTTCATTGCAACAGCCATGACCGGCTTACCGTTTGAGAAAATTATTCTTCCAGATTCATCCTGATATTGCACCATGACGAGGTAGCCGTACCTTTTGCCCTTTTCCACATCCGTATCGATTAGCTCATTTCCTTTAACCCCGCTAAGTCTTACTCCGTCTCCCCTGCGTGACGGCTGCTGATTCTCTTTTTTCCACACTTCGATTTTCGATCTTGGAGGCGCCTTCCAAGTAATTGTGATGGAATCAGAGGCCGCATGAGCCTGAAGGTTTTCTGCTTCTGCTGTAAAGAAACCTTGGCCTGATGCTTTATGAGGAGCAGAGCTTACCTTGCCGCGTTTCGAAAGAATTGTATAAGAGTAGCTTTTTCCAGCTTCCACAGATGAATCACGGTAGGAGAAATCAGCTGTCTCAGCCAGCAGCTTTTCTTCGTGTGATCCCGCTTCTTTTCTGAGAAGCTGGTACACGATGCTGCCCTTGGATACAGATGGCTTCCAGCTAATAGTAATGGTTTTGCCTGAAGGTTGTATCATCCCATTTAGTGGAGGTTCAGGGGGAATATGGCTTAATTTCTCTTCAGCATCCTTGTTATCAGCGCAAACGCTTATCGCTTCAATGCAGAGCTTTTCTGCTTCAGCTTGATTTGAAGCAAGCATAGCCTTTTGAACAAGGGAATCTGCCAGTCTAATCTTTAAAGCAATTTCTCTCTCAAAATATCCGTGTTCAGGAAGGGCGGCATCTAGCTTTTTCAGTCTGATCCATTCCTGCTCAGCCCGATAGAACCGTTTAAATTTCATTTCCGATTCAATTTTCTGAACCTGATCTGAGACTCTCTTTTTGTGTGAGGCAATTTGCTGGAGTCCCGCTGCTGTTTCATTGTTATCCCATATCTTTCTAGCCCTTTCAAAGTAAGCCTTTGCTTCATCAAGCCGGTTGCACGATAGAAGAAAAAAACCTTCGTTCAGAAGCTTTTGATGGGTAAATTGGCCGCTGATTGGGAAGGAACAGCTTGAACAATGATTTGAATTGTTTTTGTTCATCGTTCCGCACTTTTTGCACGGGGCGTTTAATGCATCTCCGCAGTTCGTACAATGCCTGCTTTTATCATCATGAATAACACCGCATATTCCGCATTGCAGCAGTTGTACTTCCGTTTCAGCATCTCCCTTTACGGACCTTAATTCAGCCCCTTTTTGAGCACAGTACAAACGAATATGATCTTTTGCCAGCTTTTGAGGCACTCCCTCTTGCTGCAGCCTCTTCATTAAAGCTTCATAGGTGAAGAAGTCTACAACTCCCCCTGCGCATGCTATCTCTAAAAGGTTGTTTGCTTGTTCAAGCCTCATGCCCGCCAAGGAGTTATCATACTTTTTCCGTTCTGTTTCGTTATGAAAAATCTGTTTAGCAATTGAATAAAGCTGCCTTCGTGACTCCGTATCCTGGCTGCCTTTAGCTTTTCTTTGGTAAAGTGCAAATTGCTCATTGGCCTCTGCAAAAAGAACGGATCGAGCGGACCCTTTTTCGGGAATGCCGAGAAAATCATACAAAGTAGGCAGGGAGCCTGCTAAAGGCTTTACATTCAAGCCTGAAAGCAGCGACGCAATCTCTTTTAATGTAGACGGATTAGTCATTTCAAGACCGTCTGAACTCGATTGTTTAGTTTTCTTTTTCCCTTCTTTCACTTCTACATTTATCCGCTTCTGAATCGCTGCTTCAGGAACACTCAGCTTAGCTTTAATAAAGGAAATCTCCAGTTTCGTAATGAATCCTTTGGAAGAAGCGATTTCAATCATTCGATCCAGCTGCTCATTTTGTATCCGTTCAAGTTCCCGTTTCTTCTCCAGTTCTTCGGTATGGGCTCTTTCTGCTTCCTCTTCCCAAAATTCGTCATCCACAAGGCGGCTGATCATTTCACCTGTAAGGGAACTGAAGTACTTCGCCTCCTCCCCGCGCTTGCCAGGCATATTGGCTCTGGAGTTCCAGTATTTTTTCTTTGTTTCAATCGCAAATTTAATTTTGTCCTTATCCAGTTCAGGAGGATTGCAGGACAGCTCTAGCAAATTATAAAAATTAGGACGTCCTGTCATGAGACGTTCTCACCCCGCATCTCCTTTAACTTAAAAAAGGCGGAGATTTCAAATCTCCAGCCTCTTTTCAACGCAATAATAATGATCTGGATTTCTGTTTTTGTTTGATCCCGTTCAATTCTTGGGCAATTTTCGAGAAAGAGCTCTGAAGCTTTGTCACGTCTGTGAAAAGAGCGTTCTCATCAGATGTTGCTATTTCTTTAAGGAATTTCCAATCTGCTGATCCGAAGCCGATTGCCACGATGTCAGCCTCCGCATCTCTGCAGATTCTCGCCCGGTTAATGGCTTCCTTTGGATAGGACCAATGACCGTCTGTAAGAACAATAATGAATTTTATTCCTTCCTCATGCTCAAGAGTATATAATGCCTCAGTAAAAGGCTCTGCGGAATTTCCATAGCCAATTTTGCCCTCGTGATACAAATCCGATAACCTATCTATCCCCCATAGTAAGTCCGTTTCATTTCCACAAAGCGGCAGTAAAGTCTTCGTCTTGTTGGCGAAGCCCATAATACTGACTCGGGATCTTGATAAGTCAAGCTGTTTTACAAATGTTTTGGCTGCTTCTTTTGCCTGCAGCAAAGGATTTCCATTCATACTCCCAGAAAGATCTACCGCAATCACTACAGACATTGGAACCATCTTTTCCTCTTCTTTTACAGGCGCTTCATTCAGCCATGATAAATCGGATGGCACTTCTGTTTTCACAACTTCAAGCAGGGTTCCAAAGCGGTCTGAAGCGGTAACCTGGACAACTCCATTTCCATCGTAAGCGTAATTGACATGAACATCGGCCAGCCCATTTGAGGACGGAATTCCGTCCACAGTATACTTGCCGATTACCGTGGATTCTGAAGGGATTTCACTCTCTCCCTGTGTCACATAAATCTCAAGCTGTCCATCTTCCCCGCTGGCTGTCTGCAGCTGGTAAGGCCTCGTTACAGATGCTGGAATCGGCTTGTTTTTTTCAATTATCCGGCTGTTGAAATAAGCAGAATAATCGTCGCGAATGGCTACCATTCCTAAGCTATGACTCATTACATCTGTTACCTTTTTCGCACTTCCAAGCTTTAGAAGAGGCTTCTGCGCAGCTTTTTCCTGATCCATAGCAGCTTTAATTGCTGCTCCATACGCGACTACTTCGTCTACATTAAGGCCTTTTAATGGCTTCTTGCCATACTGCTTTTCTATAAAACTTGAAATCATCGGCATTTTAGAAGAACCGCCGGCTAGAATGACATCGTCAATCTGATCCCAGGAAAGCTTTGCTTCCCGGATTGCAATATCAGATAAATTCCATGTCCGATACAGCAAGTCATCCGTCATTTCTTCAAACTGGCCCCTCGTGAGTTCAAAACTGCTCCTTTTGCCTGAGTGAACAGCTTGAATCACCGTTTTCTGGAGGTCTGTTAAAGCGCGCTTAGCATGCTCGCAGTGAACTAAAATTTCATTTAAAAACTCCACATCTTCAAGAGGATCAATACCGTGCTCGGATAAAAATTTCTCGCTTACACGCATGACAAGGCGGTCGTCCCAATCCTTTCCCCCTAGTAAATGATCGCCGTTAGTTGATAGGACTTCTACTGAGTAATCTGTGACCTTGGCAACAGTTACATCAAAGGTTCCTCCGCCTAAATCATAAATAAGCAGGTTCTTTCTTCCCGTTCCTTCTTTGAATCCGTAAGCTATTGCAGCAGCTGTTGGCTCATTGATAATACTGGTTACAGTAAGCCCTGCCAGTTTCCCTGCTTTAATTGTATCTTCACGCTGGGCATTATCAAAATAGGCAGGAACGGTTATGACAGCGTGCGAAACAGGCAAACCAAGTTCTGCCTCTGCATCCTTTTTCAGTTTTTTCAGCACAAGGGCCGAAAGCTGAACAGGGGAGTAATACGTTCCATTCCATTCGAATCCGAAATGCTGGTCACCCATTGAACGCTTGAAGAAAGCGGCTACTTCTGCCGAGCCGAATGCCTGTTGCTCCTTAGCCTCCTCGCCAACAATGGGCTCTCCTCCGCCAAAATAGATGACGGAAGGAGTTGTGGTTTTCCCCTCTGCGTTCTTTATAATAAATGGAACTCCTTCTCCATCAACTGCAGACATGACCGAATATGTCGTACCGAGGTCGATTCCAATGGTGTTTGTCATATTTACCGCAACCTACAAAACTACGAGCGACTTGGATTTTTCTTTTGCTTCAGCCATCTGCTCGGTGCTGATTACGGAGGTGGTTTCAATGGACACCTCTATGACACGGTTATCGGTCAATTCCACTGCTTTTACATCAAGTCTTCCATTGTCTCCAAGAACAAAAGTAATCTCCAGTGGAGAATTTGCCGGAAGTCCTGGCGGAATTGTCAATTCTGCTTCGCCTATTGCAGTAGCATCAATGACTTCAAGATGATCATCATTAAATTCATTTTCCATGATTTCAATGAAAACAGAATCCTGATGATCTTCGAGCGTTCCAAATTGCTGTGTATTTACGATGGGCAATGATTCATTCTTCTTTATTAAATTCGTTACTTTTTGAACTCTTTCACCATTCTCTATTTCCGTTGTAACAACCCCAAAGCTTTTACTAGTCACGTTAATAATCTTAGTTTCCGTAATTACGTCAATGGCTTTTCCGCCAATTTTGAATGTCTGGCTCGCCTGGCGCTTCACTTCTTCCTGAATCTCTTCTTGTTTTTCTAGAGAAAGCTCTTGCTCCCCGCCTGCGCCTGTTTGAGAAATCATTTCTTCTTTTTTAGCCTGAACCCATTCGCGGATTGATTTTTCCATGCCATAAATCGCTGCGCCTTTGGCTACTGCTTCATCTGGATCAAATTTGACCGGCTGTACGTTGAATTCCTGAATAATTCTCGTTTCTACCTGAGGCATGCGGGTAGATCCGCCGACAAGGATGATTTCATCAAACTGATCTTTTCCTTCTCCTTTAAGCTTTGCTTCCTCAAGCATTAGCTTCGTTAGCTCAATGGTACGGTTTAAAAGCGTATCTGTCAGTTCTTCAAATTTTTCACGTGTTAGTTCCACTCGGATCTTATCAGAACCATGAATATAGCTGATCGGAGCCTTTTTGCGGTCACTAAGCGTCTTTTTGGCACTCTCTGCTCCTACTTCAAGTTCTTTAGCTGTCTCGGCATCTTCCAGAACATCGTCCGTGTTACCAGTCTGCTCCTCATATTGTTCAACTAGATAGTTGATGATGGCGTCATCCCAGTTTTTTCCCCCGAGATTATGATCGCCGCCAGTAACGATCACTTCAATGGCACTCGGTGAGATGTCGATAAGAGTTACGTCAAACGTACCTCCTCCAAGGTCATACACAAGTACACGCTTGGATGTTTCGCGTGAAATTCCATAGGCAATAGCCGCGGCTGTAGGCTCATTAATAATGTCCACTACGTTCAAATCAGCTAGCTCGCCAGCTCTCTTTGTTGCTTCACGCTCATTAATGCCGAAATAAGCGGGCACTGTGATCACTACATCTTTAACCGGCTCCCCTGTTTTTCCTTCAGCATCCTTCGCAAGCTTTTTCAAAATAAGCGCCGAAATTTCTTCAGCTCGGTATTGCTGGTCCTTATTCCAAAATTCATAGTCCGTTCCCATTTGTCTTTTAATAAAAGAAACTACATCATTTGGGTAAAGCTTTCCGCTCTCTTTTGCCGCCTCACCTACAACAATATTTGTCGTTTCTCCTTCATCTTCAAAAAAGACAACAGATGGAGTCGTTTTAATTCCATTGCTGTTTGTAATAATGTCCGCTTTACTATGCTCGTCCATATGCGCAATGCAAGAATAGGTGGTTCCAAGGTCAATTCCGTATACTTTGTTGATTTTAGACATGCAGTTTTCTCCCTTAATATTATTCTTATGTACTATTCTTTGTCTGAAAATACGTAAACGGCTACGGGTTCTTTCCGGATGATTTTTCCATCCCACTCGTAACCCTTGCCAAGTCTTTCAGCAAGCTTTTTATCCAGTTCTTTATCGGCTGTATTAACCGTTTTGATCACCTTTTGTTTCATAGAATCAAAGTTGCTGTCTTCCGTTTCATAGGATTCAATTCCTTGCTTATAGAGAATATCTTCAAAGTCCAAAGCGGAATCTTTAATAATCTTGATCAGTTTCTCTGTTGTAATCTCTGAATCTTTTTCTATGCTTTTGGAGATTTTAATGGTACGGTCAATCGTTTGGATTAGATCCATCATAGCTGGAAGGATCTGCTTTTTCACGCTTTCTTCTTTGTAACTTTGCAGCTCGCTATGGAGATTATTGATGATTTGATCTTTATGCAGATCGTATTTTATCTTGTCTTCAAAATCCTCAGAAAGGCGGGCCATCTGCTTTTCTAAGGAATCAAAGCGCTGATTCATGCCTTCAAGGGAAACGGATTCCGGAGCAGGAGTTTCAGCGGCTGCAGCTGATTCGTTTCGGATCGCTATTGACTCCATATTTTTTTCCGCTGACTGGACGGGTAATTCTTCATCCGCAATTTCTGCTTCAGAACATTCAAAGCCTTTTTGGGGTAGTTCAGAGTGAGGGGGATGGATTGGCTCATCAGGAAATTCTACAGTCACAGAAGATTCATTGTTCAAGTCTTCAGGCGCCCAATGCTTAAAGCTCGGGATGTTGCTTGCTTCCTGATCGAAAATCGGTTTTTTATCAAACTCCGGCTCTTGTTCCTGTAACGGGGTATTTATTTCAGCAGACTCTGGATTCTCTTTCTCGGAATCCAATTGTTTATTATTCTTTTTAGATGTTGGATTAAAAATACCCAAGTTCATCCCTCCGGCTATGGATTATTATTCTTATAAATCAATTAATCTAATACTTTCTCACCAGTAAAATCATACCATATTAGTTTTTTTTAGAAAAGATGGTTTATAAACCGCAAATATGTATTTTATGTAAATATAAAAGGTGATTTTAAAGATTATTGGGAGGATGTTCACTAAGGGTTATTGAATGTGCGGGTTTTCCGGATCAGCATCCTTGTGGCGCTCAACACCCTACATCCAATTACACCCTCACTCCCCGGCATAAACCGCAACCACCCCGCAAAAAACACAAAAAAAAGCTGAACCCCGCAAGGACCCTCGTCCATCAGGTTTCAGCTTTACAGTATAAATCTTATAATAGCTTAGCTTAGCGTACTTCCACCCAGCCGTTTTTGATCGCAACGACTACCGCTTGGGTACGGTCGTTTACGTTCATTTTCTGAAGGATATTGGATACGTGGTTCTTAACAGTTTTTTCACTGATGAATAGAGCTTCACCGATTCCGCGGTTGCTTTTTCCGTCAGCAAGCATTTGAAGAACCTCGCACTCGCGGCGAGTCAGGATATGCAGCGGTCTGCGGATTTCCGGCTGAAGCTGCTGTCCGCCGCCGCCTGCACCTGTTGTAGCCAGTCTGCGGAATTCGTTTACAAGATTGTGTGTTACTTTCGGATGCAGGTAAGATCCGCCGTCTGCAACGACTTTGACCGCTTCGATCAGCGTGTCTGCATCCATTTCCTTTAGAAGGTAGCCGCGGGCACCTGTTTTAAGGGCACGGGTTACGTAGTTTTCATCATCATGGATGGACAGAATGATAACCTTCGTTTCCTGGTTGGCTTCAACGAGCTGCTTAGTCGCTTCCACTCCGTTTACGTTCGGCATATTTATATCCATAATGACAACGTCCGGCTTATGCTCGTCTACGATACGCATTGCCTCATCGCCGTCGTCACCCTCTGATACAACTTCAAAGCTTGGTTCAAAATCAAGAATACGTTTTACGCCTTCTCTGAATAACTGATGATCATCAATAATTACAATTCTAGTTTTCATGGTCACTAATACGCCTCCCCACTCACTTCATTCTAGTCCAATCCTCATACCTACCGTCAATGAGCCTTTTGTCGCTAGTTTTCCGCTTTGCCGCAGCGAAGGAATCCCGCAAGGTCATGACTTTTTACTTAACGTTTTTCTAATTTCTTTCCTAATTCAATGGTAGAGCAGGAAGCTGTTAATTGAAACATCTAAAATATGGAAGGAACTTTTATCATGATGGCCGTTCCTCTGCCAATTTTCGAATCAATCTCCATCGTGCCGTCGAGCAGTTCGACCCGTTCCTTCATCCCGACCAGCCCGAATGATTTGTTCTTTTTCTCCTTCAGCTCACTAAAGTCAAAACCGCTTCCATCATCCTTGATCAGGAGGTTGACGTATTCCTTTGTAACCTCGACTTTAACCGAGATTTCTTTCGCTTGTGCATGCTTTAGAGCATTGGTGACGGCTTCCTGCGCCAGCCGGAAAAGCGCCACTTCAAATCGGGGAGGAAGCCTTCTTTCCTCGGCTTCGCCGAAGCTTTGAAAAAGCATTTTTGTCTTTCCGTTGTATTCTTCAATCGTATGTAAGTATTTTCTTAAAGTTGGGATTAACCCAAGATCATCCAAAGCCATGGGCCTTAGGTCGTAAATAATTCTTCTTACCTCATATAAAGCATTGCGGACATTTTGACGAAGATTGCGGATTTCCTTGAATCCTTCTTCGGTACCCCGATCACGGAAAATGCGTTCCAGCAATTCAGAGCGCATCATGACGTTTGCGAGCATTTGCGCAGGCCCGTCATGTATTTCACGCGACACCCGCTTGCGTTCTTCCTCTTGGGCTTCGATGATCCGCAGACCGAAATCCTGTTTCGCCTGGGCGTCCTCAAGCAGCATCCCAACCTGGCGCAGGTCCTGGCTTAAGTAATTTAAGACGACCCCGATTTGAGTGACAAGCGCTTCAGACCGTTCGATGATTTCCTGAAGCCCGAGCAGCCTTCTCTCCAGCTCGTCCCGCCGGTCGCGAAGCTGTTTTTCACGGTGCTGCATTGTCGTTAGTTCAACCTGCAGGGCATGAGCCCTTTCATACGCTTCCCGAATTTCATTTTCTGTAAACAGGTTGAAATTTTTGCTTACCTCTGACAGCCTTTTTCTAGCGTGTCTTGCCTGGATCTCAAGCTTGTCCCCCGCATCAATCACATCATTTACCTGTGTTTTAATGAGGGTCAGCTCTTCAACAAGCGACTCATATTGAGTACGTGACTGCTCGCCGATTGCAAAGATTTCCCCTTTGCTTCCGTCCACTGTGGAGATCATTTTATTCAGGATTTCATCCAGCACCACGCTGTCCAGCTTTTTGGTATTCACCAGAAATTACCTCCGTTGCTGTAAATGTCATGATTATGTTATGAGATTGTGATTGAAGTCAAATATGTGCCGCTATATAATGGAATAATGCAAGCGTAGAAAAACGCTCGCAATTGGCAGAAAAATCTGATGAAACAAGCATACCGGTTTTTCCCCGTGTAAGCCAGGAGGTGTACAAACATGCTTTCTACTTATTATACAGCAAAAGGCAGCGGAGAGCATGAGATAATCATCCAGAAGTCGCGATTTATCTGCCATATAAAGCGTGTTGAGACAGAAGAAGAAGCACAGGCGTTTATTCAGGAAATCAAGAAAAAACATCATAATGCAACCCACAATTGTTCCGCCTATTTAATAGGAGAAAGAGATGAAATCCAAAAGGCGAACGATGACGGGGAGCCAAGCGGAACAGCTGGAGTTCCAATGCTTGAAGTACTGAAGAAACGCGGGCTTAAAGATACTGCTGCCGTTGTGACCAGGTATTTCGGCGGCATCAAGCTCGGTGCAGGCGGCTTGATCCGCGCATATGGCCAGGCTGTTTCAGAAGGATTAAACCATACAGGTATAGTAAAGCGTAAATTAATGAAAATTATGCATACTAAAATTGACTATACATGGCTTGGGAAGCTTGAAAATGAGCTTCGGTCCTCAGAATACCTCATTAAAGAAATACATTATTTGAACGATGTAGAGATAGAGACTTTTGTTGCTTCAGATCAAACGGATACCTTCACCAAGTGGATGACAGAATTGACAAACGGCCAAAGCGAAATAACGCAAGGAGATGTCACGTATTTGGAAGAAGAGGTTAGTTAGGAGAAGATTGTATGGCTGAATATAGACGCGTAGTCAGAAAGAAGAAAAAGAAGAAATCGGTTTTTAAGCGAATCATGTTTTTTTTACTGCTCCTGCTGTTAATCGCAGGCGGGTATTTCGCCTTCATGTTCGTATCAGCATGGCAGGCAGCGGACCGGTCTTACGAAAGCCTTGAACGGGGAGATAAATCCGCATTAAGGGAATCAGCGGTTGAACTTGCTAAAGATCCGGTTTCCATTCTCATTATGGGTGTTGAAGATTACTCAACCGGCGGTGAAGGCGGACGAAGCGATACACTGATCGTCATGACGCTGAATCCGAAGGAAAAATCGATGAAAATGCTGAGTATTCCCCGTGATACACTCGTAGATGTAGAAGGTCACGGCGAAACGAAGATCACCCATTCTTATTCATATGGAGGAAAAGAGCTGACGGTCCAAACGGTCGAAGATTTCCTCGATATTCCGATCGATTATTATGCAACGGTAAACTTTAAAGCCTTCAAAAAGGTCATTGACGAGCTTGGCGGGGTTGAAGTGAACGTTCCATTCGATTTTTACGAAAAAAGTGATGTAACCAACAAACGCATCTACTTTAAAGAGGGTAAGCAGACTCTTGATGGAGAAGAAGCCCTTGCCTATGCAAGGATGAGAAAACGCGATCCGCGCGGAGACTTCGGACGGAATGACAGACAAAAGGAAATCATTACCGCCATCATCAAAAAAGCAACCACCCCTCAAAATATTTTGAAGGTGGATGACATCGCCAATCAAATTTCAGAAAATGTGGAAACCAATCTTCGCATTTCAGAAGCAATGGGCTTCCAGCAATCCTACAGCGGATTTTCAACTGAAAAGATTGATCAGCTGAAAATTGAAGGCGAGGATTTAAACCTGAACAGCGGCTATTACTATAAGCCAATCGAAGAAAAACTGGATCTCGTTAAAGAAGAGCTTCAGGCACATCTGGAACACAAAAAGGTAAGCATCCGTGAGGAACAGAACGAAAATCCTCTTGCAGAAGAAGATTTGGATAGCGAAAACTAATTTTCCAAGGCCTCCATTTTTAGGAGGCCTTTTCTATTTCAATATAGTAGTTATTTAGACCTAACCAAATAAAGATTCTTTTATCATAATTTTTTTCCTTATTATTCTATAAAAAATAAAACAATAAATTATAAGGTAAATTTCTTAACAAATAAAGACAAAAACTTTAACAATTTGTAAAAATGTGCGAAATTATACAGACACATTGTGACCTTTTTGTTAAAATAAAGACAAAAATAGCCTCTGATACCAATTCAGAGGTTATTTTTTTGGGAAAATACTCACGGGAGGGAATACCAATCAAACGAAATAAATTGGTTAGTTCGTTCGTCTGTCTTAGCGTTTTGGCAACATTGCCTATTCAGCCAGGTACTGCATCTGCAGCTGAATATCCTTATACAGGAGTAACGGTTTCTGGAAGCACGGCTATGCACTGGGGTGCAGAAAAGGATTACAAAATTACCAAGACCATCTCTTCAGCTGAATCTGTAGCTGTTTTAAATGAATTCACAAATGCAGCAAATGAAACTTGGCTTCGAATCAATCATGAAGGAACAACCGGATGGGTAATGGAATCCCAGGTAAAAGAACTGGACAAGCCTGTACCTTACGGATTCATCGCAAGTGATGATGCCGCGGTTCATCGCAGTGCAGAAAGCTCATCAACTGTGTCTGCAGAACCGGGAAAAAATACGATGGTTGAAATCTCAAGCAGTTTTGTAAATAAGGAGCAGGAAATTTGGTATCAAGTTAAATCCTCTGACTGGTCAGGATGGATTCATTCCGATCAAATCATGTTTAAACCACAACCCTTTTCCGCCTACAATACAAGCAGTACCCAGGAAATTCGAAGCGGTGCAGCTTCAAATTACAGACTGCTGTACACCTTAAAGCAAAATGAATCCATAAAAATTACGGATTTCTATATTAACTCAGCCTCCGAGCCTTATTACGGAGTTGAGCTTTCAAACGGAACAAAAGGCTGGACGAAAGCAGAAACACTGACTTACTCTTACCAGGCTAAACCTTCTGCCATTCAAAAAACGGTTTATGCAAAGTTAAATCCAACGAGCATTCACCGTTCAGCGGATTCTGCTGAACGCAAGGTTTACGAGGCTCCTATGAATGAAGAATTAGAGATTAAGAGTGAATTTACAAACAAAGCAAATGAAAAATGGTACCAGGTTGAATATCAGACCGGAAAATATGGCTGGGTGAACAGCGCCCATACCTCCACATCTCAGACCATTAACGGCACTTTCTATGTACAGGTATCTGAAGCCAATGTCCGCTCTGGTGCGTCAACCGATTATCGAAAACTCAGTACTTTAACAAAAGGAACCGCAATAAAAGTGGTGGATCAATTCACCAATAGCAACGGTGAAAAATGGTACAGAGTCCAGCTCGGCAGCAGCAGCTTCGGATGGGTTTCCGCCTCCCTTTTAACCGAGAAAGCCGTATATCTTAATACAAGCATGTACATCGGTACATACAAAGCAGAATTAAGAAGAGGCGCAGAATTCAGGTACACTGTGACTGAAAAGCCTTCGTATGGATCTAAAGTTACCCTTCTATCGCAAATTATAAACGCCAACGGGGAAACATGGCTGAACATTCAAACATCCAGCGGAAGAAAAGGCTGGATACCGCAATGGGAAGTCTATAAATCTCTCACCGACCGGAACTTTGTTTATGCGAAGGCTTCCGACAGCGTACGGTGGTCAGCATCTTCCTCCCAAAAAGCTGTAGCTTCCGTTCAATCAGGTGACTCGCTTGTTCTGCTTCGGGAGCTGAAGGGCTGGTACAACGTTGAAACATCTAAAGGTGTGCGCGGCTGGATTCCGGCAGCAAGCACTGCAGCAACACCTCCAGCAAATATCTTGATTCCACGGGTAACACCTATAGGAACAAGCACAGAGTTGTCCTGGTTAAAATCTGAATCGGTCAAAGTTAATTTTGACTTCCTTTCCGACCGTACAGCTTACATCAGCACAAAAGGCCTTGCACTAAGGATTCCCGATGCAAATGTAGAAGGAGTAACCATCACCCAAATCGATGGGGCAATAAAAGTAACACCAAAAGCTGGCTATTCCATTACCATTCATGATAAAAAAGACCGTTTTCAGCTTCTGATCCATGAAGTAGGGGTTGCCGGAAAAACCATAGTCCTGGATGCAGGTCATGGAGGAAGCGATTCTGGTGCAGTAGGTCCAACCCGACTGTATGAAAAGGATGTGACGCTTGCTGTCACCAGATACCTAGGGGACATTCTGAAAGCAAATGGAGCGAATGTCATTTACACAAGAACAACAGACGTTTATCCTTCCCTTGATGACCGATCTGAACTTTCCAATAACTCAAGTTCAGATATTTTTCTAAGTATTCATGCCAATTCAAACGTAAACCGCAGTGCCAAAGGTACAGAAACCTATTTTAACGTTGCCACCAACCCTAATGGACAAAAGAGCAAAACGCTCTCTACGAATATTCAAAGAGAGCTGGTTAATCAACTCAATACAACAAACCGGGGAGTGAAAGAAGCCGGCTTTGCGGTTATTAGAGAAAATGAAATTCCCAGTGCTTTAGTGGAGCTGGCTTTTATCTCTAATCCTACAGAAGAAACGATGCTGCGTTCTGATGCCGTAAGAAGAAAAGCAGCACAAGGCATCTACAATGGTATAGAAGACTACTTTAATGGGGGCAACTAATCATGATGAAAAAAATGAAAATTGCCTTGGTTTTTGGCACTGGAATTATTGCAGGAAGTATTCTTACTCCCCTTGCCACCTCACAAGCAAGCAGCAATCTTGTACTGGCAAGCGTAGAATGGGTTACATCCCAGCTGACACCGATTAACAGCCGGGTAGCTAATCTTGAGAGAGAAATACAAACTCTGAAGCAAATGAATACCAATCCTGCACTGCCTTCAAAAGTTTATGTTAAATCTGTGATCGCTGACGTCCACTCCGGTGCGATGGAGCATTACAGAGTACTTGCCAGTGTTCCTGTTTCACAGATACTGAACGTGTCTCAAGAAATAACTTCTGAGGACGGAAAGTATTACAAAGTCGAATACAGTACTGGCAAAACCGGATGGATTCCTGCAACAGAAGTAAGCGCCGATCCTGTCGCCAAACCAGCATCCTTTATTGTCAAAACTCCTGGAGCTGTATACAGCGGAGCATCTGTTACCGGCTATAAAAAAGTAGGTTCTGTCTCTCAGGGACAAACTCTTAAGTACGTGAATGCCTATAAAAACCGCTCCACAAATGAAATTTGGATCAACGTTCAGCTTTCAAACGGTATTAAAGGATGGGTCAAGCAGCAATCCGGCGAGGTGAAATAACGCCATGAATAAAAAGAAACTAATTGGAGGGGCGCTGCTGACGGCAGCCCTCCTCTTCGGATTTAATCCATCCGGACAAGCCTACGAAAAACAAACCTATGCAACCGAAACAAAAGTACAGCTGAAAAAAGCATCATCTCTTCAAGTTCAGCTCAACGGACTTTTTGAAATGGAAAACCTGACCTCCAGGGAAAAAACGCTATTAGTGCCCTCCGTGGCCGTAACTCTATCAGCGAATAATGGTACGGCTAAGCTAACGGCTGGATCAGACTCTTATTCAGCAGGTGCAGGCTTCAAAGTTTCAGAGATTGCGAGTCCTCCTGGAAAAATTGTAAGATTCACAAGCCCTACAGAAGTCAGAAAGAGCGCAGTGGACACTTCAGAATCGATACGGACGATGAAGAAAATTGAAGCGGCAGAATACATTTCTGAAATCACCAGCTCTGGAGCAATTTGGTTCAATGTCCAGCTTTCCAACGGAACTAGAGGCTGGGTATCTTCTAAATCGTCCATTGCAGAGTCCGCACCAGCAGGATTGTCCTTATTCAAATACGGCACCCTGCAATACCGGGGGAGCTTCGAAGCAAAAGCGGACGGCAATTTATCAGCACTATACAATCTATTAAGCCTTGAAGACTACCTGAAAGGCGTTGTTCCGAATGAAATGCCGGCAAGCTGGCATCCTGAAGCCCTTAAAGCACAGGCAATCGTAGCACGGAGCTATGCCGTAAACAGCATGGGCCTCTCCAATACGGCGAAAAGCCAAGTCTATAATGGCTACACAAAAGAGGATCCACGCTCAAACGCAGCTGTCACCGCAACAGCCGGTGTCATGGCGAAGCATAACGGCAAGCCCGTTCAAACGTTCTTCTATTCGACGAGCGGCGGACAAACGGCCAATGCATGGGATGTCTGGGGATCCAGCCAAACAACCTTCCCTTATCTTAAAAGCGTAACGGATCCTTACGAATCATCCATCCACAGCAATTGGACGGACACCTTCCGCTCCTCAACGATTTTGGGGAAATTCGGATTCAATCCAGAGACAACCGTTCTTTATGATATTAAAGCCATACCAACTGGTCAAAATGGAGAGATTGGCCAAGTAACGATAACGACCTCTGCCGGCAGTAAAACAATCAGCGGAAAAGAAGGCGAGATTCGTTCGCTTTTCCCAGTCGCCAAATATTACAACCAGCTGCGCTCCAACTGGTTCACGATGAATCCAGTCAAGTCTTTTACGGTTAAAGGCACCGGCTCCGCCGTTCAGCAGCAATTTTCCGTAACAGGCAGCACTGTAATGGCAGCTGATGGGACAACATCCACAGTCCAGGGAGCACAGGTGAGCATTCAAACTGCTTCCGGTGAAGTCACGCAAGAATCCGATCCTGCCACCATCGCCATCAACGGCAAAGGCTGGGGACACCGCATCGGCATGAGCCAATACGGCGCCAACGGCTTCGCCCAAAAAGGCTTCAAAGCAGAAGCAATCGTCCAGCATTACTTCCCTGGTACCGTTGTGGGGAAATAATAGGTGGGAGAGAACAGTCCTGGTAATTTGGGGCTGTTTTTTTATTTGGGTTGGTGGTGGTGGCGGTGTGTTTGCACTGACCCCCGTTTCGCTAAAGCACTAAACCTCCGTCCCCGCTCCTCACCAGGCCTTGCCCCCCAGCACTTGTGGCGATTCTTCCTCTTTCCCCCGCTGCGTTACTGTGGTGGGGGTCAGTGCAATGCTACCCTGCCCTTTTAAAACAAAAAACCAGCGCACCGGCGATGGCGGCGCCTGACCCGCACTCTATTAGCGAACTAAAGCTCTGGCACCTTCTTCCCAAACCCTTGGTACATAAGGCGCTATAGTTCCATGCCTCTGTCCCCAGTTACGGTGAAGCATCGCGGGACTGGCACCGTGCCTGACCCGCTGCTCTCTACCAGACTAAAGCTCCGGCACCCTTATCCACAAACCCTTGCAGCACAAGGGCTCAGAGATCTCACTCTCCTTCCCCACTTGCTTTAAAGCACAGCGGGACTGGCACCAAAAACTGCTTACACCGCTCTCTCCGCCATTTACAAAACAAAAAACCCCCGCACACCGGCAGGGATTCTCACTTCACTATTTCAAAATATCCTCTTTCGGAGACTCGTCTCCGTTGATCACATAGTACCGGTCTCCATCCTTCTGAAGAATCCAAAAGTAGGTTCCGCCTATTTTTGATTCTTCAAGCACGACGGTCCAGTCCTCTTTGTATTCTTCTTTCAGCATATTGGCTGCTTTTTCCTTCAGCTTACTTTTTTCAATCGGAGTAAAGGTGAATTTTTCAATCCCTCCGACTTGGGTCACTTTATCGGAAAACATTATTTTGCTGATTTCCATGTCATCCTTACTGATTCCTGATTTGCTGAAATGCTCGTAAAACTTGTTCATATCGTCTTTTTGAGCATCCATATATACTTTTTTAACTGTCTCCGCTGCGGCTGCCATTTCTTCCTTTGCATTGGCTTCGGGGTCTTGGCATGCTGCCATGAGAACGATGGATAGGATTATCCATACGCTTAGGATCCATTGCTTTTTCATCTGATTCCGTCCTTTTAACATATGATATCTCTATTATAGAGCGGACGGTACAAAAGAACTAGGTCAACTATTGTTAAAATTATGTAAAGGGACCTCCCAATGGAAGGTCCCTTTACAATCAGGAAGGCTGCTCGTCCAGCCTGTTTTTACGGTGTTTCGAAATCATCCGGAATAGTAAAAGCAGCACATATGGGGTCAGCAGAATGATTAGTACGGATACCCATAATGTGTTCAAAAGGAAATCAGCAAATCCGCCAATGACGACCCGCGGAATGTTGACCGTAAAGAAAACGAACAAAGCTAGAAACAGCGGGTTTTTTGGAAGACGGATAAAGATCATATAGACAAGCTGAATGACAAATCCAACGTAAATCGTTCCAATGATGACCCCAGCATAGCCAAAGTTTGCATAAGCTTCTGCTGCGAACAGTGTATTCAAAACCCCTGCCGTTCCTTCTTCTACCCGCTGCGGATAGAAGACTTCCATTGCTAATCTTGCTGAGCGGATTTGTTCCATATCATAAAGCCCAATCAATGATGAAGGAAGGCTTCGTCCATTTAATAGATCTAGTCGGTCAGTAAACAAATCAAGGTGCAAGTAAAACGGTGCAACCTGGGACAGCAATATCCGGCCGATTGGTCCCCTGTTATACGATAGGAAGCTCGACGGATCCGTTACCCCCTGGATAAATACATACATGACAACTAGGAGAACGGCTCCAAGCCCGGCGAGTACCGCTAAACGGAACCACGTCAATTTGATGATTTTCAGATAAATCAATAGGAGGAGCACCATGATCATGTAGAAGAAAATCGGTGCTTTGGATAAATCGTAAACCGACAGGAACAGTGCTCCACCGGTTGTTAAAGCAAATAAGACAAACCACCGATACTGTTTCCGCTGAATAAAATAAATGAATGTGATCATCGACAGGATCGGTGCCAGCGCAACGCCAAAAATGTTGCGGATAACCGTGCTGCCCCCGAACCCGTGGGAAGCTGAAATTCGTAGCTGGTCAAGATTATCAGAACCCTTTAATAGCTCCAGCAAAGGAATCGTGTCAATTTTCAGGATCGTATACCCAATGGCTCCCATAGAAAGCATCGTGAAAAACGCATACAGGTAAAACATTTGGCTGCCATTTTCCTCGCGGTACACCGGGGCCTCCATATAGCTCCTGAACTCTTTTTGCCCATCAAAGGATGCAAGCTTGCTCACCAAGAACATCGTGAGCGGCATGGCAACCATAATGAAGCAGATGAAGAAAAATCCCTGATAGCGGAAATAATCATCGGATAGCAGCTCAATCATATAATGCTCATCAATATTGAGCACAATCAGCAAAGAGCCTATAAAGGTGGAGGCGAGCAGCGAATAATAAAAGGTAATGGATATTAAGTTTGGGGTTAAGAGGGACATGGAGCCTGATACTTTTCTAAACAGTATAAACGATAGAACCAGTACCGCAGCCCAAATCAAGAAATAAACCATAATACGACCGTAACTCCTTTGTTTAAAAGATAAGCGGGCACCACGATGCCCGCTCTAAATTTACTTCTTGAGGTGGTCGACCAAATGCTTTGCACTGTCTCCGTCGCCAAAAGCAGGCTCATAAGCTGATGTGTACACGCTGTTGACTGCTTCCAAAATCTTCTCCGTATCAGAACCTACTAGGATATTTCCTTTGTTCTGAACCGTTTCAATCCACTCTGTTTCTTCTCGCAGTGTCACACAAGGGATTTGCAGGAAGTATGCTTCCTTCTGCACTCCACCTGAGTCTGTAAGAATTTTCTCTGCTTCACTTTCTAGACGAAGCATATCAAGGTACCCAACCGGCTCAATCACTTTAAGGTTCGGTACTTCTTCAAGATTAATGCCGTAGCCCTCAAGCTTATGCTTTGTACGAGGGTGGATTGGCCAGACAAGCGTCTTGTCAATTTGTTTGAACGCTTCCAGAATGTTTTGCATTTTCTCCGGGAAGTCTGTATTCTCTGCACGGTGCAGAGTAACAAGATGATAGCCTTTGCTCTCTAAGCTGTGCTGTTCAAGGATCTTGGAATCCGCTGCAAGCTTTTGATTGTACATAACGGCGTCATACATCACATCACCAACGTTGAATACGTTATGTGTAACATTCTCGTTTTTCAGGTTCTGAATTGCTGTATCTGTCGGGCAGAACAGGTACTCAGACACATGATCGGTCATGATGCGGTTTACTTCCTCCGGCATCTTTTTATTGAAAGAGCGAAGACCCGCTTCAATATGGATAACCGGAATATGCATTTTGGATGCAGCAAGTGCACCAGCTAACGTTGAATTCGTATCACCGTAAACAAGAACGTAAGCAGGTTCTTCCTTTACTAATACCTCTTCAATTTTCGCTAGCATTTCACCTGTTTGTTTTCCGTGAGAGCTCGAACCTACGTTCAGATGATAATCCGGCTTCGGAATATTCAGCTCATCGAAAAAGATGTCTGACATGTTTTTATCATAATGCTGTCCCGTATGGACAATAATTTCGTCAAAGGATTTGCGAAGCTCTCTGGATACAGGAGCTGCTTTAATAAATTGAGGTCTCGCCCCGATAATTGTTACAACCTTCAAGCTGCTTCCTCCGTTCTTCCCTTTTTACGCAGAGTCAGTAAAACTCCGCCGTTTGTAAGCAAGAAAAATGCCCAAGGCACAAGTACAAGCCAAACACTTAAGTCTGAGAAATCCAATATGTATTGGACCGCTGCAATGGAAAGGATGCTTGTGATGAACATGAAAATCAGTTTGCCTACCGGTGTTGGGACATGATATGTCTTTTGGCTTCTAATAAAAATGGCAGCACATGCGTAGCCGTACGATAAAGTGATGGCAAGTGCTGCACCCCATAATCCCATAGCCGGGATTAACACTACGTTTAGTATTAAGCTAATAATGGCTGCTATACCAAATTGAATTGAAATTGGTTTCGTTTCTTTTTTTATGAAAAGGCCTACAGAGATAATCAGGTAATAAAAGTTAAGGAATGTTCCCAAGCTTAAAAGTGGGACATAAACACTTGCCGGATGGAATACTTTATTTTGCACCATCAATTTAAAGATAGCAGGAATAAAGGTAGCGATTCCCATAAGCCCAAACATTCCAATTGCAAAAATCAATACATACACACTGCCAAACAATTTCTTTGCATCCGGTTTATCCTTAATTGACATTGAGTATGGCCTCCAAGCCATTTGAACTCCTGATGTCAATAGCGTTATAACGGTTGCAAACTTTACTGCGGCTCCAAAAAGTCCAGCAGCTCCAGGGCCGTCAAATGCTGTCAGAATAAGGCGGTTGGCTGAAGCAATAAGCCAAAAGGATAAAGAAGCCGGTACTAAAGGAGCTGCATAAATTAAGATTTCCTTCATTAACTTCTTATCAAATTTAAATGTGATAAGATTTTTAAAATGCGGGAGCAGAAATACAATAATGATGCTTGCAGCTGCTATTCTCCCAAACATAATCATATCTACTTCCTGTTCCCAATATTTAAGAAACAGATAGGAGAAGAGCGCGACCATTCCCAAACGGGCTACAGTTGCAATGACAACCCGCCATGTCAAAAACTCAAATCTAAAGTAGGTCAATACCAAGGTAATCAGCGCTTCCAGTAAAAGAACAATGAAAGCGAGCTGGACTGTTTTTTCATAGCCCGGTGCTTGTGCGACAAGCATCGATACCTGAGAACCTAAAACAACAGATAGCAAATATAAAATAAAAGCAACCGCAAAACGGAATAAGAGAACATTTCTTACGTAATCCATTTTTCTGCCAGCATGCTTCTTTTCAAAAAAATAAAAAGCAAGAGCAGAATCCGTACCGAATATAACCAAAAACGTCATTAAATTGGTTATAGAATCGATATTTTCAAAAACTCCATATTCGGTGTCTCCGAGAAAAGATGTATAAATGGGAAGCATTAAAAAGGCAATCAGCTTCGTTCCAACATTCATTAAAGCATAAAGGAGGGAATCCCCTCCAAAACGCTTGAGTTGCTTTAGCAAGTTACAGCAGCTCCCTCTTATCTACCGGTCTGAGGAATTTTGCAGGGATTCCTTTGACGACGGTTTCGGCTTCTGTGTCTTTTGTGACAAGAGCGCCGGCCGCGACGAAGGTTTCTTCTGCGACTGTGATGCCTGGCAGGATGATGGAGGCACCGCCTACGCGGGCTCCTTTTTTAACGGTTGCGCCTTTGATTTTGTCAAAGCGCTCTTCTGTGCGTCCCATGAAGTTGTCGTTCGTTGTGGTGACACATGGTGCGATGAAGACAAAGTCTTCTAGCTCTGTATAAGCTGTGATGTATGAGTTCGATTGAATTTTCACACGGCGGCCGATTTTGACGTGGTTCTCAACGGTTACGCCGCGGCCGACGATGCATTCATCTCCGATTTCTACATTTTCACGAACACTTGCCAGGTCCGCAACCAGCGTGGAATGGCCGATTTTCGCACCCGCGTAAAGAACTGCATTGCTTCCAATCGTGACATTGTCGCCTAGTTCAAGCGGTGCCATGGCGCTAGTTAGTTTGACTGTGCTTGTTTTCCCCGGAGTCGGCTGCTTGCCGATCACTGCCCCATCAGCAATGCGTACGCCGTCTCCAACAACCGTTCCTGCGTAAATGGTCACGTGGTTTCCAATGGAAACATTTTTCCCAATCAGAACGCCTTCCTCAATCACATTAAAGTGGCCAAGTACAACGGAATCATCCAATTTCACCGAGTTGTTGATTACATTCATCGAACAACGCTCCCTCTTACAGTTTTGTATAGTTAGCAGGCTTGTTCTCTACATGTTTCATCGCATTACGCGTGTCAAATAGGGAACGGCTGTGTTTTCCGATCATTTCATAATCAAACGTGCTGTGATCGGTAGTCAGAAGAACCAGATCAGACTCTTCAAGCAATCCTTCCGTCATTGGAACCGTTTCTACTACTCCTCCGCGAAGCTTGAAAGAAGTAACGAATGGATCCACGACTCTTACATCAGCACCCTCTTCAAATAAAGAGTTTAGGATGTGAAGAACTGGAGATTCACGAACATCGTCGATATCTTTTTTGTATGCTACACCAAGAACGGTTATTTTTGCACCGCGCATTGCTTTTCCGTCTCTGTTCAAGAGGCGCATGCTGCGCTCTACTACGTGCTCAGGCATTGCGTTGTTGATCTCGCCAGCAAGCTCGATTAGACGAGTGTGGTAGTTGTATTCACGTGCTTTCCAAGTCAGGTAGAATGGATCGATTGGAATACAGTGTCCGCCAAGACCCGGTCCTGGATAGAATGCCATAAATCCGTAAGGCTTCGTTTTTGCTGCATCAATCACTTCCCATACATCAATGCCCATACGCTCGCAAAGGATCGCCATTTCATTCGCAAGAGCGATATTGATGTGGCGGAACGTGTTTTCAAAGATTTTCTCCATTTCGGCAACAGCCGGACTGGAAACTTCGAATACTTCCCCTTCAAGAACGTGACGGTAAAGAGAAGAAGCCACTTTCGTACAGTTCGCTGTAATTCCGCCAACTACTTTAGGTGTATTTTTCGTTTTAAATTCTTTGTTACCCGGATCCACACGCTCTGGAGAGTAAGCTACGAAAATATCTTCTCCAATTACATAGCCTTTGTTTTCAAAAGCAGGGACAACGATTTCTTCTGTTGTTCCAGGGTAGGTTGTTGATTCAAGAACAACAAGCATTCCTTTGTGTGCAAAATTTGCAATTGCGTTAGAAGAGCTTTCTACATAAGAAGTATCCGGCTGCTGATGGTGGTCAAGCGGTGTTGGAACACAGATTGCCACTGCATCTACATCCTGAATTCTTGAGTAGTCTGTTGTCGCTTCAAGAAGGCCGTTTGCAATGATTTCCTTAAGGTCTTCGTTTACAACGTCACCGATGTAGTTGTTACCGTCGTTAACCATGTCAACGCGGGATTGCTGTACATCAAAGCCGATCACTTTATAGCCGGCTTTCGCTTTTTCAACCGCAAGCGGAAGTCCTACATAACCTAATCCAACGACACCAATCGTTGCATTTTTTGATTCTATTTTCGAAAGCAACTCATCAATATGAGCTCCCATAGTCGTTCATCTCCTTAAAATATCTCACTCTTATTTCGTTACTGCTGGTTTTGAAAGAAACACTTTTTTGCCAGTTTCGGCAGACTCTAAAATCGCATTGATCAGCTGAATCGGTGCATGTCCGTCAAGGCCAGTGACGATTGGGTCACGGTCTTCCTTAACCGCTGCCGCCATATCCTCAATGATCCACTGATGTCCCGGCTTGCCAAACGGATCCGCTTCAATTTCCTTCATAGCGGATTCACGGTCTTCATCCGTTTCCCCTTCAAAATCCCACGTCTCAATAAAGTTCGCATTGCGCCCGCTGATTTTGGCGCTGCCTGTCTCTCCAAATATCGCCAATGATTCTTCAAGGTTCTTCGGGTAAATCGTTGTAGCTGCTTCAATGACTCCAAGAGCTCCAGATTCAAACTCTACCACACTGACAGCCAAGTCTTCTGTTTCAATTTTGCGGAAACGTGTAGTAGCCATAGCCTGTACACTTTTCACAGGTCCCATGAACCATAGAAGCAAATCAAGATTATGAATCGCCTGGTTCATCAGAACGCCGCCGTCAAATTTCTTTGTTCCGCGCCATGGAGCCTGATCATAATACTCCTGACCGCGGTTCCATCTTACTGTTGCGTTAGCATGGCTGAATTTACCGAACTTGCCTGCATCCATTTGCTCGCGCAGCTTGCGGATTGCCGGACGGAAACGGTTAGGATGGACAACGGAAAGCTTCACACCGTTTTTCGCTGCTGCTTCCATGATTTTCTCGCTGTCATCATCCTTTAGAGCCATTGGCTTTTCAACGACAATATGCTTTCTGTAAGCAGCCACAAGTGACGCAAGCGGCTCATGCAGTCCGGATGGAGTACAAATGTTTACGACATCCAAGCCGTCCTGCTCCTTCAGCATTTGCTCAAGATCGGTATACGTGTTTACTTTGCCTTCGTATTCAGCAAGGCGATCCGGATTTGTATCACAAACCGCAATCAGGTTCGCTCCGGCTGCATCCTCAATCGCCTGGATATGTTTTTTCGCAATAAAACCCATTCCTACTACTGCAAAATTAACCATGAATCTCCGCTCTCCTTGCATCACCTATATATTTCGACAGCATCAGGCCTAGTAATGTTAAAAACAAGCCTAAAATAAAACCGACGATTGCGTTAGCTTTTGCATTGTTGTCTTGTTTTGCTACTTCTTTGCTTTGCATTAAAGGTTTCTCAAATTGCAGGATATCGGTTTTCATACCCTGTATTGAATCATCGTAGTCAGAGATCAGCTTTTCTTCTTTAGCAATGGCATCAGAAAGGGTAGTCAGCTCTTCGCTATTCAAATTTTCAAAGTCCGTTTGCAGCTTGTCGGACATTACCCCGTATGACTTCTCAACGGATTTAAGGCGGTCCTCATAGGCTGCTAATTTGTTCTCAGTCAAATCTAAACGCGAGTTATATTCATTCTTTAATTCTCCAATATACTCTGCAGATGCTTTGTTCAACAGGTTTTCCACTGAAGCTTTATCCTTGCCCTTTACGGAAAATTCCACTTTGGATTGTCCCAAAACTTCAATCTTTAGCTTTTTACCGTATTTTTCCTGATAAACCGATTCAAGAAGCTCTGGATCCGTTAGATAATCTGATTTCAAGGTAGCGGTAAAGAAGTTCGAATTCCCTTCATACCCCTTGCTCACCGCAATAGATAATCCATAAGCAAGAATCGCAACTGCAACCGGAATGCCGATAATGAGCCATTTCTTTTTCCAAAAATACATTAAGTACTCGTATAGATAGTCACGTTTTTCCATGCGTTAACTCCTTGTGAGATAGTAAATGCAGTTAGCCTAAACAAACAAACAAGCCCCTTTTACCGGTAGGATTTCCCGGTAAAAGGCGACTTATAGCGTTTTAGTTATAAAATTTTTCGATGCACTCAACTACATAAGTTTGCTGTTCTTCGGTAAGCTCTGGGAACATTGGAAGGGAAATCGCTTCTCTGGCAGCCTTATCGGACTCAGGGAAGTCTCCTTCTTTGTAGCCAAGCTCTGCGAATACAGGCTGAACATTCAATGGCAGCGGATAGTAGATCATCGTTGCCACGCCTTGCTCTTTCAAGTACGCTTGAAGCTCATCACGGCGGTCAACACGGATTGTGTATTGGTGGAACACGTGATGGCGGTCGCTTACCTCGATTGGTGTAACGACTTTATCTTGAAGCTTGTTCTTTAGAAGTGCTGTGTAGATATCTGCACGTGCACGGCGCTTTTCGCTCCACTCATTCAAATGAGGGAATTTAACGTTCAATACAGCAGCCTGCATTTCATCAAGGCGGCTGTTATATCCCAGCACGTGGTGGTAATATTTCGGCTTGCTTCCGTGAACGCGGATGACGCTCATTTTTTCAGCAAGGTCCTCATGCTTCGTTACGATCATACCCGCATCGCCGTAAGCACCAAGGTTTTTCGTCGGGAAGAAGCTGTATGTAGCCGTATGGCCATACTCCCCTGTGTGCTTTCCTTTATAAGTGGCACCGATTGCCTGAGCTGCATCTTCTACAACAAAAATGCCGTGCTTGTCCGCAATTTCCATAATGCGGTCCATTTCAGCCATTTGTCCGTATAGGTGAACAGGGATAATCGCTTTTGTTTTAGGAGTGATTTTCTCTTCAATCAGCTCCGGGTTAATATTGAAGGTTACCGGATCAATATCAACGAATACAGGCGTTGCTCCGCAGCGGGCAATGGCCCCAGCTGTTGCGAAAAACGTAAACGGAGTCGTGATTACTTCATCACCAGCCGTTACGCCGCATGCCTGCAAAGAAATATGTATAGCGTCACTGCCGTTGGCTACGCCTACTGCATATGGTACGTTACTGAATTCAGCTACGTCAGTCTCCAATTTTTTCACATTGCTTCCCAGGATAAAACGTGTAGATGTCATCACGTCATCCAGTGCTTTCAGCATTTCGTCCCGCAAATTGGAATATTGTTCGGAAAGATCTAACATAGGCACTTTCATACAGTATCTTCTCCTTAGCATCATCTAATTTTCAGTACCGGCGATAACTGCTTAAATACCAGCAATCAGGGACGGTCTGTTTTTTTCATACTTTCTCATTTTAGCATAATGGAGCAGGTTTTTGTCACAGAGCGTCGAACGTCATACAATTGTTAAAGCTGTATTATGTTTAACATGACCTTGTTTCATTCTGCTTACTCCTGTCAGGCATTTTTGCCGGCAGAAACGACCTTTTTCTCCCTTTGTCAAATAGATAAATTTCCACCTAGTACACAATATCACATGTGCCCTGAAATTAAAACAGTTCATAGCAGGGTTGAAAACCTTTCCAATGCATTTTTTTCAAATAAATCCAAAGAATTTCAGGGATTATGATATAATGTGCATGTTTAATAGGAAGAGAATCGATAAACTGCACGTATATGCAGGAGAAAAATCGACCCTCAGACAACACAGTCTGAAAGGAAACTTCAAAGTGGGAGCGCGTCTAAGATGTCAATTATTTATGAAAAGTACATGGAGCTCAAATCAAAAAATCAAATAAAGAAGCTTCATAAAATAGTAGAGAAAATCAATGCCCTTGAAGATACATATAAAGGGCTGACCGATGAGCAGCTGCGAATGAAAACCTCCGCCCTCAAAGAATCCCTCCAGAACGGTAAATCGATGGAAGATATCCGTCCCCATGCATTTGCTTTGGTCAGAGAAGCGGCTAAACGTACGATAAAACAGCGCCACTATGATGTTCAGCTAATCGGCGGACTCGTGCTATCAGAAGGAAACATCTCACAAATGCAGACAGGTGAAGGGAAAACCCTGGTTGCCTCTCTCCCAAGCTTTCTTTTCGCTCTTCACGGAAAAGGTGTTCACGTCATTACCTCAAACGAATACCTTGCGAAGCGCGACTTTGAACTGATTGGACAAATCCACCGATTTCTCGGTCTTGAAGTTGGCTTAAATCTGTCTGAAATGGATACAGAAGAAAAGAAGCAGGCTTACCTGTGTGACATTACGTACGGAACAGGCAATGAATTTGGATTCGATTACCTTCGTGATCACATGGTCAACCAGCCTTCCGAAAAAGTTCAAAGAGGACAAGCCTTTGCCATTCTCGATGAGATTGACAGCATTTTGATTGATGAAGCACGGACACCGCTGATCATCGCTAATAAATCAGGTGCTTCTATCGAGCTTTTTGAAATTACTTCCATGATCGTTAAGTCCTTTAAAAAAGGCGAAGAAATTGAAGTTGACCTCCCTTCCCGCCAGGTTCATTTAACGGAGAAAGGGATTGAACGCATTGAAAAGACGTTTGGAATCGATAACCTTTATTCATCCGATCATCAGGTTCTCTTCCATTATATAAATCAGTCCCTGCAGGCTGAATTTATCCTTCGCCGCGATGTGGATTACATTGTTAAGGAAGGAAAAATCGAGCTTGTTGATGCCTTCACCGGACGTGTAATGGACGGCCGAAACTTGAGCCACGGACTTCATCAGGCAATTGAAGCAAAAGAAGGTCTTGAAATTAATGAAGAGAACGTAACCCAGGCAACGGTTACCGTTCAGAACTATTTCAGAATGTATTCCATTCTTTCTGGAATGACTGGAAGTGCAATTCCTGCCCAAAAAGAGTTTATGGATATCTACTATCTGGACGTTGTTGAAATTCCGACCAACCGTCCAAAACGCCGTAAGGACGAGCCGGATCTTATCTATCAGACACTAAACCAAAAATACAAAAGGATCGCTGATGAAGTTAAGGTTATAAGCGAATCAGGACGGCCTGTGCTTATTGGAACAACTTCCATTCACCAATCCGAAATGCTTTCCGCCTACTTAAAGAAGGCAAAGGTCACTCACCAGCTGCTTAATGCCAAAACAGAAGAACAGGAAGCTAAACTGATTGCTATGGCAGGACAGCAAGGACAGGTCACGATTTCAACGAACATGGCCGGCCGCGGAACAGATATCCTGCTCGGTGAGGGAGTTGCCAAGCTCGGCGGACTTCACATTATCGGAACAGAACGACATGAAAGCGAGCGTGTAGATATGCAGCTCCGCGGACGTGCCGGCCGTCAGGGAGACCCGGGTTCCTCTCAGTTTATTGTGTCACTCGAGGATGACCTTTTGAATCAGTACGATGATGAAGAACTGGAAAAGTGGCTTAAGAAGATGAAGGCTGATGAAAACGGTCTTGTCATAAGCCCTGATCCGCGCAAGTTTATGGATAAAGTACAGGAAACCATTGAAAATCAGCATTTCTCAGGACGCGTTCATTTGCTGAAGCTTGAAGACCACCTGGATCAGCAGCGAAAGGCAATTTACGGGATTCGAAACACCTTGCTTGATAGCGAGGAGCTTGCCTCTTCCTTAATCGAGCAGTTCAGAACCGTTTACCAGGAGACGCTGGATGAGCTGTGCCCTCCTAATAAGACGCCTGAAGAATGGGATAGCTCTGCTCTTTACATGAAGCTTCAATCCATCTTCCCTCTTTCCACTGATGCAGCCTCGCTGGCAGGAAGAGAACGTGAAGACATAGAGGACATGCTTGAAAAAGATGTAAATGCGTATCTATTAGGACTAAGCAAAGTCGATGAAGAGGAAAACATTGCCCAGCAAGCAAGAAGCTTCTCTCTCTCCCTGCTCGATCAGGCATGGATTGCCCATCTTGATGTAATGGATGAGCTGAAGGAAGGCATACACCTCCGCTCATATGGACAAGAGGATCCGTATCGCCTGTTCCAGCTTGAGTCGCATCATTCCTTTGAGGAAATGCTGAAGGAATACCGCCATGCTTTATTTGCAAAAATCCAATTCATCCTGCCTAACACTCAGGAAATGGAGGGAATTCAATCATGACAACCAGCACAGCGGACCAAACCGTCCTTTCCTTTCACCCTTCCTGGGAGGTAAGCAAGCAGGAATATTACGTTTATCAATATCACCTTCTTCAGCTTGATCCGCTTGAAGAGAGCCAGCTCTCTATCTCAGGTCTGAAGCTTGAAGCATACGACGATTTCTTTTCCATCACTTCATTTATTAGAAGTACAGTCAGCAAACCGATCCAATTCGAAATGCTGCAGCTTCTTTTATTGGATGAAAATCAAAAAGTTGTTGCCCGCGAGACATTCGATATGGAGCATTTCGGTGAACTTCCTCCCAACACAGCGCGTCCATGGAGATTCCTTTTTGGTACGGACACCCTGCTGGAAGGTAAAGAAATCCCGTCCGGCAGCTGGACAATTGCGTTCGAGCTGAAAAAGAAAAAAGAACACGTCCTTGACCTCGATCCATCCTGGAGAGAAGGACTCACGCCCGAGCAGACTAAGCGCCTTGAACAAATGGTGCTGGACCTGCCGCCTATGGGAGCGAACGAACTGAACATGATGGGACTCGAGGCCGCCCTCAGTCCGGCAGGCGACTTAAAAATATCCCTGCTGATCCGGAACGGCAGCCTGAATAACGTAAAACTAGAGCAAATCCCTCTAGCCGTTGAAGATGCTGCAGGCGACATCGTAGCAAACGGTCTGTTTAAAACGGAAGGCCTTGAAGTCAAAGGCAACACAAGCAAACCTTGGAGCTTCGTCTTCCCGAAAGATATCATTAGAAAAGAACATCCCGATTTCACTACCTGGCGCGTTTACCCGCCTCAGGGGTGAGTATTGGACTGGTAGCAGGAATCCTTTTGAGGGTTCCTGTTTTTTGTTTTCAGGTCGGTGTTTGAGATTGGTGTGCTGTCGCTAGGAAGCTGGAGATAGCGGAAAAGTTCGGCAGGAGGCGCCTGACCCGCAGTGCTTTAACGCATAAGGGGTCACAGGCACGGCTCCCCAATCCCTTGTATACCAAGGGATTGAGAAGTCGGTGTCAAAGCTTTAGCTTATTAGAGATGAGCGGGACTGGCACCGTGCCAGTCCCCACATTCTTTAACGCAACTGGGGACGGAGACAGTAGCGTGAAACTCCTTGTGCCGTATGGGGTTCCGAAGTTGGTGCCAGAGCTTCAGTTCTTTAGCAGAGTACGGGTCAGGCACCACACAACATGCTACTCTCACCTCCAACCCCCGTAAACAAACAAAAAACTCCAAAGCCCAACCAGGCTCTGGAGTTTCAAAGATTAAGACGCCTTCCGTCTCTGTCTCATACTGTAATCACGTACCCAAATCGGAATCCTCATCATAAGGCTGATGAGAAGGACGATGAGAACGAGGACAGCGGCGGACTTGTCAGCAATCTGAGCAGCATCTTCTACAAGTGCTTCGGACTGAACGTACCATAGGTGGACAGGAAGCGTTCCCCCTTGGGAAAGCGGATTGAAGTCCCACATAGCACCTGATGTACCGGTTCCTCCAGCAAGCAGGATAACGGCGGATTCTCCGAAAGCACGGCAGGCTGCTAAACTGACTCCTGTTAAGATACCTGAAAGAGCAGCAGGTATGACTACCTTTACAATCGTAGTAGATTTCGTTGCACCCATAGCGAGTGACGCTTCACGCAGCTCGGCCGGGACGGATGTAATCGATTCTTCTGTTACCCGTGTGATAACCGGCAGATTTAATAGAGACAGCGCGATTCCCGCTCCTAAAATGGTTAAACCGATGTCAAAAATATCGACGAACAGTACGTATCCAAAAAGGCCAAAGACAATGGATGGAACGGAGGCTAAGCTTTCAACACACGTTCGAATAAACTCGGTTACTCGATTGGCAGGTGCGTATTCGGCAAGATAAATTCCGGCTCCTATTCCAATTGGCAAGGATATCGCCATCGCTATGATCAGCACGTAAATGGAGTTGAATAGGAAGGGTCCGACTCCTCCCCCAGCGAGAATCTCATCAGGAAGGTTCACTAGGAAATCCGGTCTTAGGATTGGAAGACCCTTTGCTAAAATGGTATAAAGCAGTGCCGCGATGGTTATGACAATGACAGCTGCGACTCCCCAAAGAATGCCGGTCAGCAAGCGGTCCATCATGTATCTGGACTTTTTCTTCGGAATTTGAATTCTTTCCTTCATCATGATTAAGCCCCCTTCGTTCTGATTCTGCGGATAATCAGAATCATGATAGTTGAAATGATCAGCAACAGGAAGGCCATCATATAAAGGGCATTGTTCCAGGCAGAACCAAATTCCACATCAATAATCTGGTTGACGATCGTAGTCGTTAATACGGCTGTCGGCGTGTACAAATCCGTCGGAAGCTGTGCCGTATTTCCGATGACCATTACAACCGCCATCGTTTCTCCAATCGCTCTTGCCATTCCAAGAATAACGGCCGTCAGAATACCAGGGCTTGCTGCAGGCAGGATCACGCGGAATATAGTTTGCAACCGCGTGCTCCCCATCGCATAACTCGCTTCTCTTAGTTCGGTCGGAACCGCGGCAATCGCATCATCACTGATTCTAGTAATTGTCGGAAGTACCATTAAGGTAAGAACAATGGCAGCTGCAAGAAGACCATCTCCGACTAACGCACCTGTTGCACTCCGGATGAAGGGTACAAGGATCGTCAATCCAAGATATCCATAAACGATTGACGGAATTCCGACAAGCAAATCGAGCAGAGGGCGGAGTATTCTTTTAAGCCAGTCCGGGGCCACTTCTACTGTAAAGATTGCTAATGCCAGAGAGATAGGTCCTGCAAATACAAGGGTTAATGCCGTTAAAGACAGTGTGCCGAGAATGAAAACGGCGGCTCCGTATTTTTCAGCGTATGGATCCCATGTGAAAGAAAAGAAAAATTCCGTCGGAGACACGTCATTAAATACTTGCAGACCTGTTTTTCCGATGAATAAGATGATTGAGAATAAAACAACACCGAGTAACAGCGCGCTGCCCAATGAGTAAACGTAGAACGCTCTGTTTTTAGCATAACTTGATTTTTTAATAACGGCCTTTTCGCTAATTTCCGCAGGCGGCGTCATGATATCCTGTTCGATCTTCGCCATTTTGGTGGTCCTCCATGATTATGCAAAGCCAGCCCTAATAGAGCTGGCTTCTGTTATTTGAAAGGGAGATAAAGAATTTTCAGCCGGAATAGCTGATGGACATAAGCGCATGAAATCTGCACACCACTGCAGACCTCATGCAAGCCCTGTAAAGCAATGAGTGAATCTTTGAACCTTGTCAGCAGGTATTAGAATCCTCTGTAAGGAAGGAATTTAAGCTTTTTCAAAGAACCGTTTTGGAATTTAGAGCTTTGGATATAAGAAATGAACGCAGCGTTAGCACCTTTTGCAGGTCCTTTAGTCAAGAAGTAACCTACACCGTAAACAGGGTACTTTTTGCTTTTTACATTAGTTGTTGTTGCAGCAACGCCATTGTAGGAAAGTGCTTTAATGTTTCCTTTTACGTAAGCAAGGTCAACATAACCGATTGCATTAGGATTGGATCCAACAGCAGTTGTCATTTCTCCGCTTTTACCAACCTCTTTGTAGTTTCCTTTTGTCATGAAGCTTTTGCCTTTAAGAGCTTTTGCCTGATAGTTTACACGAGTACCAGAACCTGTTTTGCGGTTTACAACAACGATTGCTGCATCTTTACCGCCAACTTGCTTCCAGTTTGTATATTTTCCAGAGAAAATCCCTTGAAGCTGAGAAGTAGAAAGGTTTTTAACCTTATTAGATGTGTGAACAATTGTAGCAAATGGGATTACTGCTACTTTGTAAGCAGTCAAGCCTTTGAATGCGCTGAATCCAGGAACAGCTTTCGTTGCATCCCAGTCACAAGCACCGATTGTTGCACTTCCTTTAGATACAGACTGAGGGCCTGCAATAGAAGAAGAACCGGATACAGATACAGATACTTTTGGATTTGATTTCTTGAATTCTTTTGCACCTTGAGAAGTAAGTGGAAGAAGAGCTGTCGAACCAGCTACAACTACCTTTCCGCTTGCAGATGCGGCATTTGCTGATGTTGCTCCAAAAGTAAAACCTACAGATACGACTGCCGCTAAAGTAAGGGTGGATACACGTTTTAATAAATTCATTTTAATCATCTCCTGATAAATTATTTTGTTACGATTTCAAAGCTTCCGTTTTTCCAGACAACCAGTCTTTCTCCCGAAAGACCTGGAGCTGTTGCAGCAACCTGTCCATCTTTAGATACCGCAAAAGAAGTGATTTCCAAAGGAGTAGAGGCAATCTTCGTCAATTTCATTTCTGAAGGGTTCACTTCATAGATAACAGACATGTTATTTTCTGAAGTCAGAATCATTAGCTTTCCTTCTTGTGTAACCGTTAGAAATAAAATGTCTTTATCTTTTACAAGCTGGCTTACAGTGTTGTCAGCACGAATCATTGTCAGCACCGGAAGATCTTCTGAGTCTGGCATTGCACTCAGGTACACGATGCTACCGTCTTTAAGGAACGCAGGGTATACTTTGTTATCTTTTGTTGTAGTGATCGCTGTAGCTGCCGGTGTTTTAGCCGTTAAATCGATTGTGAAAAATTGCGGCTCTGTTCCTTCTGTAAGGATATCCGTTACATCAGTTCCGCCGTCGCCAGTGTCGGTAGTTTTCGTCTCAGCTTCTTTACTCACTACATATAAAAGCTTTGTTCCATCTGCAGAAAGTCTGAGATCTGTTTTATAGATTTTAGAATCGGATGGGACTTCTTTAAGTGCTCCCGTCGCAATATCCACTGAAAATATTTTGTCGTTCTTTTCGCCTTTAATGAAGTAAGCTTTTTTGCCGTCTTGTGCCCAAACGAAATCTACTTTAATATCATCGTCTAAGCTAACGTATCTGGACGTGCCGGTTGTAAGATCAATCAGCGTGATGACACCTGTTTCGTCAGAATGGATTGCACTCATTCCGTCTGGAGAAACCACCACATCTGTAGCGTTGATTGTATTCATTACTTGGCGAGTGTTTACGTCCATAAGGTATGTGCGGGATGCATTTTCGTCTTCATTTGTAACCATGACATGGGAACCAACCCACGCCGGGTTGTAGGAGTCACCGGATACAAGCTTGGAAGTAAAGAGCATATATCTTCCGGTGTCCATTTTTTCCATTTGACCGCCAAGTGCTTTAACCATATCCATCAAATCAGCGTAGATCACGCCTTTAACAGATACAGGATACGCCGATAAATTGACAGTTTCCCCATTAGCTGTTATACTATTTTGGTAAATTTTAAAAGTAGCAGTTTGAGATCCTTTTTGAAGCGTCACAGCTGTACCCTTCACCGTAACCTTTGCAGAGTAAGCCTTTGCGATGTCTTGAACGGAGTACAGGTACTTACCATTTACACGCAAAGTTTTAGCTGAGTGAAGCTTACCCTCTACATTCATCTTGAATGTGGATGTTTTAAACATTCCTTTTTCGGATATTAATAGATTAGCGTCTATTAATAGATCTCCGCCTAGCGCATGGACGAAATTCTTCGCTGCCATGAAGAGTGTTTTTCCTGCCATCGCAGGCGGATTTTCTAGCTTAACTTTTTTGCCATTAACGAATGCCTGGCTGGAACCAGATTTTACTTTAATGGTTTTCATGTCTTTCCCGCTGCCTTTGGAAACGACATAATATTGCGACTTCTTATCATACATTACTTTTGCCGATAGAGCTTTCGCTAGATCGCTTACAGAATGAAGCTTTGTTTTGCCTACGACTGTCGCATGAACCACTTTTTGCTTGCCGTTTACATATACAGATTCTTTCATCGTTTGCTGTACTGCACTTGCTGCCTTAGCTTCATTTATTGCCACAGGGGAAAATGCACTGCCTGCAAGAACGGCAGAAGCAATCACTAGGCTAGTCAATTCGCGTCTCATCCATTTTACCTCCAATTTTCTTGTTACTTTTGACTGAATAAGGTTCCTCCTAATACTTGGTCACCTCCTCATTTTTTACCAACTACTACATAACAAGAGTAATTATATTCCCGTTTTGTTAAGGAAGTTTAATTCTATTTTTAAGATTGTAAATTTGTGGTGAATTTGACGTAAAAAATTGACGAATTGTTGTCAAATTTGTAACAATTCACACTTTATCTCACCGTGACTATTTACCTACATAAAAAACACCGCCTTTTTCGGCGGTGTTTCTTTTAATCGATGAACATTTGGGTCCAATATTTTTCTTTGTACCCGGTCCCAATCTGTGCAAATTCTTTTTTTAGGATATTCGCGCGGTGCCCTGGACTATTCATCCAGCCTTTCACCACGTCGTGGGCTCCTGTGTACCCTTTGGCAATGTTTTCACCCGCATATCCATAGTTGACTCCAAACCTCTGCATCATATCGAATGGAGATCCATATGTCGGGGAGTTATGGTTAAAATAATTTTTACTATACATATCTTCGGATTTTTTCCTGGCCACACCTGACAGCTTCATATTCAGAGTATAAAAGGAAAGATTATTTTTCACACGTTCAAAATTGGTAAGCAAAAAAACTTCATATTCAAGCTGACCAATTCCTCTGCTTTTCGCATCATACCTTACGAAAGTTTTTTTCTTCAGGCTTGATTCTGCTGCACGGAGATAGTTTCCAGCTATAGCAGGAATCGCTTCGTATTTTCCAGCCGCTTTAATGGCAGCTGCCCGATTTAAAAGCCTTGATAGCTTTGCAATATCTGTACTTCCGCTTGCTCCCCTGGTCAAATTGAGACCGATTTGATAAATAAGCCGGTATTCGGAAACCTCATAAATTACGCGTTCCTTTGCAATTTTTGCCGGCCTTATGTATTGCTTCAGCAAATTTTCTCTTGTCCTTTGGCCTGACACTTTGCCAATCGCCTTCTCGGCTCCGGCTATCTGAGCTGTATAGCTATCATAAGCATCATTCATTAAATAAAGATCGCCGCTTTTAATGATTTCTTGAAAATAAGCTGTTTCCACCTTTAGCCTTTCACCTTCCTGCTTTGCAGAAGATAGGGAGTCAGCAGCCAGTCCAATTTGAGGCATGGATAAAAGGACAGCTGTAAAAAAAATAAATAAGATCGTTTTTGTATGTTTCAAGCCTTTCCCTCCAATTCTATCAGCCTATTCATTATACCATCTCAAGAAATTGCCGGTCGTTTGCATTTTTTTACATTGTAAAAAATGCTTGATTGCCTTTAGAATAATACAAGATCTTTTTGGCAAAATAACAACGAGCAGGTGATGATATGACAAAAAAAAGAATTCTGTATTTTGATTGGCTGCGTGTCCTGGCAACAATAAGCGTCGTTGTTCTACATGCAGCAGCTCCCTTGCTTTATGAATATGATAAAATCCCTGATTATGAATGGTGGACCGGACATATATATGATTCCGTTACCCGCTGGTGTGTACCGATCTTCTTCATGATGAGCGGAGCACTCATGCTTAATCCGGCTAAGAAAGAACCGGCGGACCTTTTTTTCAGGAAACGGGCTTCTAAAGTATTAATTCCTTTTGCCGCTTGGACTGTTTTTTATTTGCTCATTCAAATGAAAACAGGAGACATTGAAAGAACCCCAGTTGCTGCCGTAAAAGCGATTCTGTCCGATACGGTTTATTATCATCTGTGGTTTTTATATGTGATTATCGGTTTATACCTGATTACGCCAATATTGAGGGTGTATATTTCAAACGCTTCAAGGAGAAATATCGAATTTTTTCTTGTCCTTTGGTTTGTTTGTACAGCCGGTTTCAGTTTGATCAGCAAATTCTTTGAGGTGAAAATGGGCTTTGAAGCCTTCCCTGCAAGCGGATACATAGGTTACTTCGTATTAGGCTACTATTTTTACCATTACAGCTTTAGCAACGCAGCTAAGAACATCTATTACGTGATTGGAATTGCCGGTGTGTGCACTACCCTTTTTGTCACTAGGTACTTAACAAAAGAGAATAATGGAACATTTGACGGTTTTTTCTATCACTACCTTAATATATCAACCATTTTTATGTCTGGTGCCTTCTTTATGTTTTTCAAAGATCTGCAGGAGAAGACAAACCCATCCAGTGACTCTTACAAGTGGCTCAGCCCCATCAATAAGGCCAGTATGGGGATTTACTTGATCCATCCCTTTGTATTCCTGCTTTTGGAGAAATTCCTGGGGTTAAGCGCCTTTACATTTAACCCTCTGTACGGGATTCCGCTTATGGCCTTTCTGGCAATCTCGATTAGTTTTGTGATTACAAGGATTCTGCAGCGTGTGCCGGTTTTAAGAAGTATTGTTCCAAGCTAATGCAATAAGGGTAACCTCAAAATGGAGGTTACCCTTATTCATTAATTGCCCCCAAATACAGGCGAATAGGAAGTTCCGGTTTTTTTCACATAATACCCGCCGCCAATATCATAGCGGTCGCTTTTAATTTCATGTACCCTGTAGCCGGTATTCTTGTCAAGCGTTTTTAACGCCGTGCCATTTGAGCGGTACATGGTAAAAGGCTTTGCACTTTCTACATAGCCCAGGAAAAGCTTGTAGCCATCCTGCTTGTTTTTTAAAGCACCGATTTCCATTAATATCGTTTGCAGCCTGTCTTCTGAAGCATATCCCGCAAATTTGTTTTTACTATCCACCGCAACTGCCATCACGAGCTTTGTCGCCGCAGGATCGTGTTTCACATACACACCGCCGCCTACGTTGTACGACCCGTTATTTGTGCCGTATACCCTTAGTGCAGCGCCTTTTGTATAGGTTTTATATGCCTGCTCTTTGCCGCTTACAATTTTATAAGAACTCACATTTTTTATAAGCTTAATTCTTCCGTATCCTTCTTTTCTGTTCGGATTGATCGAAAGCGGGTTTGCAATTTCAATTCTAAGTGGTTTTAGGTTGGACGAAGCCATATAGCCTGTTTTCCCATTTACTTTCACTAAATAGTACCCAAATAAATTATTCCGGTTATCGTCTTCAAATAACTCATCACTTAAAATTTCTACCGTTGCATTCGGACCGATCTCAGCTATTCTAGGAATCTTCGTATTCGGTTCCTTGCGCAAATTGTTGCTCTGCTCTTTCGTAATGACCTTATCACCCTTATTTAAGTCACCTGCAGATGCTGTATATCCGTATGCCCACTGCATTGGAGCATTACCAGGCTTCCAGTTTGGATCATAGTTTGTCACTGGAAACGAAGTTGTTGCAGTATTGCCAAACTCAACGATGTTTCCATAAACCAATTCCTGATAGGTAGTTCCTGAATGTTGTGTCGGATCGTTTTTACCGGAATTCCCATTATAGTTCCGCACAGCAAAATACCAATGCTCAAGAATGTCTGGAGATTGATTTTCAATGACAGGATTGGTTTTAATGTTATATTTCTCTTTCAAAATGCTGACGCCTTGATCAATATTATAAGCGGCATCTGTTTTCAGCCGTTCACGATCAATTTCAGGATGGTCCCCGGGACTGAGGGTTACTTGCATAATACCGATTCCGCCATCCGGTGTAACCAACGGTGCACCGTTTTTGCATTGGTACAAGCCTCCGCTTTCCTTTGAAGCAATTCCTTTAACGATTTCAACAGGTACATTATATTTTCGGGCTGCTTCAGCCAACATATTTTTCATCTCAATGACCGAAGGCTCGCTGCATGACCCAGTTTCAGCCTGCACTCCAGCCGGTGCCCATAATAAAGATGCGGCTAGTACAGCCCCTGCTAATTTTTTCACTACTTTACCCCCTAAAGTTTCTCCTATCATTCTATCATGTAATAATTACCAATAGTATAAAAAAATAAAAGCAGATGCTCATCACAGCATCTGCTTTTTAGGAGAATTATAGGTTTAATTTTGCTTTAATCGCCATTTTCCGCTCTTTTAAACCGGCATTAATTTTAGAAAGACTGTGGTATCCGCCTGCATGAAGAGCGTTACCGTCTGCTTTAATTTTAGAAGCACGCGTTTCCAGTCTGGATAGCGTTTCAAAATGTTCAATCGCCGTTTTTACAGATCCCTTAGCAATAAGGCTGTCAATATCATTCATGAGACGATACATGGACACCTCATATTTTGTTGTTTCACGGGCAATTTTTGCTTGGGTAACAAAGCGGTCATTGAACACTTTGCGGTTAGAAGCACCGTACATTTTTCCGATAACACTTTCCGTTTTGCCAATTTTATAAGAAAGCTCATCGTATAGCTTGTTCGTTTCAGCATCCAAACGCTGTCCGCTGATTAGCTTGGACGTGAGTTCATTTGTTTCTTTTTCAAGATCCATGCCTGTTTTGACAGCGTCAATCACTCTTGCAGAACGATTCATGTATTCTGTAAAACTTGCATCCTTGCTTTTTGTCTTCAACCTATTGTATTCCCCCGTTAGAGAAGAATCCAAACCGGTAATTTTATCAGCAGTAGAGTATTTAGACTGAAAATTGTTAGCTAGTTCTTTTGCAGATTGTGTATAGTTTTCAGTTGCAGCAGCTAGTACAGTTCCAAGTGTAGAATGTCTTTTTGTGCTAACGTATGCATTACGCCAGTAGCTCTCTCCAAGCGAACTTGTCGTTACACCTTTTGAAGAGGATGCGTGGATAAATTGGTTGCCACCAATATAAATTCCTACGTGGGAAACGGAAGGCTTGTTCATTGTTCTGAAGAATACGAGATCTCCAGGCTGTTTACTTGATACCCTCTCCATACTGCTAGAATTGTACATTCCATCAGCAGTGCGAGGTACGGATAATCCTGCTTTGTTGAATACATAGCCTACAAACCCTGAGCAATCAAAGCCGGATGGAGTGGTTCCTCCCCATTTGTACGGTACTCCTATGTATTGTTTGCTTATATTAATAATATTAGTTTCGAATGAAGTAGAAGCAGCTTTTGCCTCGTTGGCTGGCAGATACGAACTGAATAATAGAGATGTTGCTAATCCAAATGCAATAATCGGTTTCTTCATGTTCTTCCTCCTTTGGCACAAGATTAGTATACATGACGGAGGAAGGAAGTAGTATAACAGTTCTATTACATAATTCCGTAATGTTACAATAACATTACAATAAAGTGATATTACGATTAATTATGCCATATTTCAGCAATATTTTTTGTAAAAACCCGGTTAATTAGGTGCTTTTAGAACCTAGTACTAAACAATCCTCATACAAAAAGAGAAGGTCAAAAGACCTCCTCTTTGCAGGATCTATCTTAACTCATTTTCGATTTGTTTCAGTGTTGTTTCAAATCCCGGCAAATCCGGATATTTCCCTGGATACAATTGGTTTCCCGCTTTTTTTACAGCTGCTGATCTTTCTGTCAATCGGTCATAGAGATTAAACTTCTCATTTAAAATGTCCGGATTGGTTCCGTTTGCTTTTAATTCTTTAATTTCTGCGAGTAGACGGTAGCGCGATATTTCATAGATTACCGTTTCCTTCGCGATTTTTGCAGGAACGAGATATTTTTGTCCAAATAAGCTTCTTACGCTGCTGCCATATACTTTTCCAATGGATGCTTCTTCCTTATTAAGCTGCCTGGAAAGCTCATCATAAGCGGCTCCGGTTTCATCATTAAGCGTTCCATTGTTGACGAATGACTGAAGCTCCCCACGCTCTTTATTTAGGAGATCCCCCACTTTTACAGCGTCAATAAAGTAGGCAGCCTGAAGCCGAGTCTGTTTGGCATTCCTTACATTTTTCATGGCGTTTTCTTTATAATAGGCAGGCAATTCAGCGGCAATCTGTTCTGCTTTCTTCACTTCATAATCGGACTGATCATATAGTTTTTTCATAGAAGCCGATATGTATAGATTGGCTTGTGACTTAATGTTTGCCGTGTAATATGGCTTTAAACGAAAGCTTGACTGCAGGTAGCTGTTTACCTGCGAAACCTGCTGATCATACTTTGAACCGATCCGCTGCTGGTAAAGCTTATAACTTTCTTTCGCAGCATAAAGGCCTACATCTTTGTTTTCCTCCCACACCTTGCTGAAATTTTTCAGCGGTACACTTGTATCTCCAACAAACGGAGAGATTTCAAGTGTAAAAGCCGGGCGCTTGTAAGACTCCAGGAACCAGTCTGTAAATCCCCCGCCTGACGGGTTAGGTCCCGGATAAACGAGACGGTAGCCAGTCATTCTCCCAAGCTGCTTCGCATAGTTCAAATCGCGTGTATAGCGGGCACCGGTCTGGTAAAAGTTCCAGAACAGAATTTCACCGCTTGAATGATAGCTTAGCGACATTTCAGGGTCAATGTTCTTCATAAACCCCAGGACCACTTTGGTTTCAGCTGTTGATGCCGGACTGTAGCCTTTAAAGTTTTCTGAAGCCGGCTTGCCTGGACTGCAGCAGATCGACGACCATTTCGCATCATATTGACGATTCAAGTCGACCCCTTTTGCGTTTGCTTTCCAATGCTTAAAATCCGAGCTTCCTCCATTCATCTTTAACGCTGATGACTGACTGGAGGCGGGGAGTGCCTTCACGCCATATTGCTGCAGAGACACTCCGTCCGGATTCACCATGGGCATAAACCAAATCGTAGTATTGTCTAAAATAGACTTTGCGGATAAGCCATTGATTGATGTGTTACTGTAATAGGCTTTTGCGTATTGATCAATCATTTTCATATTGAGACTTGTGGTCATCCACTCTCTCGCATGGTGTGAACCGTTTACAAAAACCTGCGCAGGTCCTTTACCGATCGAGACCGCGTAAAGCTCGCGTCCATATTCGGATTTCCCAACCGATTTGTAGCTCACTAAATGAGGATATGCAGCAGCAAGCGCTTCTAAATCCTTTTTCATTACATCATACGTGTAGACTTGATTAGCATTAACAGAGAACGGGGCAGCAGAAGCTTTCTCTTCCGCGCCAGTGAAGCTTATGCAAAAAACAAAGGCGGCAATCATACAAATTAATTTTCTCACTCTATCGTTCCTTTCCGCTTTTTCTATCTCTCTAACAATCTACCATGAAATGGAGTCATTTCCAGACTTGACTTCAAAGGGCCGACCGTGTATTTAGCGGAAGAAAAAAGAACCCGGGAACAGGGCTCCCGGGCTTACATTAGTTTTTATTGTAAATCATAGATTGTTTATTGTATTCAAGATAGAATCCATTCCCTATATCTAATTTATTTCCGTCGACATTCAGAATCTCATATTCCTCTCCTGCTTGCAGCTTCATGACAGGAAGAGCTTCTCCATATTGAAACATCATTGAATCGGATGTAAGTTCTACAGTTCCTACATAGTAGGACACATCACTCGTTTTCTGAACTTTATAGCCATTTCCTACATCATAATATTGATCGTCATAGCTATAAACCCGAATTTCCTCACCCGGCTTAATCATCCTGAACAATTCTCCGTCCGGTTTCATAATTGGTGCTTCTGTAAGAGTGAAAACTCTTCCCACATAGGTGGAAATTTTATGCGGTTCGTTGTAGAAGTAATGGTCATTTCCGACATGATAGTAATTTTTATATGTTCCATACACACGGTAGAAAGCTTTACCCGGAAGCTGTTTAACCGGAATCATGGAATTTCCTTCCTTCTTGTAGAGCAGCAGTGGCTGTTTAGAGAATACTCGCGCAACCGGGAATGGTGAATCAGAAGTTAGGACATTCGGAATTTTAATCTCATCTGGCTTTGAAACATGTTCTTCGGTTAAATCATTAGGATTTAATCTCCATAGATTCGAACGAAGATTATAATACAGATTTCCTTTATTATCTTTTGCTAAATCGAAAACATCCCTTGTATTGTAGCTTGTGATTTCCAGTGTGTCTGTATCCACTTTAAAAAGCATTCCCTGGAAGGTTCCATACAGATCACCGGAAGGGTCCTGCATCAAGCTTTCCGTTTTATACATCCCTTGTATTTGGTTAGGCGTGATTGGATAGAGATTCGGCATTCCCTTTACAGGATCATAAACGAGAAGCTTGTTGTCCACGATCCCCCACAGTCTTCCGTCTGATGTCATCGTCAGCGCAGAAATTTTAATGGCATATCCGCCGGGAAGTTCGATTTCTTTTTTGGCATAATTGGAACTGCTTGTGTCAATCGCAAACAGTTTAGCCGTCTCTTTTGAGAGATTTCCACTGCCGTCATAAGCACTTGTTCCTAAGTACAAAGTGCGAGATTGGTTGTTGTATACCATGGCAGAAGCACTTTGCTCATACGGAAGAGATTCCTGATAAACAACTTGCTGCTGATTTAAGTCATACGATAGGAACATGCCCGATTTTTGACCGCGTTTCGGAACGGTTCCTGTATAAAGCCTGTTCTTTTCTAGATCAGTTGCCATTGCCTTCGGACGGTCTTGTCCGTCAGATCCCAAATCCATGATCTTCCTTGGATTGCTTCCGGCGGCCCATTCCTTGGATGTATCGTATTCATAAACAAGTGCATCCGGATAGACACCAAAGAACATCTTGTTATTCATGTATGTCATGTCCTCAACCTGTCCAAGTCCCTCATACATTTTAGTGGTTTCAGTTTCTGGGTTATACACTCCAAGCTTACCGGAGATGAATCCTGAACTGTATATGTTTCCATTCGGCCCATTTCCAACGCTGTATATTTCCACAGCCTGCGCAGGGAGTTTAAGGCTGGACAATTTAAAGCGATTTTGCAACAGATTATATTCATAAAAGCGGCCGCTGTTACCAGCCAGGCCTACAAGCTGAGGCTGTCCATTTACGTTGATGATATCCAGTGATACAGCGCCGGCACGGGATAAATTAGAGTCTAATTCACGGCTGCTTCCGTCCGTTGGATTGAACTCAAATAATTTTCCCTGAGCGCTGTAAAATACATTCTGGCCGTTCCAGCTTGCTGATACCCCTCTGGAGTCTGCCGGCAGGACATGCTCCAACTGATCGTTTTCCTGATTTAGGACGAGAAGAGTACTTTTGTTTTCCATTTTCGCATACACTTTTCCGCCGGCTAGGTCCAAATCATAAACAGAGGCGGCAGATTTATATTCTTCAGGCAGGATGTCCGTTTTTTCGTTTGTATTCAGGTTCCACTTAATGAGAGCTGCCGGAGAACCGAGGCCCACATATAATATGTTATTGTCTTCATCATATTCAACACTTCTTGCGTACTTGCGTCCATTCATCACAACACCGAGGCTGTCAAAACCCTTGTCATCACTGTATGTAAAGACCGTTCCGCCATATGATGTTACACCAAGCACACGATTTTGCTTTGAATCATACGTTAAGTCCCAAATGGTTGTATTGGATGCTGAAGGTTCCTTACCTAAATCTGATAGCTCTTTTGTATCAGGATTATAACGGTAAAGATTTTTGTTCGGAGTAGATCCCAGCCAGACCTGACGATCCGGACCCACCTCAATTGACCAGGCCGCAGTAGCCTCTGTCAGGGTCTCCATATCAACAACTTGCTTCGTCTGCAAATCCATAACCACAAGCTTAGCAGGCTCACCCTGCAGCAGTGCGTAATAAAGCGGACGTCCATACTGATCCTGTCCGGCTTCACCTCTAATTACATTTACATATTGAACTTGCGGACCAATATTCTCATACGGTCCTTCCGTGGCAGATGCGGGGAATGCGAGCACTGAAATGAGGAGCAAGGCAGATAATGACATACGAAGTAACTTCACAATAATATCCTCCAAAACCTTTCTTTAATCCAATTTCCCTCCCAGAAAATCCGATTATTTCTCTAATATGTATATTCTACCAAACGTTAGGATTTATGTCTTAGGAATTTGGAAAAACGTATTAAAAACATCGGGAGAAAATGTATACTTTTAAAATTATCAAATTCAGGTAAATTTTTCACTTCTGAGACTTTAAAGTTTTGTAAAGATGCAGCATAAAAAAACCCCTCACACTGATGTCAAGAACAGCATGAGGGGCTCCCGCTTTATGGAAATTTGAAAGGGGAAACAAGTTTAATTGAAAGAATCTAAATGCGAAGACGTATGTTGTGTTGAATCTCTGTTTATTCTGCGTCTATGTATGTGGCATACAAAATATCATTCGATACTTTCGTCCTAATTGTATCATAATTTTTTCCTCAATTGTTAATAATTTTTATGTTTTTAATTATTGAAGGAAAAAATTACTTTTTCTGGGTATGTAATACTCCATGGTCGTTTCAAAAGACCACAGATTCGTATTCATTAGGGAGAAATCCACCTTTTGGTATTGGTCTTTTTCATTTAAAATTAACTGCTCAAGGAGCATTACATCATTTTTAAGCCGTTTAAATGAATCATATTCTCTCGACTTATTCGACCTGCCGATATGATGCTGGATATAGTCTTCAAGCGTGTTACTGGTGATTTCTGAAAAACTTGCAAAATTCGTGTAATTTACACAGAATTGTATAAACAAAGTGACTGCATTCTCTGCTTTTCTGCTCTTGAATATTTGATTCTTTGTCATAAGCGAATCAAGTTCCCTCCGAATTGAATAGCTCCTCAGCTGCTTACTATTCATACGCTGATCAAACGGGCTTACCTCATTACTCATTGCTATGTATCCTCCATTATTAAACCTGAGCCGCATAAGCTTAAACTATCTAAGTTATATAACTTTAGCGTAAGCACTATCCCCAACGGCGGCCTGACAATCTTAGCATCATCATGCCTTAGACTCATGGCTTTGCGTCCCTGCTTTTCAGCAAGTTTGCCTTTATACTGGTATATTTTGATTTTAAATCAATAGTGACTATTATACTATTATTATGGAAGATTATCTATAATCTTCTTTAATTATCCTTCATAACAGAGAAAAACCCCTGCTGAAATGTTTTCGCAGAGGTTTTTGAAGCTAGCCTTAATTATTTTCCTGCATTTTGATCGATTATACGTCCTTCAACAGCAGGCTTAATACCAGGATTAGCCTTTAAATACTGACTAAACGTCTCCCAGTCTGTATAACCCGGTTCGCTGACCCGGCCTTCATCGTAAGCCTTTTTGAACATAGAGTAATTATCTCCACCAGCAGCAGTAAATGCGTTGGTAGCCACTGAGTACATTTTTGCGGGATCTAAATCTGTATAATTGGTGCCATCTTCTTTCACTTCTATATTTACGACCCGCTGTCCAGCAGGTTTCGAGCTGTCATAAGTGAACTTCATTCCTGCTACGTGAAGAAATGCTCCCGCCTCTTTTGGAGCCAGTTCAACACTATGTTCAAGAGCTGCCTTAATTTCGTCCCCTTTAAGGTTCATAATCGCAAGGGAGTTTCCGAATGGCATAACCGTTAGGATTTCACCCATTGTTACGTCTCCAACGTCAATGGACTCGCGAATTCCACCGCCGTTTTGAACAGCAATTACGGTTTTAGGGTTGATTGTTTTGGCTCTTGCAAGCATCCCATCTGCAATCAGATTTCCAAGGTTTGTTTCCTTCGTGCGGACATCTGCACGAACTCCATTAAGAGCCACTTCTGATTTTCCAACCACTTCGTTTTTAACCTTATCAATAGCCGGTCTGTACTTCGTGTTAAGGATGGAAGCCGCTTCCTGATCTTCTTTAATCACGTATTGATCTCCTGACTTTTGATCGATATCAATCAGTTTGCCAGCTTGCTTAATTACTTTTCCCTTCGTGTCAAATTCCACATCAAGAACACCAAGGTTTTTGCTTAACTCACCAGTCTGAACAATAACCGTTGGCTCAGCACCTGTGTTGTCCATAACCGGTGCACTCAGCATGGTATGAGAATGACCTCCTACGATTACGTCAATTCCTTCTACTTCTTTTGCGAGAGTTACATCGTTATCTCCGCCGCCATCCTGGTAGCCGATATGTGTTAACGCAACAATTTTGTTGATGCCTTGTGCTTCAAGCTGCTTAACCGCTTCTTTTGCTTCAGCAATGTAATCTTCAAATACAACGTCTTTACCAGGGCTTGAAATGGTGGATGTCTCAGCTGTTGTCAGCCCGAAAATCCCCACTCTTTCTCCATCAATATTTTTCACAATGGCACTGTAGGATTGGCCATCCTTCGGTTCAGCTGAAACGTCAGATCCGGCATAAGCTTTCATATTGGCATCTTTAGAGAAATCAACATTTGCGCTAACGAATGGAAACTTTGCTTTTTTAACAAAATCGGAAAGCACAGCTGTTCCAAGATCAAATTCGTGATTACCAAATGTCATCGCATCATAATCAAGAAGATTCATTAGCTCAAGGTCAGCCTGGCCTTTAAATTCATTAAAGTAAAGCGTTCCGGAAAATACGTCTCCTGCGTTTAGAAGCAGTGAATTTTTCTTTATCGCTCTCGTTTCTTTAATGGATGTGGCAAGTCTTGGAGCACGGTCCAGGTTTGCATGCGTGTCATTTGTATGCAGAACTGAAAGCTCAAAGTTTGTTGGGAATAGAACTTTATATTGGGTTCTCAAGTCCATTTTTTCCTTCATTAGAGCAGGTTCAAGGGAAGCATCAATTAAAGAGTAGAATTCTTTTAGTAATCTATTGTCAGGATATAGTTTCGTAAGCTCTGCTCTTAAATCAGCACCTTTAGTTTCAAGCACGTTGATAATAGCAAACATCTTATCAGCTGCTGCCTGATCCTTAGCAGAAAGAGCTGCTTTAGCTTTTTGATGATAATCATAGCGGGTCATTTCAAAAGAGAAGGATTCAGTCGTCAGTTTAGCAGGCAAGACGAAACGTGTGTTTACAACATTTCTGGATGTGCTTCCATAAACCTTGGAAACAATTTTTTCAAGCTGCATCGTTTGCTTCCTTAAATCATCATAGGCTTTTCTTAGCTCGGATGGAGACATTACTAGGAAATCAGCTTTCACCTTGTATCTTGCACTGTCCAATTTTTCACCGTATTTAACGGCGTCAATTATGTAAGCTGCACGCAAGCGCTGAATCTCAGAGAACTCAAGACGATCGTTCATTAGCCTTTGGATGCGGGGACTGCTAAGCTTTGAAACTTCTTTTCTCGCTGCAGCAATGGCTTCTTTGGAGTTATTATAGCTTTTTAGAAAACTAGGAGATAACAGCAAATCTCCGGATTCATCAACCTTGTAAAAAGTGGATAGAGAATTAGAATAGAACTCAGCGTTTTTTACTGCTTGCTCCGCCTTCGTGCTTGATGCAGCCTGAGCTGGGTTAATCGCTGTGACAGTGGAAACAGCTAATACAGCAATACTCGCTTTCACAAATTTACTTTTCGGCATGTCTATGTTTCCTCCTCGAGTTTTCTACTATGTAAGCCTTTTGCAGCTATTTGATATGGGAATTAAAATTGGGGGCTTAAAGCTTACTTATAATTGAGTCTATCGTATTGGAGAAGACATATCTATGTTGAAAATGTAAATTATGTATTTATTTTGTAAATAAATAGATTGAAAAGTTAATGACGTGCCGTGATAAAGTATTTATAATAAAAAAGGCTTGGGTCTTTACGACTAAATACCACACATATAATAGATGTTTTAAAAAAGGAGAACGACAAAACAAATGAGGAAAATTTTAATACTTTCACTTCTATTATGCTTTGCTGCCCCAATCAAAATCTATGCTTTAAGCAATAACCACTATGTACAGCAATATATAGAAAAAGATTATCAATACCAGCCATTTATACAAGATTATAAGATTAATAACGATTATTTAAACTTCTCTACAGCAAAAGAGTTCAAGCCCGAAAAGTTTACTTGGGATGAAAACGGGATTCCGATGGTTAAATACGGAACGAGAATCGAATATAACCCGGTTACTACCGCTCAAGGCGCTTTATTCTACCACGGGAAGTTTCTCACTTCTCAGCGCTCCGAAGATCGGGAAGCTTTTCTAAAGCTAGCTGATGCTTTAATAAAAATGCAATCAAAAGATGGGGCTTTCAGATATTCATTTTCCCACCGAATTCCTCACCTCAAAACCCGCTATCCGGCAGGATGGGTTTCTGGGATGGCACAGGGACAAGCCCTGAGTGTTTTTTCCAGAGCCTATGAAGTAACAAAGGATATAAAATACAAGTTAGCAGGCAATGCTTCATTTAACTTTTTAACGACTCCCGTTTCAAAAGGCGGAACGATGACAGACCTCTCGCATATCAGCTCTAAATGGAAAGACCAAATTTGGTTTGAGGAATATGTTACAAGCCCTAAAAATAATTACACGCTTAACGGCTATATTTACACATTGCTTGGCCTTTATGATTGGGGCTATAATCCTGAGATGGCTTCCTATGGGGGCGAAAAGGCGAAAATTCTTTTCCAGCGAGGCCAAGATTCTGTAAAAAAAATCCTCCTAAAATATGATGTAGGGGGATATACAGCTTATGATCTCAGCCATCTGACGCTGAAACAGGAACCGCATGTCGTAATCGAATATCATAGGGTTCATATCTCTCAGATGTATGTCATGTACCGCCTCACAGGAAGCAAGTATTTCCTTGAATATTATAATCGATGGAAATCGTATGTTGATCCGGTTTAAAAAAACACAAAGAAAGGAACGGTTAAATTTACCGTTCCTTTCTTTTTTGGAAATTATTTCTGGAAATTAATTCATTTACAATAGACCCTTTTAAGGAGTCCATAAGCAGCCCGTTTAGCAAATTCACTAACTTATGACAGTCAGACTGCCTCAGTATCTTTCCCTTTAGACTCACCTTCGATAGGTTTGCCTTTTTCTGTTTACTTGATTTTTATTTCAGCTGTACGGTAATTCCCAGCAGAATCCGCTGCTTTTATCGTAAATGAAGTTCCTTTTTTCTGAGGTTTAATTGGGATGATGTAATTCCCTTTGCTGTCTACTTTGCCTTTCCCGATTATACGGTTTCTTGTTTTAAGCTGGATGATCGCTCCAGGTTCCGTTTTTCCAGTAATAGCCTTAGCTTTATAGGTTGCTTGATTAACAGTTAGCCGCGGCGGCGTTTTATCTTGGACTGTTAGTTTTACCGCTCCACTCAGGTTATAAGATTCATCCATCGAAACAATAGTTAAAGCTGTACCCGCTTTATAGGGATTGATTGCAAAAGAAAAGGATCCTGACCGGGGAATATACGTTCCGAATACAAACTTGTTATTCGAAAGAATCCCTACATAAACACCGGGCTCACCTTTCCCGCTAATCGTTTTGCTTGTATCAGAAATCGGGGATACGGACGGTTTAGCTGGAGGGGTTCTATCCATAATTGCTGAGTTTACCGTTTCACTTCGGTTTCCTGCCTCATCAATGACTGTCACTTGGACTGTTGTACCTGCGCTATATTTAGGGAGACTTGCAGTGAAATATCCATTTGCCTTTACTTTCCCATTATATAAAATGTCTCCATCAATCTTCACTTCAATTGCCGCATTGGGCTCTGCCGTCCCGGCAACTTGAAGCTGCTGATCATTTACTTCAAACACCACAGGTTTATCAGGAGGCGTCCTGTCCACAACTGTTATGGAGACGGCCTTGCTCTCATTACCTCTGGAATCCGTAATTTTCACTTCAAGTACGGTATTTGCCTGCTGGCTGGCAATTGGAATCTTAAATTGACCTTGACTGTTCAAATAGCCGGAGGCCAGGACCTGCCCATTTTTCAGAACAACCGCTTTGCAGTCATCACATGCTTTTGCTACTGAACCAGACACCTCAAAATTATGGTCGTTTACTTCATTTACAAAGGGAACCGGAAGTTCAATTTTCATTGCATTTAGTGCTTCTTCCACATTCACAAGTCCATAACCGAAATAAAGATCTTTACCGGAAGAGCCTAAGTCGTCTGCTGTTTCATACAATCTTCGAGCTACCTGTTCATTTGTTAAAGACGGATCCGCTGACCATATAAGCGCCGCTGCTCCCGAAACGACCGGTGCTGCCATGGATGTACCGCTCATTTTACCAAAATCATTACCAGGCAAAGTTGAATAAATAAGGCTCCCAGGTGCCGCAATATCAATCGTCGTTCCATAATTCGAAAAGCTTGAAAGCGTGTTATATGAAGTAGTAGAACTTACAGATATAACGTTTGGATAGGAAGCGGGATAGGTTGGAGCAGATGTACTCTCATTTCCTGCAGCTGCCACAACCAGAACTCCGTTTCGATAGGCATATTGAATGGCCTCATTATAAGAAAGAGAGTAATTGCTTCCGCCCAAACTCATGTTAATGATTTTTGCACCATGGGATACTGCATAATAAATCGCTTCAACAGCGTCAGAAGAATACGCTCCATCTCCGCTGAAGCAGTCAATAGCAAGAATGGACGCGTTAGGCGCTATTCCTGTTCCGCCAACATCATTATCCATTGACGCAGCAATAATTCCAGCTACATGGGTCCCGTGATCATCGGCGGAAATATGAGAATTATTCGTGACAGCATTATAGGTACCAGCTAAGTTCCCTCTTAAATCTTTGTGATATACATCCATACCCCCATCAATTACAGCTACTAATACACCATTCCCGAGAGAGCGATCCCATGCTTTTGGTGCATGGATGGCATAATGGTGCCATTGTGTATAATAGAACGGATCCGAGGGGTTTTTTTCGGCTTCTAGCTGATGGTCTGCTTCAGCAAACTCTACATCCGGCCTTGCTTGCAGACTGGCAATGACATCTCTTGCAGTTAAACCTTCTGGTACCTTTACAGTTATGATCAGACTTGTACCAAGATAGCTGTCCTCTACTGGATAATCCTTAAAGTTCACTTTTGCCTCTGCATTCTTAAACTTAACTATGACTCTATCGGTCTTATTTTCAGCAGCAAAGGTTTCTTTGGCTGGACAAAATGCAATGGCCAGGATTAAAGCTGCTCCAGCTATAAACAGTTTTATGAATTTCATTGTTCACCTTTTCTGAAACTTTTTTATTTAAATAGACAGTTTACCAGAATACAATCCACCACATGTTATGGTGGATTACTGAGGATCATCAAGCTTGATAAGCTTATGACTGTTTGCCTGCATGCTTTCCCTTCTCTTACTCTTCTGCATTTGCCCTAAAATTCCCCTTTTAATTACTCCTTTAACCGTCTTTATAACTGAGCTTTATTGTTTTATGAACACAAACCATAAAGGCTATACCCACTGCATCTTATTCTCTTTTTTGAAGCAGAATTTGCTTCTGCTAAAGGGTTTAAGGACAGGGAGTGATTATAAGTAATGAAATGAAAACTACTTCGCGGTATATTAATAATATCGTTTCTCACTTAGGTAAATAGATTCAGGTCTTTTTTATTATATGGAATATTTTGATAGATTGCAATACTACAAACACTGAATAGATTTTGTGGCATTATTTATATTAAAAAATGGATAAGTCAGGAAAAACTGTTTATTCAATTGAAAGCGCAATTTTTTTATAAGCTAGTCTTCTTCCAAAGATAGAAAAAGGAATCCGTTTTTCTTTGGATTCCTTTTTCTTTATTTGATCAGTTTTTCAATTTCAACCTTACTATCCCTGCTCCCCACAACCTCTTCTGCCTGAATCGGATCGGCAGCTGCAGGTTCTATATGGGCAAGTTTATGATTAATAATCCGAAGTACGGACTCATCAATTCTCTCCTCAGGAATCTCTCCAGTTTCTACTGCCTTTACAAGCCGGTTATACATTTCTGTCTGGTGCTCATATTCATGGCAAACGAGCAGGAGATCGACGCCAGCTTTAATGGCTTCAATTCCCATATCGCTGTAGGAATAGTATTTGTTTACAGCGCCCATCTCCAAATCATCAGTTACAACAATACCGTCGTATCCCAGCTTTTTGCGAAGAAGTTCGGTGATGATCGGCTTTGAAAGACTTGCCGGTTTCTCCTGATCATAGGAGGGATACTTAATGTGTGTGACCATCACAAAAAATTGAGATGATTTGCCGTTTTTAATCATCTCTTTGAACGGATAGATATCGGAGTTCTCAAGTTCTTCCTGCCCCGCTTTTACTGATGACGTATCCTTATGGGGATCTATCTGGCTTCTTCCATGACCGGGGAAATGCTTAAGTGCTCCGGTAATGTCTGACTCGTTCAGTCCTGACACTGCCTCTTTGCTCAGCAGATAGGCTTTTTTCGGATCTGTTCCAAGAGAACGGCTGTCTGTTGCCGATAAATCGAGCACGGGAGCGAAGTTTACGTTAATCCCCATTGCTTTTAATTCCTTCCCATTTATCCTGGCGGTTTCCCGGACAGCCTGGGCCGATCCAATCTTTCCAAGTCTTTGCTGGGAGGGAATAGGGGAAACCCTGTCTTTCATCCTCATGATTGCTCCACCCTCCTGGTCAACCGCAATCATAAGAGGGAGGGAGTGCTTCCCTTCAACTGCTGTTTGCTGAAGGGAATTACTCAGCTCCGCTGCCTGACCGGGTGATGACATATTTCGATCAAAATAAATAATCCCCCCGATTTTTTTATTTTGAATTAGATCCTTGACGCTGGTACTCTCTTCTGTACCATAAAAGCCAACCATCATCAGCTGGCCCACCTTCTCCTCTACAGTCATCCTGGAGAGGATGTCCCCTGCACTTTTTAGGGCCGGTGGTTTTGGAGCAGCCAATGTGTTTTCACCTGCTTCTTTATAGGAGAGGGCCTTCTTATTGACAAGTTCTATCCTGGAAGTCTCATGCTCTGACACTTTCGTGTCCCCGTCACTGCTTTCCTGTTTAATAATCAGAAAGCTTGCAAGCGATGCTGTAAATAAACATACGATAATTACAATAACTCTAATCTTTATACTCATCATTCTACTCTGGATCCGAGCTTCTTAATATCCGGATTATCCAGCTTCCATCCTCCTTCATAAATTAAATGCCAGTTTCCTCCCCATGTTTGCACCTGTGTGAAGCCGTCTTCCCGCGTATCGTAGGAATCAAACGTGAAATATACCACGGCGCTTTCAGGAGTTGCTTCGGTAATTTCCATATAGGTAATTTCGTTTTTAAAGTTATTTTTCAGGCCACCGGACCATTTTACAAATTTGTTTTTTGATTGAAGAGACTGGCTGAATAAATCATAAGCAGCTTTGTAATGTCCGTTGGAGATGGAGGTGTAATGGTTTTCGACAATGCTTTTAATTATCAATTTTTCTGCATCAACATTTCCAACAGCCATTTTTTCTTCATCAAAAAGAAGTTCAATATTCACATCTGCACCTGTTATTGTTTCGATATTTGATTTCTGATTACCCAGAACCGCCTGGAGCTTTGCTGAACCATCAACAGGTACTGGTCCGAACAGGGAAGCCTGTGAAATCTTTAACCCGGTGCTGTCACCGTTGAGGTAAAGCTCCGCATCCTCATTATTAGAAAAAATATATACCTGGTTTCCTGACATATCAAACTCAGCTCTCATCGTTTTGTCTTTTACTTCAAAGGAATTAAGTGTCAATTCTTCTTTTACTTCTGTATACTTCCCTCTATTTCTTGCTTGAATTTTATGACTGCCCGGCAAAAACGGTCCGAATGTCTTTTCCTTGTTTCTTTTCAGACTGCCCTGTTTTTCTCCGTCTATCGTAAGCTCAATATCTTTATCTGCAGACACTGCAATGTATATCGGTTCTGCAGCAACTGCATAGGTCGTAAATACAAACCACTCCTTGCCTTCAGCTTTCATTCGAAAAGCCTGTTCCTGATAGGAAAGGTTTCCTGTGTTTAAGTCCTCCGCCTGCTGCTTCAGCTTATTCATCTCCGGCTGGAGGAAGTCCCGTTTTTGAAAATATTCCTTAATGAGCCAATCGGCTTGTTTCTCCTTGACTTTTAGAATTGAAGCAACTTCATCGGAATCTTTTTGAGAAACAGCCTGCTCAAACCTTTCAGCTGCTTTTACAGGATTATTTAATTCCTTTCCATAAAAATAACCGCCAGCCAATAGGAGCAGAAGGAATATAAAGGTGCCTCCAAGCAGCCAGGCCGGAATCTTCTTCCCGTTTTTTACTTGTTCTTTTTTTTTCACTTCAGCTCCGCAGTCCGTGCAGAACGGTTTTTCCTTTTCCAATTCTGCCCCACACTGATGACAATTCTCCAATCTAATTCATCTCCTCTACCGCTTTCTATCCTTTTCATATAGTAAGCCATAAGACCCATCTAAACAATGATATATTTACTAATTAAATGTAAATTTCATGAAAAACATATAGGAAATTAGTCTTTTTTATGGTATTTTAATGGCTGTATAAATAAACCTTTGAGGTGAATAACATGAGTGATTTGCAATCCACGCTCGGAAGCGGTCTGAACAAAATCCAGGACAGTCTTCAGCAGGGCAAGCAAAAAATCCAGACGGCACAGGAAGTTAGCCAGTACAAAAAAGCACTGTATGAAGCAGGGACAGAAAGAGGCGAGCTCCTTCTAAAGCTCGCAGAGACCGTTTACCAAATGGTGCGAAGCGGTACCCTTCAGCATGAGGAATTCGACAAATATCAGCAACCCATCTCCGAATTGGATCAGAAGATGTTTCAGGCTCAGCAGGCAATTGCTCTTCTGAATGCCAAAAGCTTAGAACAGCATGCATGTTCCGGATGCGGTACAGTAGTAACCGATCAGGATAAATTCTGCGGTTCATGCGGAGCAAGAGTCGAAATTCCTGAAAAGAAACCGGCACAGGAAATGAAGGCTTGTCGTACGTGTGATGAGATGATTCCGGAAGAAGCCCGATTCTGCACATGTTGCGGCATTCATCTGGCAGGATAAGGGGGAAAATCTTTATGTATTGTAAAATTTGCGGAACAGCGAACCTAGAGCATGCGAACTATTGCATGAATGATGGAGCTGTATTGCCTAAAATCAAAAAATCCGGGGTTCTCGGGTATCAAAAAAGCAAATCCCTCTTCTGTTCCAACTGCGGTAAAGAAACAGGGGATCCGACTAATTACTGCATGGCCTGCGGAACTTCTCAAACGGTCTATCTGGCAGCAGCAGAGACTGTAGTCAGCCCGGCAATTCCTGCAGGTACATTGAATCGGGCTTCTGCCGAACGTTTTTTCAGCGGATTCAGCATAGCACTATTAAAAAAAGCACTCATTCCATCTATTATTGCTTTTGCTTTCATGCTTATTGTCAGTATTGGAGCCTACCTGCCAATTAAGGATACACTCAATTCCTTATTTATGGATTCTCTTAGCAGCGGACCTTTATCATCATTGAATGAATTAGGGTCTGATAAAGACCTTCCTGAGCCAGGCGACATTTATGGCTATACAGACACAGTAATGGCAGCTCATTTTGCAGCTCCGGAATACCATGTTCAGGCAGAAAGTGAATTCTTAAATAACAAAGGTTCAATCGAACTGACGTTTTTGCCTATCTTCCTCTTCTTAATACCGGCAGCTTCCTTTATACTGGCGGGATATTTGTTCGGCAGACAAGATCAGGGCGGCAACCTTGCGGAAAGATTCCGAGGCTCCCTTTGCATTGGGGCCATATACGGGGTGCTGATCAGTATCTTTTCCCTTTTCAGCGGCTTTTCCTATCATGTATCAGGAGAAGGTTTTTCCGTATCCATTAATGCAGGTTACCCATTCTTCCAGCTGTTATTTACAGGATTGCTAGGGGGAACACTGCTGACATTTATGGGAACACTTTTCAGCAAGGACCACCGCCGATTTACCGGGCATCTTCAGGGAAGAATTCCGTTTGGGAACTCTCTACACCAAGGGTTCTCTGCATTTATCCGTATTTACGCAGCTTTCGCGCTGCTGTTTACCATTTTCGCTGCTTTTAAAATCCAGGAACTAAAAGATACGGCGGGCATTTATTCGTTCTCCCTCGGTCCTTTCAGCAAACTGCTTGAAAATGCAGCATTCTTTGCTACTTCATTCGGGTTCCAGTTTGGTTCTTACGTTTTGGGAATGACCAACTTTATTCCTCTTTCCTTTTTTGGAAAAGGAGGAAACAGTGAAGAGTTTGAATTCGGCTACTCTCTTTTCACTGGCTTTTATGCAAATAAAAGTGCATCAATGGCGGATGCGGCTAGTATTAATATGTTTTTGGATATGAATAACGGTCCATTGTTCTTACGCCTTTGCATAATCATTCCTGTCCTCTTCCTGATTTGGGGAGGTTACAGCCTGGCTAAAAACGGCGGATCCAGCTTTTTAAGTCTATCTGTTTTCAGCCTTGTTTTTGCAATGATGATGTCCATCCTTGCAAAAGTATCCGCTTATTCCATTAAAGCAACAGCAGGATCAATGTATGACGGGCAGTCTGCTTTCTCTTTTTCTTTGGGGATCAATAGCCTGATCCTTTTCTTTTCCAGCTTTATCATTGCATTTGCCTGCGCATTCCTTGGCCGCTATCTGGCTAAATGGAAAATCGGGCAGTAAGGAGGAACAAACGTGGGATATTGTAACAACTGCGGCAATCAAATCAGCCGTGAACAAGCATTTTGCAAGCATTGCGGAAGTGCTCATACCCCTGAGACGAATCAGCAGGAAGAAGTTCAGCAGAAGCGGTCCGGCCCGAGGAAAATGGGAATGAAAGCGAAAGTGATCCTCATTTCTGCCGCTGCGTTATTCGTTGTACTGATTGGTACTCACCTAATCTTGTCCAGCAAATCTACACCTGCTGCGGCGATTGACCAATTCGAAAAGGCAGTGCTTTCAAATGACAGCAAGACGGTAGCGGCAATCGTCAATGAAGGTCAGAAACGCGTGAAGATTACTGAAAATGATGCAGCCGAATACATTCAATTTTTAACGAAGGATCAGGATTTCAGCGATATCTCCAGCCAGCTGAGAGAGCAAAGCTTTAAGCTTTTGAGCTTTGAACGGATTGAGCCTCTGACAGATTCAGCCGGGAATGATCTGATAAAGCTTGCCCGAGGCCCAAAGAAATGGGTATTTTATGATCATTACAATCTGGTCTTTTACCCGATTGAGGTAACAGCGAGCTCCAACTTGGAGAAGACGGTCTTTTACGCGGACGGCAAAGAAGTGAAAACTGGCGTCCAGAGCGGTGAGCCGGTCAGCCTCGGCTACTACATGCCTGGTACCCTTAAAGTAAAAGGCAAGCTTAAAGGTGAATACTCCAGTTTTGAAGAAGAAGCCGAAGCAGATTTCCTGTCAGCATCAGCAAACATACTGGAAGTCCCGCTTGAAATGAACGCTGGCTTTATCTCTATTTATTCAGACGAAAATGATGCGAAATTGTTTGTAAACGGGAAAGCAACCGGAAAAACAATAGGCGAAACCGATTCGATCGGTCCAGTCGCCTTGGATGGGTCAGTCAGTGCATATGCCACATTCAAAAATGGCAGCAAGACCGTCAAGAGCGAGGTCATTAAAATTAAAGACGACTCAGAGATTGAATTATCATTTAATATAGAAGAACCTGTGGAGGATATTTTCGCTTCTGGAGGTACTGATGATTTGTTTACGGATGCTGAACCTGCGAGCAAAGAGGATTTTGAAGTCTTCTTTGACGACTACTTCTATCAGGCAACTTATGCAATCAATGCCCGGGACTTTTCACTTGCATCCCACTATTTTGTTCCAGGAAGCAAAGCCTACCAGGAATCCTATGATTATGTAGGACACCTGGACGAAAAAGGAATCACTGAGCAGTTTCTGGGAGCAGAAGTCATTCAAGTCGATGAAGCGCCGGAAGGATACTATGTACAAACGAAAGACAGCTTCACCATTTATTATGGGGATGGAACCTCCAAGGACAAAACATTCCACTCCAAGTTTTATGTGAAAGATACGGAAGATGGATTCAAAATTGACACACTGATGAGTGTGAAGGAAATATAATTGGGAAAGCCGCCTTGTGTTAAGGCGGTGTTTTTCTGTCGGCATAATTTTGGAAGTTCTAACGCATGTGCTTAACAATGATTTTTATTAATAATGGACCATTTATGAAACCAGAAATGTTTACATTTTTTGTTGTAAATTATTCCATTTAGTAGTATATTAGTTTTAGTCTAAAATACCAATAAAATATGTAAAGGCAAACTTATCGAAAGGTAAGGACGCAAAGCTATGAGTCTAAGGTGCGTATGCACTATGATAGTCAGGCTGCCATAGAAAAAAGACCGCTATGGCTATTTGCTGTAGCGATTTTTTACATATAATGAGTAATTTGGTTTAGTATCATACTTAAAATGGAGGACGAGGAATTGAAAAAATTATTTAGAGGGTTAGCTATTCTTTCATTTGCAATTGTTGCAATGATTTTAGTTGACACCAAAGTTCACGCTCAAGACATGATATTGCCATTTAACGTTGAAACCAATGGGGCTTTAACTGAAGAGACTAAAGATAACACCTATTTAATTCATGTTCCTGAATCAGGAAGAGTTCATTTTGATATGACCTCTTATGTAGATAAAGAAACTTATATTGCTTTATATGATTTAGACAACAAGAAAATTTTCGATGAGTATTCGACAGGGTCATCTCTAACTCCTGCCAGATACACTCGTTGGGAGGACTTAGAGGCAGGTACTTACCGGCTAAAAATTTACGATGGCTCTTGGAGCAAAGATCAAGCTGGTACATTTAAAATAAAAACAACTTTTGCTTCTGCCGGCAACACTGAAACAGAACCGAATAACGGTACAATCGAAGCTCAGTCCCTTCCTTTTAACAAGACAATCAACGGGTTTCTGTCTTGGGATAACACTGTAGATTATTATAAAGTTACAGTTCCTAGTTCGGGACGTGTTTCTTTTGATTTTACTTCCTATGTAGATAATAGAACATACATTTCACTTATTGATGAGGATAACAACAAAGTATTTGATGACTATATCACTGGCACTTCCAAAAATCCATCAAAAGACACTCGCTCTGTAGATTTAAACAAAGGCTCCTATTATTTAAAGGTTTATGATGGGGACGATTATGACCGGCATACCGGTAAGTACGTTTTTAAAGCTGCTTTTTCAGCTGCGGGAAATGGGGATACAGAGCCCAATAACGGCATCGTAGAAGCTATTTCTCTTCAAGCTACTAAAAAAATAACTGGTTTCCTAGCTTGGGATGATACAGTGGATATTTATAAAATAGATGTTAAAAATCCCGGAAAGGTGACGGTTGACCTCACTTCCTACGTGGATTCAAGAACCTATATTGAAATAGTGAATTCAAATAACAAAACGATTAGTGATGAATATGTTAGCGGCAGTTCAATTAACCCAAGCAAATATAAAAAACCGATTATGCTGGATGCGGGCTCCTATTATATAAAGATTTATGATGGAGATGATTATGAGAGGCATACAGGCAAGTATTATTTAACTGTTGCCCTTCCTGCCGATAAACATTTAGGAAGAATACTGATTAGAAGCAATAATCAATACCTCTACAATCCCAAAGGCACAGCTGTACGAAAACTAAAAGCCCAAGAAGGTCTTCGCGTTTATAAAGTGTTAGCAGACCGATACGATGTTGGCGGGGGCAACTATGTTAAGAAAAACAAAGCCAACCTATTTTACCTTGGACACGTATGGAGCAGCAGTTATTCAATGAGAGTGTATACTCCAGAAGGTTATTCCTTTAAATCATTTGATCCTAAAGAACCCGTGAGAGTTTATGGACTAAGCGATGGGCGGTATAATGTTGGCGGAGGCTATTACATTATAGCAGAGGATTATATTCAGTTTGATCGATAAATGATAAAAAGCTGCCGGCAAACCCGGCAGCTTTTTCCTTTGTAAGAGATTCTGAATATGAATTACCTTCTATTCACGTTTAATACCATCTCACCAGACTGTATCATCCTATATTTTCCACATTCAGAACTTGTTATCGCGAAGATTGGTACTTACTTAAAATAATCTCCAAAAATATCAGCCTAATCTTATCAACTGAATAGTCATCATGCCTAATGTATATCAGCCCATCTTGCATCCACAGCTGTCTAGCCATATTTTTTACAATCGTCTCTTCCCTTTCATCTGGCTTTTCGTGATGATCAGGAATGTGGTAATCCTCCAGGATCGCTTTCCTCTTTTGACTCCAGATATTAAGGCTGCACTCTTCCATTCGTAAATTTCCGATTCCACGCCTCTTGGGCTCGGGGATTCATGTGGGGAAGTACGTATTTTTCTATATGTCTTTTAAATTCATGGAGTCCCAGCGTATTAAATGTGTGGTCTATTCGGTTATCAGTAGCAGTAACAATTAATTCTTCATAAAAAGCCCTTCCATACTAGGTCTGAAATTATTTAACCCAATATCCTGTATATCCCTGAAGGCAACTTCTTTTTTTCTGTCTGAGATAAATCCATTTTCCCCTTCATATATGTAGTGTAAAGTGGTCCCTCTTTTTAGAAATGACGGCAGCCACAAAATGGTTGTAAGCATTGAAGAGAACCATAAATCCTACTAAAATATAAATATGTGAATACGATGATTTAAACTGAAGGCCATTTCTGATTAGGAAAATACCTGCCGCAATGGTACCCACTGTCGCCAGAAGGAGCCATGCAAAGAAAAACGTCTTCATTTTTATTTTTATCGGGTGGTTTTAATATCCTCACTGTCGATTAGGAAATCTCTTAACAGCTGGTAAGCATCCGTTGGAGACTTGATTCTTCTCTCTTTGTAAAGCACACTTGATTCTCTTACGAGTTTCAGATAAACGATGCTCTCCCGTATCGCTGATTGGCTCTTTACACATCCCTTCTCAAACAACTCCAGCTGCTTTTGCTTCTTCATTTCATATAGCCTCAATTTGTATGCATCCCTAAATTAAAAATGCCCTAACTCCGCTTGGGAATTGGGGCTTAAATATCTCTTCACTTATATAATATTTATTTATCTTTCTCTTTAATCCGGTTTATAGACAAAATGAAAAGCCCCGCAGGGATCATTCTCTACAGAGCCTTTCGACATACTTCGGGTGGTGACAGGCACCGCTCTATATTTTAGAGAGTTTTGTTTGTTCGTCTAAATTTTCCGTCTTCTCCGCGTTCAAGATATCCTCGGTTTGCAAGCTCTAGTCCATATGCTGCTTTGTCAGCACCTGAAGCATTTTGGAATCGATTCACTAAATCCCGGTCATTGCTAACTCCAGAAGCTCTTCTATGAGCATTTTCTAGCTGTCTTTCCCTTTGTTGTTGTGATCGCTGTGCTTCTTCCATAACTGCTTTACCTACTTTTGCAACTCCATCCCAAAATCCCATGACAACTATTCTCCCTTATGTATGAATTTTATTTTTTTCTATCTTTTAGAATTTGATTTTTTATTTCAGAATCACTTTTTCCTCTTGATGCTAAATCTGCAGCGTTATTCCATTCTCTTGTGCTCATAGTTTTTAGTCCTAAAGAATCTTTCCACTGACCAGCTGCATAACGATCAACTTCATTTTTAAGTTTGCTAATATCTTTATTAGGCATATGTGTTCATCTCCTTTGTTTTTCCATGACTATTATATCATATAAATGTATTATTTTTCTAAAAAGGGTTGTTAAAAATCAATTTGACTATACATTTATTTCTTTAATCAATCCTTCAAAAATAAAAATTATACTCTAATATTTTTTAGTTTTATATGGTGAATTCAATCTGTTTACATCTCATCATCTGTTATTTATAGACAAAAAGAAAAGCCCCGCAGAGATTTCTCTCCACGGAGCCTTTCGACATACTTCGGGTGGTGATAGGCACCATCCTTATTACTAATATTAGTTAGTAATAGATCCGTCTTTAACTTTGTTTCCTGCAGCGTCAGCTAGAGCAGCACCAGAAAATTCTACTGTTACTTTATCGCCAGACTTTAGTGTTCCAGCAACAAAATCAATTACTAAGTCTCCAGATACTACAGATGGCGTAGATGATACTGTAGCACCGTTAACTTTTACAGTAATACCTGTAGTTGCGCCAGTAACAACTTCTGAGAAGTCAACAGTTGCTTTTGAATCACTTGCAATTGTCACAGTTTTAGCAACAGGAACAACATTTTCCTTAAGTGTTACGGTTTGTTGAGTTTGGCTAGTTGTATTTTGAGTATCTCCATTAGAAGCAGTAACTCCGGAAACAGATAGAACACGAGTTCCAGATACTGTTACATAACCTTCAGGAAGAGTAACCAATACATTTTTCTTGTCTCCAACAAAAGTTAAAGTAGTTCCTGCTGGAAGACTTGAACCAGCTAAAGTGTACTTAGATGCATCTAAAGCACTTTGACCCATATCTGTGTTATAGACTACTTTAAATTGGTTGTTTGCTAAACCAGTTGTAGTAGTAGCGTAAGTAACAGTTTTAGATGCAGATGCTGCACCAACAGCTACATTAAATGTAGAAGCTGCTACTTTATTTCCAGCATTGTCTGTAAGAATATCTTTTGCTACAGTAACTGTGTAAGTTCCTTGTGCAAATTTATTAGCAGCTGTAATGAAATCGGCTGTACCAGCTTCATCTAGAGTAACAGTTACATACTTTTCTTCATCAGTACCAACATCAATACCACTATTACCATTTAAATCAGAACCGGCAGTAGTAGTTGCAGTGAAATCAGTACCTGCTGCATAAGTATGAAGTACTCCATCAGCATCAACATATTTAAGCGTTAAGGCAGTTTCATCTAAAGCAGCAGCAGTTGATGCTTTAATAGCTTCGTCGTATTTCAATACTAATGTTTTACCATCAGCAGAAGCTGAAACGAATTTAGGAGCTGTTGTATCTGCAACGAAGTTAGCCGTTACTTCAGAATCTTGACCTTTATTTCCAGCTAAATCATTTACGCTTGTAACGTTAACTTTTGCATTATTAAGGAATGTGCTTCCTCCCAATGCTGGAGTTACGTCTGCTGTGTATAATGTTGGATCATTGCTGTCTTGAACTGCAGTTAATGTAGTTCCGTTAACTTTTAGAACAAAAGCGTTACCGCCTGTATTTTGAACTTCTTCAGAGAATTTCAATTTTACAGCAGAAGCTGTTGTGCTTACTGCTACAGTTGGTGCAGTAGTATCTTTAACTGTACTCACAGTTGAAGATAAAGGATTAGCTACGTTACCAGCGATATCAGTAGCACCCACAACGTCAACTTTATAAGCAGTTCCAGCATCAAGGCCTGTTACAGTGAAAGAATCTGAATTTGCTGTGAAATTTGGAAGTACTTGATTACCGTTCACACTAACAGTACCTACTGTAGAAACTCTCTCATCAAAAGTAACTTTTACGTCAACTTTTCCAGATGCAGCTGGCGTGTAAGAAACGCTCTTGATTACTGGAGCAGCCTTATCACTAACATTGACTGTAGTTGAGTATTCAGCTACATCTTTACCATCTGTAGATTTTACAGATTGAGCTGCTAATTTCACATCATAACGCTTATCGAATTTATCAGCGCCTGTAGTTTCGATTGTAAATGTTTTACCATCTGCACTTAAAGTTCCTGTTTTTGCATTAGCAAAAGTTTGTCCATCTAATGCAGTGATTGTGAAATCACCCAAAGAAATTGTATTTTTATCAATTACTTTGTTAAACTTTACTTCCATTTTTGTACCGTTAATCGCACTTACACCAGTAACCACTGGAGTCAATTTAGCTTCGTAATCAGCTACAACTTTAGCTTTATCAGCAGCAAGAGCATCATTGATCTCTTTAAGAGCTGGGTACATACCCGGGTGAAGTTTGTTACCTTCTTCTTTAATTCTTACAGATCTTTCTTCAAGGCGTTGAAGAAGAGCTACTTTTGCAGGTACTTCGTCTAGTTTATTATCAGCGATAAGCTGTTTAAGTTCTTTGTGAAGGTTGTAACGGGAAACTTCAAAAATTACAACTTCTTTAGCGATTTTACCAGGAAGAACGTATTTAGCTTGAACAGCTTTACGAGCATCTGCTCCGTAAACTTTTCCTGCAGAACGCTCCATAGCAAGAACTGCGTTGGAAACTGCGTTGTAAGCAGCTACAGTTGTGTCGTCTAGTTTGTTAGCTTTTACTAGAGCGTCAAGAGCAGCAACTTTCTTTTCAAGATCAGCGCCAACTTTAACAGCGTCGATGATGCGCGCAGCTTTGATGCGGTTTTGTTCAGCAGCAGCTAGTTTAGTAGCCCAAGTTCCTGTTGGCTTTACAGCTTGAGCAGCTTTAACAGCAGCAGTAGCTTCGTTGTAAGCTTTAGTGAACTCAGCAGATACCATTACTTGCTCAGCTTTCGTGATTGTGTAGAAAGGCTTAAGTTTTGCTACAGCAGCCTCAGCTTGTTTTACAAGAGTTTCAGCTTTAGATGCAGCAGCAGCTTGTGCTGGGTTAGCAGCTACTAGTGAGCTAGCAGCTACAGCAGCAGCAAGACCTAGCTTTACAGTGTTCTTTTTTGACATTTTGGTGTGTTCCCCTTTCAAATTGTGTTTAAAGTGTTTTGTATATTGATAAACTGACAATTATGTAGACTGGCATAATCCCCAGTTACCAAAAACGAGATAATAGGTATGTATATCCTCCTATACCGTAGTAAATTATTACATACTTTGTCTGATATTTCAACTTGTAATTATGCGAAACTAATAAAAAAGATCTAGACAAAGGAAATACTTAGTAAGAGGAATACCTATTGACAATCATATTACAAAATATTTTAAAATGCCAGCGATTTCATGTAAATTTTTCATATTCTTTGTAAAATATTCTTAACAATGCAAAAGATACCATGGAAATTTGCTGAATGCTGTCGAAAGTTATTTCAACCCGTAATAACTTTTGTAAAGATTCAATACCGGAACCTGCAGGGTGCGGCCTTTTATTGCTACAGATCTCACATCTGCGTAATCTTTTAATCTGCTTCTCACCCATTCTACCTTTTCCCCGTTTTTCGGACCTGTATAGAGAGGCAGAAGTTTTGATATCGCAGCCGTTACATGCGGAGCTGCCATGGAGGTTCCGCTGTACGATGCATACTGATTTGTTTTCACTGTTGATAGAATGTCCACGCCAGGGGCTAAAATATCCAAGCCTTTTCCATAATTAGACCAAGCGGGCATTCGATAGTACTGGTCAACCGCTCCAACGGCAATCGTATAAGCGGATGAAGCCGGGTAATCGACAGTTAATCCCTCATTACCGCTTGCAGCTACAATTGTAACGCCTTTATCATATGCACTTTTCAGCACTCTTTCTGTCACTTCGTCTTTGCTTGCATGAACGCCGAGACTGATATTCATGACTTCTGCACCGTTATTAACTGCCCACGCAATTCCTGCTGTAATATCTGAGAAATAACCGCCGTATTCCCCTTCAAATACTTTTACAACCATGAGCTTGGCATCCGGCACCATCCCGGTTACGCCAAATAAATTATTATTGGCGGCAATAATCCCTGCGACGTGCGTTCCGTGCTGGTCCTGCGCCGTATCTTTAGCCGTTTTCGGAAGTTCTTTTCCGTAAAGGTACGTAATTTTGGACTGCACCCGGCCTTTAAGATCCTCGTGATCGGATATCCCTGAATCAATGATGGCAATTTTGCAGGCACAGTCTTTTGCAGTCAAACGGTAAGCCTGGGATTTCTTCACGCCCCACGGTGTCGTTTGTTTGTAGGACGCAGCTGTTGTTTTTCTGTCTATTTCTGCACTGATAATGGCTGGGTTATTTTTGAGCTCCTGCAGGGATTTTTCCCCTGTTAAGACCGCATAATAATGCCCATCCAATGAAAAGCTTCTGATGAGACTCCAATCTTTTAAAGAAGCAGCCAGATCAGCAGGCTTTTTCGATAGCTCAACAAGATAGCGCGATGTATCAGCATTTGCCTGCGGAGCCGGCACAGCCAGCGCAGAACCAAACAATAGACAGCATATGAACAGAATCTTGACGATATTCCCCATTTTTTCACTCTACTCTCTCAAGTTAGTCGTTCTTTTCTCTTATATACTAATCGGATACCATAAAAAAAACTAGATGGAAAATTCCATCTAGTTTCGGCTCGTAATATTTTTTCGTCCAACTGAATAATATTCAACCGGATGCTGGGCTGCCTGCTCAAGAGAATAGCAGTTGCGTCCGTCAAAAATAATCGGCTCATTCATTTTCTCAATATAATCATGGAATGTAAGAGCTTTTACTTGATCCCACTCGGTTACGATCATTGCAAAATCTGCTCCTGCAATGGCTTCATCCGGGCTTTCTACATAGAGAGTCTCGGAGGGAAGAAGTTTTTTCGCATTGTCTGCTGCTATCGGATCATAGGCAACGACGGTTGCTCCTTCTTTCACCAATTCATGGGCTAGAGTGATGGATGCTGCTTCACGCATATCATCAGTGTTTGGCTTGAACGCTAGACCAAGCATAGCCACGCGCTTTCCTTCCAGGCTGCCAAAACGCTGCTTAGCTTTTGTTACAAGCATGCGCTGCTGTTCGCCATTGACTTGAATAACGGATTTCAGCAGGTTGAAATCGTGCTGAACATAGCTTGCGATCTGGACAAGCGCGCTTGTGTCTTTCGGGAAGCAGGATCCGCCGTAGCCGATTCCCGCTTTCAGGAATTTGCTGCCGATCCGGTCATCAAGTCCCATGCCAGCCGCTACATCTTCTACGTCTGCCTCAAGCTTTTCGCAGAGGTTGGCGATTTCGTTGATAAAGCTGATTTTCGTAGCAAGAAATGCATTGGAAGCATACTTGATCATTTCCGCACTGCGGATATCCGTTTTGAATATTTCAATGCCGAACGGACGGTTGATTTCCTCTAGTAGAGCAGCAGCTTCTTCGTTGTTGGATCCAATTACAATCCGATCGCCTTCAAATGTATCCTTTACAGCGGATCCTTCACGAAGGAACTCCGGATTGGAGACAGAGTGAACCTTATAATCCTCTTTCAGGTGCTCTCTTACAATCGACTGGACGCGTTCGTTTGTTCCAACAGGCACCGTGCTTTTCGTTACAACGACTACATCATTTTCGATGTTGCTGGCGATATCGATTGCTACCTGCTCAACGAAGCGAAGATCGGCCTGGCCATCTTCACGCTGAGGTGTGCCTACTGCAATATAAATGGCTTTAGCACCGGCAAATGCTTCTTTATGATTCGTTGTAAAATGCAGTCTTCCCCGGTCAATGTTCGCTTTCATCAATTCATCGAGACCCGGCTCATAAATTGGAGACAAACCTTGTCTCATGCGCTCCACTTTTTGTTCATCGATATCGACACAGGTAACGTCATGACCGATTTCAGAAAGGCAGACACCTGTTACCAGACCGACATACCCTGTACCAACTACTGCTATTTGCATGATGTCAAATCCTCCAAATTGCTGAATGCTCAGCTTTTTACTTTTTCACTACCTTTTCAAGATAGTTGTTTACTTGGTCTCTTAGATCTTCGCGCTCAAGGGCAAAGTCAACCGTTGCTTTAATAAAACCGAATTTGTCGCCAACATCATAGCGCTGTCCGTCAAAGTTGTACGCATAAATCGGCTGGCTTTCGTTCAATACCTTCAGCGCATCGGTCAGCTGAATCTCTCCGCCGGCTCCCGGTGGCAGCTCATCAAGAATGCTGAATATCTCTGGCGTCAGAATATAGCGGCCCATAATTGCATAGTTAGAAGGTGCTTCTTCTCTCTTCGGCTTTTCAACCAATGTATGTACAGAAATCATTTTATCTCCATTAGGCGTTTCCTGAGGAGCGATGATTCCGTATTTGGATACATCCTCCTGCGGCACCTGCTGTACGCCAACTACACTGCGCTGATGCAGATCAAATGCATCAATCAGCTGCTTCGTGCACGGAACCTCAGAACGGACAATGTCATCACCAAGCAGAACCGCAAAAGGCTCGTCTCCAATAAAACGGCTTGCACAGTTAATCGCATGGCCCAATCCTTTTGGCTCTTTTTGGCGGATGTAATGAATGTTAGCAAGGCCGGAGATTGCCTGGACCTCTTTAAGGACCTTGTCTTTCCCTTTTTTCGCAAGAGTTTCTTCAAGCTCATAGGATTTATCGAAATGATCCTCGATCGCGCGCTTTCCGCGACCACTTACGATAATAATATCTTCAATCCCGGAGGCAACCGCTTCTTCAATAATGTATTGAATGGTCGGCTTGTCTACAATCGGAAGCATTTCCTTCGGCTGTGCTTTTGTAGCAGGCAAAAAGCGTGTACCTAAACCCGCAGCTGGAATAATGGCTTTTCTAACCTTTGTCATAAAAATCCCCCTACTAATTCTATTTTTTCAAATACGTTTTCTTCACAGCATTCCAAGCGTATCCCCCAAAGCAAACGGCCGAGTAAGGCAGGCTAAGCTTCTCAACCTCACGATACACCTTCCACGTTTGCTTTGCCGCTTTTACCTTATTGCTCGAGATTGATCCAGGAACGAGTCTGTAATAGGCCAGCGTTTCCTGCAGTCCATATGCGGTAATGCCTGTTTTCAGAATCGACAGCCACAGCGCAAAATCCTGTCTTGTCCGGATGTTCGGCATTTGAATCGGACCAGTTTTTTCTAAGTTGACAACGGCGGTTAAACAGCCGATGATCGTATTTTTCAAAAGCCCGTGATATCCGATGCGATCCGGGATATCAATAATCTGGTCGGTCTTTTCTCCATTTTCAAGCATGATTTGGTATTTTGTATACGTAAACGCATAATCATTCTCTTCCATAAACCGGATCTGCTTCTCCAGTTTTTCCGGATGCCACAAATCATCGCTGTCCAGGAAGGCTGCGTATTTTCCTTTCGCCATTCTGAGTGCAGTGTTTCGCGCAACAGCTGCTCCGCCATTTTCAGCGAGTTCAATCAGCTGAATCCGAGGGTCCTGCTCGGCAAAGCCTCTAATGAAATCGCGGGAATGATCCTTCGAACAATCATCCACAATGAGCATTTCCCAATGATCATAGGTTTGAGCCTGTACAGAGCGAATCGTATCACCGATGGTCTTCGTGCTGTTGTAGGAAGGCGTAATAATCGAAACGAGGTGCTTTTCCACTTCGTAATTACCTTCTTTCTAATGTTCTGTCGTATATGTCTGACATGAGCTCCGCATTTTCTTCCCAGCGGTATAGTGAAAGGACATGCTGTCTTCCCTTTTTGCCCATCTCGATTCCAAGCTCTGGCTCTTCAATAAATAGCTTCATTTTTTCAGCCAGCGCTGTGCTGTTTTTCGTAGGAACGATAAAGCCCGTTTCTCCGTCCTTAACGACCTCAGGTAATCCGCCGACGTTCGCAACGACAACCGGAACCTCGCAGGCTTGAGCTTCAACAGCCGCAACTCCAAAGCTTTCGCTGTCCAGTGTTGATGGCACAAAGAAAACATCGAAGGAATTAATCAGCTCCGGTACTCTTGCATGCGGGACTCTTCCGTGGAAAACAGTTTGTGAATCAATGCCAAGCTTTTTCGCAAGAGCCTGGTATTCTTCAAGCTTCGGACCCGGTCCGACAATTTCCAGATTGGTCATTTCGAAGGCTTGTGGCGGCACCATTTGCTTAAGCTCCGCGTAAGCCTCAAGCAAATAACGGATTCCGTATTTTTCTGCCATCGTTTTTACAATCCCAAATGTTACTTTATCATCGGGCTTGCGGTTTGGCATCGGTTTGAATTTTTCCATGTCCACTCCGAACGGGGTCACGTCGATATGCTTGTCCGTATACTGTGCCGTCACTTCTTTCATGACATGGCTAGTTGAACCGATGACATCAGCCTTGCTTAAAGCATATTTCACCATGTATGTATTCAGTTTGCCCTCTTTTGGAAAATCATATATATCCATGCCCCATACAGAAATCATGTATGGATGGAAGTTGGTCATAGCACCAACCAGGCCATAGCTGGATACGTAATGGCTATGCAGAATATCAGGCTGAAAACTCTGCAGCTGCTTCTTAATTTCCGGTACAGTCAGAAAATAAGAAAGCTTGTTGGAAAATTTCAGCTTCAAATAATGAGTTTGTACGTTAGGCCACTGGGAACGATCCTCATGATCGGTGTGGCTGTCAAAGCTGATATTTAAAACTTGATATCCTTTGTTATTGTAAAAATCCAGCCACTTTTTCGTGTGGACGTTATTTGCTGGAGCTAAAATGGCAATCTTCATTTTCTTCACCTCTTATTTGCGGATGGCTGTCAGATCGTGAACAACCTTCTGAACTCGTGCATCCCAGCTGTTTTTTTCAAATGCATGTTCCTGGATGGATCGGACGAGCTCCTGATGAACTTCCGGTTTTAATGCTTGATGAACGGCCTCTGCAAAATCCTGCTTGTCTACTGTTGATACGATTCCGAATAGATTATCTTGAAGGAACCTTGCATGAGCATCACAGTTTGTCGCAACAATCGGCAGGCTGTAGGAAAGATATTCAAATAATTTAACCGGCATGGCAAAATCATGATACGTATTCTTTTCTCTCGGGATCAATGCAAGATCTGCCTTTTTGTAAACTTCCTTCAATTCGTCCCCGGACAAATGCTGAATCGAAATCCAAGGCTCATTCTGGAATTTTTGCACCTCAGGGTACTTTTTAAATTCACCCTCACGGCAAATAAACTCAAGCTTAACTTTCACTCCGCCTTCATTTAACAGACTGAACGCTTCAAGCATCGTTAAAATTCCAACTGTGTCAGTAATACCGCCTACATAAACAGCGGTTGGTACGGAGCTAGAGGTATGCTCCACGGCAGGGACCTGTTCCATCCCAGGCGGAAGTTCGTCGAAGTCCTTTTCCCACTTTACAAAGCGGTTCATTTCTAATGAAGGAAGATACATTTTATCCACTACTTTATGATACGTGCTGAGCTCTCTTCTGTAAATATTTCTCATAACCGGGGTTAAAAATTTATAACCGAACGGCGGTACGTACATATCATCAAACTGCCAGTAGACGTCACGGTAGAAACAGCCAATCGGAACGCTGTTTTCCTTTAGCTTTTTCCAGAAAGGAAAATCCAATCCAATTCCGCGCGGAACATGGTCCTTATCTGTCAGCCAGAAAGGCATTGTACTGTTTTCCATGTAGCAGAATACAGCATCTTTTACATCGTGATTTCCCAGGTATTCACGAATCCGTTCTTTACGGACCTTTGATTGGCCTGAGATGACGACTATTTCAAGATTTTCTTTTTCCCCGTAACGGGTAAAGGCTTCCACTAATCGTTTTGGCCGGACTCCCGAACCGCTTTTCGGGTTTTTTTGAAGCTCATATGGAAAGTAGACGATGGCGTGTTTCATGATAATCTCCTCTATGGTTACGTTTTACGCTATTTGGTTTTACTCACTCGTGCTTGAACTATAATCAATTCGCTGCACATCCGGGGTTTCTGTACAAAAAAATGAAGATGGCATAACTATTTCTTTTTGTTAAGTGGGATTGTCTATAATTGTCCATAAAAAAACCCCCCGCTTCGCAATCCAATGAACCTGGTTTATGCGAATAGCAGCGGGAGATGACAGTTAATCATTTTGATGCACTTTTATAAAATTCCAATGTGTTGGCAAGACCCTGAGGCAAGTTGACCTCGGCATTCCAATCAAGGGCCAAAATGGTGTCGCTGTTAGATAGCACGCTATCCCGAATATCACCGCTGCGCTCTTCTTTAAAAATCGGTTCAAGACTGTTTCCCGAAATTTCGTTCATGAGAAAGAACAGTTCCTTAATCGTAATTTTATCACCAGAAGAAACGTTTAAGATTTTATTATCGCCGCTCGTTAATGCTTTCACATTAGCTTGCGCAACGTCCCCTACATATACGAAGTCACGGGTCTGCTCTCCGTCTCCAAAGATAAACGGTGCCTCTCCGCGCGATAGAGCCTCTGCAAAAATCGCAATAACGCCGCCTTCACCGAGTGCGTCCTGGCGTGGACCGTACACGTTTCCATAACGGAGAATGGTGTAATCAATTCCGTACAGGCTGTGCGCCATCTGCAGGTATTTTTCAACGGAAAACTTGGAAACCCCATATGGAGCCATAGGCTTCGTTGGGTGATCCACATCGACCGGAAGGTATTCCGGATTTCCGTAAACAGCTGCTGACGAAGCAAAAACAATTTTGCGGACGCCGTGTTTTTTTGCGCTCTCAATCACTGAAAGTGAACCGCGGATGTTGATTTCTTCATCCTTAAAAGGATTATCAATCGAACGCGGTACACTTACCTGTGCTGCCTGGTGAATGATGGCATCCGGTCTGAATTTCTCAACCGCCGCGTCAAACTCAGGTGCGTTGATGCTGCTTACCATATATTGAGCTTTTTGATTTACATTTTGCTGTTTGCCTGTGCTAAGATCATCCACAACCATAACGTCGTGCTGTTCCTGCACTAATAAATCCACGATATGCGAGCCAATGAACCCGCAGCCACCCGTTACTAAAACTTTCATAACTTTAGGAAATCCTCCCAGACTGATCTTATCTAGCGCCTTCACCAGTAAAGATGACACGTATTGTTTTGAAGATAATTTTCAGATCAAGTGCAAAACTCATGTTTGAGATGTAGTACAAATCGTGCTGAAGCTTTTCTTTAGGAGTAATATCATAGCCTCCATTTACCTGGGCCCAGCCTGTTAAGCCTGGTTTAACGCCAAGGCGCTGAGAAAAACCGGGAATTTCACGTTCAAAGGACTCCGCAAACATTGGGCGTTCCGGTCTTGGACCAATCAGACTCATATCGCCTCTAAGGACGTTATAGAACTGTGGAAGCTCGTCAATTCGTGTTTTACGGATAAATGCTCCGATTTTCGTTACACGCGGATCATTTTTTGATGCCCATTGGGCCCCGTTCTTTTCAGCGTCCGTTCTCATTGAACGAAGCTTGATTACGTTAAATTTATGTCCCTTCAAACCGACGCGCTCTTGGAAAAAAAGTGCCGCACCAGGGGATTCCAGCTTGATTGCAAGCATGGTAATTAAAACGATTGGGCTTGAAAGTATTAGGCCGATCATTGCTAAAATGACATCTGCAATTCGTTTTCCGTATTCGTTATATGCTGTTCTTTTCGGGTTTATTTCTGCTGTTTGTGCGTAGGCAACGGATTGATACTTACGATACAAATTGGACTCTGCCCGATTAATCGCCACCAAAATCACCTCTAAATTTCTTTCAGTTCACTTTATATTAGTGTTTCCTGCTTTTTCTGCTTGTTCCAAAGAATTCACTCATAAGAACAATATCACTACTTAAAAAAAAGGTCAATAAAATTCAGGATGTGGTTCCGCTCTCTGCAAAACCGTTCATAAATCGTTCATTTCTTGGACATAATTTACATTTTAATCGGGGAAGCTGTAAAACTGGAGATGGTAATTCAGCCATTCCCTTGATTGGGCTTCTGCATACTCAAGCCTTTTCAAGAACCGCTTCATTAGCCGCCTATCCTTATTGTTTGAGAAAACCCAATCTTAATGCGTGTTGATTGCAGAGAAAATTACATTAAATTGGATAGCAAAAGGCATGCGCAGCTGCCCTCAAACAAGCCAGGACTTTCCATACATAAAGATATGACGAAGCAATTCCAAATTGGTTGCAGAAACGGTGTAAATTTTTTGTAAACGAATGTGGGAAATATCCTTAAAAGTGTTCGGCGTCACAACCATTTTTACGCGCATATCCTTACGTTTTTTTACGGGGCATGCACGCTAAGCTTCTTTACCCAATATTTCATTTTTCCTAAACCAGCGTTTTCATCATTTGTCAGCAAATACTTTTGTCAGATAGTACACCCTAGCCTTTTGTCCTTTTTTTGGTGGACTGATTTAAATACGAGATGAGATCATCTAAATCGCTGTCCGGCCAGTATTCCCAAAGATTAAGGTAGGCGAGTCCGTTTTGTTTCGAATAAATTTAGCGGGTAATAATTGGCGTCATACAGTGGAGGGCTGGATCATGATGATTCAATCCCTTTTAGCCGATTGAATGCGATTGTCTTAAAGCGGTTATGTTCTCAATTCTAGAGGACAATGGAGAGGTTTCCATAAGTCAGACAGATTCGGCTTGGCTTCAACAACCTTGCTGTAAAGCTTTTCTAACAAAACTTCCTTGGAGGGTTTGTCTTTTAATAAGATGAAGAATGCTGGAAGGATACTGATCCTTTAGCTTTTGCTGAAACTGTCTGACATTGGACGAGTTTTACAGACATTCCTTCTTTTACTTCTTTAATTAGTGTTGATGCTGCCAGATGCTGCAATTTTCCGTTCAATTCCTGCTGGCGAGCCGTCTTTTTCAAAGCTTTTCCTCCAAAGGTCAAATTAACTTTTGATAGTATACTACAAAATGGGGAAATATTGGAGGTTTTGTCGAACTTTTTACACAGTTTACAAATGAGTATAGTAAAAAAAGCCAAACCTTAAAGGCTTGACTCTCAACCAGCGCTGATTAGCTCTCTCAGCTGCTGCTCATCTTCATTTAAATTATTGATGATTTCATCCGGCAGAGGAGTATAACCGCCATCCTTAATGATTTTTTCAGCTTTTTCTTTAAGACGGTCTAACTCCGGCAATTTGGATTTAGCTTCTTCTGCCTTTCCTGATTGAGCAAGATTGAACAGACTGTTCATTAGACGGTGTCTTGAAATGTAGTAAATGGTTCGTTCTATTTCTTTTTTACCTGGCTGGACAAAAAGCTTTTGCAGCTCCTCCCGAGCAGATGAGCCGGACACTTGTCCAATTCGTTTTTCGGTTTCTTTAATATGCTTCGATAGGTAATCATACATATTATTGGCGTAGTAAATATTTTTGTCGTTATTAATGAGGATTTTATATCCGTCTACATACGTGATTGTGTATTCACCCTCTGCTCTCGCTTCTTTCTTGCGAAGATAGTTGCCGATTGCAGGGTCCAGGGCAGGGTATCCGCCAGCTTCTTTAATTTGGGTCGCTCTTTTTTTGAGACGGTCCAGTTTATTCAAGTCTGAATCGATGGTATAGGCTTCCTTATAAACATTATTCTCCATTGAGGAGAGGAGCCGGTATTGAGAAACTTCGTAAATGGTGCGCTCGACTTCAATTTTTGCGGGAGCCACATATTTTTTCAGCAGGGCTTGACGGGTATTGGAACCAGAGACTTTACCAATAGAAGCTTCGGTTGATTTAAGGGATGCCGTAAAAGAATTGTATTGGGAATGAATAGCTGTAATTTGTTTGCTGCTGATCGCTTGCTTGAAGGATCTTGTTTTCGCTGCAAGCGTGTTTCCGTTGTTAACGGCATTCGTATATGCAGGAGACTCTGCAGCCTGGGCAGCAGGCATGGAAAGTGTGCTTATAAGCAGAACAGTTCCTATACCTGCCAGTAATGCATTTTTCACTATATGTTCCTCCTAGAATGTTAGTCAGATTATCACCGAAGTTGGCTCTTTTTTAAAGTATATAGTGTTTCCGGCTCTTTTTACAGGGTTTCGTCTTTTTGGAGAAATAAAAACCAACGGGTCTGTCTCACTTGCTATTTAACTTAGATTTGTTTGGGCTGATTTCCACTGCAGCGCTCCCTTATCCAGGGGCGGGCGGTGAGCCTCCTCGACGCCGAGCGTCTGCGGGGTCTCACCTGTCCCGCTGCTCCCGCAGGAGTCTCGCACCTTCCGCTACAATCAGCCTAACCTATTATTGTACAAAGTACATAGTTAAAAAAATAAAAACCCAAGACCACTCATACAGCGAGCGTGCTTGGGTAATCAATTGGGACATTTTCTCTCAGCAGGGCTTTTTGACAGCCCCCACTCGATTATTTAATGGTTAGTTCATAAGGAGACATACTTACCCGGTTCATCGCTTCTTCTACCTTCACGTAGTATGTTCCTTTTTTAAGACTAAGTTTGAACAGCTCGGAATCTCCTGTACCGTATTGGTCAGCCGTCCATATTGCTTTTCCTTTTGAATCAAAAACGGTTACCTTGCCATCTGTTCCAAATGGTGTTTTGAGAGTTGCCGTCAGTTTTTTTTCTTTTGATAGAACGAGCTTATACGTATCAGAGTCCTTTGGTGAGTGGAAGTAGCCTTTTGCTGATCCGTTCTTCAGGGAAGCAGGCTTGCTAGGGATTCCTTTTTTCACAACAGAGCCGCTGTCCTCATCCTTCCCGCCCATCTTGGAAATGGTTAGTTTGTAAGGAACAAGTGTTGTTCGGTCTCCCCAGTAATTAAACGCCACTGCAAAGTAGCCTTTTCCTTTTTTCCCTGCGAGTGAGCCCGCCTCAGGGTCGTTATCGAAGCCGTAGTCTGAAATTATAAAATTGCCTTCCTCTTCTGGCTCAAGCTTTCCGTTTCCATTGGTGTCTTCAATCATGACTATTACAGGGTCAATGGCAGCCTTAAGGTTTTCAGAGACTTTTGAGCCCATGATTTTCTCTGGCATCGGCTGAATGGCATATCCATACAGACCGCTCGCTGCCGGTTTGAAATAAAACATATCCATATCGCCAATTGAAGAGAAGTTTCCTTCAACAGAGGTTAAGCCAGTTGCCGCCGCTTGAGCGTAGTCATCATTTGTTTCATATTTATCAGCTATGTTTTTATGTGTCGCTTTAGCCGTAAATTCATACGGATAGATTGAAGCCTGATAATTGATATCTGCCATTTTCAAATAGTAGGTTTGTCCCTTTTTCAAGCCTGCTTCATATTTAGCAGCAGGTCCGTAGCCATTTTCCGTCATCTGGACGTTTGCAGCTAGCGGAATAAGATCTTTCGATTTTTCATCGTACCGGTAGATCTCCATCGCCGGAACATTGGATTCCCTTCCGTTCGCAAACGTAAAATCATAAACCGCATGTTCGTCAGGGGTGAATGCATACCAATCCTCATCTCCCATGTACTGAATGTATCCTTTTGACGTGCTTCCTGCCTGGTAAGGAAGGGCGCTGCTTAATACACGCTCAATATACTCCTCAAAGGAATCAATTGGAGAAAAATCATCTTCCATCATTTCACTTCTTTTAATGGAGTCCACCGCACTCAATGGTTTTTCCCCTTCAGCGGAACCCTCTCTTCTTTCAGGGAAGTTATCTTCATCCGCCTCTATTACCTGACTGGATAAGAGAACTTCATATGGAAGGTGGGAGGAGAAATTACGATCCAGGTCAATGACCTGTTCTCCGCTCATCATCATCCAGATCCACGCATCCATACTTGGCTTATTCGCCACCTCAATGACGTACTCGCTGTTCGGGCTTGCCTGGAAGATCGCCTCTTCCCCTTGTCCCGGCCCTTTCGTATCCGTCATTCCAATTTCCATTGGGAATTTATTGCCTTGTTCCTCAACCATCAAAGAGATTTTCAGATTTGAATCAATTCCCGGGACAGCTGACAAAGCAAATTTTATCATTTCCCCTGCTTTGACTTCTCCGGTTTTAAATGTAAAGAAATCGCTGTCTCCCTTGAGGTTTGGCTTTGAAGGATTTTCTTCCTGCCCTTCGCCTTTAGTGTCTTCACCTGCTGGAGGCGTTTCAGCCGACTCATCTGTGAAGTAAAAAGGTTTTTCCGATCTATAAGGAAGGACTGAAACCTTTTCAGGTGCTTCCATCGTATTCGTGTCCTCAAGCTTCGTACTGCGTTTTTCAATCATCAGTTCATACTTGGAGAGATCAGCCTCGCTATAGTTGCCGTATGCATCTTTAACAGACACTAACAGGACACCATCTTCTCTTGCTTCAAATAGCGTTCCTTCCGTTCCATTTTCCCCTTGATCATTGATTTTTTGAGTGGAAGCAGCCTTTGTTTCCTCTCCCTTATAAAACTCAAGACCAAGAACATAGTCATAATTCGCAGATCCGGTCAACTTGGTTTGAACAAAGTCGCCCTTTTTGACATTCAGCTTGTAGAGATCCGTTTGATTCATTTTCTTAAAGGAGCCGGAGACCGTATTTGCTTTCCCATCCTCCGCAGCTACATTTTTTGCAGCACCGAGCTTTTTATCTGCCGGGAGTTTCGGGTTGGCCGGAACCTTTTTCACATCGTATTTCAAAGCAGCAACCGGATCAATCAGGCCGTTTCCGTAAGAGATGTCATACCCTTTCGTCCCAAGGTCCTTCGCTGTTTTGTTTAAAATGTAATTAATCTGATACGGTGTAAGCTTTGGATTTTTGCTGAGCATTAAAGAAACGACACCCGCTACTGCCGGCGACGACATGGACGTTCCGCTCATTTTTCCGTAGGAGGAGCCTTTTTCAAAATCAAAAAGGGTGGAGTACACATCCTCTCCTGGCGCAACCACGTCGACGGACGGACCAAATGTAGAATAGCTGGAAAGCTTATTCTTACTGTTTGTGCTTCCAACTGCGATAACCCCTTCGAAGGATGCCGGGTATTCCTGCATATTCATTCCGCTGTTTCCAGCTGCCGCAACGACGGTAATGTTGGCATCAATCGCTTTTCGGACGGCATCCTCGATGATTGGAGATGGGAACCAGGAACTCAAAGAGAGATTGATGACTTGAGCCTTTTGTTCAATGGCTGTAAGAATTCCCTGTGCCACGGTGTAATCATTAGCAAAAAAGGAACGGTTAAATACGTCGATCGAAAGAATGTCTGCATTTGGGTTGATGCCGTATCCGCCAGCTCCATTGTTCTTCTCAGCAGCAATAATCCCTGAAACATGAGTTCCATGAACGTCAACTAACCCGTTTTGGGCAGGATTCATCACATTTTTATTGCCTTTTATCTTATTTTTCAGTTCCGGGTGCTTCGCATCCACGCCCGTGTCAACGACCGCTACCCGCACTTTATTTTTCCCAGCCAATTTTGACGTTTCCGGGATGTTCAGTGTATTTAGGTGATACATCGAAGACGCCTTAAGATCCGGCCCTCCTGCTTGTTTCAGTAAAGCGCTTTTAGAAATAGATGAAACTCCAGGCATCGATGCATAGTTTTTCGCAGCATCCTCCATGGATATCTTTCCGTTCACCTGAACAATATCATAACCAAGTGCCGCTACCCGCTGGATGAGCTTTCCTCCAGCACGCTGGTGAGCCTGAGCGGAAATCGGTGTTTTGTATTTAATCATTAAAGTTTTATCCGCAAACTGCTGATCTTTTTCTTTTTTTACACTGCTTTTTTTCCCCTGTTTCCCTTGATGCTGTTTCAACAGTTCTTTAATGGCAGCTTCTGATTTCGGCCCTTTTTCAACGGCCGCCGCAGATACTCCCGGCAGCGCACTGAAGATGAGTGCTGCTGTTACAATTCCGCTTAATGCCTTTTTTAATGGTTTTCTCACAATTTAACCCCCGTCTTTTCGTCAGTGGAAATATTCTCCACTAAAGTAAATACGACACTATCCACTTTTTACCTTTTAATATTTCAAGTATTTTATGTGACAGGTTTTGTGCAAGGAAGGTGGAAATTTCCCGGGGAATGAAGAAGGAGATCAAAAAAAGTCGGACTGCAGGGATTTCTGCAGTCCGGCTTCATTGCAATTTGACTTATATTGTTTCTTTTAACCTGCTTTCATCAAATTCAATGTATCTGACTGGGATTTCCCCTTAAAATGATCAACAGCTGCCATGTAACAGGAATAAACAGGTTCCTTTTTTAAACCATCCTGTATGTAATTTCCTGCTCCATTACAGACGCAAAACTTTTTTCAGAAGAGCTTCAGATTTTCTCTTCTAATTTTACGCGCGTGTTCTCCACTCTGGTTAAAGATTCTGAGAGCCCAGCATCAAAGAAAAAGCCTTTGTATTCTTTTTCTTCTATTAAAATAGTATCTATTTTGGGAACGGTATATTCCACTCTTATAATTCTCGCATGTTCTCATAGTTGAGCTTAATCGTATGCAGACTATTGGCCAACGCCTTCGCAAACCATATACAGACTTCACCTGCATGTGCTGATTCATTAAGCCAAAGTAAAAATCGATGCATTTTAATCTGCCTTCCCCCATCTCAAATATTAAGGTTTTTCTGAATCAAAGTTATCGATATCCTATACTGGATTCATATGAAATGGCTGCTTTTGAACATGAATGGACTTTATTAACTTTGTCCCTTGCCTTGAGACTGGGGGAATTAATCGGGTTTTTAGTTTATATGTTTTTGTAATATTAACAATTCCCTTCCTTCATTATCAATAATTCATTTTCCACAGATCTTTTTCATCATGGAAAAATAGTCCACCTGTGGAATCCGCAGCTACCTGATCTGGCCCTTTTCTCAAGACCGCCATTTTATATGTTTTCATATCAAGCTTAAATAATATCTTCTCAACCGTTCCATACACATTCCCATCTCTTCCAATGGCAAGAGATGCATGAGGTGTGTACCCGGAGACGCTTTTCACGACCGGACGCTGGATGGTGACACCTTTTCCAGGGCTATAGATAAACACGTTACCATCCGCTATCCCGACGATTCGCCCATCCTTTGCAGCGGCAAGGGCTGAGATATATTGTACGTGTTTAAAAGGAAGTCGGATGATTTCAGGCTTTCCCATTAGGTTGCCGGCCGGAAGAGCAAACAGCACAGCATTTGTTTTATTTTTATCTACATTTGCTTTTCCAAATATGGAAGTTCCGGCATATACCTTTTTGCTTCCGGAATGAAAAGCAAGGGAGACGATGCTTTGGTCCTTTACGATTTGATGGCGGACGGAGGCTTTTCGGCTTGCTGTATCATAGATGGCAAGTGCCCCTCCGTTTTTGCCTGATCTCGGTGCGGTCCCAAAAACGATTTGTTTCGAACCTGGTAAAGCTGCTGCTGCCATCGGCCGGTCTTGTCCGCTTCCATCAAAGGCTGCGACCTGTTTGGGATTTTGTCCCGCTGACCAGGGAGCAGATGGGTTGTATTCCAATATTTTCGCACCGGGATAGACGCCAAAATACAGTTTCCCATTCGCTGAAGCCATGCTTTCCATTTGGCCGATTGCTTCTTGAATGACGCTTGTTCCTGTTGAAGGCTGATACGTTCCCATCTTTCCGTTCAAAAACCCGGAGCTGTAAATTTTCCCGTCCGCTCCTGCTCCGATTTTATGCACCTCTACCCCCTGCGGAGGCAGCACCAAGTTCAGGTTTTCATAGGATTGGCTTGTGGATTTATAGGTGAAATAGCGATCAGAATTGCCCACCTTGCCTGTTAAAACCGCTTCGGATGAACCTGGGAATACAACGAAGTCCAGTGAAACGATACTGGTCGGAATTCGGTTATGTACGACAAGCTCTGATTTTTTTGAACCTAAATCATACCGGTAAAGGGACGTACCGTTTGCATAATAAACGGAATTTTCTTTCGGTGATTTTGGAGACACCCCTCTTGACGTAGCCGCTAGCTCCCCTGTTAGCTTCTTGCTTTTCGCATCAAACACGAGAATCTTATTTTCTGGATTAGATTTCACAAAAACAAGAGAGCCAACCACTCTGATGGAATCAATCTGCTTCTGTGACATATACCTGGATGGAAGGATGCTCTGCTTTTTCGCCGTTTTTATGTCATATGAAACGAGCGTTGCAGGTGCTCCGGTTCCGATAAACAGCTGACGGTTTGCATCATCAGAGGCTACACTTTTCGCGTCCTTTTTCCCGGATACGACCGTGCCGAGATCTTTAAATTTTCCGGAAGCATAGCTGAACAGCCTGCCTTCATTGGCAGAAACTCCGTACAAAACCTTTTCCTTTGCACTGTATGCAAGTCCCCATATCGTTGTTCCGTTTTTTGCGGTGGCCTTGCCCGCTTTCTCAAGCTTCATAGAATTCGGATCATAACGGTAGAGCAGTTCTCCTGGAGTTGTGCCAATCCAAACCTGTTCGGAATCGGCTTGTATGGACCAGCCGGCCGTCGAACCATCCAGAGACTCTGAATCTACCACTCTTCCTGTAGATAAATTGGTCACAATCAGTTTGGCCGGGAGACCCTGCAGCATGGTATACATGAGCGGCTCTCCTTTTTTATTCACAGCACTAGCAGCTGCTGTGACATTTAAATTGGTAATTTGCTGGCCGATTTTTTGAAAAACAGGTGCTGAACTTACCTTTGGCTGCTGCAAAATTCCTAAACAGCATGTCATAATCAATGTACTTATCAAGATTTTTTTCATTTATTCAGTTCTTCCTTCCTGTATTTACCTGGAACACTCTAATATTTTACAAGTTTTTGTAGACAATTTTACATAGATATGGCAAAATTTCTTCAATAACGCTAACTGTCAATCCCTACTTATGTATCGGTTTTAATAGACAATTATGAATGGAACGAGGGAAAAAAGCTTGAGAGCGAAAAAACAGAATAAAAAACGGAAAACGTGGCTATGGGTCACTCTTTCTATCATCGGGGTTTTACTTCTTGGAGCAGGTTTGTACGCGGGTTATTTGGTTAAACGCACAAATGATACCGTTGCCAATATTCAGGAAGAGGTCAAAATTGAAAAGACAAAACCTGTTGTGAACCTGGAAAAGAAGGATCCCATTTCTATCCTGCTCATGGGCGTGGATGAACGAAAAGGGGATTCAGGACGCTCTGATTCTCTTATATACATGACCGTAAACCCGAATAAAAAAGAAATGCATATGGTCAGCATCCCAAGGGATACGAGAACGGAAATTGTCGGCAACAATACGACCGACAAAATTAACCATGCCTATGCATTCGGCGGTACATCCATGGCAATTGCTACTGTTCAGAAATTTCTTGGAGTAGACGTAGATTACTTTGTTAAAGTGAACATGGAAAGCTTTAAGCAGATTGTTGATACAGTGGGCGGCATTGAAATCAACAACCATCTTGCTTTCACCTATGAAAAAGAAACCTTTGAAAAAGGTCCGATTACACTGAATGGCGAGCAGGCACTTAAATATTCGAGGATGAGGTATGAGGATCCGGATGGCGATTTCGGCCGTCAGCTTCGTCAGCGTAAAGTGATTGAAGCGGTTATTGCCAAGGGAGCCAATGTTCAGTCAATTACTAAATTCGGCGATATGCTGAGTGTCGTCGAAAACAATGTAAAAACAAACCTTTCCTTTGATAATATGTGGGACATGGTTTCAAATTACCGGGATGCGAGCAGCAAAATGGTTCAGCATTCCATTGAAGGAAAAGATACAAAAATCGATGGTGTTTATTACCTTGAGGTTCCAGAAGAAGCACGCACAGCCTTAACAAAAGAACTGCAGGAGAGCCTGGACATCACACCAAGCACAGCCAGCAGCAACTAAATCCGGTGAAAACCGGATTTTTTTATTTCAAATTAGGTAAAAAGAATCATTTTATACAAATCTCTTCTTCTACCTCTAGCGCAAAATTCCTAATTCCCCTTATAATATGCATGCAGACTTCAAAATCCGACAAAATTCTACTATGGTGATCCTATTGACTCCACAATTTAAAAACCCGCTAGCATGGCTGGGAACCATCACATTAACGATACTCGGCGTTCTAGGTAATTATTTCTCGATTGAAATATTTTTTGGCATTGATTTTTTATTTGGATCCATCTTTGTTTTTATTATTATTTATTCATATGGTATTAAGCCCGGTCTGGCCGCCTCCTTGATTGCAAGCCTTGTCACTTTTTCCTTATGGAATCATTTTTTCGGGGTCATCATTTTAACAGCGGAATGCCTCATCGTTTATATGCTTCACCGCAGGAGCAGCCTGAATATCGTAATTCTCGATGCCCTGTATTGGTTTACCATTGGTACTCCTCTTATTTTTCTTTTCTATTATGGAATACTCGGCACCGAGGTACTGGACACAACCATTGTCACCTTGAAATATATAGTCAACGGAATATTAAATTGCCTTATTTTTTCAATCCTGCATTTAGTCTATCAGCAGTACATTTTGAAAAAAGCACATACAAAAAGCTTTCAGGAGCTCCTATTTATCACCTTCACCTCAGTCTTTCTTATTCCTTCCATGTTCCTGCTTGTCTATGAGGGCAACAAAGTATACCGGAGTGAACTTACTGATATTAGAGAAACCGCTTCGCTGAAAACGCAAATGATCAGTGCTTCTTTAACAAGCTGGGAGTCCACTCACCGCGCCTCATTAAATACATTAAGACTCTATCTCGCAAGCAGCAACATGCAAAATCATTTGAAGGAGCTTGGCAGGAGTCTTCCGTTCGTTCAGGATATTTATGTTTTCGACCATCGGAAGGATTTGGATTACCTTTACTCAGAAGCTTCAAATCTTCCATTCTATGATGTGACCATGCTCAAGCTGACCGAGCTGCACCCTTATGTGACAGACGTTTACTTTAATCAGTTCACACGAGAGCAGATGACAAGCATCGTCGTCCCTTTCCATGAAAAAGATTACACGGGATTTGCGGTTGCTACCTATAAGCTAAAGGATCTTCTGGTCATGCTGAATCGAATGGAGCCTCAAGAAAACATTGAGGTTAGCTTATATGACGAGCACACCTTAACCATGTATGATTTGAGCCAGCTTAAAAACGGGCAGCTTTCGAGCGACGTCGATGTAGAAAGACCCTTTATCATGCAGCCTGTTGAGGACTTAAATACGAACAAAATGAAGCGCTGGAAGCAATCATTTTTAGCAGAAAAGGCGGACATCCCTTCAATTCCCTGGAATCCCTTTACAACGGTAAAAATTGAGCCGTATCAAAACGAGATATACACAAGCTATACTAAGCTGTTTGGACTGATCCTGGTTATTATCGGCTTCTCCATTTTCATCGCCTATTGGCTGAGCAATATGCTTGTGTCATCCATACGGAGGCTATCGTTAATCACAGATCAGCTTTCTGCCTCCAAGGTGACATCTGAAAAGATTCGCTGGCCAAGAACAACGATTACAGAGGTTTCAAAACTGATTAAAAGCTTCGAAACGCTGATTGGTGATTTTAACCGGGTCATGCTGGAGCTCAGGAACAAGCAAAAGAAGCTTGAGTACTTTGCTCATTTTGATGTCTTAACGAATATGCATAACCGGTATTCCTTTTCGGAGCAACTGGAAAAAGAGCTGAGGCTCGCCTCGCAGTTTGACCGGTCCGTTGCCGTTATGTTCTGCGATCTCGACCGCTTTAAGCTCATCAACGATTCCCTGGGGCATGATACCGGAGATGAATTATTGAAGGAGCTTGCTGAAATCATCCGCGGCATTTGCGGGGAACGCGCTATTTTATGCCGCCATGGGGGCGATGAATTCCTGATTGCACTTCCCGCAAATGCAGAAGAATCCATAGAGTCTATTTCTAAAAAACTGCTTGAAGAAATTTCAAAGCCAATATCCATAGGTGACAATGAAGTCAGTATAACGTGCAGCATCGGCATCAGCCTTTATCCGGATCACGCTAATCATATTGATGACTTGATCTCAACTGCTGATATTGCCATGTACAGTGCGAAAGAGAAAGGCAAAAACACCTATGAATTTTTCAATCCGGAGCTGAACAACAATTTAGCACGGAGAGTCCTGATAGAGAATGAACTGCAAAAAGCGCTGGAGCTTGGAGAATTCACGCTTTATTACCAGCCTCAAGTATCGCTTGCAACGGGGGAAACAACTGGCCTTGAGGCGCTGATCAGATGGAACAATCCCCGCCTCGGCAGCGTGTCGCCGGCAGAATTTATACCGGTAGCGGAAGAGACGGGGATCATCCGCAAAATAGGGGAATGGGTCATCGACCGCGCGGCAAGCGATTTAAATCAGCTTATGCAAGCAGGCTGTGACAATCTGAACGTCGCCGTCAACATTTCCATTAAACAGTTTTACCATGAATCCCTGCCTGCTTTTATTATGGATAAGCTTACCGAACACAGCATTCCTGCACAGCAGTTCAAAATTGAAATTACGGAAAGCGTTGTAATCGATCATTTTGATCTCGTTTTGAAGCAGCTCCACACATTGAAAGAAGCAGGCATTGCCATCGCTCTCGATGATTTCGGAACAGGCTTTTCATCATTGAATTATTTAAAGATCCTTCCAATCGATATCGTGAAAATTGACCGCTCCTTCATTCAGGATATTCTTAGCAATGAACAGGATGCAGCCATCGTCCAAGCTGTCATTCAAATTGCGGAAAGCAAAAGCCTGACGGTCATTGCAGAAGGCGTGGAAACGAATGAACAAGCCTGTTTTCTCCACTCAATCGGCTGTCCCCAAGGACAAGGCTATGTTTTCAGCAGGCCGCAGCCGATTGAAGAGATTATGGAACAATTAATAACAAAAGGGTGACCGTTACTTCCCGGCCACCCTTTTTCCTATTTAAACGGATACTTGTCATTCCAATATTTATTTTCTAGTAAAAACCTGCGCCGCTGCTGAAGCGTCATAGCAAGCTGAGAGGTCTTTCCAATCTTGCTTGTTATGTATTCCTTTAACAGAGGGATAAACAGCTGATCTCCATTCGACAAAATCACAACCGATTTGTTTTTGGAGGAACGGACTTCCTTCACATGATCAACTGCAAGCCATATAACCTGATCACTTTTAGGCGACATCGTCGGGAACATATAGATGTCATTGAACTCACATACACATACCGGAAGCAGCTTCTGCCCCAGCAATATTTCTCCGGACGCCTGTAAACGCCCTTTGTAGCTGCTTCCATAAAATACACAGTTAAACTCAATTACAGATGTTGCGGGTTTCTTGATAATCAGTTTCTCATGCTCTTCATGAATAATCGTGTACACATGTCCAAACTCATCCCACTTAGACTCCAGCGCCATTGTTTTTTTCTGTATATAATACTCGTCAACGACTTTCATCTGTGTTTCCCCCCTTCTGCTAAATTAAGATAAATGGTATGATATGCGCAGGCAGCATTCTGCCGGACCCCTCTCTTAACACACTTCCTTGCAGGTCGTCTTGAGTGTTAAGAGATTTTTTGTATTTCCATAGCTTCATATTGTTCCCCCCTTTATATTTTGTAAAATAGTAAATTTTAACTATTTTCAAATACCATTATATAGGACTTTAATAACTTAAAATATGTTATTTTTGTAAATTAATTGTATATTTTGTTTATAAAAACAGGAGGAATTCATCGTGACCGAAGTTTATTGGAAAACAGATTCCAGGAAAAATTCCTGGAAACGGTACATCTCTTCCCTGCTTGTCATCCTGCTGTTTATCGCACTCGGAGGAGTCGTATACGGAATTGGCCTGTTTATGTTTACAGATCTGGACGGCAATTCAAACACATACTTCGACCCGGTACTCGGCAGTGCGGTCGGACTCTCGCCCTTTATTGACTTCGCCCTGCTGCATGCCACCTATCTATTCTGGCTCCTCGGAATTTTTATAGCGATAAGATTTATACATAAACGCACGATCCGTTCTCTCATTACCCATCGCGAACGATTGGATTGGGGCAGAATCGGGTGGGGATTCGGCGTGTTTATCGGAATCTACCTCGTACTTAATCTAGTGGATTGGCTCTTATTTAAGGAAGGGCTCTCGTTAAATAAAGAGACCTCCCCCTCTCAATTTCTGATTCTTCTAGCTTTGGTGCTGGTTTTCACGCCGATTCAAACAACCGTTGAAGAGCTTTTCTTCAGAGGATTCCTCGTTCAATGGCTTGGAAAAGGATTGCGCAGCCCGATCCTGATTGCCTTGATCATTGCTCTCGTATTCGGCTCCCTGCATTTCGCCAATCCCGAAATGGGCCGCTCTGCCGTACTAGTGGGCTTGGAATACATCGTCGCCGGCTTCATGCTCACCTTTATCGCACTGAAAACGGGTACCGCTGAGCTTTCGATCGGCGCCCATGCGGCGAATAACATGTTCCTGTTTTTGTTTATATCAGACGAGCTCTCAGTTGGAGGCAAGCTGCCGGCAGTGTTCTCCGTATCAGGTGAAGTGGATCCCGTTTCGTCCTTGATTGGATCGGTGATTATGTTTGGGGGATTTTATTGGGTGAGTGTGCGGAGGTATGGGGTGTGGCGGGGGTGAATCGGTTTGCACTGACCCCCGGTTCGGTAAAGGACTAAAACTCCGTCCCCTTCGATCACAGTACTTAGTGCTGGATGGGATTGCAGTGATGCTGCTCTGTCCCTTGATGCGGTGGTGCTCGGGGGTCAGTGCATTGCACTGACCCCCGAGCACTAAAACTCCGTCCCCCCGTTAGTCAAGGTCAATATCCATGGGAAGCGGCCGCTTCTTTACTCTGACCCCTGCTGCGGTGATGCAGTGGGGGTCAGTGTCGGTTTTAGGGATTGGGATTGAATATCATAATAACGGGGTCTGTCCCGCACTCTGCTAAAGAGTGAAAGCTCTGGCACCGCCACCTGCAAACCCTTATGCAGCAAGCGATTGAAGGGATGCTCCTCTGTCCCCGGCTGCGGTGAAGGATGACGGGACTGGCACGGTGCCAGTTCCCACATTCTCTGCATCACGAAAGCTCTGGCACCTCCCCCGCTTATCTCTTCTCCCACAAGGCTTTGAGGCGCCTTGCCTCTGTCCCCACTTGCGGTGAAGAAGAGCGGGTCAGGCGCCGCGTCCCATCCCCAGGCGCCCCACCCCACATATTAACCATGCACAGCCCCTCCCCCTCCGCCATACGATAACCCTATACCAAATTGGGTTTGATTTGAGGAGGACTCTATTTGAAGAAAGCTTTATCCTTGCTGATTGTTTCGCTTTTTTTGTTAAGCGGCTGTGTGATTAATGAGAAGCCAAAGACGGTTCAAGAGCCCCTTGCTGAAAAAGAGAGTCCGCCTGTAAAGGAAGAAGAACCAGCTCCTGAGGCAGAGCCTGTTCCTGAAGCACCCGCTCCTGCACCTGAGGAGCCGCCTGCTGAAGAGCCTGCAGCACCTGCTGAACCAGATGTGAACGATGCGGAAATGCAGTATTTAGATCAGGTTAGTCCGATGCTTGAACAGCTGTCTAATGGGCTTTATGCTTTTGGGGAGCTGAATATGCAGGCGAGCGGGGATCCATCGCTTCTGACCGATTCGGTTTGGGTGAAGGAAATGGCGAAAGCATTGGTTCAGATGCAGAGTGCAAGCGATGATTTGAAAAGCCTTCAGCCGCCTCCTGGAATGGCGGAGGTTCATGATTTGTTTCTTTTGGCAGGCAAGGAGATTGATTATGTTGTAGCGCATTACCCGGATGCCATTGATTCAATGGATATTGCTGAGATTGAGCAGTGTACGGAGGCGCTATTAAATGTCGGGATGTATATGGATGAGGCTTCGGCATTGCTTGGAAGCTCTCCCCAATCCTATTAGAAAAAGCCAAGGAATCTTGGCTTTTTCTTTATATCATCATTCACTCAGGATAATCCGGATTGTCGTTCCCTCGCCTTTTTTTGATTGGATTTGCAGGACATCCTTTCGCTTATAAAAAAGTTCAAGGCGGCGGATCACATTGCGGAGGCCAATGCCCGTTGAGTGGCCGCTGCTTATTTCATGCGCATGCTCCTGCTGATCAAAAATTTTCTGCACCTGGTCCTCTGTCATCCCCTCTCCGTTATCGGCAATTTCAATAACCGGCGTTCCTTTTTGCGAGAAAATCCTTAACGTAATTTCCCCGCCGGACTCGTTGTTCTCCACTCCATGGATGAAGGCGTTCTCCACCAGCGGCTGGAGCGTAAGACTCGGAATCTCCTTTTCCAGGCAGGTTTCATCGATTTCGGTTTTAAATGCAATCCGGTCGGCAAATCTTGTTTTTTGAATGTAAAAATACTCCTGAACCACGCTTACTTCCTCAGAAAGCGTGACTGTTTTATTGAGATTTCCTAAACTGTAGCGAAGCAGCTGGGACACGGATTCGATCAGCCTGCTTGTGACCGGTGCCTCTTCTAGATAGGCCATCCGGGCAATGGTGTTCAGTGTATTAAATAGAAAATGAGGGTTGATCTGGTTTTGCAGATGCTTGAGCTCAAGTTCCTTCAGCAGCTGATCGAGCTCCGATTTTTCCTCCATTTCCTCAATAAGACGCTTTAAATTGTCCTTCATGTGGTTAAACGATTCTCCAAGAACGCTGATTTCATCCCTTGATTTGACGGCAATGGACGGACCTTCAAAGCGCCCGGAAGCAATCTCTTTGGCCGCATCGGACAGCTGCCGGATGGGACGGGTGACGCCTCTTGAGAAAAAAAGAGCCAACAGCAGGGCAAGCAGCAGGGTGGATGTGAACAGGCTGATTGTGAACCATTGAAACGCCTGGTTGCGCTTTTCCATATCCTGATAAAACGCGCGGTACTCAGAAAGCTCCATGTTCAGAAGGGTGAGGGTGGATTCCTGCAAATAAGAGGAGATATTCTGAACTTCCTTTAAGTGCCGCAGGTAATCCTCAATTTGGCTCGTTTTTACTTCCTCAATGGTTGCATCGCTTTCTGCCAGCAGGCTTTTCATCATGTTTCGGTATTTCAGAAGCTCAGGGTCTCCTACTCCTGCCGGCTTCTCAAGCTCCAGCCGATCGTAATTTTTACGGAAGGTTTTTTTAAGCTGATCATACTCCTGTACAAACTTCCCATCCTTTTCGACAGCAAAGCCATTAATTTTTTCATAAATGGAGCTTGCCTGCTGGGAGACTTCATTAAACAGCAGGAACCCCCGAAAGCTTTGATCATATTCAGAAACCATCCGATTGCTGCTGAAATAAATAGAAAAGGTTACGATATTGAATAACGCCACAAAGACAGAAAAATAGATAAGGAGCTTGCTGCGGATGGACTTCATTGCCTGGCCCCCTCAGGCTTGGCGGGAGTGAGCGGCAGGTCATATTCCCGAATAATCGCCGTTTCCGTATGCTGAACCGGGTTCGGCTTGAGCCCTTTTTTGATTTGCAGCAGCGTTTCGACCCCTTTATAGCCCATTTGATACGGATACTGAACGACCGTCGCCTGAATGGTACCCTTTTCGATGTATTTTAGCGTCTCCGGAAGAGTATCGAAGCCGATTACATACGTCCGCTTGTCCTTTTTTAAATACTCCGCTACCTGCGCAATGCCGATCCCGTCTAGAGCACTCGTTCCGTACAGCGCATTTAGTTCCGGGTATTCCTGGAAAAATTCGTATGCTGCCTTAACCGCACCTGCTTTCGTAATATTGGATTCTTTTTGCGCTGCGACCTTGATTCGGGACTCCGATTTAATCGCATCTAAAAACCCCTGCACCCGGAGCTTCTGATGGGACGCCTCGAAACTCCCTGTAATAACCCCAACCGTCTGAGGCCCCTTCGTATCAGCCATCAGCGCCTTTCCCGCAAGAAAGCCGGCATAATAATTGTCCGTTCCGATATATACAGACCGTTCACTGTTCGGGGCATCCGTATCTATTGTCACAACCGGAATACCCTTCTCTACTGCTTTATTTAAAAGCGGCGTAAACTCCTGATCCACAATCCCCTGTGTCAGCAGCCCATCGACCTGTCCCGCAATCGCCATATCGATCGTTTTCAAATGCTCATCTATATTCGCCTGCTTCGGGCCAAGGAATTCAAGGGATACCCCATGCTCCTCCGCTGCATCCTGTGCTCCTTCCTGAACCAGACTCCAATACTCGTTATCCAGCTCCTCAGGAATGAGGACAAAATGATACGTATGCTTTGAATCCGTCTTCCCTGCCGCAATTTCCGTCACATGAAAGGTTTCCTTTCCAAAATAAATGGTCATGGCAGCCGTCGCAGCAAAAATGAGAATAGCAATAAGATAGAGAAATCGTTTGAGGTACGCCATGAGGTTCTCCTTGTAAGCGTTTTATTTCTATTGTAGGAGATTTGGCGGAGGTTGGGAAGTGGGAGTTTAAGGAGGTGTGCACTGTGCACTGCGCCCTGTCAAGTTTACAGGGTCGATTTTTTCAAGCTGCTCACGCTTTTGGCAAACTCTTTCGGTGATTGATAGCCTAGTTTCTTCTGGTATCTCCGTTGATTATAGAATTCCATGTACTCATCTGTCGTTTCCACTAATTGTTGTAGAGTACGGGGACGATCCAGCCAAAGACCTTCTGTCTTATAATGACTGAAGAATGACTCAATCGGTGCGTTGTCCCAACAGTTCCCTCTTCTAGACATGCTGCGGACGATTTGATACTCTATAAGTGTGTTTTTGTATTTATGAGACGTGAATTGGTGTCCCTGGTCGCTATGCAGGGTGGCACATTTCAGGTCTCTTTTTTTATTTGCTTTTTTGAGTGTGTCCAGTACCAACTCCGTATCATTCTTGTCACTCAAATGATAAGCAATGATTTCTTTGTTGAATAAATCGATGATGGCACACAGATAGTATCGCTTACTCCCCGCGTACACATAAGTGATATCAATGCAAAGCTTGTCATTTTGATAAGGGGTCGTAAAGTGACGCTTCAAGAGGTTTGGGGCAAAATGGCTCTCTTGATCGTAGTTCCTGAACTTTTTTTCCGCTGACGCCCATGCAGCCCCATCTTATTCAATAACCTTCTTACGCGTTTGTGATTGACGAATAAATCGTGATGATTCCTCAAATGAGCCGTCAATTGGCGGTATCCTTGCCGTCCTTTTTCCTCAAAGTACTGATCCCTTAGAAGAAAGGCAAGTTCCTGATTTCTCTTCTCCTCCTCGGTTAGAGGCCGTGAGAGCCTCTTTTTCCACTTATAATAGCCATATCGGGAAACACAAGCTATGAGACAAAGTTTGTAAATACTATAGTTCTCTACCAAGTGATGAATGATTTCAAATCGCTCTGATTTGGTTATCTGCCCTCCTTTCTCAAGGCTAATAACTTTTTTAAGTAAGCATTCTCCGCATCTGAAAAAGCTTTCTCTTCCATTAGTGTTCTTGGTTTAGGCCATCCAGAGGGAAGACATCTTCTCGTCGTTTGACCCTGTTGCTTTTCCGGTTTGGGCTCTTCTTTCATCTGATCCTTTTTAATCCAACGTCTCACCGTTTCGTCAGAAGGGATACCAAATTCCCTTGCCACACTTAAATAACCCAAATCTGCATGATCATGATAAAACTTGATCACTTTCTTTTTATATTCCGCTGAGTATTTTTTCATCTGGTTCTCCTCCTTTGATTGTAGACACTAACATGTCTAAGGAGACCCTGTAAACTATATGGGGAGCATAGCACTGACCCCCGCTCTGATAAAGCACTAAACCTCCGTCCCCCCTCATTTTTTACGTTGTTCCGTATGAGGTTCGGCGTTTGGTGCTCTGTCCCCTGATGCGGTGATGCGACGGGGGTCAGTGCAACGCACACAAAAAAAAGAAGGGTTCCCCCTTCTCACCTGCTGCGCGCAGCGTTTCTCATTTTAATGATGGAATAGCTTGTGATGGCTGCAACGACGGCGCAGGCGCACCCTGTGTAGATGAATCCCATTTGGGCGGTTCCTGCCTGGAGCTGCAGAGTTAAGTAGTAGCCGAAGAATACGAGGACTCCAAGGATGGATACATTGCGAACTAGCTTCAGGTAGGATATATAGGATGCTCGGTCATAATTAAACATAGTAATTACCTCTCAATCAACTAATCTTGTAAGAGGATAATTACCCGCTTAATTAATTTTTAAACATCTGATTGATTATTTTGCTGGCCTCTCCGGTTTTTCCATTTGTTCAGGAGAATAATGACGATGATAAAATAAATTCCGCTGGCAATCAGGAGCGAGGTTGTGTCGTTTCCGAAAAATTTATAGAGGATGGGGCCGCCGCAGACAGCTGCGATCAGGTACCACATCCAGAAGGATAGATTGTTCATGGGGTGCCTCCTGTTTTGTTTTCTTCTATTATACAAATTAAAACGATATACCACAAAACCATTGGAAATTTCAGGAATCGCGTTATACATCCCTCTATATTCGGGTATGTATCACTAATGACTAAAGGAGGGCAAAACCATGGACAAAACCGGTGATGAAATACAATGGGCGGAGGTTTTGGCAAGGCTTCAGGATGAATTGGCGGAGCTTAATGAAGATTTCAACCGGAATTTTATTAAGCCGAACATTGTGCTGTCCGGAAAGACGGGCGTTGGGAAGAGTACGTTAATCAATGCTGTTTTCGGTTTTAATGAAGCGGAAACCGGGGTCGGCAGGCCGGTTTCACAGGCTCTTATTGAGTATCGGATTCCGGAAGCACCGGTTCACCTCTTTGATACAAAGGGGATGGAGCTTGACTTGGAGCAGCGGGAGATTTCCCGCAGGCAGATTGTCAGTGAGATTCGGAAACGGGCTTCTTCGGTGGATGCGGCGGATCATCTTCATATTATGTGGTACTGCATTTCCAATGAAAGCAGACGGCTCGAGAGTACGGAAATTGAGTGGATCCGCAGCTTTTCCGAATACATGCCGGTCGTCATTGTTTTAACGCAAACATTCGATCAGAATGAGGCGTTTCTTGAATTTATAAAAGAAGAGCTTCCCCACCTTCCAATCTGCCGGGTGCTGTCAAAGGAAAAGTTATTGCTGGGTGAGGTGAAAATTCCGCCGCACGGCTTAACCGATTTGATAGACAAAACGCTGGATATCATTCCTGAAGCGACTAGACGGGCGTTTACAGCGGCTCAAAAAATTGAAGTAGAACGGAAAATTGATTCAGCAAAAAAGTTGATCCAGGAGCGGCTCGATTCAAACAGCCCGGTGAGCTATAAAAATCTTGCCCACGCGGCTGAAGCGTTCCCGATTGGCATGGATGTGATGGGCCGAAGCGCTGTGTATTTGTATATGGCGAAAGACATCATGACAGTCATGGGTATTCCAGTTAACCGGAACTTCCTAAAGTTCACGAAGGAAGCAAGGCCGCTCCTGCAATCCATTCTGCTTCCGTTCGTTGCCTCTGAAGGCGGGCGCGCAATCGGCAAAGCTGCCCTTAAATACGGAACGAAACAGCTCAGTAAGGAGAGCGCCTCCACTCTTGCGAAGCTCGCGGGAAAAACAGTCGGAAAAGCGAACCTGCTTCTTTCTCCGGTTATTGGATTGGTTGCCGGCAGTTTTAACCGAAAGGTCACCGAATCCATCGCCAACTCCTTCATTAATACATGTGCGGACTTTTTAAGGAAAGAAATCAGCTATAAGGACTACTCCACTACAGAAATTATGGAGAAGCTTTCAATTGGAATGAAGGTACGGATGAATGAGGAAAAAGAGAAGATTGAAAAGCTTGCTGTTAAGAGCTGATTCAGTCAAACGCTTTGTCCAAATTCCTCGGAATTTAAGTTTTTGATGATATATGGAGTTTTCGATAAATATTTACTTAAGCAGTCTGCAATCTATACACAGGCTGTTCTTTTTTATGTTTTAAGAACTAGTTTTATAGAATAAATTGGTTAACTTTTCAATATTTTGGGTAAAACCACTAAATAAAGATCAAATCACTGCAAAAGTCACACCGCTTTTTACTAATATAAGGTAAATTACCCATTCAACCTAATTTATGCCATCGTATATCATAGAATAATGCATACGTAATTTGACGAAATTTCGAATTATCCATAGATTTTTATTTTTTCAGGGGGGACGGATGATGTCGGCCTATTTATCTTATCTATATGAACAATTAAGAGAAAAAGAGGAGCAGCTGGAAAAGCTGCAAGCCGCTAAACCAAAGCTTGAAGAAATTCAGCAGGAATTTAAAGCGAAGATTAAGATGTGTAAGGAACCTGAGCTCACAGCAGACACCTATAATGGGGAACACGCCACGGATTTTGATAAAATCCGGACAGAACTAAAAGAAGAATATAAAGACATGTACGACGGACAGCTTGAAGATATCCTTAATCAGATTCAAGGAAAAATAGAAGAATTAAAAGATCAGATTAAGAATTTAAAAGATCAGATTGCTGCTGAAGAAGCAAGACTTGCCGCTGAGGCAAAAGCTGAGGCAGAAGCTACAGCGAAGGCAAACTAGAAAGGAGTTCATAAAATGAATGAAGAAGAAATTAAAATAGATCTTGCCGAAGTAAATAAAGCAGTCGATGGGCTCCAGTCATCCTCTCAAGGCTTCACCTCCTCCCTGGCAAGCGACTTCGCAAGCGGAAACGAACTGGATGCAGTAAAAAAAATCAACGAGCTTAATCAAGCACTTCAAGATGCAGCAGATCAATACAAAGCGCTTCTTTTAAAAAATATTCAGGCAACAAAAGAATCTGTCCAATCCATGAAGGATACAGACGACGAATTGGCGTCTACCTTTAAATAATGAAAGGAGGTTTTCTAAGCAATGAAAACTCTTGACGTCGAATCATTGAGCCAAGGCATTAAAACAGCCCTGGCAGAAATCAAATCACAAAAAGAGCAGCTAAAGAAAGTGGAGGCGGATGTCAAATCCATCGAAAACCTCCATACTGCCCTTACCGGTAAAGGCGGGCAGGCAATCCGTTCCTTTTACGGTGAAACACATAAGCCCCTTCTCGCCTACTATGATTTCTTATTCGAGAACTACGAGCGCGTTCTGAAAAAAATGAAAAAAGATCTGAGCGAGCTTGAGCCAGAAAAAAACGGAGTTATTAAACAGAGCTTTCTAGAGAGTGAACTGACCCAGGGACTGAACGAAACCAAAAACTACACCTCCGACCTGACTGACGAAGCAAACGGAATCATCGATACCATTAAATCCATCGCACCCGTAAGGAATCTTGACGACAGCGGTGTAGCTGGTAAAGTAAGTGAAGGAAAGAAAGACATGGAAGAAACCATCAAGCAGCTGACAGAGTATGACCAAAGTCAAACGTCTGAGCTCACTACCGTAGAGCAGGACGTGGAGAAATTAACGTCATATGTCAACCAAATTTCCGGTATGTATGATAGTGGAAAGCTTTCGGTTGGGGGGTATGTGCCTGGGCAGCTGTCGGATGTTAAAAGCGCAAGAGAATTGAATGGTGACTTAGCCGAAAAACGATTCATGCATTTAGGAAATATTATCGCTTCCCCGCTTAATACCCTAAACGAAAAATTGGGTATTGCTGATGCTGCTCTAATTGCAACACAGATAGCTGGAGCTGGCTTTAAATATAAACTTGCAAAAAAATTAACAGTACGTTATAGGAATAATATTAAACCCCAATTTTGGGATCGGATAAAAGGAAATTATGAATTCACAGTGAGCTCTGATCGTTCTTTAACCTCTAAAGGCAAACACAGAGATAAAACAGCCAAATTCCTTATCAACTTGATGCGAGAAGAAAATCCAAGCAATTCATTCAGAAAGATGGCCCAAAATTTTGTTAATACCTATGACAGTCCATCCCACTTAATTAAACATGCATTTGGATTCCCAAAGAATAGCAACGGGTGGATTAATGGAAAAGGATTCCAAAATCAAGTTAAAGATAGAGTTTCTGCGGGGTCTAAAGATGTTGTCAAAACTGTATTTAAAGCTGGAGGTTTAAAAACAGCAGCTAAGTTTGTACCGGGGGCTGCTACAGCAGTATCTTTTGTAGGGAATGCAGCAGAAATGTTTAGCCCTGAAAATTCTAGAAAAACAGTTGCTGAAAGAATAGGCCGCTCATTAGCTGGGGTTGGAACAGATATGGTAGCAATTGGTGCAGGAGCAAAAATTGGGGCGATCGCCGGTACCGCTATAGGTGGTCCAGTTGGCACTGTTATTGGAGGAGCTGTTGGCGGATTGGTAGGCGGAGTTGCAAGCACAATAGTAGGCGATAAGGTTAAAGATGCTGGTGAGAAAATATTTGGAGCAGGAGAAAAACTTATTAGTAAAGGGATTAACACTACGGTTAAGTCTGTAACAGGATGGTTTAATTAAACTTTTTATAAGGAGCACATCATGATCTCTATCGGTGTAATTAAAATAATTGAACTATGTATGGGCGCAATAATAGCAGGTCAATTTGGATATTCTATCGCTATATTAATTTTGGGCAGAGTGCAGATTGAATACTTTGAATGGGGAATTTTCGAGAATACAACGAATATATTCCTTAAATCTATCAACTTTGTTCTGTACTCTATAGCTGGTTTAGGTCCCTTTCTATACTATAAAAGCCAAAGAGACTCTTGGATTTTATCTAAACTACTTTATATTCTTTATCTGATCATTGCTGGAATCATTGCGATTATTTTATTTAATGTAATTAGTCAAACTCTTTATTTATTTAGCTGAGTTAATTCTCTTTAAGAAAGGAGCTTAAAAATGGAACATCAAATAACATGCACTACAGAAGAACTAGCAGTGCTGGTATCGGTATGTGGCTATCCTGAATTTGCTTTTGGTATGGATGCTGCTGCTTCTAAAAACCGTACAGAGGATGAGTGGAATTTAATTTTTGAAATAACGATTCCTCATCTACTGTTAAAAAATATATGGGATGAAGAAAAAGAGGCTAATGATGAGCAGCCGCTTAGCGAGAACATGCAAAACTTTATCAAATCCTATGTAGAATCCCGAAGAATGATTCGCTGCTCCAATGCTCCTCATATGAGTGCCTACATGTTTCATAAAGTAACGGAAAATGGCTGGCTTGCACATTCGATTTATAAAGATATCATACATGACTTTTCTTATGTAGAATCTGAAGAGATTCCAAAAATGATAAAAGATTACTATAGTTTTGAGTTTACCGATGAATATACACACAATGAATTTAAACTATCAGACGAAGATTTTGATTCCTTAAGCAAACAGGAAAACGCAAACCGCATCCTCGCAAAGGTTCATCAAGCTGAACATGAAAGCTTTAAAAAGTTTTTAGCTGACTTACATAAAAGCAGCTGGTCCCTTTTCAACATTTCAAATTTTGCTTTGTCAGATAAGGAAGAAGATACATATCTAGAGAACATTGTATTTTTCCTCCCTTCTACTAACGGGGTTTGGATAGCTGAATATACAGATGATCCAGTAACGCCCGTTTCAGTCCGATTAAATCCTCCGGATGAATGGTATGAAGTTATTAACGGCGTAGGCTTTGTTGCTGCAGCATCGTCATAAGAAAACTGCAGGATATCCCTGCAGTTTTCGTTTTTTAATCACTTCAAAAGATGAACCTAAGTCCTTACAAAAAGCAGTAGATTTTTGTTTCATGTTTTATGCAATTCTAATAGAGCCAGATATAAAATAGCTAAGAACCTTCTAAAGGAGCGCAACATGATTTCTAACGGTGTAATTACTATTATAGATCTCTGTATGGGAGCCATAATAGCTGGTCGATTCGGTTACGCCCTTGCTATCTTGATTCTAGGGAGAGTACAAATAGAGTATTTTGAGTGGGTAATATTCGAAAATACAAACAACATATTTTTGAAATGTATCAACTTTATTTTGTATTCTATCGCGGGACTGGGTCCATTTCTTTATTATAAGACCCACAGAAATTCATGGATTTTATCTAAACTGCTTTTTATTCTTTATTTAATCATCGCTGGAGTTATTGCTATCATTCTATTTAATGGTGTCAGTCATATTCTTAGGTTTATCAGTTGAAGGGGTTTTAACTCATGGAATCAATCTCAGAGATATTGAAAATCGGTGTAGCTCTGATCCTCACAGCTCAATGTTCCTATTGCTTTTCATTGCTGCTGATTGGAAACACGCTCCTCGATTATTATGAGTGGAGTATTTTTGAAAAGCCTAAACATTGGCTTCCAAAAACAACAAACTTTATTCTGAGGGGGATCTTCGGATTAGGTCCCTATCTTTATAAGAAGCTGCAGCACCATTCTTGGCTTTTAAGAAAACTGATTTTTTTCATATGGACCAATTTGGTTGTTTTAGGAAGTTTTTTAGCTTACTTATTCATTAGCTTCGTCCTTGATTTATTTTACTGATCAAATGCTTGACTAATCAGTCTAAGGAGTCTTCATCATGCATTCCCCAATAGAATTAATTGAAGTTGTCGTTTTAATTCTCTTAGTCAGTCAGAACGCATATGCTTTTACCTTAATCATCATGGGAAATGTTCTCTTAGAATATTATGAATGGGGCATTATCAAGAACCCAAAACACTGGGTTCCAAAAACCACAAATTTCTTTTTAAGATTTTTGTTTGGAATTGGACCCTATTTTTATAAAAAAACTCATAATGGACAACGCTCATGGTCAACTAGGAAATTACAATACATAGGCTGGTATCTTTTATTTTCAATTTTCTGTATCCTTTTTTATTCAATCTTAAGTTCTGTTCTTAGATTATTCATATAACCTCAGGGAGGGGTTGAGCATTGAACCATAAATATCCTGCATGAATTCTATCCTTGGGGTAACTTTACTTTACATATTATTAGGAGAATAACTTAATGGGGTTTGCAATCTTAAAAATAGTTGAAATATGTATCCTTATTATCCTTTGTCCTCAATTTGCATAGGCACTTGCAATACTTATTTTAGGGAAAATACAAATAGAATACTATGAATGGGGAATTTTTAAGGAGCCGGAAAACTGGTTTCATAAAATAGGAAATTTCATTTTGAGACTATTAGTTGGCATTGGACCTTTTATATATTACAAAACTGCAAATCGTTCATGGATCTTATCTAAATTACTATATTCCTTATTTCTGATTTGCCTTATCATATCTGGGATTATTTGTTATTATATTTTATCGCGCTTAGGAAATTTAATTACCGGTTAAGAACAATTAATGCAGTAAGTGAATTCTTAATAGGATTAGTGAGAATTCACAGGATAATAGTAAATCCACATATAATTAAATACCTCTATAGGAGCTCAAAAGATGATTTCCACAGGCCTAATCAAAATTATAGAATTATGTATGTTAGCCATTCTAGCAGGTCATTTCGGCTACGCCTTTGCTGTGTTAATTTTAGGCAGGGGACAAATAGAATATTTTGAATGGGGTATTTTTGATAAGAGCTCTAATGTATTTGGTAAACTTATTAACTTTGTCTTATACTCCATTGTTGGCCTAGGTCCATTTCTATACTACAAAAGTCAACGAGAATCTTGGATCTTATCCAAATTACTATACATTCTTTATCTCATACTTGCAGGAATAATCGCAATTATCTTATTTAATGTAATCAGTCGAACTCTTTATTTTTTTAGCTAGCAGGAGCATCTATATGAATACAGAGATTTCTCTATTAATATTAGAAAACACACTAATTGCTCTTTTGGGGGCTCAGAACGTTTATGCTTTTCTTATTCTACTAACAGGGAGTCTTGTTTTAGATTCGTACGAAAACGGAATCCATAAAGAAGGCTTAAAAAGAACTTGGCTTGAAAAGGTATTTTTAATTGTCGGGGTAACGTTATTCGGAATTGGCCCCTACATATACAGAAAACTGGATCAGCACTCCTGGATTGTAAAAAAGCTTCTTTTCATGCTCTTTTGTATTGGATTATTTATTGGGAGCATTATTCTATTTGCAATCATTATGTCTATCGTAAAATAAACGCTGACTGTATTAAAATCATTTCACTTAACAATTAAGGAGTTAGTACAATGTTCCTCGTACCCGAAATCATCAAAAATACTGTGCTTATTCTTTCTATCGTTCAGTGTACATATGCGGCATGCATTATTTTGCTTGGGGATACCCTTTATGAACAATTTGAAGATGGTGTAGTATACAATCCCAAGAATATTTTCTCGAAAACATGGAATTTTGTGATCTTCGTTCTTTTAGGCATCGGTCCTTATATATACAGAAGAAAAGCTCTGCATCTTAATTGGTTCGTTAAAAGAGCCGTTATGGCCTGGTGGGTTTTATTAATGATCATAGGAACGGTTATGATTAATTTTCTTATTTTCAGTATTACAAGCCTGCTTCAATGAGAGATGCTGTGTCTGACTGGAAACAGTGTTTTGTATATTTGAGTGGTTTTTAAGTTCACCTTGACTCATCCCTTACATGGACTTCCAGTCTGTTCGTCATATTGAATGCATTGATGATGTGCTGAATATCAGAAAAAACTAGCCCTATTGGTCCCTTCACTGAGGTTTTGTCGAAAAATATTTGTCGAAATTGTTCTTTTTATAGTAAAACCCAATTCGTTATATGGTATGATAGTACCAAAATGATGAGCAGGAGTGAAAAAATTGATCGGAGAACGCATTCGCAAATATCGTATAGAACGTAATTTATCCCTTACAGAACTCGCTAATCGTGCAGGCGTAGCTAAGTCATACTTGAGTTCCATTGAACGAAATCTTCAAACGAATCCTTCTGTGTTATTCCTGGAAAAAGTATCTTCTGTTTTAGGCGAGTCTGTGAATACACTGGTTAATGACACCGATGATCGCGAAAGTCTGGATACAGAATGGTCGATTTTAGTTAAAGAAGCCATGCAGTCTGGCGTCACAAAGGATCAATTTAAAGAGTTTTTAGAGTTTAATAAATGGAAGCATAATAATGAAAAAACAGTCTGAATGTAAAAGTTAGACTGTTTTTTCATATAGGTTCCTAGTGTTTTATAAGATTTTGGATGGAAGGAGTGAAACTAACACTTCACCTATCAGGTTTTCTTTAGGAATCATCCCCACGCTTGGGTCACGGCTGTCCAAGCTTTCTCCAAGAGTTCGATTATCTCCTGCGATGAAATATCGGTTTTCAGGTACTTTGATTTCTTCCAAATCTTCAGAGGTGCCAGATGTATATGGTTCCACTAATGCTTTTCCATTCACATATGTTATGCCGTCTTTGATTGATACAGTGTCGTTTGATACGGCAATCACTCGCTTTATAATGTTGTATCCGTGAGGATCGCGGGCGATAACAATATCCCCTTTATCTGGGTTAAAAAACAGTTTGCTAATTAATACAGCGTTCCTGTCTTGAATGGTAGGGTTCATTGAGTTACCTGAAATTAGCTGTATTCCTATAGTGCAGCGATAAACGAAAATGATGAAAGCCATAGCAAGGATGAAAAGAATCCATCCGCGAAGAGAATTTGGGCTCTTATTGATTGGAGTTTCAGCCATTTTATTGTTCATTCTCAATAACTTCCTCCCCAGTAACTTCCGGTTTTATATCTTCACTATTTTCATTAGAACCCGGCTCACCAGGTTCTTCTATTTTTTCTTGATCCCCTTCTATTGAACCAGATGGATGTATTGCATTAATTTCAGCTATTGCCTCTTCCACGACATCGTTCATTTGAGATTCTATTTCTGCTTTTTCAGCTGGTGTGTCGATTTGAAGATTTTCTATGATTTCGTCTGTACGCTTTTTAAGTGCTTCTGTACGGCTTTCAATTTCATTTTTCGTAAAGGTATTGAGTTCTTCTTTTGAATCCTGGATTTCTAACTTTAATTCTTCTTTTAAACGCTGCTTTTGAGTTTCTTTTTCATTCATGATGGCTTCTTCTATTATCTTCATGGATTGCTGGCCTTTGCTGTCAAACCAGCTGGTGAGCTTTGCACTGATATCCTCATCAGCAAATGAAACCCCTGCCCCGCTAACGGCCGTTATGCTTAAAAGGAGAATTCCAGTTAGAAACTTTTTATTTATCCGTTTTCCGTGCTTTTCTTTGCGGCTTTTCATATATTATACCTCCGTGAAAATTAAGATAACGGAGTCCCATTATTGGGACTCCGACCTAAGCATTGAATTAGATGGAGTTAGCGATTGCGTCTAGCTCTTCTTCCGCTTGTTTTTGAAGATCAGCAGCTTTTGCCGTGATTAGATCTTTTTGAGCTTTTACTAACTCAGCAGCTGTATTATTAATGGTTGTGCGAAGTGCTATGATTTTGTCATCAATGGAAGTTTTAATCTCAGCAGTTGTACTTTGGGTTTCTGCAGCAAGTTGTGCATTAAGTTCTGCTTTAGCTTTATCAATCGCTTGTTTTAGATCTTCTTTTGCACTATTAGAAGCAGCATTAATGTCCTTTTCAACTTCTACTAGAGCCTTTCCACCTGTAGCTTCTGTAACACCTTTTAAATCCTTATTGGCAAATTTCACAGCCTCGTCTCCCGCCAGATTAATTGTTTTGTTTGCGAGATTGGAAATTTTATTAAATTGCGCTTCCATAGAAGCAGACAGTTCGCCTTTTCTTTGGTTGACTTCTTTCACATATTGATCTTTTTTATTGTTTACAGCGTTTGTACTATTAGTAATACTGGATGTCTTTTCAGTATTAATGGCTGTATTGGAAGCAGATTTCAATTGACTGTACTCTTTGTCAGCTTTGCCAACTTCACCTTTTCCATAGTTCAAAGAATTGATTGCGATATTTGTTTCTGCATTTTTGAATTGACCATTGTACCAGCTGCCCAATTTTCCAGCTACATCCGTATTAGCGAAAGCTGCTCCTGTACCTGATACTAAAGCGATTACGACTGCACCTGTAGCGATTTTCCCTTTAACTGTTTTCATCATTTTGAATGTCCCCATTTCGATTAGTTTTTTGAATTATTGTTCCTTTAGCACTTCATCCAGTATGCTGTGGACGTTTTGTGTGGCGATGGCTGCTTCCTCTTCCATTCTTTTCTGCTTGTAATCCTTGTATTGCTCAGCGGTTGTTTGGCTCAGTTCTTTGCTAGTTTTGCTGACTATGCTGATATGACTTTGAGAATGGCTTTGAATGGATTCGGCCTGCTGTTTAGATAAAGAAGTGAATTCTCTGATTTCATTGTTAGCACTGGATATGAACTTGCCCATGTCTCCAGAAAGCGTATCGATAAATGAAATGTCTTTATCTAAATCGGCAGTTGTTTCGGAAAACTGCTTCAGGTACCAGCTGTTTACATGTTTCCCTGTGCTAGCCAGTACGTAAAAGCTTCCTCCGGTGACTAAGAGGAAACTTAAGGGGAGAACGATGATCATTCTCTTCATTTAGTATTCCTCCGTATTCTGTTATAATTTTAAGTTACGAGGATGGCTGCTCCCCCTTGTTTCCTCTTGTTTCACCTCCAATGCGTTTAACATCCCCTTTGTTATGTACGCTACTTTGAATTTCAGTTCCTTATAAAGAACAACCACGCCGCAATGACTCGACTTGCAAAATATTTCTTATGACCCGCCACTCTTGATAAGGGTGACTTTTCAACCATAAGTTCTTTATAAAGAACTTTACGAACTGAGTATATCGTATGATTCCAAGTATGAAAAGGGGCTAAAATACCCAAATAATCCTTTTTAAAGAACAAAAACTCTATTTCTCTTTATCTTTCTCAGTTTTTCAAAGTTTTTCGTTTTATATAACGAATTCCTCTTGTTCAATATATACTATTTAAACAACTGCAAAAAAACCGGCTCCCTTATCAGGAGAGCCGGTTTTCACCTCTTACTTTTCGTTCATCAATTTTTCCATTTCATTCAACGTTTCCTCAAACACCTGCATAGCCTGATCGATCGGTTTGGATGTGGACATGTCCACTCCGGCACCCTTCAGGATGCTGATTGGATCGGAGGATCCGCCTGCAGTGAGGAAGTTATCCTTCACGCGCTTAACAGCTGGTGCACCTTCGTCCGTGATTTGCTTGGATAGTGCGGTTGAAGCTGCGAAGCTTGTTGCATATTGGTATACATAGAAATTGTAGTTATAGAAGTGAGGAATACGGGCCCATTCCATTGGTATTTCCTCATCCGCAGCCATCGCTTTCCCGTAGTACTTCTGGTTAATATCTCCGTATACCTTTTTGTACGTTTCTGCGTTCAGCGCTTCGCCTTTTTGGTCCAGCTCGTGAATCTCTTTTTCAAATTCAGCAAACTGCGTTTGGCGGAATAGCGTCGTACGGAAGTTCTCAAGACGCTGATTCAGCAAAAACATTTTCTCTTCTTTTGTTTTGGCATTTTTGTATTCACTGTTCCAAAGCAGCGCTTCATTCAAAGTGGAAGCCACTTCAGCTGTAAAGGTTGCATAGTTGGAATTTAAATAGTTTTGTTTTTCGCTCGACATATAGGAATGCACAGCATGTCCTAATTCATGGGCAATCGTTGATACGTCATCCTTCGTGCCCTGATAATTTAACAGCAGGTATGGATGTGAACCATAGGAACCCCATTGGTAAGCACCTGTTGCTTTGTCGTCTGTAGAGTAAACGTCGATCCAGCGCTGGTCAAAAGCTTTTTTCAACGTGTTCACATAGTCTTCACCCATTGGCTTAAGACCTTCAAGCACCATTTTTTCTGCATCCGCATATGGAATGTACGTTTCATCTGCTTCTACGATCGGTGTATAGATGTCATACATATGAAGCTCATCGACTCCGAGCATTTTCTTCTTCAATTCCATATAACGGTGCATCAAAGGCAAGCCTTTGTTAACCGAGGAAATTAATTGATCATATACTTTCGCCGGTACGTTGTTTGGCACGACAGCTGCTTCCAGAGCGGATTTGTACTTTCTCACTTCAGCCCCGATGTTATGGCTCTTCACTTGAGCCGTCAATGTTTGCGAGAAGGAATCCTGGAACTTTCCAAGCGTTTGATAGTAAGCTTCATAAGCTTGCTTGCGAACATTGCGGTCTTTGCTTTCCATATAAGAAATGAAGTTGGAACGCGTCAGTTGTACATCTTTCCCGCTGGAATCCTTGATCATCGGGAACTTCACATCTTTTGCAAGCATCGCATAAACGCCTGAACCAGTATCATTTAATGGAGATACTTTGGCAAGCAGCTCTTCTTCCTGCTTTGTAAGGGTATGGCCTTTCGTGCGAACCATATCCTTTAAGAAATACTTATATGGCGCAACCGTTTTGTTACGCAGAATTTTCTCCATTGTCTTTGTCGGGATGCTGGTGATTTCAGGTTTTAGCCAGGCTGTATTCTCTGAAACCTTTGCCAGCATTTTTTCAGCTTTATCTGTTAATGCCTGGAGCGATGAATTCGATTGATTCACATCAAATGAAAGATTTGCATAAACATAAGCTTTATCAGTAATCGCGGACAGCGTTGAATAATCCTTCAATGCACTAGCAAGCGTCACGACGTTCTTGCCAAGTTTTCCGCCCTGATAGGTTTTCTTGAACTTCGCAGATAAGTCTTCGGCTTTTTTCACATCGGCTTCCCAGGCTTCTTTCGACTTATACATATCTTCCAAATTCCATTTATACTGCACTGGAATTTCGTCACGGTTTTTGTAATTCGGTTTCGCCTGCTCTTCGGCATGTGCAACCGGAGTGCTAAGAACGTTGTACGGCACCACTGCTGAAACGGCGATTGCAGCCGCTGCCACAGTTGTTATAAGCTGTTTTTTCATGAAAAGACCCTCCAAATTATGTATATTTACTGAATCATACTTATAATTCTACAAGATTTTACATTATTCCTTCTTTTCTGAAAAAATAGTTATTTATTCCAACCTATTGTTATTAGGTTTCCTTTTAATGGGGGAAACTATGACAAACGGCGGAGGGGGGGTCTGTCCCTCACTCTGCTAAAGAACGAAAGCTCCGGCACCACCTTTCCAAACCCTTGGTACATCTGGCTTCGCGGTCCGCTTCCTCTGTCCCCGGCTGCGGTGAAGCATAGCGGGACTGGCACGGTGCCAGTCCCCACATTCTCTGCCAGAATAAAGCTCTGGCACCGGCTCTCCAAACCCTTGGTATATCTAGCTCTGCAGTTCCCTTCCTCTGTCCCGACTTGCGTTAAAGTGGTGCTGGTCAGGCGCCAAGCGCTGGCTTGACGAATTTGACCTCCCCCCATTTATATATAGGGGGAATAATAACAAACGGCGGAGGGCGGGGTCTGTCCCTCACTCTGCTAAAGAACGAAAGCTCCGGCACCACCTTTCCAAACCCTTGGTACATCTGGCTTCGCGGTCCGCTCCCTCTGTCCCCGGCTGCGGTGAAGCATAGGGGGACTGGCACGGTGCCAGTCCCCACATTCTCTGCCAGAATAAAGCTCTGGCACCGGCTCTCCAAACCCTTGGTATATCTAGCTCTGCAGTTCCCTTCCTCTGTCCCGACTTGCGTTAAAGCGGTGCGGGTCAGGCGCCAAGCGCTGGCTTGACCACCCTCGACCCAGCTTGACCTCCCCCCAAAAATACGTTTAACTGGTAATATTGAAGAATTCTAAAACAGATAGGTGAATATGATGTCCATTAATCGTAATGCCCCGTGCCCTTGCGGCAGCGGGAAAAAATATAAGAAGTGCTGTTTGTCGAAGGAGAATGTGGTTCAGCTGACTGAAGTGAAGCAGGATCGGTTTCTGCAGCAAAAGGAGGAGCTCGTTCTTAGAGTGAGCCGTTTCTTCCAGGAGCATTATAATCACGCAGAGATTCATTCCTTCCGCCAGGAATTCAGGGAGAGAACGCAGAATACCGTTCCCCGGCATATTGAGGATTCGTTTTTTGAGTTTTATCTGTACTTTCTGCGGAAGACTGAGAATGGCAAACGGCCTATAGAGTGGTTTTATGAGGAGAACCACGCTCACTTGAACGCTGATCAGGAATCGATGCTGCGCACTTGGATTTCGCTGAACCCCCGTTTGCTGCAGGCTATTGATCGATCCGAGCATTCCATTCTATTTGAGGATCAGTTTACAGGTGAAACGTTTCCGGTGCCGCGTTCACCTCAGAATACAGGGGAGTTTATCCCTTGGTACGGAACACTTTCCATGCTGGAGCCGTTTGAAAATCAATATTTGTTTAATGGCCTGAGAGCATTCACGACTCCACAAGGAATACGGGCAGCCGTTTCCATGACGAAGGAGCTTATGGAGAAGGAAAACCTGCCTCATGAGGAAATTCTGCTGCATTACTTCCCTGAGCTGATGGCTGAGATTGTTCAAAAGGAAAGCGGGAAGCTTGGGGATGACACGAAGGTCATTGAGCAGGTGGAAGTTTCTTATAAAATTTTGAATGACCGTGCCCTTATTGAATTTTTGCATGATCACGATGAATTCCTGATCGATGAATGGGCGGAAAATAAATTGGTTAGCTGGACAGGCGATTGGAAGATGTTCACGGACAGCGAAATGAAGGGCACGGCCCTCCTTGGCGACGTTTACGGGACAATGGAAGGACATAACGACATCCTTACCTTTACTTGCATTGGTTCGGATCATGCGGAAGGCTTTAAAAATGCCATGAAGAAAACTGGGGTGGCGCTCTCCTCCCTGGATCAGTCATCAAAGTCGATTACCGTTCCATTCAATGCGGAAATCAGCAATATGGTGTTCTATTCAGAACAGGCTTCGCCAGAGATTTTTGCTCCGATTGCCCAGGCCCTGCTCAACATGGATGCAGATCAAAAAATTCCCGCTTATGACAACCTCTCTTTAAAAGAGATGTGCCAGCAAGGACGGGAAGCGGATGCTGATCACTGGCTGAAAAACTTTGAGCATAACCATGCGAAGCAAATGGAAGACGGAGATCTGACGCCGGACTTCAATACGATCCGCAGAGAATTGGGTCTCCAGCTTTCTCCTTTCGTAACCGGAGGAGAAAAACGGACATCAACCCTGACACCGGCTTCCCCTCCAGGCAAAAAAAGCGGTGACCTTTTTAATGAGGAAGATATTCCGTTTTATGAAGCATTGGGATTCAGACCGGATACGATCCATACATTCTTTGCATCTGATTTGATGAATTTTTACCGTGAAAAATCCACGGGGAAATCAGAGAATACCATAAGGAAATACCGCAACAATTTATTGGATCTGCGCGAGATTCTCGAGAGCAAATCATTGAGCAGCTGGAGCGACTGCGATGAGAGCTTCTGGAATGGCTTGTTCGGCAAGGACTTATTTGCCCTCTATACTCAAACAAGCAAAACCCAGCTCAAGGAATTCGCAAGCACGATGAAAACTCTTGCGAAGTGGCTCGATGATCGAAATGGAACCAATCTTTCTGAAGATGTCGCAAAAGCGATTACGGAAACTGAATTTGTATAAGCAAGAAGCCCTCTTCCTTAACGGACAGAGGGTTTCTTTGCTATGTATTCACTGCCTGCACATACGCTTAATCCAATGGCATATGCGGCTAAATCCGTCCAAAGGAAGCCATACCCGAGAACCAAGCCTCCAAGAGACGTTGCCCTTATGTCATTCATCCAGGCGGCTTGATAGAGTTGGCTGCACTCTGTAAGCAGACAGTAGAAGGCGGCAGCTCCCACAATGACCGCTGTTTTTCTCCTATTAAAAAGAAAGGCAAAACCGATGAATATCATCGCCGCCCATATGGCATCTCCCAGGTAGGTGTTGATGAATTCTGGAAGGAATGGAGAGAGCCTTCTTGAATAGAGACCGAGTCCGACCATAAGAATAAGCAGGAGGCCGTAAAAAATCCGGGAACGGTTCATTCTCCGGTTTCTTTCACATACAGCACGTAAGCGCGGCGATCCTGATCCATTTCCGCGCTGATCCGCTCATATTCCTTTCCTCTTAAGGTCAGGTATGTGGAGTCGAGGCGGGAAAAAACGTCTACATGATCGAAGCATGAAATATACATGAATTCAGTACTTTCCTTGTATTCTTCATACAGGCGGACTTCGATTCCAAGAGGACGATCCTGAGCTGCGGATGCAAATGGACGCTCTTCTTTATCCTGATTGAGATAGATAACAAACCGGTCGGGTTCAAGTGACGTACTGGTTACTTCATAAACGGACCCTTCTATCACAAAATAATCGCAGCTTCGTCTGCAAAAAATCTGCATGGGATCGAGATCTTTAAAATGGTAGATTGCCGGATAGTCATTCAGTGGATCATTAAGTCGGTATTCGAGTATACGGTGCATGGCTGACACATCCTTTTTACACTCTATTATATGGGAAAGTTTGTTTATTTTGAAAAAAACTGTGTTAAAATCGGTAAAGAATCCATTAGCTGCTAGGAGGTTCATTGTGAACAAAACGGAACGTATGATGAAAAATGTGCTGCTTACGGCGACAGCCTCTGTTTTGGCGATTGGGATGTCAGGCTGTTCGTCACAGGACAGACCGCCTAAGCCTAAAGATAAATCATGTGACGATTGGGAATGGGATAATGACACGGAGACTTGGCAATGTGATGATGACTCCAGTCCCCATTTCGGCTACTTTTTCTGGGCCGGATCTTTTTTTGCCAACTCCAGTGCTTTAAAAAAGAGTTCGTCCTATAAAAATTACATAAGCAAAGGCAAAACAGGCATCGGCAGCGGATCAAAGGGCGGCTTCGGCGGATAATGGAAGCTTTGCCGCGCATCCGTTTTCCCCAGCACGAAAAAAAACGCCAAACTTTCTATCAAACCATCCCAAATTTTTGGCATGACCTGTTTGGAGAGCCCTATGCCCTTTACGATATCAAAAAGCTGTTCAGGAAAGAAGCACAGCAAATCCGGACCGTAACCGAGCGAATTGCAGCCATCTATGATAAAACAGCCCCGCTTCTCCGCTCTTTGCCTGACGAGTCGATGCTCGAACTTGGCTTTCCGGAAGAATCCGTTCCTTTTCTCCGGTTAAATCCCTTACAGAATGAAGGCGTAATCCGGCGGGTTGATCTTGTTCAAACAAGCAGCGGCTGGAAGCATTTCGAGCTGAATGCGGATACCCCGACCTTTATTTATGAGCTTTTCCATGTAAACGGATGGGCTGCCAGGCATTTTGGATTGGAGGACCCGAACGAAGGCTGTGAAAGAGCGCTTCAGAACGCAATCCGACAGGCAGTCCGGGAGCTTTGGGATCAAGACCGGGCGCCAAAGGTTGTGTTCACCGCCCATGCCGATCATGAAGAGGATTGGCATACCGCCGCTTACCTCGGCCGGCTTTTTGGCTATCCTCATGAAATCCTGCCGATCCATGAACTTCAGCTGAAAGAGGGCGACGGAATCTATACTCCGGCAGGCGTGAAAATCGATGTCCTCTACAGACAGACGTATCCGATTGAGCATCTTGTCAATGACAGGAGTGAAGACGGAAGTGCAATCGGCGTTGAATTGCTGAAGCTTGTCAAAGACGGAAGACTCGCCATTCTGAATCCGCTGTCCTCCTTTTTGCTTCAGTCCAAAGCGGTTCAAGCACTCATCTGGGGCTTGCATGAAAACGGCCATTCCTATTACACCGATATCGAACATGAATGGATCAGGCAGCATTTCCTACCAACCTATCTGGAAAAGGAGCCATTTATCCAGCAAGGAAAAGCCTTCGTTGAAAAACCGGCATTCGGAAGGGAAGGCGACACCATCACGGTATTTGGGGGTGACGGAGCACCTTTGGCTGAAAACACGCTGAAAACGTACAGCGATTCCCTTAAGGTTTATCAGGAATATCAAGAGCTGCCGAGCGCTGCCATTGAAACGCCATACGGCAAAGATCAGGCTCATCTGTTAGTCGGTTCATTTGTCATCGGCAAGAAAGCAGAAGCCTTCGGAATCAGAGCCGGAAGCGCCATTACAGGAAACGAAGCGTACTTTTTGCCAGCCGGAATACGTACATAATTTGCAACTAAAGGAGACGATAAAAATGGAATCATTGTTCCATACCCTTACCTACCTTGTGATCGGCCTGGCAACTCTCCTTATTGGAGCTGTCTTGTTCAGCATCACAACCAAAATGAGCGAACGAAAGCAGATCCTGGAGGAGGCCAACACAGCCGCCGCCATCAAGCTCGGAGGCAAAATGCTGGGTCTTGCCATCGTCATCTGGGCCGCTGCCCAATACTCGCTCAATGTAGTTGACTATAGCCTGTGGAGCGTATTCGGCCTCGCCGCCCAAATTCTATCCTACTGGATCGTCGAGCACCTTCTCTTCCCTAAAATCTCACTTGCTAAAAAGGTGGAAGAAGGGAACAAAGCTGTGGCCATCCTGCTTTTCATGATCTCTGTTTCAGTCGGGCTGATTATCGCAGGCTCGCTTTCTTATGATGCGGTTTATGAGATGCTGAAGAATCAGTGATGGTAAAAGCGGCTATAAAATAAGAGCAGTGAGATTTCACAACTGAAATCTCACTGCTCCTATCTTTTTTGGGGCATACCTTTTTTCATGTGTAATATATCAGTCAATACCTTCTTAGGAAATGATCTGTTTTGGCTGATCTCCGTTCCAGGCTGCTCGCTTTCCGCGGGGCGGGCGGTGAGCCTCCTCAACGCTGCGCGCCTGCGGGGTCTCACCTGTCCCGCTGCTCGCGCTGGAGTCTCGCACCCTCCACTCCAATCACCCTAACCATTTTTGGTTAAACTAAAAAGTTTAAATCAATAATTCTCCTCTTCTTTTTTCGTCAGTTCTACCTCTATGTCTCGATTTAATTCTCGATCAGCAACATCCTCTATCATTCGATACTCCGTTTCCATAATGCCCATATGTAATATGTCATCTGTTACATTAAGTTTATTATTTCTACCATCTCTTTTCTTTTCAGTCACTGCATATCAACTCCTGCTTACAAAGGTATTCCACATCTATATGTATAACTTATACAATGATTAAGGGTATTACGTGAAATATCAGCTGTGTTTCTTTTCCCAACCCATCCTGTTATTCTGTTAGGAACAACAATTCGTGGAGGAAAGCTAATGATCCCATACAAAGTCCTGTTCCTCGATATCGACGGAACCATCGTAAAACCGGACAATACCATTGACACAACAACAAAAACAGCCATTGCCAAGGTGCAGCAAAAAGGACTGACGGTTGTCCTGGCGACCGGGCGTCCTCTTCATGAGATTTCGCCTATTGCTGATGAGCTGAGTGTCACCTCTTACATCGGCTACAACGGAGCCTATGCCATCCATAACCGCCAGGACGTCTTCAAATGGGCGATGAATGAAAAGGACGTTCAGTACTTTATCGACACTGCACAAAGTAAAGGACACGAGCTTGTGCTCTATACTCATGATAAAAACCTGTTCACCGCACCTGATTCACCTAGAACAAAGCAATTCATGGAGAAATTGCATTTGACGAAAAATGAAGCCTTAACAGAAGCAAGCCCGGATGGAATTTTAGGGATCACGGTCATCACAGACAGCCATCAGGGGTCCATTCACTATCAAACCGATCACATTCATCTGTCCCAAGTAAATGTCGAGGAGCTTTACCATTGCTTTGATGTGATAAGAGAGGATGTTAACAAGGGCGTCGGAGTGAAGCATTTTCTCGAACGGTTAAATGTGCCGGTCGCGTCCTCCATAGCTTTCGGCGACGGGATGAATGATAAGGAAATGCTCGCTGCTGTTGGAGAGGGGTTTGCGATGGGAAATGCTCATCCGGATTTGTTTGCTTATGCGAAGCATCGGACGACGGGGGTAAATGAGGCGGGGGTTTCCAACGGTCTTAAGAGTTTAGGATTGTTGGATTAAAAAACCCATCCTGCCCTCTGCTGCTGGGAAGGATGGGCTCAAGGAACCAGCCTGGCAAAAATCACAAGTCTGCTCGTCGGGTTTTCAACCGGGTCGCACGTTATAAGGGTTAGGGTTTGCCCCTCCCCCTGCTTTTCCAAAACGCTTGTATCAGATGGAGGAACGATCGACTTTTTATAAACGTTAAACAGAAGATTTTTCTGTTCCGTTTCTACTGAGATCAAATCACCATCCTTCAGTTCATTAAGCCGGTTGAATTTCCTCCCAAATGTGCGGCTGCGATGCGCGGCAATGGCCGTATTTCCCTCCTCGCCCAGTGCGGCCGTGCCTGTAATGTGACCGGCGGCAGCCTTCAAATTCTCCTGCCCAGCTCCCTCTACAATGGGAAGCTCCAGATTTATTTTTTCAATTACAAGACTGCCTAATATTTTTTTAGTAGTGGAAAAAGCCTTTGCGCTTTCATGCTGATCCAAATCCGCCAGTTCCCTTTTTGCTTCCTTCCATTGGGATAGAAGGTGCTCCTCCTGAACCTTTGAATGCCAAGACACCCATTGCGGGGAAAGGGCAGTCGCAAAACCGGCTAGGATTAGCACAAGAGACAGAATTTTTCTCATCTGCCCAGCTTATGAGAGGCACTCTTTTTATAAAAAAATAGAACAGCTCCAAGCAGCATCATTAAGATCCCTGAAAGTACAATCGTCACAGGGCTTTCCTCACCGGTTTGAGGGAGACCCGTTTGAGGGAGACCCGTTTGAGCATTGGCGTTTGATGCTGTATTTACTCCACCCATTTGGTCTTGGTCCGATGCAGGCGCAACCAGATCTGCTGCTTGGAAGGAAAATACCGCTTCGGTCCGCAGTTTTTGATACTCATTGCCTGCACTCATTGGAAATTGAACCGTAATATCGAACGTTTCTTCCTGCCCCTTTTCCAGCAATCTTGGGTTAACTAAATCGAAGCTTTTTAAAGGACCGCTGAATAGGGTTTCTCCCTGGCTGCTGATCTTTGCATCTAAAACGTTATAAAATTTATCTGATCCTGAATTTTTTTTGACCGACATGTGATACTGGAAATCTTGCTTCCCGTCATTCTTTACAACGATTTTCCGGGTGGACCAATCTCAATTACTCAGTGAGAATAAATAAGGACTTGGGTTAACAGAAAGGCTCATTTTCGAAGGCTCTGAAGCTGTACTGGCCTTCTATACAGGAACCATAGGAGCCATACTAAAAAGGAAAATGATGATTGCAGCAAACCACTTAATAAAAACCGAAAATAACTTCATTAGAATCCTCCCTTACCCCTTTATTTTCTCTATAAAGAACATTAAAGTTATTATAATCCCGTTTTTGTTTTTAATAAAATACTATCCTTCAACAAATTTCTAGTTTTTCTTTACGATTGAAACCGCTCTGCTGCAGAAAAACACGATAAATTTTATGGATATCAGGTGAATTAGTACTGATGGCCATTAAAATATTCCTAGAGTTATATTTTTATCTAAAAACGACAGATTTCTTCAGGTAACTGCTTATTCACAAGAAAAAATATAAGATTTCTAAAAAATCAATATTTTCTAATAAATGCTAGGATAAAACCTGTAAGAAGCATCTTATGGCAAAGGAGGTACTACATATGAAAATCGTTGTTCGTAAATCCGAGAAATTGGCTCCTACTCAGTACAGACCGCCTCATACTTCTTAATCGAATAAAAAAGTGAATAAAGAAGATAGACCATTCTATTCACTAGATATGGTCTATTCTTACTTCAAATAAAATCACCCGCGGCCTTTGCCGTTTAGACATAGAGGGAGGCAACGAAGATGAACCCTGCCATAAAGAAGACACTGCTGCCGATTATTCAAAAGGAAGGCTGTATTGAAATCACTCTTAATTATGTAGCGACAGACATTGAGGATCCGGATGGAGGTATCTATCAATTATGCAGGCTGCTGGATGGAGACCATTCAATCGACGAAATTTCGTCGAAACTTTCCCTTTCAAAGGAAGAGGTAGCAGATGCGGTTGAGTCCCTGGACAGCCTTGGATTTGTTGAATATGAGTACCAGCCTCCCCATTATACAAAGACGGAACTTGAGCGCTACCGGTCAAATTTGAACTACTTTTCCGGATTCTCGAGCCTTGATGTGAGCAAGTATGAAATACAGGATCGTTTACGGGACAAGAAGGCTGTGGTTCTCGGGTTAGGCGGAGGGAGCCTTGCTGCTTCTTTTCTTGCAGGTATGGGCATTGGTGAAATCGTCGGAGTGGACTTTGACATTGTGGAGCGCTCCAACTTGAATAGGCAGTGTCTATATAATGAAGAAGATATTGGACGGTTAAAGACGGACGCGGCCCGGGAAAAAGTACTGAAGATCAATCCTGACATCAGCATGACTGTCCAGGATTTGGAGATTAGCTCGTACATGGACCTGCTTCCCATCCTTGAAGGGGCGGATGTGGTCATCAATATGATTGACCAGCCGGCTATCAGTTCCCTGCGATGGGTCAGTGCCGCTTGTGTAAAGCTAAATATTCCTTATTATAGCGGGGGAGTCAATCACCAAATCGTCCAGCTTGACCGGGTCATTCCTGCGAATGGGGATCCTTGCTATGATTGTTTGCTGATTCATACCATGTCGCTGCACCGGGATTCCGTTTACCGTCTGAAGGAAAGCTACGGAAAGATCTTTTCAAACGTCAACACCGGGTTTGGCCCGAACGTATCGTTATTAACCGGACTTATGATTACAGATGCAGCAAAGCTTCTTACCGGAATCTCTCCTGTATCCAAACCGATGCTGACAATGGATCTCTCAGATTTAACACTTGAACAGAGTGAGTTCGGAACAGGAAGGCTTGCCTGCTGTCCGACGTGCTCAGGCTCATTTGAACAGCTGGCTTCATTTGAGGAGCTTCAAAAGCTGGCAGAACGGGAATTGACAGAAGCATGAGCAGCGCGCTTACCCTTCAATCCATTGTCGACTGCTCCCACCTTTCCATCCAGCCGGAAGGAGATGAATTTTCCATTGGGGATTCATCTATTGGGGAATTCCTGCGGGTTCCTGAAGTCGCCGTTGATGTTGTGAGGCTCCTGGATGGAAAGAATACATTGCTGCAGGTGAAAGAGAAAATTGACCGTAAATACGGGGAAGATGTGGACGTCCTTGATTTTGTCGAGATGCTGAAGGAATGCGATTTGATTTATAAAATCGATTCAGAGGTGCTGAATGATTCTTTTCGTAAAGAAGTTAATCCTGTCTTATTCAAATTAGGCAGCCTTTTCTTCAGCAAGACAGCCAACCTTTTGTATGTGGTTTCTTTCGCAGCGCTAATTCTTTTACTCTTTCTCTATCCATCTCTCATCCCTACATTCCGGGATATGTTTGTCTTTGAGCCAGTCGGATTGAGCGGATTGATTTTCCTTGTGGCAGGCTGGGGCCTTACCATGATTCATGAATTCGCCCATCTGCTTGCCGCCTCCAAAGAAAAAGTCCATTCGAAGATAAGGCTTAATTTAAGAATGATTTTCCTCGTTGCTGAAACCGATATGACAGGGCTTTGGGGAAAACCTAAGAAGAACCGATATGTTCCATTTTTAGCCGGCATGGCCTGGAATACCGTCATTGCCCTCGTGTGCTTTGCGGTTCAGCTGCTCTCTTCTTCAGAACTGGTGTTTTCTTTTGCAAGAATGATTGCGCTGATTGCTTTATATGGCTTTGTATGGCAATTCATCATTTTCCTCCGAACAGACATTTATTATGTCATCTCAAATTGGAAGAACACATCCGCCATGCATGAACACAGTCTCATGTTTTTACGGAAAACCGTTCTGCGGAAAGAACCGGCAGAATGGGCGTCCCTTCCGCTTCATGAAAAAAACCATGCAAAATGGTTTGGTGTCCTTTATATTATCGGAGGCTTTATATCTGTGACCTTAACCCTTTATATTCAAGTTCCTGCCCTTTGGTATACCCTTTCTTATGCAATCCGGTCGCTAAGCACCTACACCTACAGCTCCTACTATTTCTGGGACAGCCTGATGGTCGTAAGCGTTGGTGCCATAGAGCTGGTCATCTGGCTGGTTGGATTGAACAATGCGCGAAAAGAACGGATTGCGCAGCGAAACAATCCCGCCAATCGGGAGCAGGAAGCTGTATGAATACCAATTCTCAACCGAAATAAAGCAAGAGATTCTTGCTTTATTTTTTTACAACCCATTCTGAACATACCCTTCCCTGTCCTTTGCAGCCTAAGAGTCCCTGATATGTTTAAGAAAGAAAGGAAAACAAATGGACTTTTCAAAAATCGGCAAAGAAATCTATTTCCTGAGAAAGGCCATCGGCATGTCTCAAAAAGAGCTAGCAGAAGGCATTTGTTCTCAAGCTCAAATCAGCAAAATCGAAAAAGGCGATGTCTATCCGTATGCCCCTACCCTCTACCTCATTGCCCAAAGGCTTGGAGTGGACGTCAGTTATTTCTTCAATATAGCCACTACTTTAAATTATCATTATGTACTAGAAGTGGAGTCACAGTTAACTGTATTAAGACGTGAAGAGAAATACGCAGAGATTCAAAAACTCGTACAGACTGAGAAAAAAAACCCGCTTTACAAAACCACCCCTTCCTATCAGCAGCTGCTTATTTGGCACGATGCCATCGGGCTATTCAATATCGCCCAAAAGGAGGAAGAGGCGATTGCTCTGCTTGATCAAGCCATCTCCCTCACAAGCTTCACATCCAAAATCATGACCGAACGCGAAATGGAAATCCTCAACACAAAATGCGTCTTTCTGCTTGAATTGGAAGATTACAAACAGCTGGCACAGCAGCACCAAGCCATTATTCAGCACCTCGAACGCGTGCCAAATCTGACAGATAAAACACTTAAAACAAGAATCTACTTCAACTGCGCCAAAGCAAAATTCAAGCTGGGGAACCACCATGACTCGATTCAGCTCTGCCATAAAGCCATTCAATGGTGTTTGAGTGCCTACTCTCTTTATCTTCTGCCGGAACTTCACTATTTAATGGGCCAAAACTACAACTGTTTAAACGACTCTTATCAGGCAGGCAATTATTTGAGAAAAGCCCGGGATTATTTTGAGCTGCTTGGCAGGGGCGGATGCAAAATGATGGCGGAGAGAGATTTAGAGCATACTGGCAGAAAGGAACAGTCTGGAAGGTAAGACGTTTCTGTTTTTTTTCGAAGGTAGAAAATTAAAAGGTCTATAAAACACACAAAAACCCACTGGATGGTAATTGCCCAGCGGGTTTTCTTCTATCAAACTCCTCAAGCCACTTCCTCATCCAATATCGCCGCACTTGACCTTGATCAATCGTTTCAAAGTACTTATCTGCTGTTTCTCAAGAACAAAAAAACCTCAGAGATTTCCCTCTGAGGAGCTATTTTTGTAAATCTGGTTTTCCTATTTTCTTACCTTCATGAGGGTGGTTCAAAGATAACAATCCTACATTGAATTCAGCAGTCAAAATTGTAACTAAGTGAGTTCAACTAGATATTTTCTTTAACATTAGTAATATCACACTTTCCAACATGTATCTCATAGCACTGTTCTTCAAAAAACATCTGTACAACCGTTCCCGTAGACTTATCAGCAATTAGGAAGCTATTCGATTCAGACGTATTCCAAAGTTCTCCGATAGCTTTGGTATAATCCAAGACCTGAACGTTTGCCCATACAGGCTCTGGACATTTTGGAACAACGATTAACCATTCTTTTTTTTCTTTAAGAAAGCTTAAAGTATTTTCAATCCATAAAATTGTATTATTCTCCAAATCACTTACTGATTTAGTATAAGTAGCTTTAGAATCAATTCTTCGAAACTCTTTTAACTTTGATTCAAACACTTGTAACCAAGTGGAATCATGCTCTTCAATATCTATTAATTCTAAATAAGTAAGCTGCTGCATAACTTTCTTAGCAGTCATTAATGATATTTTACGTCGAATCATTTCATTACGCATGTCATATCTTCCTTATCTTTTATTTATAGTATATATCGTGGTCTCCATTAGGACCGTATATATTATCATACCTCTCTTTTTTAAAATCATAATTAAATTGATTTGCTTGTCTATTGGGCCTACCTGCATGTGTATGCACTCTTCCATCATTTGTGTGCTCAGCAATAACCCTTTTTCCTTGAGGTGTATTGTACTCGTAGTAACGTCCGTGGTGTGTTGGGTTTGAACTAAATTCGTAGTTTTTGTAGTCCATTCCTTTCCTTTTTATATCTTCTCCAACTTGCCATTGTCGTGAAGGTTGTTGCGACCTTGGAACACCAGCTAAATCCTTTGCTTGATTAAGCGCTTTCTTTCTATTAAGATTAGTCGCACCTTTAGGCACAACCTTACCAATATCACCCATCTCATCTTCTAATTTCTTAATTGCATTTTTAGCCAGCTTCTTTCCAAAGAATACAGGTCCCCCATATATTCTACCCATTCATAACCTGTTCCTTCTAAAAAATCAGTAGGCTTGGCATCGCCTCTTTGATCTACCTCTGGAATTTCATCCACAAATCTTTTTCCTTGTACAAAATAGATCTGACCATTTTCAAATACATGGTAGACTCCTACATTATGAGAAGCGCGCAGCTTTTCATCCGTTATGGGTCTTGTTTGGGTGTCTACCAGTTTATGACCCATCGGATTGACTAGTACACCGTTCTCCATGTAAATATTTTTCCGCTTCCACTCTGTCACAGCGATCGGATTTTGCTTGATGGATTTCGGCATTCCCCATAGGTCCAGATTATAAGTGGCAGCATAGTTTTCGTCTGATGCAATCATTACTTCCCGAGCAATAAACACCTTCTGATGGCCGTGATCAAGTGTTTCGAGGCAGGTCTCCATCTGTTTTAATAGCTTCATTTTAGCATTTTCAATGTCAGCCGTGGTAGCGTAGGAGGAGGCTTCGTTGATGATGGATTGGCCTTCCTGAGCCATTTGAATGGACTGGCCGATTTTCTGAGCAAGTTCAAGCAGTTCCTCCGGTTTGATTTGAATATCGGTCATAGGGAATTCAGCTCCTGTAAGAGGCGGCTGATTTCCTCGCTGATGGCATCAATGGTTTCCAATCCGGAGACCTCCATTTTCAGGTTCAGATTATTGAGGTCTCCCGCCAGTTCCTTGTAAGCCGTGCCGCCTTCCCCAGTCCATTGTCCAAGATATAGCTCGTGTGCGGCATGAAGATGCTGTTTGTTCTTATGAAGTTCATTCATTCCATCTTCTATATCAACCTGGTATTTTTGCAATGATTCTATTTTTTTCATAATCTCAATACGTTTGGCTGCCCTGGCCGCCCGGGCTTCCATTTCAATTAAATCCGGCAAAAATCCCACTCCTTTCCAAATATTCATTGCTCTAATGGTAAAATAATACATACGCTGTTTCTATCAACCAAAAGTCCTTTTCTTTTACAGCTATCACATTCATATGAACTACCAATCATAAATCAGCCCTTAAGATTGAGGACATATTCCTTCTGTTTATTCCCAGATAAAACCAATAAGTAAACATGTACATCCAAATCTGCAATCTAAATGAAACACAAAATATGCCTTTAGACCTGATAAAAATTTACTTTAGAACTTATATAAAGACCTATTAAAGACACGTCTATAAACTGTAAAATTAAATCAGAAAATTCAGTATTTAGGAGGATGCATAATGGATGGAAATACTCGTATTGCGGATGCGAAGAGTACCCAGACAAAGAAACCTTTGGTGCGGTTAACGGGACTCGGACCGGCGATTATTACAGCCGCATTGGTGCTCGGGCCTGGAAGCCTTACACTATCCACAAAGATTGGGGCTGTTTATGGATTGTCCCTTTTATGGACATTGCTGGCTGCGATTGTGCTAATGATGGTATTTACCGAGATGAGTACACGGATTGGGCTTGCTTCCAAAGATTCGTTTATTGTGAGTGTCCGTAAAAAATGGGGAAAGGGAGCGAGCTTGCTTATTGGGATTGGGGCTTTTCTTGTAACAGCATCATTTCAGTCCGGAAACGCTCTAGGATCAGGGCTTGCCATTGCCTCTGTAACGGGTCTGCCTGTTTCATTCTGGATATTGGTTACGACAGGCGGAGCCATTTTTCTTCTCTTTGCCAAGAATTTTTATAAAGTGCTGGAGCGGATGATGATTTTGCTTGTTGGCCTTATGCTGTTTTCTTTTTTAACCACTTTAGTTGTTTCAAAGCCCTCCCTCCAAATGCTATCCTCAGGCTTGAAGCTGTCCTTGCCCGAGGGTTCCATGCCGCTTGTCATAGCGCTTACGGCGACCACCTTTTCTATTGTAGGAGCCTGTTATCAGTCGTATCTTGTTCAGGAAAAAGGCTGGGGATTAACAGATGCGAATCAGGCTGTGAAAGAGAGCTATGCTGGAATTTTTATTCTCGGAGTCATTTCTTTAATTGTTATGATGTCAGCAGCATCGATCCTGCTTCCAAAAGGAGTCACAGTAGACTCGGCAGCTGAAATGGGAATGTCGCTGCAGCCGCTGTACGGGGATTGGGCGGTTATCATTTTTATGCTGGGACTGTTCGGGGCCTCCTTTTCTTCCTTAACCGGAAACGCTGCGATAGGAGGTTCCATGCTTGCCGATTCACTCGGCAAGGGTTCAAAGCTTAATACAGCACCGGTTCGGTATCTTATCATCGCGGTCATGCTTCTAGGGGCTGTCGTGGCATTAGCCTTTGGCCAGGCACCGCTTGAAATGATCATCTTTGCCCAAGCCATCACCATCGTTGTCGTTCCCTTCATAGGTTTTGCCCTGTTTATGGTTGCAAATGACGCTGCGATTATGGGGAAGTTTAAGAATAAGGCCATCCATAATGTACTTGCTGTAATAGGGCTTATTATCTTACTTTTGCTGGCAGGGAATAATTTGTATCAGATGATTTTTTAACGCGAAAAGAGCCTGGATGTGTTCAGGCTCTTTATTTCTTCATTTTTACATATAAGCCAAGACAATATCTTTTATTCTTCATGGGAGAGTCTTTAACCCAACCTCCCCTTTTAATCAATATCATCATTATGACTCGCTCATGCCTCTTGCTTCCTTATCGCGAATGTTTTCTGGATTATATATAACCTGGACAGACCAAAGATTGGCCTTTTCTCCTTCAAAATGGCCATTAACAAAAACTGTACCGCCACCCACTTTTGAAGAAAATTCGTAACCGTCAATAATAAATGGCTTATTGTCTATTTCTTTAGCAAGTTCTACTGGAATTTCTTTATCTTTTCCTTTTCTTCGTTATCTCGCATACTTGTTCCACAGCCTGCAGCTGTCATTGTAAACACCACTATCGTGAATAATAAAATAAGCATTCTTTTCAATGTGTGTCCCCCCGCATGTTGAAATTTTCCCCCATTTTAAATTCAGTAGAAATTAGGTGTCTTTATCAAAAAAAGAACTATCTCCATAGTTCCTTTCAGTTTGGGGATGCAACCCCGCCCCGCTATCCAGCCGAGAGGTAAGCTAGTATTAGACTTGGGTTAATCAAATTTATACAAACGATCAAGCAAACCTGTGAACGTTTCACACACATAATAAATTGCTTCTTCTCCCTCTAATTCATGGTCCAGAAAAATAATCTCAGGGCTATCTTTTGATTCTCTATAATCAAAACATATCTTGTTTCCAAAAGGGTCTCTCGCAAAAGGGAAAATTCCACTTGGGAAACTTCCAGCACCAAGGTCGTACACTTTTACGATATTGCTCTCTTCGCTAGTATAGCTAAGCAAACATAAAAATATTTCTTCCCTGTCTTCGCCTACTTTAAAAACATCAGGTTCCGGGTAGCCACCATTATATTTTTTTACACACTCTTTATAATCTTTTGGAAACTCGATACCGAAATATTGCTCCACGAGGTTTATTTCCTTATCAGCAATTGGGGCATCTGGTTGTATCCATTCTACCTTTTTCATTTCATCACCCCTATTAATATTTTGTAACCCACTAACTATTTAGAGCAAAAGAACACCATAAAGATTCATGATGCTTTTTATATAGAAGGTTTTTATTCATCATCCTTCATATTATTAATAAAATCAGTTAAACTGCCAAATAAAAATCTTATGTGTTTTTCCGGATTATCTCCATATTCGTACTCATGATTCCAATAGTAAATGGCACCCTTCTCTTAAACTGTAACAATAAAAGTCTCCTCCTGCTTCATTAGTTCTTCATACCCATAATTAATCTTCATCTTACCTGAGTGATCTAAGATAAACGTTAAGTTTGTCCATTGTTCTTGTTCCTGTTTCTTGAACTCGATCCATAGCTCTTCAAACGATTGATATAAGTCCTGTTTCATTTTCTTGAATGCTCTAGAATCAAGATCAAATACATCTGTAATATCCCAACTGTAAACAGCTTTGTGTGATCCTACAGGGTAATAATAGAAATAGACTTATGAGAAGCCATCTCTATATTCTGCATACAATAATATTTCTTCCCACTTTTCTGGAATCATGTTATTTAGTGTGCTAGTAATCCCTTGATAAGACTGTTTCATATAGTACACCTCACCCGTAAAGCTCGGTACTTAATTTAAATGGTTATCTTAAATATTCAGCTTCCCAATACTCCTATTTCTCGACCGGACTAATCTTAGAAATATCTTAACACGTTTCCATCTAACAATTGATGCCACATAGTACACCACTATTCCAGTAAATCGTCATCTAACCACAGTTCCACACGATCCAGATCTGCACGACTACTAGTGTCGATTTCCAATGACGAAAGGTAATCTGCAAAAGACTCTGAAACCAGAATATCGTGACTTTTTATTGCGCTGGAATGGAGGAGAAGCAGAGTTTTTCTCGATTTCTACTAAACTTTCATTTACCATTTCCACATCATCCTTATTCACCTAGAACCCCCTTCCTTCTGCCTCTTCAATATCTTGCTCACGACAGAAAAAAATGTGTTTCATGGTACTTTCAACATTAGGAATTTTCAATATATACTTTTGGTAATCTTCAAAGATTGGCATATTATCACCTGTGGTCGCACTTTTAAAAATGACCTCAGTTTGCACTGAAGTCATTAAGAATCTGTAACTAATAAAATAGTTCTAATTGGGATAGTCACAAATAAGCTAATTGAAATTCTAAAGGTTAGCTCTGTAATTGATTCTGTTGTGGTTGTTAAATTCTAGATATGACTTCCTTATTATAAGTATTATCTAGAAAGTTGTTTTCTTAATATCTCCACTAAACCTTTTGTTTTTTCAATTGATAAATTTCTCATGCCATAATCTCTTACATAAGTTTGAAAGAGTATCCACTCACCTTTACTAGCAACAAAGTCTATTTCTTTAAGTAGTTCAGAAATATAATCTTGATTTTCAATTTTTTGTATTCTATTGATAAATTTTCAATATCTTTGTAATCCATGCTCAAATTAAAGTAACACTCTAAAAAATAATTGAATTTGTCTAGTTTTAGATTCGATTCCATGCTTGTCCTCCGTTACTTAATAATCGAAGTAATTTATGGTAAAGGATATAGATGTTGATGGCTATTACAAAAGAAGATTTAAGGCTACCTAAGTCAATAACTTTATGGTTTTTACTTTTATACTTCTTGTTTAACTAACTCCAATAAAAAGTCCCCAAAATCCTCAGCGATCACTTCATATTTTTGGCTTTTTAATTCCATACCAGGAATAAATGATATTACTTTCGGTTCCGTTTTATCATCCTTTTTGTTGAAATCTAAACAGAAAAGTTCATCCCACCGGTATCATAAATAATTAATAGGTTATTTGGAAGGTTAATTTCTCTTCGCTCAGATAACGTATACCAAATAGCATCTGGTACAGAAGAATTTTCAAAATCATTGTTAATAATGCCATAGATCTCTTGAGCACCGAAGTTGCCAGCTCCAAATGTTTTTAAATAATCTAAATATAGCCCATTAAATTTAAAACCTAAGCGATCTTCAGCATCTTTTATTAATTGTACTGGACGTCCCCCAATAAAGTCAGCCAAATCTTTATTAGCAGATATAATGTTTTTGGCATCTCGATAAAAATCAAAGCTCATTTACATCCCTCTCTCCATCTATTGAAAATTCACTAGAAATATCTGGGAGGTACTTCCAATATTCTGTTCTCCATTTATTAAATTGGCTTCTGTTTACACCTGAAGGTATGGTGTTAGGATTGATATGAATAATAGCACTGTTTTCTTTATGAGACGTTTGTGTAACTTCTTCTATGGAACTTTCATTTCTTTGTGTCGTGTGATGTAGATTAATAGATTTTCCATCTGGACCAAGTGGAGCCAATCTTTTTTTTCATTCTCTCAATTTTGGTTCTACCTACTTTTTAATTTCTTGAGTTCTCAGGCTTTAAATTCTTTGTTTTTGTTTCTACAAAGGCTAATGCATTTCGGTCAGCCTGAGCTATGTCTTTATATACTTTACTGCTCCTGAATGCAGCAGCGTCGAATACCATAGGGTTTACGCCTTTTGCGCCGCTCGTGGCTCCGGTTAGCTGAGTGTAGAAGTCTTTGATGAGCTGCTGATTCATTTCGGAGGCTGCGTAGTCGTCTGTGAGAGCAATATCTACTTTATGTGTATCTTCAGCAGTTTCTATGGACTTTTTCGAGGCTTTTTGTATGTTCTCTTCAAATGGCTTGGATGAAAACAAATTAATTTAATTTACTCAATAGAATGGAAAAGGAAGCACGAGAACCGTCCGATGCTTCTAATTAATCATATTCAATCAAGACATTTCCACTTGAACTTGCGAGAAATTCAATAATATCCTCAACTAAACTAGGTAATACGATTTTTATATTCTCTGATTGATTTACTTTATCTAAATCAAATCTATTTAACTGCTTTATAGTCAAGGGAATATCTTTAATTTTCCATGGGGAGTCATCATACCACCCTTCATGTCTAAAATAATCATCTATGATTCCTTCTCTTTCAAGATCTGTTTCTAGTAAAGCATCTAATATCGCTTCAAAGTACCCATTCCAAATGATCATTTTATTCTTATCTTCTTCATTAATTAGTACTAGTTCTGGTTCACCTTCAAACCCTTCATAATATTTATTTAACAAATTAATCAATCCTCCCAATGACTTCTATTTAGTATGCTCATTTGTTCATGTGTTGCATTACCCGATTTTCTTGCTGCAATTGCATCGTACTATTTATATCCTTCAATCCATTCATTATCGCCAAGATGCATGCAGGATAGAGGGAAAATAGAATAATACCAAAAGAAGTAAATCACTTGTACATGAAGGTTATGCTAACCATCTCGCTTATCATAAAAGCTCCATGATTCATTTAAATTACTCTATAGAATGGAAAAAGAAGCATGAGAACCGTCCTGATGCTTCGTGGTCTCGCTCTTGAATCCAAATACAAAAAGCCCTGCAGAAATCTTTTCCACAGGAACTTTCAACAACTTTGTGAGGGTTTATCATATTTATTAGTCCAACTCTTTATTTTCATCCAAATTTGAAATAGACTCGGTTATAATATGTTTAAATATTACCAACTTTCGTCTAGAGCATTGGTGGTTCTACTCCTCCGCCAATCCGCGAAATATATTTTTGTTTAAATCTATTATCTTAGCAACAAAATGGACTACCAGTCTTATATTAGCTCAAGAAATCTTTCATTTGCGCAAGAGGTTTAAAAATTAATATAATAATCTATTTCCTTATCCATTTCATTCATAAAATCTATTATAGAATCTGCAATCTTAGTATCAAAATAATATATCGGACAAGTCCCATTTGAATCTTCTTGCCTTAGATCTAAAGTCAAATAGTTTCCAGATCCTATCTCAAAAAACACCAGCATATGATCTGGATAAAGTTCTTTGACATCCTCATCAATGAACTCATCTTCATCTAAAATAAAATCTGCGATGCTGTGAGGATCCATAATTCTATCTCGTCTTGTTTTATCATGGTTACATAAGAATCCATATCCCAGTTCTTTATATAGAGACTTTAATTCACCTGGAAATTTCATTTGTAATCTTTCTTCCGCTTCTTTAACATCTTCATCTAGAGAGAAAAAAACATGTTTCTTAGTTTTATTTTCTTCGTCATTGATACTTGATATATATATTTTATAATCTTCAAAGTTTGGCATTTAATATCACCTTCCAAAATTATAATTAATCGAAAAGTCGCTTTTCCGGTCCATCTTTCCTGTGAATACCGCCTTGATGTTCATCTGGACGCTTTGCTGGATGGATATTATACCACTTATTTGGTCCCCCATACTCGTTCTTAATTATATGATGGGCATCATATTTATCCCCAATATTAATGTAGACTTTACCTCTCTTAGATAAAACAGGCTCATCATATGTCGGCCATTTTTGGGCGTTGTTTAGTTCCCATTCTTCAATTAACTTATTTTTCTCACGTTCAAATTCTTTCCTATGCTGCTTTACTTTATCCTGTGGCATTTTAATTGAGTAATCATTTAGTCAAAATCTTTTTTTAACATTTCCTTTTGATTAATTGGAACTTTCCTTTTTGTTATTAATTCAATATCTTTAATATAGTCTTTAACCCCTACAAGTTTATTACTAGATTTAAATAAGGTCTCTATTTTTAATAAGGCTGCATCTTTTACAGCTTGGCTATTGTAAACATTATAAGGTACTAACTCCAAAGCAGGAGTAAAGTTAGCATTCTTATTAATTCTCCGTATTTTTTCAAAACCGTCAGATGCTTTATTTATAGTGACTTTCACACCTGTCTTTGTTAATACGCCCAACTTTGCAGCATGGCCACTCTTCGCCGCAGCCCCAAGCCCCTTCGTTCCCACAACCGAGGTCCCCACAGTTCCCAATGCATAGCTGATCCAGCGGGATCTGGAGTTGGCGTCTCCGTTGATGACGTCGCGGGTCCAGGATTCTTCGATGGCTTTGGACATGATGCTGTATGTGTCGACTGGGTGGATGATGGAATTGCCCATGGCTCCGAAGGTTTCCTGGGGTTTGGTGACCATGTCTTTGATGCCGACTACGAAGTCTTTACCGGCTAGGTAGATGCCGTCTTTTATTCCACTTGCTATTTCGCGGTCCCGCTTGTAGCTTTCATATCGTTTTACGATGCTCATTTGTTCTTCGGTTAGGTTCTTGTATCCTATTTGTTTCGCAATCTGGAGATATTCGTCTTGGGAGAGTTTATAGACATCAAGTTTACTTTTTAATTCCTTGATTTCTCTGGCTTTAAATTCTTTGTTTTTTGCTTCTACAAAGGCTAATGCATTCCGGTCAGCCTGGGCAAGGTCTTTATATACATTACCGCTTCTGAATGCAGCGGCATCGAATCCCATTGGATTTACGCCTTTTGCGCCTTTAGTGGCTCCCGTCAGCTGGGTGTAGAAGTTTTTGATGAGCAGCTGATTCATTTCAGAGACTGCATAATCGTCTGTGAGAGCAATATCCACTTTATGCATATCCTCAGTGGTCTTAACGGAATTTTTGGAGGCTTTTTGTATGTTCACTTCAAATGATTTGGATGAAAACACCTCCAATGAAAGGATGTCGTTGATGCCTGACAAGATTCGGGTAAGGTCTTCTTTTTGAGCTTCAACCATTTGTCTTGATTTTTCAATCGAGTTCCGCAGCTCTCCCTCCAGGAATTCCTCTCGAATGAAGGTTTTTTGAGCGAGACTGGAGTCCTCCATTTTCCCTTCAATGCTCCCAATAAATGCGAGCTGCATACTAATAAAATCCACCCATTTTCCAACGAGGACCGTGTGCTCCTGGTAGAAGCTTTTAATTGCTTCGGCTCCTTTACCCTGGAATTCTCCATCCTGGATAATGGCCGTAAACTTTTCATTAAGAGACTGCAGCTGCACGGCAAGGTTTTTATATTGTTCCGCACGTTCGTTCATCGTCGTCAGCAAGGCTTCTGAATCATATACGTTCGGCATGAATCACGCTTACCTTTCCTCATTTATTTTAGCGGGCCCATTGGCAAATGCGTAATCGACTCATCCTGTTCCCGGAGGTAATCGATGTTCGCTCTCGTATCCTCAATGTTCTTCTGAACCGCTCTCTTGTATTCTTCTATCATGCTATGAATCTCATTTTCCCTCTTGATCCACTCCGCAGTTAACCGAAGTTTGTTTTCTCCGAGCATATCTTCGGAGGGAAGCGGAAGATTGAGCTGCTCAAGCGTATGGCTAATCTGGTTAAGCTGATCCACGACATCAGCATGCTTCAGTTTAATAAGGGTTTGCACTCATCCGCACCTGCTTTCAATTTCCAGATTTATCTACAGTAAATTCTATCATTATTTTCCATTTTTCTAAATTGGCAGAAAGTCCTTATTTGTTGGATGTGCTGATAAAATATAGTCTTACATATCCAATAACATTAATTCCAAACCTACAATACACATGATTTTCAGCCCAATTATGAGGAATGAAAATGTAATGCGTTTTTAAGTCAGCTAGTATGATAAGAGTATAATCTCTGGAAATTTCCCAGGAGAGTTAATGAAGTACATGTAAATATTTGTTGTAAATAACATATGAGATTTATTACATATTGTGGGGGATGCTGATGGAGGGGAAAAGAAGAAAGAAGTCAAAAAGCTTAGTCTATTTAAAAATGTTTTCACGTTCAACTACTCGGTAGGTAAGAGTATAATCGCGCTAATGTTCATCTTCTATAAAATTGGCGAAAGAAACAAGGCGGTTAAATTTTAGTGAATCCATGCTCATAACGTTCTCGCTCCAAACCCGTTCATATGTGCCATAAAGGTTTTTATGGATTTGATATATTCACCGCGCTGACCCTCAAGATATAATGAAGTCTTCAAGGGGATATTTTACCTAGAGAAATAAGGATTTTAGAAGGTATAGCTGATCACTTCCATTTTATGATTCATAAATATCGATAGGAAATTGTTTTTTTCGTAAACATTATGTAAATTTTAGCAATAACGCAGAAAAGGAGTCAGGCGCGGGTGGCCGGACTCCTTTTCTATTTATTGGTTGCCGATCGGCAATGGGTGCCTAACATCTTCTAGGATGCGTACACTTTTTTCATTTGCAAGATGATTTCTTCTACCATTTCTTTCGTTGATACGTTTCTTTGCTCGCCTGTGCGGTAGGCGTGCATAAGGATTTGCAGAAACTCCTCTTGCTTCATCTGCTTAGTGTCCATTGTACATGATACCCTCTCATTTTTACAATTTTATACAGCATGCACGAAGATTATTATAATTCGGGTTTGCATCTTTAGCAACAAGTAATTATAAACTTCGAGTGCTTCTGACAATTATGTCCCCGCATTTTCCTTTTTCGAAACCTTTTAACGAAACATTTTTCTACGTTATAATATAGGAATGGATACATTCTTTGGAAGTGCCTATGGTGCTAGGACTTCGGAAGTTTCGACAAGCGGGCGCGCCTTTTGTCGCTGCCGCCCGAAAGGAGAGATGGCTTTTGCTTATGCGAGACCTTGATAAGGAACGCGTTTTGCTTACAGCGGAACGGCTGCGGACGATTTTAAGTCCGGCTGATGAAGAAGACCGGAATCTTGTGAAAAAAGGGCTGATTCTTTACCGCCAGGGAAGTGTCTATAATGTGAACGTTTCCGCTGAGCGGGTTTCGGCGAAGGTGCAGGATGTATCTCCTGTTTCCATTACGCTTGATTTGGATTTCGTCCAGGCAAGCAACTGCTCCTGTCCTGCAGACGGTTTTTGCCGGCATTTAATGGCCGCTTTTTTATATGTATATGCAAGTGTGGACCGCGTCGGAACGTTTGTGGACGCCTGGAAAGACGATCGGGCGGCCCATGTTTTATCGCAGATGCGAAGGGCAAGCGAGCTGCTGAAGCGAGAGTTTGTCCTGAAGGAGGACTCGCTTGACAGCTGGCATGAATTATTCGAACGGGAGTATGAGGCTTTGCAGGTAAAGACAATGCAGGGACTCTATCATCAGTTCTTTTTTAAATTAAAGCAAAAGGCACCAAAGAAGCTTGAGCTAAAGCGGCTGTTTGTGATTCACCTCGCGATTGTGACGATTACGCGGATGCTCGCTTCCTATAACCGGACGAAGGTAAAGGACCCCTCTCTTCAGCATATGGCGATGGTGTATGTGAATCATATGGCGAATGCGATTGAGACGGAGCTTGAGGAAATGAAGCGGTATGCGACTCCATTTGCCCTGGATCCGCTGCTTGAGGGAAGCCCGGATTATTTCAGGAAACTATTGGAGGCGCCGGATCCTTTCTATACCGGCACCCTTGGAATTTATAAATTGCTTTGGTCCGGCCTGATGAACCGGCCGAAGTGGCTGGAGATGGAACGGAAGGCGTTTGAGGCAAAGCAGGATGATGCAGTGATCACCAAAAAGGATTTAATGGGTATGCTGCACATTGATTTTCTTTTGAAAAAGGACGAAGCGGTGCTCGATTATTTGCGGGCCGGAAATGCCGGCCTCTTCCCTTCTTCTTTTTTATGGCTGGAGGAAATGACGGAGAAAAAGCAATGGGAGCGTCTTAAAAAATGGCTGCCGTATGTAATGGAAATGAGTCCGGAGTACGTGGAAGCGGATCTTCCGAGAAAGGAAGTCCGGAGCGGTGCGGCGTTTTTGCTGGATGTAGTCGGGGCTTATTCACGCGCTTCAAAAAACGATGATTTATATGAAGAGGCATGCCGGACACTGCTTCCGTATAGTTATAATGAGTACGAAAATATGCTTGCGCTCGATGAACGGTATTATGAATGGGCGGAGCTGAATATGCTGCTTGGATACCCGGTTTATGAGGTCGAGGACCGGTTTTTGAAGGAAGCGGAGAAGGCGGAGCCGGAAGCGGTGCTCTCCCTTTATAAACAGACCATCTACCTTGAGATGGAGATTCGGAACCGGGACAGCTATAAACGGGCAGTTCGTTTATTGAAAAAAGTGAAACGTCTTTTTAAGAAGATGAAAAGCGAGGAAGAATGGGAAGACTATTTGGATATGCTCCAGGAACGGTATAAACGATTGCGGGCATTCAAGGAAGAATTGGTGAAGGGAAAGTTGATTGATGGATAGTTCTTTGCGATACGAACTTCATATGGAACAGACAGAAGACTATCATTTTACCGTCTGGGCAACAAAGGGTGACGAAGAGCCGGTATCTTTGAACGAAATGCGCCGGATCTTTTTCACCTGGCATGAGTCCTCTCATTACGGGACGAACCTTGAGGATATCACCTTTATCGGAACACCTGCTTACTTACTTTCTCCATGGATGATGGCAGAGCTGATCGGGCATGACTCGTTTAACTCGATGGCTGAGGTGACGGTTCAGCATGAGGGGTTTCAGGAGGCTGCGAAGCGGATTTATGAGCTTGTTGCGGCTGGTGAGTATATGCCGGATTATCGGGCATGGCAGATTGGGCAGACGGGGTGGAAGCCTGAGGGTGAAGCGCTTGAGGGCTTTGTGGCTGAGTGGTTTTCTGCTGCTGTATCGGATTTGATTTCTTTGAATCGGAGCCTTCGTATGGCGTGGTGTACGATTACGGATGCTCATCCGGTGCTGTCGAACTTCACCGGTTACTTTCTGGATGAACAGGACTGGCTGGAGCGGATCGGCTGGGTCATTGATGATAAGCCATTTACGATTGGCCTGCGCTTGAATGAGCCGGAGTATGACGGAGGCGAATGGCGGCTCGAAGTATTATTGCGCAATAAGAAACGTGAAGATGAGCTTCACGTTTATGAGGGTGTAAAAAGTCTCCCACGCGGCTGGAAGGGCTTTGCCGATGAAGTAGAACGGGAGCTGGACCGGTTTCAGCAGGTCGTTCCGTTTCTCAGTTTCACCGGCGGTGTGACCCTTGTCACCGAGGACGAGGCGTGGCAGTTTTTGACGGAGTCGAGTGAGACTTTGGTGAATATGGGCATTGAGATCCTGCTTCCATCATGGTGGCAGGTGGTGAAGGAATCACAGATGATGGTGAAGGCGAAGCTCTCTTCCACTCCCCGCGGACAGTCGTTTGTCGGCATGAACACGCTGGTTGATTTTAACTGGCGGTTTGCGACGAATGGGATTGAGATGTCGGAGGAGGATTTTAACCGGCTTGTTAATGATCAACGCCGGCTGGTGAATATCCGCGGACAGTGGATTAAGCTAGACCCGGCTTTTATCCAGCAGGTAAAGACGCTACTGAAAAAGGCGGAGAAGGAAGGCTTGCATGTGTCGGATGTGCTGCATCAGGAGCTTGCCGGTGACCGGGATGAGGATTCTGGTGAGGCGAGTGGTGCCTTTGCAGAGATTGAGATCGAGCTCAGCAAGCAGATGCGCGGCATGATGAAGAGGCTGACGACGATGAAAAGCGATCAGGAGTATGCGGTGCCTGACTATTTCCGGGGAAATCTGCGGCCTTACCAGCAGCAAGGAGTCGACTGGCTGCTTGGACTGCGCGAGAACCGGTTTGGGGCGTGCCTCGCGGACGACATGGGCCTCGGGAAGACGATTCAGATGCTCGCCTACTTTACGTACGTGAGGGCGAATGAGAAGCCGGATACTCCAGCGCTGATAATTGCTCCTACATCCGTACTTGGAAACTGGCAGAAGGAGATTGAGAAGTTCGCGCCTCACTTGAAGGTGAGGCTGCACTACGGGCCGATGAGGTCTCGAGGCGAGCTGTTTGCGGCAAGTGTGCTGGATCAGGATATTGTGCTGACGTCCTACGGCCTTGCCCACTCTGACTTAGAGGATTTAGAAGCGATTACGTGGAGTACAGTTTGTATTGATGAGGCTCAGAATATAAAGAATGCCCATACGAAGCAGTCGCGGGCGATTCGGAGTCTGCAGGGATTGCATCATATCGCGTTGACGGGGACTCCAATGGAGAACCGCTTGACAGAGCTTTGGTCGATTTTTGATTTTATTAATAGAGGGTATTTGGGCAGTCTTCATAAGTTTCATAAGCAGTTTGTGCTGCCGATTGAGAAGGACCGGGAGACGGAGCGTGTGGAGCAGCTGCGGCGGTATATCCGGCCGTTTCTATTAAGGCGTACAAAACGTGATGAACAGGTGGCGCTGAATCTGCCTGAGAAGCTGGAGCAGAAGGAGTACATTCCGCTGACGGTTGAGCAGGCTTCGATGTATGAGCAGCTTGTGAAGGATACGTTTGAACAGGTGAGTCAGCTTGCAGGGATGCAGCGGAAGGCATTGATCCTGAAGATGCTTGGGAAGCTGAAGCAGATTTGTGATCATCCGGCGCTTTATTTGAAGGAAGGTTCGCCGAGCAAGGTGGTGGAGCGCTCGAATAAGATGGAGAAGCTGATTGAGCTCGTGACCGCGATTCGGGAGCAGGATGAAAGCTGTTTGATTTTCACCCAGTATATCGGGATGGGTGAAATGATGAAGAAGCTGCTGGAGCGCTCGTTTGGTGAAGGTGTGCTGTTTTTGAACGGGAGCGTGTCTAAGGTGGATCGGGATCGGATGGTGGAGAAGTTTCAGAGCCGCGATGTGCCGTTTTTGATTCTGTCGCTGAAGGCTGGCGGAACGGGATTGAATTTGACGGCGGCGAACCATGTGATTCACTTTGATCGATGGTGGAACCCGGCGGTTGAGAACCAGGCGACGGACCGGGCTTATCGGATCGGGCAGGAGCGGTTTGTGCATGTGCATAAGCTGATTACGACCGGAACGATTGAGGAGAAGATTGATGGGATGCTTGAGAAGAAGCAGTCGCTGAATGATGAGATTCTGCAGAGTGAGAATTGGATTACGGAGCTTAGTACGGATGAGTTGGAGGAGTTGTTTTCGTTGACGGTTTAGGGTGGTTAACTGCGCGGGGATGCGCCTGACCCGCTGTGCTTCACCGCATGTGGGGACGGAGGCGTAAACGTGCCATCCCTTGTGCGGCATGGGATAGCGGATTTGGTGCCAGAGCTTTAGTTTGGTAGAGATGGTGGGGACTGGCACCGTGCCAGTCCCCTGTTGCTTTACCGAAGAGCGGGACAGAGCCATCTGTCTGCAAAGCCTTGTGCGGCAAGGCTTTGCAGTGGAGGTGCCAGAGCTTTAGTCTGCTAATAGGGTGCGGGTCAGGCACGCGCATGCAGAGTTCAAATCGAAAATTTACTTTTCATCCGAAAAACCGCATACAAAATACGAAAATAGACAGCCGGCAGGCTGTCTATTTTCGTATAACGGGATTATGTTAGTAAACAATTTTCGAGGGGATTTTCGGCTCGTTCGGGGCGGCGGCTTGCCGCAAATGGGACAGGAACCTGCGGGGTGTAGGCGTAAGCCGTATAGCCCGCGGTTATCGGCCCATTTAGTCCTGAAGCGACACGTTACGGAGTGACAGAAAGGCGGGTTTCCTTTCTGATCAGTCCGTCGTGCTGCCGCCCGCTATTGGTTTGGACTTGCTTAGTTCGACAAAGCGCTGGTAGTTTTTTTCGAATGGCTTCGGGAATAAAGCCAGGTGTTTGTCTTTTGTGATATATGGGTTTGGCTTGTTGCGGATGTAGCTTTCATAGCTGCTCCAGAGGTATTCGCTTGGGTGGAGGACGAGACTGGATTTGACGGGGTTGAGGTGAATATAGCTGCTGGTGTGTCTTTGAATTGGTAATCGTCCTTTATTTCTACTGCAGCAAATCTGCCTTGAAAAAGGTGGCCTTCGTAATTGTGGCGGTGGTTGATAAAGATGGCGTATCTGGAGTGAAGGACCCGGATGATGGAGCTTAGAGGCACTGTATGGGTTTCTAATAGCAGGTGGATGTGATTGGACATCAGACAGTAGGCGTGGAGGCTGAAGGGATAGAGCGTTTGGACTTCTTGCAGCAATTGCAGGTATTTTTCTCTGTCTTGTTTGTAGTAGAAGATTTCCATTCGCCGGTTTCCTCTTGCTGTGATGTGGTAGGTGGTTTGGGGTTGCCAGTTTCTTAGTTTACGTGGCATTTGGTTGGTCCTTTCTGTTTGGGATGGGATTAGGATAAGGTTAAGTGGGGATTTTCGTCAAAGGCGGGGAATTTTGTTTTTGGGGTAGGAAATTGGTTTTTGGTTGGCGTGGGGTGGCGCCTGACCCGCTGTGCTTCACCGCATGTGGGGATGGAGGCATCCTCTCGCTAGCCCTTGCGCGGCAAGGGCTGGCGGAGATGGTGCCGGAGCTTTAGTCGGGTAGAGATGGTGGGGACTGGCACGGTGCCAGTCCCCTGTTGCTTCACTGGATGTGGGGACAGAGGCGATGATCTGTCAATCGTTGGGAGACAAGGGTTTGCAGATGGTGGTGCCATAGCTTTAGTTCGGTAGTGGAGTGTGGGTCAGGCGCCTCGCACATGATTTTTGCTGCCAACCACTTAATACAGCCTGGCATTAAGTTGCCATGGCTTTGATCTGGTGTGGCGGCGGTGGTGCCTGACCCGCTGTGCTTCACCGTATGTGGGGATGGAGGCATCCTCTCGCTAGCCCTTGCGCGGCAAGGGCTGGCGGAGATGGTGCCGGAGCTTTAGTCGGGTAGAGATGTTGGGGACTGGCACGGTGCCAGTCCCCTGTTGCTTTAATGGATGTGGGGACTGAGGCGATGATCTGTAAACTGTTGGGAGACAAGGGTTTGCAGAGGGTGGTGCTGGAGCTTTAGTTCGGTAGTGGAGTGCGGGTCAGGCGCCTAACAGCAGTAGACTGCAAAAAAAAAAGAGCAAAGCGCCCCGCGCTTTGCTCTTTCCCTTCTATAATTCTTCCTTTTTCACAGCAGTCAGCTTCGGTATTAGAATTACCAATATCAGCAGCAGGCCGATTCCTATGAGTGCGATGTATAGGATGGTTAGCGAGGATCCTTGGGATTCTGCTTGGGTGTCGGCTTGGAGCTGCTGGGGGCCTGTGCTTTGGAAGAGTTTTTCGTCGCTGTCCATGAATAGCTTGTCTTTGGCTATTTGGGCGGCGGTGTTGTTGGCTTCGATTTCGTTGCTGGTGTAGGTGGCAAAGAGTTCTGCGAGTTCTTTTTCTTTGCGGTTAGGGTCCGGTTTTTCGTATTGAAGGTTTTTGATTTCGTCTGGGACGTTGTACTTTCTGTCGTATAGTTTGTCTTCTTGGAAGTAATCGGTTTGCTGTTTGATTTTTTCTTCTTCATAGATGTTTGGTGCCAGGTCTTCGATGTCGGCGGGCTGTTCGGGCAGCTGTTCTTCTGCGCGGACGGCTGTTGCCGGGATGAGAAGGAGGAGAGCCGTTAGGATGATGGCTCTCTTTCTCATTTTGTTCGTTTGGTTCATGTTTTCCACCTCATCAGGATTAGGCTTCGTGCGCTTCTTTTTGGGAGGCGCGGTTGTCCATGATGGCTCGGATGATAAACGGGATGACCGTTAGGATTAATAGTATTCCGCCTAGTACGAGGACGCCTTCTGTGAAGAGGTTGTTTGCGTCTTCTTGAATGGAGATGTAGACGGTTGAGATTGGATCACTGTAATTAAAGTTTGGAACGGTTAGGGCGAGCAGCGGGCTCACGAAGTAGGCTGTGAGGGCTACGCTTGCGAGCATGCCTGTTGTGTTGTTGAACAGGTAGGCGACGCGGATCAGGCTGGATGCTGTGAGCAGCAATACAATTGTAAAGATGGACCATTGGATGGCGCGGTCGTCAGCGAGTGAGTAGATGTTGGTGCCGAATACGCTGATGAGCAGGCCGACGATGACGTTGAGCAGGATGAACAGGGTTGCCCGCAGCCAGAGTGGTGCTGTTTTGAAATAGACGCCGCTGAAGTAGCCGATGAGCAGGCTGCTTAGGAGGACGATGACCAGGATGACGACTGGCGGTACGGTTTTGGCTTTTTCAATCGGTTCTTCTCCTGAGATTTGGATTGGGTTCGCCAGGTGGTCGTAGACGAAGCCGTTGTCCTGTCCGTCGATGCGTGCGTTTCTTAGTACGTCATAGACTTGGTCTCTGGATAGCTCGGTTGCTGCTACGTTTGTTGCCCATTTGTCGTTGAGTTCGTCGGATTTCGTTTGAACTTCGTCAACTTTGTTATACAGTTCGTCCGTATAGGTAAGGACGTTTGTTTGGCGTTCACCCAGTGAGTCTATGATGCTGTTCATTTGGTCGATGGTGCTTGTGATGCTTTGGGTGCCGGATACGAGTCCGGTGCCGCTTGTTGGTGCCTGTGAAGGCTCTGCTTGTTCCGGCTGGCCAGGGGCGGATCCGGATTGCAGCTGCTGCATGAGATTGTCAGCGTTTGTCTGGATGGCTGTAATTTCGTCCATCATGGCCGTTTGCTGGTCGGCTACGCTTCCGCTGTAGTCCGCGATGAAGGTCTGGAAGGATTCTTCTAGCCTTGTCATTTCGAGCTGAGCGGATGGGAAGTTGCCCTGCATGGCGTCTGTTGCCTCGCGTTCTTCATCTGTCGGAGCGAGCGCTGTTTTCATTTTTTCGTTTAATTCTTCATTTGCAAGCACGGTGTTTTTCTCTGTGCTGTCTGACGAATTCAAGTCTTTTAGAGTCGATTCGTATTGATCAAGTTTTGCATAGTAAGCAAAGAGCGGTTCAATGGTGACCTTTTGGATGGATTCCTGGAAAATTGGTTCGAGTGTCTTTTTCCGCTCTTCCGTCAGATTGGAATCGCTCAGGATTGCCTGTTCTTTTTTCTTAACGGCATCGATAACCGGCTGGACATTCCCTTGAAGGGATAGAATTTGGTCGGAGAGACGCTTGTTCTCTTCTCTCAGGCGCTGGTTTTCGGTCAGAATTCCCGTATTATCTGATAATAGCTTTTCGTAGTCCTTTGCAAGCTGATCGTATTTCTTCTGCCATTCTTGATTGCTCGCATCTTTTTCAGCAAGCTGTTTTTCGATTTCGTTTGCTGTTAGGGCGAGCTGGCCAAGGCTGTTTGCTGCGTTGACGGCTTCATTTGGCTTTGGATCTGGAATCTTGTTAAGTGATTCCTGAAGCTGTTTTGCTTGCTCCGCTACTGCTTTGAGGGCAGTTTGCTGTTCCTGAAGGCTTGAAATCGGGTTTGGATTTGGTGTTTCTGGTGTTTCCGGTGTTTCAGGAACCGTTGGTGTGCCCGGCTCGGCTGGTGTTCCAGGGGTACCCGGTTCCGGCGTGTTTTGCAGTTCTTTTCTTAGTGAAGCCATTGTGCTTTCAAGTTCTGTAAGCGTTGTTTCTTTCATTGTTTTTTCATACAGATCCAGGTACTGGGCCTGGACCGCTTTTAGGTCGCTGATTTGGCGATCCATTTGGCCTTGAAGAATTCGTTCAATTTCGGTTGCATTGTCTGAGCCTTCCTGAAGTGTTGCTTGAATGGCGGACATATCATTGTTGATTTGGCCGACCTGGCTGTCGATCTTCTGGAAGGACTCGCTGTTACGCTGGGACTGGTTGGACATGCTTGCCTGCAGTCCGGTTATGGTCTGATTCTGAACCTCTCTCATCAGCTCCATCTGATTTTGCTGATATAGCTGGTAGCTGTCTACATATGTGACGAAGGATGCCAGGTTTTTCTGGAATTCCTCTGCATTTTGTTCGCGCTCAGGGGCTGACTTGGATGCATCGAGCATGGTGGCCTGAAGCTGCTGCAGCATTTGTTTCTGGGATTCAATCTCCCCTGACAGGTCTTTTGAGCTTGGTTTGTAGAAGGCGACCATTGTCTTTTGGAACTGGTCTTCTTTTTCAAGAATTTGATCGAACTTCTTTTTTACATCGTCCATTTCCTGGGCAATGGTGTCCCAGTAGTAAACAGCGGTTTTTTTGTTGGCGACGTCTGTTGCTTCTTCAATGGTCCGTAGAACTTTCTCTTTGTCGACAGCGGTAAGCTGGTCCTGGACCTTGAATTTGAATTCCGCTTTGGCCGGCTGCGTTTCTTCATATGTCAGAATGTTAGTGGAGAAGTCGGATGGAATGTAGATGATGGCATCGACATTCTGATTTTTCATTTCACTTTCCGCTCCGCTGCGGGCGAGTGCTTTCCATTCGTAGTCGGAATTTTTGCTCATTGCTGCGGTAACGAGCTTTCCGAATGAGTCTTCGTCACTTTCCGGCAACCCATTATCTTCGTTAACGACAGCGATGGTGCGGGTGGCTTTATCCTGTACCTCCATCGGATTTTGGCCGATGGTTTGGAAAAACAGGGCAGGGACGGCAAGAATGAGAACGACTGCTAGAATCATTTTCATCATGTGTTTGGTTTGTTCCGTCATGAATAGATCTTCCTTTCAATTGCGCTTAGAGGAATTTGGATTTTTGTCACTCTGCCATTTTCTGCGTAGTAGCCGAAGCCTGCATTGATTTCAACTTCCTTCCTGTCATATGGAAGGGTGAGAATCGTTTGCTCGGATTTTTTCATCAGGATAATGGCTTGACGGATTTGTTTCAGTTCAGACGACAGTGTATCGTAGCCTTTTGAAATTTCAGCGTTGCTTCCAGCGACGATGATGTTGAATCCAAGATGGCTGAAGTTTTTCATGAACTTCACGATGCGGTCCTGGATTAGCGAGTCGGCTGCCTGCAGGAATCTCGCATAGCCGTCAATGACCAGCAGCAGCGGAGTAAAGCTGACCTCTCCTGCTTTTCCTTCATTGATGGCTTTCATGTACTGTTCTTCGCGTTCTGTCATGAGAGCTTCCACATAATCAAGCCATGCAGCGATGCTCTCCTTTGACTCGAGGTAATCAATTTTTTCTTCTGTCGCATAGCTTGACAGTCCGCGGTCGATGGAGTCGAACAGGGCGATTTTTTCTTCCTGCTGGGCCATCACGGTGTTGATGACGACTTTAAGCACATTCGTTTTTCCTTTTTGCGACTGGCCAATGATGAGGCAGTGCTTGTTTTTCAGCAGGTTGAGATGAACCGGCTGAACCTGTTCCTCGTGAAGGCCAATTGGGATAATACCCGGACGCTGGTGGCCTTCGATGTATTGAGAGAACGTAATCGTAGAAAGATCGGTCGGCAGCATCGGCACCGGTTTTGGACGGGTATAGCTGCTGTATTTTTCGACCAACATTTGAATGTCTTCTTTCAGCTGATCGAGCAGTTCATAATCATTCGCTCCATCTGCCGGCAGGAGCATCTGGGCAAAGTACGTATGCTCCTTCTTAATGAAGGCGCGGCCCGGAATGGCTTCCATTGCGTATTGGGGACGGCCGACAATGGCATGAAGCTCAGACGAATCCAGCATATAATGGGCAATTTTCGTTTTCAGGTTGCTCATGATTGAATGACGGACAGCGTTCGCACGGGAGGCTGTGATCATCATATAAATTCCGAGAGACTGGCCGTCCCTTAAAATTTGATTCAATTCGGTTTCCAGGTCGTACATTTCGTCTTTAATGATGTCGAAGTTATCAATGGTGATGAAAATGACCGGAAGCTTTTCAGGACTTAAATTGTTGTACATTTTGATGCTGCTGACTTCATGCTGCTGGAATAAGCGTTTTCGTTTTGCCAGCTCATCTTTCAGGATACTCATGAATTTTTCAATTTTTCTGGATTGATCAACCAGAAAGTAGTCAGCCGTATGTGGAAGCTGGCGCAATGGCAGCAGCGCTCCGTTTCCGAAGTCCATGATATAGACATGAAGTTCTTCCGGACTCATTTTGGATGCCATCCCCATCAGCAGGGTCATGGCGGAGACTGATTTTCCATATCCGGATGTACCGAAAATTCCGATGCTTCCGTCGTCGATCATGTTATAGGCAAAGGCCGTTTGGCTTTGTTTCTCCGGTTCATCGATGATTCCCATGACAATCTCGCCCTCTTGCTCCGACATGTGCCCGATTCTTGAAATGCGTTCTTCAAGAGGCGGCAGCCATGGACTTGGGAGCTTTTTGATGTTGAGTTTCTTTTGGGTTTCGGCGATTTTTTCGACTACGACGTCGATTTCTGTTTGGACGTCCCGCTTTTTCTCGATGGATGCAGAGACGTCTGAGAGCGGAACAAAGCCGAGATCGGTGACGAGCGCGACCTCGTCCTCGCCCTCACGCGTTTCTTCGTTATAGGGCGCCCCGCTCCAGGCGGATTGGAACAGCTCGTACACTTCGTTGTTTCCGACCTGCAGGTATCCGCGGCCGGTTACGGTAATGGCCGCGGCATCCGCGTTTTTCAAAATCTCTTTACTGTCGGTCGCATCCTGTACTTTAAGTGCGACGCGGAAACGGGCGTTACTCCAGATTTGGTTGTCGATTACGCCGCCTGGCTTTTGGGTCGCTAGAATTAAGTGAACCCCTAAGCTCCGTCCGATACGGGCTGCCGAGACGAGCTCGCGGATAAAGTCCGGCTCTTCGCTTTTCAGCTCGGCGAACTCATCGGAGATTAGGAACAGATGCGGCAGAGGATCGGTTGCCTCGCCTTTTTTGTATAGCTTTGTATAGTCGTTAATGTGGTTGACGGTATGCTGGTCAAACAGGCGCTGGCGGCGCTTCAGCTCGCTTTTGATGGAGGCAAGAGCCCGGGCGCTAAAGTTTTTGCTGCCTTCGATGTTTGTAATGGTTCCGAGCAAATGCGGCATGTTTTTAAACGGCTGAGCCATTCCCCCGCCCTTGTAGTCAATGAGCAGGAACGCGACTTCATGCGGATGGAAGTGAGCAGCCAGAGACAAAATGTAGGTCTGCAGAAATTCACTTTTTCCGGATCCGGTTGTTCCGGCGAGCAATCCATGAGGTCCATGAGCCTTTTCATGCAGGTTCAGCTCGACGAGGTCTTCTTTTCCTTTTAAGCCGATTGGAACGGCAAGTGATTTGGCCGATTCCCTTGTGAGCCAATTTTGCTCGATTGGAAGCTCGTCCACTTCCTTCGCCTGGAACATGCCCAGGAAGGAAACGCTGTTCGGTATGGAATTCGTCATGCCGGTCAGGTGATCAAGCGTCCGTAGCGTTCTGGCAAATGTTTCGTTCGTCTCCAGAGAGTGCTGATCGAGATTGAATGGAATTTGAACGGCTTTTTTCTCCTGAATGAGAATGTCCCCTTCTTTTTCATTCACATAGCGGATCAGCGTATGAATGTGCTCTGTTAGACTTTCTTTGTTTTCAGCTGCGAAAATGGCGGAAATTCCAAGCTTTTGATGCTCGCTTTCCAAATACTCGAGAATAATGTGATCGGCAATCAGCTGCTGATTCGTCACAATGAACACGATATGCGGGGAGAAAAAGATGCCTTTTTCATCCTTTTGAATGTCGCGTTCGCGAATGAGTTCGTATAAAGAGGATAATAGCTGGTCTCTCGTCTGCTCATTGTAGATCATCCCTTTGGCATATGCATGCGGAAGCTGGAAATGAGGAAGCCATTTCATCCATTGCCAATCCTCGTATTCGTCTTCATCAAAGATGAACACAAAGCGGAGGTCATGGTAGCTGTGGGAAAAAGCAAGCTGGCCGATAAGCTGATGAAGCTCTTTTTTTACAGTTTTTTCTTTTCCGATAAGTCCCATTGCTCCATCCTTCAGCTGAACCGGAATGGGGACGGGACCTACTTCCTTGTACGCCTTCTCCAGATCCTGAGACTGTTCGAGCAAATCGTCAATCTCTCTATTTGCAAGGTCCGAGCTGCTTAAGGTGACGGTATAGCTGGACGGACTTTGTCCGTTTCCGATTCGAAGCTGCAGGAAGTCTTTGCTGTCGATGGTGCGCTCCCAGATTCGGTCAGAAATATCCTCGGTCATATACTTCATTTTTTCAAAGGAAGGAAAATGATAGCGGAGGACGGTCTTTTGTCGCTGAGAAAGTTCCTGAAGCTCCGCGCGGGAACGCTCTAAATAAGCTTTGTAAACCCGGACGCGGCGCTCTTCCCTTTTTTTGCGCTGACTGCGCTCTTTAAAATATTGAACAGAGGAGGTAATCAGTGTCATGGAGAACATGGCAACGGTGATAATGATGTAAATTCCTCTTGGCTGAACAAGGGCTACAATCCCCATCAGAATGAGCATGACAAGAGGAGGCATGATGATGAGCCAGAGTCCTCTGTTTGTATCCTCTGTTTCCTGAAGCGGCATGTTCAGGCTTATTTTGTCGTCCGGGAGATCATAAATCATCCTTGGTGTTCTGCGGTAAGCCGGATATTTCTTCTTCATTTCGCTTTCCGGCTTTCTAGCTTCAGTCAGGGTCGTTTTGAACTCCTCTAAATCAGAGACCGCCATGATGTCATCATCGACAACCGTGATCGTCATAAATCCCCAAAGGAGGATGTCTCCAATTTGAATGTCGGTCTTTCCGTCAATCCGGTGACCGTTTTTGTATAAGCGGCTGCTTGCGGATTCGAGCGTCCAGCCTTGATCCTGTTTAATCAGCCTGAACGAGCCGTCTGAGGTCGGGCTTGAGCTTGAAATCTGTGCGCCTTTCTCTCCTGAGAAGAGAATTTCGTGCTCGTAGCCGGTGAAGAGCGACCGGGCTTTTTGAAGCTCGGGAGTGAGGCAGAGAACAAGGCTGTGTCCCTCTTCTTCCCAGACGAACGAGCCCTTTTCTGCAAGGCTGCCCTTCTTTTCTCCATTGATTCCAATCTGAAATTCGCTCTTCCCTTCTTCTCTCGTCAGCTCCAGGGCTCCTGAGGAAAAAGGAAATGAGCGCACCGTAAGCGTATCGCTGTATTCCGGCCCGATGGTCAGCGTGCGGGTTGTCGAATCGGAAATAGAATATGGCTGATAAGTCCGCTGATAAAAGACCCATAACGTACTCATGCGGTGATACCTCCTTATTTTGGTGCTTTTATAAGGCCCGCCTCAGGAGTATATGAGGAGGACCTTCCCGTTAAATCGTTAATTCGTATTCGGTGCTGCAGGCTGTCCGCTAGCAGGGGCTGCCGGTTTTGAATCGGCAGGTTTTTTGGCTTTTGCTTCCGCTGCTTCTTTAGCTGCCTTCTCTTTCGCTTCTTGTTCTTCTACTTTTTGAAGAGCTTCCTGCTCTTTTTTCTTTTCTTCAGCTTTTTGCTCTCTTTCTTCGTCTAAGGCTTTTTTGAAATCATTATATTCTGTCTCAACGTCTTTAATCTTTGCTTCTTTCTCTTCTGCTTTCATATCTTTGTTTGCTTTCAGCTGATATTTGTAGGAAGCCAGAGCCGCCATAATCATAAATCGATCGTCGAATTCTCTTGCGATTTCAAGGGCTTTTTCACTTTCCCCGCGGCCCATCCGGATCCAGTAATCATAATACCTGGTATCTGTTTGGAGCGTCAGGTCATTGCGGATCTCTTCCTTTTGTTCGCCCCCGACAACAAAATCGCCTGTGACAATATAGGAATGAGCAAGCTGGTATTTTACAACCTTAGGCATAGACTCCAGCTTGTATTTTTCAAGGTCGCTGATGACATCACTATAGCTGCTCGTCTGGTAATGCTGACTGCTCTCAACGAAGGCCTCTGCTCTTGGCTGGAGGAAGAAAACAGAATAGACGGTGTAAATAATTGCAGGGATCAGAAGAATGATAAGTCCAAGACCAACGTATCGGAACGTTTTCCACTTCTTTTCAGGAATATGTACAAGACTGCGTTCTTTCTCTTCCAGCAGCATAATTTTTCTGCTTATCAATGCGGAAAGATCTTCGGTTGTTTTTGCATCAAAAATTTCTTTTACAAGAGGAGAAACCTGAAGCGTATCGTGGAATTTGATATACTCTTCAAACGTGAATTTCTCATCTATGGCTGCAGCAATAACCGCTCTTACTTCATGCCAGATGCGTTCCTCATCTTTTTCATATGGGGGTAGACTTTCTTTCACTCCGTAATGAAGAAAGAACGGCGCCAGGCCTTTTGTGAGCACCAGATTATCCGGAGCGACAACGAGATGAAGTCTTGGGTACGTGTGGGATTTAACCTTTTCCACAAGCTGGTGGGCAAACACCCATCGGCTGTGACGGTCTTTTTTGTGAAGCTCGCTGAAGTTTTGATAAGACTCGGACGGTCTAACTTTGATGATGAGCTCGTTCTCCGTCATTTCAATTTCTCTGGCAATATCTTGATCGATCTTTTCGAGCATGGCAATTTCAAGCGGATCATCCAGCTTGATTTTCTCCTGCTGAAAAATAAACGAACGTTCCAGTTTTTCTTTCGTGATGCTGCATTCGAGCTGCTGCTCCAAATAGTCAGGATTCTTTTCTGCCATGTTCTCTGGCTCCTTTACAGTATTTCAAGTCGATCTCCAGTCATAATGCCGCTCTCCGCAAGCTGGCGGTCACCGGGGATGACCTTCTGCTTGTTCGGAACGCGGACCCAATGCCCTTCTCGAGGTGGGTCAGAAATGCATTTAGCCTGCCAGACGATATCAATCATTTTCTTGACGGAATGATAGTCTGATAGGCGAAGGTCAAACACTTCTCCAGTATAATTTTTCAAGTCAACTGTTACTTCAATATACATGCCTTTTCACCTCAAAAATGAAGAAGCGCCATAATCCGCGAAGAGTATGGCGCTTCCAAGCGTCCTTGCTGGATTGATAGACTAAAAGATTAGCCGCGGATTTGGTTAGCGATATCTTGGTCAGCGTTGCGAAGTGCTTCAGCTGTTTTGTTAAGCTGCTGGCTAACTTCTGCAAGCATTGTTTCCATTTTTTCAACAGAAGGTCTTAGTGTATCCCACTGCTCGGAGAATGCTTCACTTGCGGAACCTTTCCAAAGATCTCTTAGCTCGTCCATTTTACCATTTAAACGTGTGATTTGCTGGTGTACATTTTCGCTCTCTGCTTTGAAATCGTTTGATTTTACTACAAGTTCTTCTGGTGTTACTTTAATAAGTCCTGCCATTTTTAACATCTCCCTTACCCGAATTTACTTTAATTGTAAAATTAAACCGACCCTAATTTCAATTGATACTTAGAAATTAGTAGAAAATTGGTTAATTCTATCTACTTCTACCCGAAATTGGAAGTTATAAACCATAAATAATGAGGAAATATTTCTTATTTCTTTTTTTTATTTGAAACTTAATGCTTATTTCGACAGAAAAGTCTAAAAATATATCTTTTCCAGTATGAGGGATAAAGTTTACGAGACTGGTGGAAATGTCTTATGTTTGTAATGGGATTGTTGTGATTGTCATGTTGGGGGTTTTACTTTGGTTAGAGATACTAAAGATTTTTTGGTGGGTTTATTTGGGAAAATTAAATAAAGACTCTTATAAATTTGGCTGTTGATTTCCGCTGCAGCCACTCGCTTTCCGCGGGGCGGGCGGTGAGCCTCCGCGGCGCAAGCGCCTGTGGGGTCTCACCTGTCCCGCTGCTCCCGCTGGAGTCTCGTGTCTTCCGCTGCAATCAACAGGGTGTGGTAGTTGGTTTTACACTTTAACTTACTTAAAAGACTCTTTGAAACTGTTTCATGACGGATAACATTAAGAAATAGCTTATTATAGTGGCTATTGATTTCTGCTTCAGCCACTCGCTTTCTTCGGGGAGCGGAGAGCTTCCTCCGCCAGGGGCCTGTGGGGTTCTTACTTACCTGTCCCGCTGCTCCTGAGGGAGTCTCGTAGCTTCCGATGCATTCAACATGTGTTAATAATCCACACCATCCTTTAACATAGCCTTTTGTTAAAGAAACAGTTAGCTGAATAAGATGTATTAATTAACTCTAATGATGCCCAAATGCTTGGTTGTCGAAATCAGGTCTATTTTATGATTTCCTTTTGTGTAATAAACAGAAGCCCCTTCTCTTTCTCCCTTTTTCCATCCATTGGCTTTAAGTACTAATTCATATCCAAATGGTATCCCGTTTTCTTCCGATGTTTTTGACCAATCATAACTATTCCCATGTTCGTTTTTCTGGACTACCTCAGCATTTTTAGGAACTGGAAAGCTATATAAATCTTCTGATGGTTCGTAAAGAGATAATGTTATGAAATAATAAAGTGCCCCACCTACCAAAAGCGCGGCTAAAGCAAGTATCCAACCAGTGATTTTCTTCATTTTACTAACCCTCTTTAATAAGTTGTTATTTTGATTTTTTCTTCAAATCAAGCTGAGTGTTTTTTTATGTAGAAGTTTCAAGATTTCATATTTATACTGTCATGAATATCCAATATAAATATTGTATATCCTTTTAAAATCAACCGATACCCTTAACATAACACTTCTCTAAAACTCGCTAGTGGAAGAAGTCTTCAATATTAAGGACCCGTGCCACAAGATATTTTATACGTGAATTCAACACTCTTTTTTGCATAACATAATGTACTTGTGTCACTTGTTTCACTATCCCAATCTTTCCATAATACAGAGTATAGCATTCCGTATTGTGTGTCTTTCATATTTTTGTTTGTAATTACCGCGAGGAAGCTTTGATAAGGGTGGCCATTGTTTTGTATATGGTTTCTTATTGCACTTCCTGGAGAGTGATCATTGTGCGTGATTGGGGCTAAAATCGGAGGGGAAATCATTAATAAAAATAAGACGATACAAATAATGATTGTTACCTTCTTTTTCCTCATATCTATCCTCCCTCATGCTTAGTACTACATACGTTTAACTAGTAAAGTGTTTCATTCCTTTTCTGCTTTAGAATCCTATTATCAATTTAGCATAAATATCCATTTACAGAAACCTATTATCTTATTAGTAAATAAAAAGAGGAGTTTCCTCCCCTCTTTCATTACTTCGTCTTAAATTTAGCGATTTCGGTTTTCAGGCCGGCTGCCAGTTCTGCCAGTTTGTTAATGGACTGGCCGATTTCTTCCATGGATGAGAATTGCTGCTGGGCTCCGGCTGCGACTTGTTGGGTGGAGCTTGCTGATTCGGTTGCGATGCTTGCCATTTCTTCGACGGATGCTGTGACTTCCTCGGAGCTTGCGGACATTTGCTCTGCGGTGGCGGACACTTCTTGGATTTGCGAGTTGACTTCTTGGACCGCTTTTTGAATCATGCTGAAGTTGTCACCGGTTTCCTTGATTAAATCAAGGCCGCCTGCTGCCTGTTCTTTTTCTTTCGCCATGTGATCGATGACGAGGTCGGTTCTCTTTTGGATGGAACGGATGAGGGTTGTGATTTGCTCGGCGGACTGTTTGGAGCCCTCAGCAAGCTTCCTGACTTCATCCGCTACTACTGCAAAGCCTTTGCCGTGCTCGCCTGCCCGTGCGGCTTCTATGGCGGCATTCAGGGCTAACAGGTTGGTTTGTTCGGAGATGCCTGTAATAACATCGACAATTTTATTGATTTCTGCAGATTTGTCTCCGAGCTCTTTTACGAGGCGGGTCGTTTCCTCAACAGAATGATAAATGTCATCCATTTGCTTCACGGCTTTATCAATATAGACGCTGCCTTTTTGCGTCTGTTGAGCTGCTTCTGAGACAGTGTGGCTCACGGAGGCAGCCCGTTCAGCTACATATTGGACTCCTGTAGCAATTTCCTGGACAGCCTTAGCTGTTTCTTCGGTACTCACCATTTGCGTTTCTGCTCCGTCTGACAGTTCATCTACGGACTGGGCAATTTCCTTCGTAATTCCGCTTACCTGGCGGGAGTGCTCCTGGACCTGCTCCGACGATGCTGAAAGCGTATCAGATGAGTGTTCGATTTGAGATAAAAGATTTTTCAGGGAGTCGATCATCGTATTGAACGCGACTCCAAGCTGGCCGAGGTCATCCTTAGATGCCACGTGGACTTTTTCTGTCAAATCGCCCTTACTTACCTTGCCGGCGACGACGGACAAAAGACGGATTGGACGGACAATGGATCGGATGGTGAAGTAATTAAAGATCGTTCCGACGACTATAAAAATCAAAATCACGATGATCGTGTTGAGTAAGATAGGCGCGGATTGCTCGGTAAATTCTGCCGTATCAATCGTTCCAAGCACCTTCCAGCCGGTCTGTTCGCTCGTTTCAAACATCATGGCTTTGTTCGCGCCGTTAAATGTATAGTTGAAGGATCCTTTTTCTGCTTTGTAAATTGGTTCGTTGATGCTTTTATCGAGCATGTCACCCGGTTTAAGCGTCGGGTGGACAACGACTTTTCCATTTTGGTCTAAAATGCTCGGGTACCCTTTGCTGCCGATTTTCGTATCCATGGTTTGTTTAGCAAGGACGGCCAGATCAATATCCATCGCCATGACCCCGCTGCCATCGGTTAATGTACTGGCAATGGTAACGACGGTTTTCCCTGTTGCTTCATCCTTATAAGGACTGGTGATAATCGCTTCCCCTTTGTTTGCGGCAGCCTCTTTATACCATTCTCGTTCGGCTGGATTGTAGTCTTCCGGAAAATCGGCTCTTGGAAAACTGTACATTTTACCGTCTTTCGTTCCTACATAGGTTAACGTCACTTCTTGAAAGGAATTACTTATATACCCTAACCGCTCATTTAAGTAGACTTCATTTTCAAAGGCAGTGCTATTCAGCGTTTTTGAAAACAGCTCAACGACATCCCGTTTATTTTTAAAGAATTCGTCTGTCAGACCGTTTAAGAGAGTAACCTGCTCAGAAGCCGAGTTTTCAATCTGGTCTTTTACTTCTTTTTTTGCTGCTATATATCCGAAAATACCGATCGATAAGGCTGGAATTAGCAGCAGAACCGCCGTAAAAAGGATTAGACGATTGCGGATTTTCATATTTTTAAACATTAGCATGCACTCCGATTCTCAGATGATGATTACATGCTATTTATCGACAGGCATCGACAGAAGTTAAATAGAACCAAACAAAAACCGGACCACCAATCGGAAGTCCGGCAAAACGTTTATCCCTGTTTGAATTTCTTTCTTCTTTTCACATACCATACAATAACCATAACGAGCAGAACCGTGAGAACGACATAGATGACATTCGAATAGATGCTCATATAATCTCCGATTTTCGGCCACGCTTCACCGAGCATAGCGCCTAAAATAACGAGAAGCGTATTCCAAATCAGCGTTCCAAGCGTCGTATAAATCAGGAAAAGCCATACGTTCATGTTGGACATACCGGCCGGAATGGAAATGACACTTCGTACAAACGGCACCATACGGCAAAAGAAGACCGTCCATTTTCCATATCGGTCAAACCAGGCATCGCCCCGGTGAATTTCTTTCTTTGAAACAAGCAAAATGTGGCCCCATTTGTCCACAAATTTCTCCAGCTGCTCCACATCCAGCAGCCTGCCTACATAATAAAGAATCAAGGCACCAAATACCGAACCGGCAGTCGCCGCTAATATGACCCCCGGAATCGTAAGGCCTGCTGTCGTGGTCATAAAGCCTCCGAACGGGAGAATGACCTCAGACGGAATCGGCGGGAATACATTCTCCAAAGCGATCATTAAAAAGATTCCCAAATATCCAAACTGCTCCATAAATTGCGTAATCCAATTTTCCATTAGAAATCGCGCCTCCTGTTTCGATCTAACCGTCCCCGAAACCATTAGTACGGATGGGAGCCTAAAAGGTTTCACATTCTCCCTAAAAGACTTCCCGAAAAGGGTCGGAGGCAAACCAAGATGGCGCGTTATAAAAAAAACACCAGCCGAATTGAAATCAGCTGGTCAAACGAGGGGTTGAGGGGTTTTGTGATTTTTTCTATTAAGGGGGGTTAGCTTGAACTCAGGCTTCCTGTTCGGCCAGCTCGCGCGGACGTCCGCTCATGAACCGGACGGAGTCTGCGACGACTTCTGTGACGTAGACCATTTTGCGTTCTGCGTTTTCGTATTTTCGGGATTGGATTCTTCCGGTGACACCGACGATGGAGCCTTTTTGGCAGTAATTCGCAGTGTTTTCGGCAGTTCTTCTCCACAGGGTACAGTTGACGAAATCTGTTTCAATTTCACCGGCGTGGTTTTTAAAATTACGGCTGACAGCGAGGGTGATGTGGGCAACCGGGGCTCCTTCTTTCGTGTAGCGGATATCCGGGTCCTTGGTAAGGCGCCCTACCAGCGTTACATGATTGATCATCCTGATTCTCCTTTCCTTCCTAGTCAATCGTAGTGTAATGGATGTTTGAGAATAGGGAAAATCAGGAAAAGTAATTTTTACACGTCTATTTTACCGGGATTCAGGTACAGACGAGAGGTTCTGGCCATTTAGAGGATCTATTTTGCGATTTTCGTAAAAGATAAGAAAAATTAAGCGCTATGCTATAATGGTAAAAACGACTGGAAAACAATGCGGAGGTGGATGATGATGAAGACGTTTAAGCTTGTTTCCATGAAGATTGCACGGAATGATGAGAACGGCCGCCATTATGATGAAATTCCATTAAATGACGGTCTCGTCATAAACAAAAAAGACGGTGAAAACGACTGGCTGCTTGAGTCGCTAATCAGCAGCGAGCATCTGGAACGGTTCCAAAAGCTCATGGAAGAAAACCATGAACAGACGCTTGTGATTACCATTTCTAAGAGAACGAATACTCCCGCTAAATTAAGAGCATCGGTCAGCAATGTTGTGGAGCTCGAAAATGACCTGATTTCTGTCTTATTTTCTGGAAAAATGGCCTCAAACCGCCCATTCGGAAACGCGGAGAAAATTTTAACGGAGCTTTTGGATGAGGGGTTAGATGGTGAGGACCTGCTGCAGGCTTTTTCCGCCCAGTGGCATAAAAAGCAGGATCAGCAGGAATCCGTAACGACTAAATAAAGAAGCCAGTCCATGTTTTGACTGGCTTCCTTGTTAGTCCTTCTTCATATCCTTTTTCATCATTTCTTCCTTGCGTCTCTCAGTTTCTTGATCCATATCGCCGTCCTGTTCCTGCGGATAGCGGCCATGTCTCATGCTGCCGGGGCTCATGTTCCCGTTTTTCATGTCCATGTTGTAATTTTCCTGTTCCACCGGCGGATTTTCATCCTTTTTTTCTTCAGGATCCGGATCGTCTGAGCATCCTGCTAAGCTCGCTGTCAGGAAAAGAACTGTTAAAAGACCAAATACTTTTTTCATACTGCATGCTCCCTTCTTGAAGATTATTCTCAAGAATTAGCATGCCCCGTGAAAAAACCGCTCATTCGAAGGAGGGGTACGATGAAATATGCTGCAGCGGTACTTGCAGGGATTGCCGTGCTTTTTGCCGGAACGAAGAAGGCGAAGGCACCGGTAAAAAAATAAAAGACGCGCGATTTCCTTCAGGATTTCACGCGTCTTTTTTTTATTCTGTTTTTTCGCCTAGGGCAAACATTATTTCCGCTTCGCATACTACTTGTCCGTCTACGGTTGCCGTTGCTTTTCCTTTGCCAAGGGCGCCGCGGAAACGGATAATTTCGACTTCAAGGCGAAGCTGGTCGCCTGGTTTCACCTGTTTTTTAAATCGGCAATTGTCGATTCCTGCGAAAAATGCGAGCCTGCCGCGATTTTCTTCTTTTTTAAGCATCGCTACTGCTCCAACCTGGGCGAGCGCTTCTACAATTAACACACCAGGCATAACCGGGTAGTCAGGGAAATGTCCGTTGAAAAATTCTTCATTCGCGGATACATTTTTAATTCCGACGGCACGCGCCCCTTCTTCTACTTCAAGGATGCGGTCCACGAGTAAAAACGGATAACGGTGAGGAATGATTTCTTTAATCTGCTGAATATCTAGCATATGGATCGGACTCCTTTCATCTTCCTGTCTATGTATACGGCAAAAGGAAGGATAGTCCCTTCATTTCGCAAACATGAGTATAGACTTATTCGGCCTCTTTTTCAACCAGGTCCACGATGTGCTGCCACGTGGATGGCTTCAGCACATCAAGCGGATTTCCATCTCCAATGACTCCATACCCGACCATTGCCCCAGTGATCGCAGCCAAAATAAACAGGAAGGCCACCATTAATAAACGCAGCCAAATTGGAAAGAGCCGAATCCTGATCTTCTCGACAGGCTTCGTTTCCTCCTGAGCTGGATCCTGGGCTTTCTTTTCCTGTTTATATTTTTCACGGGTCATGGACGCGTCTTTGGAAGTCATGGTGAAAACTCCTTCGGCCTAATTAGCGGACAGAGTTGATTAAACCAAGCATCTGATCGCCAATTGTAATGGACTTTGCATTAAATTGATACGCCCGCTGTGAAACGAGCATGTCGGTCATTTCTTTTGATACATCGACATTCGACATTTCCAGAGCTCCCTGCTCTATAGAAATCTGTCCGCGCCCTGCACCGGTCAGATTCACCACGGCCGTCTGGTCATTCGGATTCAAAAGTGAGTAGAGATTGCCGTTTGTCTGCACGAGTGATTGCGGTTTGTTGGATTGAACGATGCCGAGGTTGACCGTTCCGGCAGGCTGTCCATTTCCATCAAGCGCCGTCAGCGTTCCATTCGCTGAAATGGTGATGGAAGAAGCGTTTCCGTTCAGCAAAATTGGCTGATTGTTTTCGTCTAAAATTCGTTGGCCGCTGCCGTTCACAAGCGCAAGCTGGCCGTTTGCCTCTGCAGAAAGATAAAGCGCCCCGCTTCGTGTATAGCGAGTTTGCCCATCTGCCTCCACTTTTAAGAACTGGCCCGGCTTAGTGAAAGCAAAATCAAGGTTGCGGTCTGTTTTTTTAATGGTTCCCTGGCTGAATACGACATTTTGCATCAGCTGGGCTCCGACTCCCTGGCGAATTCCGAAATCGGTTGAACGGCCAACCTCTTTGTTCAGGTCGTTCTGGTTGTCGTATTGCTGGCGCACTAGTTCACCGAACGTTGTATTCGTGCGCTTAAATCCCTGTGTATCGACGTTGGCTATATTATGCCCAATTATGTCGAGCTGCTTCTGCACCTGGTTCATCGTGTTGGACGCTGTGATCATGGAATTCAGCATGTCAATTTCCTCCTCATTAGCTTAACCGGCCAATTTCATTGACAGCTTTATCAAGGCTGCGGTCATACGCCTGCAGCACCTTTTGATTCGCTTCAAATGAACGGTAGGCGGTCATCATCTCGGTGTAGGCACGGGCTGTATCAACATTCGAGCTTTCCGTGAATCCTTGCTTCAGGGAATATCTGACATTAGCGTTCCCGGCTGCTGTCGGCAGTGCAGCGTTATCCGCTGTTCTGAACAAACCGTTTCCTTCTTTAACGAGATTGCGGACGTCTCCTGCAAAACGGACATCGATTTGAGATGTTTCCCGTCCGCCTATTCTTACACGGCCGTCCTGGGTGATTTCATAATCATCGCCCGTAATCGTAATCGGTGCGCCTGATGTGGAAAGAACAGGGACACCCTGTGACGTAAGCTGGTTTTGATCATTTAGTGTAAAATGGCCGTTGCGCGTATAACGGATCTGTCCATCCGGCATTCCGACTGCGAAAAGGAGGAAGCCTTTCATTCCGGTTTCCGCATTTGCAGGCACCGCTTCTTCTAAAAGAGCGATATCTGACGGCACACCTGTTTCTCTTAAATCACCTTGCGTAAACTGGGGGACAAGTTCCTGTACGTAAGCACCTGTATTCAAAGAGCCGATTGGCGTCTGGGTTCCAAAATTCATGGTGTTCTGGGTTGGAGCATCCTTGCCTTCCATTCTGCTGAGCAGCATTTCAGGAAAAGCACGGATGGCCGCCTGGTCTGATTTATAGCCGGGCGTATTCACGTTGGCGATGTTGTTTGACAGCATTTCTGTCCGTTTCTGTTGCGAAAGCATGCCGGCCGCAGCCGTATAAAGCCCTCGAAGCATAATCCACCTCATATCGGCGCATTGTGAAGCGCCTTTTTTCCTATTTCTATTATAAATGACAATTCATGAAAACTCCTACTTTATTTTTTTCGACAAATTGCAACAAATTTTTACTTTCCCCCTTCAAAAACCGACAGAATGTCGTATAATGTATTTGGAACATATCTTTTATGTTCCCCTTTCAAATTGTGTTTTGGTTCGATTTTGTTCCCACTTAATCCGAACCGCATTTTAGGCATCCAAAGAGGCCTTGCTGATGGACTGGATCAGTGAGGGCTCGGGGTGCCCTTTTTTTGTGGGGATTTTTTTGGGGGTAGGCGGCGGGGGTGGTGCTTTGGCGGGCTTTGGCGGGGGCGGGGTCAGTCCCCACATTCTTCACCGTATGTGGGGACGGAGGGAGTAGACGCTGATGCCTTGTGTCCCAAGGGATTGGAGAGTTGGTGTCAGAACTTTAGTTTGTTAGCGGAGGGCGGGTCAGGCACGGTGCCAGTCCCCACCTGCTTCACCGTATGCGGGGCCAGAGGCATTGATCGTTGAAGCCTTGCGTATCAGCAGGTTGAAGAGTTGGTGCCGGAGCTTTAGTTCATTAGCAGGGTGCGGGTTAGGCGCGGCCATGCAAACTGTTCAGTTCCACCTCCATATCCACGGTTGGAGTTTGCACTGACCCTCAACACTTTAAAGGATCGGGGGAACAGGCATTGGTGCTCTGAACCCCTGTCAACAACCGCTTTTTGAGTGGCGGGGACGGAGGTTTAGTGCTTTAGCAGCGCGGGGGTCAGTGCATGACACAACAAAAAAAGCCAAACAGTCCACTTCCCCTGTTCAGCTCCATGCTTAAGATATATTCTCCACTTCTCCGCCAGGCAGCGAGATGAAGGAAAAGTCGTTGTCGCCGAATAGTTCCCAGCCTTCGAAGGATGCGCTGTTGTGGAAGATGTCGAGTATGGCTTGGTTTTCGGTGGTGATACGAAGGATTTCGGCTTCCTTCCACCAGCAGATGCTTTGGATTTCCTGGCCGGTGAGGAGGGTGTTGAGTTTATCTAAATATTCCCGGGCTGTGCCGGCGGTTTGGAAGTCGGTTTGGCCGACGGTTATGCGGCCGTCTTTTTTTAGTCTCCATGGACATTCGATGACGAGGCCTCCGTTGGAGAAATGCAGGATCAACGGGAGGGGGCTGCCGTTTTCGAGCTTGGTTATTTTTTGTCCTTTGAAGTAAGGGAAATCAAGGCTTTCGTTCATAGTCTCTCCTCCGTTTAGCGTCTACTTTTTATTTCTCCTTATCGATTGATAAGTAAGGTGCATGCTGCTGGACTTACATCTTTTCCAATGAGAGTCCGCGCAGGATGACTTCTGTATATAGTCTTGCCCGCTGATCGAGTGTTTTGCTGTCGCCTTGCAGCGGGTGGCTTAGCATGCTCATGAAGATTTGCGAATAAATGGATGTTGTGGCTGCCAAGGATTCTGGATCTTTAATGGTTCCTTCTGCTGCTGCTCGTTCAAAAATAGATGAAATCGGTATTTGATAGGCTTCTCTCCAGCTCTGATGAATCATCATCTGGTCTTCGGGGGTCATTTCATACTCTATATCGTGAAACATTTGGCTTAGCTTTTTCGGCTGATGCAAAATAATGTAGCGGGTAACGCGGTATAAAGAGTCTTCAAGCTCTGGATGCCGTTTGATGATTCGCTCCAGACCTGTTTGCATTTCGAATAAGTAATTTCTTACGACTTCAACGTAGAGGCTTTTTTTGTTGGGAAAATGGTGATAAAGGGCTGGCTGAGTGAGGCCGCAGGTGTCTGCAATTTTGCGGGTTGAGATGGCGCGGTACCCGTATTCCATGAATAAACCTTCCGCTGCCTTAATAATGTTTCTTCGTGTATCTCCCATTTCGGCCGCGGTATTTTGTTTGGGTGCCATTCATTTGCCTTCCCTTCTGTTCCTTATCATATGATAAGATTGTAAGCTTTTATTTTGTATGCTGTCAACTGAACTCTAAAAAAATTGGCCTGATTCCGTTCAGAATCAGGCCATAGCGTTTTACATGATTTTTCTTTTTGCAAGACGGTCGACGTTTTCGAGCATGATCCCTGTCCCAATGGCTACGCAATCCATCGGGTTTTCTGCTACAAGCACCGGTACCTTCAGTTCTTCAGCCATGAGCTGGTCGATTCCGTTTAGAAGGGCTCCGCCGCCTGTCAGGATGATTCCGCGGTCGATGATGTCGGCGGACAGCTCTGGCGGTGTGCGCTCGAGCACGCCTTTTGCTGCCTGGACGATCACGGCTACAGATTCTTTTAGGGCTTGTTCAATTTCTTTGGATGTGACAGTGATTGTTCTTGGCAAACCGCTTACCATATCACGGCCGCGGATTGCAATTTCTTCCTGACGTGCGCCTGGGAATACTGTTGCTACCTTGATTTTAATGTTTTCGGCAGTACGTTCTCCAATCAGAAGCTTGTACTCTCGTTTAATATGATTGAGGATTTCTGTATCGAACTTGTCCCCTGCCATCTTAATGGAAGAGGCGGTGACAATATCGCCCATGGAAAGCACAGCGATATCCGTTGTTCCACCGCCTATATCCACAACCATATTTCCGCTTGGCTGAAAGATATCCATTCCGGCGCCGATTGCGGCAACCTTAGGCTCTTCTTCCAGGAAAACGTTTTTGCCGCCGCTTTTTTCAGCTGCTTCCCTAATCGCTTTCTGTTCAACAGATGTGATGTTCGTTGGGCAGCAGATCAGCATGCGCGGTTTCGAAAAAACACCTTTTAGATTGAGTTTGTTGATGAAGTGCTTCAGCATTGCTTCGGTCACTTCAAAATCTGCAATGACTCCATCTTTTAACGGACGGATGGCAACAATGTTCCCAGGCGTACGTCCTACCATTCTTCTTGCTTCTTCGCCGACTGCCAGCACTTTTCCTGTGTTCCGGTCCATCGCGACAACGGAAGGTTCGTTCAGCACGATCCCTTTCCCTTTAACATGTATCAGTACGTTGGCTGTACCGAGGTCGATTCCTATGTCCCTTGCAAACATTGTTCCGTTTTCCTCCTTGCAAATCACGATTCCCGTGTATATCCATAATTGCACCTAATTACATATTGTATCACATAATACAAATAATAGGCGTTTTTTGGTAAAGAATCTACACATTTTTAGCAGGGATTGGATTTACAAAAAGACAAGGTTATTTCACTGTTTCCTCATGAAGAATGTCTTCCTTGCGGTACTTTAATTTGGTTGCTTCTCCGCCTCTTAGATGGCGAATGGATTTATGATAATCCAGAATTTCCTTTACTTCTGCTGCAAGCTCCGGGTTAATTTCAGGCAATCGCTCTGTCAAATCTTTATGGACAGTACTTTTGGAAACCCCAAACTCTTTCGCAATCACGCGAACTGTTTTTTTAGTCTCCACGATATACTTTCCAATCTTGATAGTACGCTCTTTGATGTAATCGTGCACACCACTCGACCTCCCTAAAATGGATGTGAGAAGTGTGAAATGAGACCCGCATATTAAGAGACATCAGCTGCTGGGATGGAATGTACTCTAAAGATGCTTCCGCTGGTGGATTCACAATAAACAGCCACGATCCTCACCTCAAACACTCTCTTTGTTAGGTTTGTAACATTCTATTAGCTTGGTTGCAGTAATATGCTAAAAAGTCAACAGGGACAAGGGATTGCGTAAACTTTCCTGTTAAAATACAGGGCATATGCTAAAGAATATGTGAAACTTATGGGAATTTAGAATCTTAATTTATTTTTCGGACAGAAAAAAGGAGCAGCTTTTTATAGCTGCTCCTTTTGGAGATGACGATTTTGGAACTATTACTTACAAGCCTTTTTCATCTGCCGGATAAACGAGTCCGATCTGGCGGCGCGCTTCATCCATGATTTCGAGAACGGTTAAGGAGTTTTCGAATGTATTGATGCTTGATTCCAGTTTTCCCTCGCGGATCAGGGCCGAGAATTCCTTCGCTTCGCCGTACATGGAGTTTTCATTTTGCTCGACGCTGATGTCTTCTGATTCCCCGGTACGGAATTGAATGCGGACATTTTCCATCGTGCTGAATTTCTCGATGACGATGCTGCCTGCTTCCCCTTGGATTTCGGACGGGATGTAGGAGTCGGTAATTTTGGAGAACATGACGATGGCGTCGTGTTCTTCGTATTGGAATAGGATGCTGCCTTCGCCGTCCACACCGGATTCAAGAAGGTGGGCGGTTGCCTGGATGGAGTTCGGCTTGCCGAATAGGGCAACCATTGGTGCGATGCAGTAGATGCCGATATCCATCATCGAGCCGTTTGAGAACTCGGGTTTGAAGGCGTTTAGAATTTTCCCTTCTTTATAGGCATCGTATCGGGACGAATATTGGCAGTAGCTTGCTACGTAGCGGCGGATTTTTCCGATTTTGTCCAGGTTTTTTTTGATGCTTGTGAAGTTAGGAAGCAGGGTCGTTTTCATCGCTTCCATCAATAACACTTCGTTTGCTCGTGCCGCTTCGATCATTTTTTTCATTTCAGCAGCGTTTGAGGCAATGGGCTTTTCACATAGGACATGCTTGCCGTGGTTAATGCAAAGAATAGCCTGTTCCGCATGCAGGGAATTCGGGCTTGCGATGTACACTGCATCGAATTCTTTACTGGCTGCAAATTTTTCAAGGTTTGTATATGTATGGCGGGCGCCGTGCTTTTCTGCAAACTGGGATGCGCGGTCCTCTGTCCGGGAGTAAACGGCAGTTAGCTCCAGTTCACCTGTTTGAGCTGCGGCATCGAGAAATTTTTCGGTAATCCAGTTTGTTCCGATCACTCCAAAACGTATCATGTATATCTCTCCTTTGACGATGGTAGTTCCGCATTTATTTTACCATACTCAAAAGAAAAACCCGCATGATGCAGGAGCACCGTACGGGTTCAAAATGTAAGGCATGATTATGCGTTTTTAGAAGGAACGGAAGCTTCAGATTCTTTAGCGTCTTCTTGCTTCTCATTTTTCTTTTCTTCCTGCTGCTTTGCTTCTGTTTCTTTGCTTGCAGCTGCTGCTTCATCAGAGATGGCGGTTGCAGGCTTGTCAAGAAGGTTAGCAGGATTCAATGCTTTTCCGTCTTTACGGATTTCAAAGTGTACGTGTACGCCGTTCTTTTCGTTTAATAGATTTTTCCCGGCCTTACCGATTACTGCATGCTGTGCGACTGTGTCGCCTTCTTCTACTGCAACAGATGCTAGAGATTGATAGACAGTTGTTACGCTATCCTCGTGCTGAATTTCAACAACGTATCCTAGGATCGGATCTTTTTCTGCTCTTAGAACGGTTCCGCTTAGAGAAGCTGTCACATCGAATTCCTTACCGTCCTTCTTCGCAAGGTCGATTCCTTGGTTCGGACTGTACGTGTTATTATAGGATACGAGTGCCGCTTCTTGCTCTTCTTTAGAAGACTTGGAATCATAGAACTTTTTCACGACTTGAATCTCTTCTTTGTCAAGAGCCGGCGTTGTGATATTTTCCACTGGCTTGGCTACTTCAGCAGCATCCTGTCCCTTTTCAGTTTGGGGCTTGCCTGGCTGTTCGCCTACCGGGTTCATATCGCGTGTTGCCTGATACCATAACACACTTGTTAAAATCAAAGCTGCACTAACTAAGTAGATTGCCGGAAATACCCAGCGTTTTCTAAAAAATTGCTGAACCTTTGATTGTTGAGAAGTACGATTTTTTTCTTCCTCTCTCATCTTCATCACCTCAGCAACCATTCTGAACACAATTCTGAAAATATATACATTTGCCAAAAAAAATTTAAAAAACGCTTAGTATGCTCCAGTGAATTTGCCATTATGCAAAAAAGGATGAGGACGATGAAGAAACTATTATACTGGGTGCTGACGATTGCCCCGATCGCTTATATGTGGCTGATTTGGGAGCTTTCGAGCATCCCGGGAGACCCGAATGCACCCTTTACGTTTGAGGCCGTATTTAAAGACTCGCTCCATTTAATAGAGTTTGGAATCCTGTATTGGCTGTTTGCATTTGCCCTCGCCGTTCACGGAAAATGGACAGCAGGGACAAGCCTTGCGATCGTCATCGTTTGCCTTTCATATGGGGCGATTGATGAGATCCACCAGATGTTCACGCCGTTCCGGACGTCAACCTGGTTTGACCTGTTTAAGGATGCAGTGGGAATCACCGTTTCCTATATCATTATGAGATACACCTATTTTAAATCAAGAGAATCGCGTATGTACCGCTTTTTTCAAAAGCTTGAATCGCTTGATCGGAGGAACTGACATTGATGCTGAGATTAGCCAAACGGGAAGATTTAGAACGAATCGTGGATATTTATAATACGACGATTGAATCAAGGATGGTGACGGCGGACCTTGCGCCGGTTACATATGAGAGCCGCGAAAAGTGGTTTGATGATCATAATGAACAATACCCGCTGTGGGTCGCTGAGGATGAATCAGGCGCCATTACAAGCTGGATCAGTCTCCAGCCGTTCTACGGCAGAGAAGCCTATAAGCACACTGCCGAGGTCAGTATTTACATTGACCCTGCCTTCCGCGGAGGAGGTCTTGGGAAAAAACTGCTCCAGGCTGCAATCGATCAGTGCAAGGAATTGAATATCCAAACCCTGCTCGGATTTGTTTTTGGACACAACGAACCAAGCATCCGTTTGTTTGAACGGTTCGGATTTGAACGCTGGGGCACTCTTCCGAAGGTGGCAAACCTTGAGGGTGTGGAGCGGGATTTAGTGATTTTGGGGAAACGAGTGGGATAAATCAGAGACGGCCGGTATCGAGTACCGGCCGTCTTTTTGTTACCGCGAGTGGCTTGATTCATTTTTAATGACACCTTTTAGGAAAAAGTGAAGAGATAGACCAACGGAGGCTGCAAAGTTTGAAGATGGTTTGGGAGATCGCTGTGAGAACCAGGTTGAGGCTTGCTATCCTCCTACTGGTTTATGGTGTGGCCGGTTCTTTTATCATTTTGAAACAAAAAACACAGCCCCCAAATGAGGCTGTGCCCTATTGCTGTGCCGTCAACTTCGTCAAAAACGTGTCCGCAGCAGCGAGTGTCGTTCCATTATAGTAGTACCCGACGATGTCTTTATACGATTTTCCGTCCTGGGCCATGAAGTTCGCTCCGTATTGGCTCATTCCGACTCCGTGGCCGTATCCCTTCGTTTGGATGACGACGTTCCCGCCTTTCAGTGTCCAGGTGAAGTCGGTGGATTTCAGTCGAAGTTTATCACGGACATCACGGCCGGTTAAGGTTTTGCCGCCGATTTCCACCTTTGCGACACGGTTGCTTGAGGTGCGCTCGATTACTTTTCCGACAGAGTTTGCGCTTGTGAGCGACACACCGAGTTTTTTCTGGAATTCGGCGATAGAAAAGATTTTCTGATTGTAGTATTGAGGGGATGCTTCATCCCACGTGCTTTTGACACTTCTTAAGTATGGTATGGCGTTTGGCCAATAGTCTTCCGAGTTTTCCGTATAGCCATTGCTTGTTGAGAAAAAGGATGCGGTTATCGGCTTGTTCTCATAGGTAAGGATTTGTCCTGCAGTTGATGATACGGCAGCCAGCACTTTCTCGGATCGCCAGCTGTAGTCGTTTCCCCATAATTTCTTCAATTCCTCTTTGTTCTGGTATACCTGATGGATTACTGTGTCTGTGACATTCGCTTTCTGGCCGGTCGGGGTCGAGATGCCTTTTCCTGTTGTAAGCGATTTGACAATCACCGTTCTTGCCGCAAGTGCTTGGGCCTTCAGGGCTTCTTCTTCAAAGTCAGCCGGCATTTCTGAGGCGACGACTCCAAATATATAATCCTCGAGTGCCACGTTCTCTACCTTTTTGGCAGCGGTCCGGTAAACCGATACGGTCACACTTGATTTTGGTACCTGCGGCTTCTCCTGCTGCTCCTTCTGCTTCAGTTCTTCTCCCAGCCTGCCGTTTGACTGGCTGACGAAGGGGGAAACAAGCAGCGCCGGGATCATGAGAACTAAAATAAAAAGTCCGGCTAGTACGACCAATAGCGGTTTCATAGATTTCATCCACTGAGCCTCCTGATTGAGTTATGCGTATACTCCATCCTATGGGCTTGGACAACCTTTTATGACTGCATTAGATATGAAAGGGTTAATAGAATGTTTTCCAGGATGGATAAGTTCATCGAAATATGGCGAAAAATGTTTCACAAGGAACAGGAATGAATTCCCTTAAATGAAGGTATACTGGAAGTGATACCTGTTGGAGAGGGTTTGGCGGGTGTTGGTTGGGGGTTTGGATTTAGGGTTTTGGTGGGTTTGATTGAGGGTTTTTGTGATTTTGATTGAGGGTTTAGTGGCTTTGATTGAGGATTTAGTGGATTTGATTGAGGGTTTAGCGGTTCCAATGAAGGTTTGGCGGTTTTCAGAGGTTCTCCCGGGGCTCGATCCGGACCAATCTGGAAGAATTGCTTTCGGGATTATTGCTGACTTTCTTCCGTTAATTGCTGACATTGACGGTATAATTGCTGACTTTTTACCAATAATTGCTGACTGTCAACTAATTGAGCATTGACTGCAAACCGAAAATTTCCAAAAATCACACCACAAACAATTTATGATGAAATTCCCGTCTTTATGATGAATTTTTGAGATTTATGATGAATTTTTTTGCACTTATGATGAATTTTCAACATTTATGATGAATTTCCGTAATTTATGCTGAATTCCCGGTCCGCGCGCCCCCACTAAACTGCATAAAAAAGAACCCGCCCAGATGGCGAGTCCCGTTTGAGAGTATAAAATTATGCATTTAAGTCCGAGACAGCTTGCTGTTCTGCTGTGATGGATTGGTCCTCAGTTGTGATGCGTTCGATGTCGGCTCCGATTCCGGCAAGTTTGCCGTGGAAGTTTACGTAGCCGCGGTCGATGTGCTTCAGTTCCGTTACGCGAGTATAGCCTTCGGATACGAGGCCAGCCAGGACAAGAGCGGCACCTGCGCGCAGGTCTGTTGCTGCTACTTCTGCTCCTTGAAGCTCGCCAGGTCCGTTGATAATGACGGAACGGCCTTCGATTTTGATTTCTCCGTTCATGCGGCGGAATTCTTCCACGTGCATGAAGCGGTTTTCAAATACGGTTTCTGTAATCATGCTTGTTCCCTTTGCCTGAAGAAGCAATGCCATCATTTGAGATTGCATGTCTGTCGGGAATCCTGGGTGAGGCATGGTTTTAATGTCTACCGCTTTTAATTCTTCTGGTCCAATGACACGCAAACCATCTTCTTCTTCGATGATTTCTACGCCCATTTCTTCCATTTTCGCTACTAATGAAGCGATGTGTTCAGGTACAGCGCCTTTTACAAGGACGTTTCCGCCTGTAATCGCTGCAGCCACCATGAAGGTTCCTGCCTCAATACGGTCAGGAATGATGTTGTGCTGAGCGCCTTTTAGTTCAGATACACCCTCAATACGGATGGTACCTGTTCCAGCTCCGCGAATTTTTCCGCCCATTGCATTGATGTAGTTAGCCAGGTCAACGATCTCTGGCTCTTTTGCACAGTTTTCGAGGGTTGTTGTTCCCTCTGCAAGTGCAGCGGCCATAATGATATTTTCAGTGGCGCCTACACTTGGGAAGTCCAAATAAATTTTAGCTCCGCGCAGTCTGCCCTTTACTTCGGCGTCAATAAAGCCATTTCCAACTTTGATGATTGCGCCCATGGCTTCAAAGCCTTTAAGGTGCTGATCAATTGGACGTGAACCGATTGCACATCCGCCCGGCAGTGCAACACGCGCGCGGCCAAGTCTTGCCAAAAGCGGTCCCATTACAAGAACGGATGCCCGCATTTTACGCACATATTCAAATGGTGCTTCGGTGCTAAGCTCTTTGGATGCATCTACAATTACCTGATTGTTTTCGAAATGGACATCTGCACCTAGGTGGCGCAGAACTTCATTAATCGTATATACATCGGAGAGCGTAGGTACATCACAAATAATGCTCTTATCTTCACTTGCTAATAAGGATGCAGCGATAACCGGTAAAACGGCATTTTTGGCACCTTCTACCTTAACTGTGCCGTTCAACTTCTGACCGCCGCGGACGATGATTTTTTCCAAGGTATTCCCCTCCGCGTCCCAAATTCTCTATATTAATATTCAGTCGTGATGATTGGTGTTCCTGCGACTACTGTAGTATTTTCGCCCAATCCGCCGTGTCTAACGGCCACTTGCATGTTCATGCTGCCTTGTTCAGCCGGGATTTTTTGCTCCCAGCGAGCTGTATATGCTGATACCGATGCGAATTCTTTTTCTTTAAGCTGTTCCAGCGGTACCGCGTTAAATTCGTTGAGCAAAGCATCAGTTAGATGCAAAACACCTACCATCTTATCATCTACACTGCCTTCAATACAAGAGAAAATTGTGGGATATTCATGAAAAATGTCGAATGATTGCTTTTTAAAATGTTTATTGATGTTCGCCCAATTCCGGGAATTTCCATGGCCTTGGACCTGATACAGGATATACGAGTTCGATTGTCTGTTTGTGTCGGTTGATATGATTTGCAGCGTTTCCGTGGCACCCAGGTTTTTGTTCACTTTTGTGCCCGCTGCCTTCCAGCCATTGCTGGTCCGCTCGATCGACCACTTAAAAAGACGATGCTGCTGTGTAAAACGTTTCACATTTTCCGAAAAATTTTCACTCGGCATCGAAATTTTTTTCTTGGAGTAAATCGTCCATTCTTTTACTTCAATTCCCTGGTTATGAAACGCGGCGGCCAATTCCTCAATTTCCGGCTTTTTAATGGCTGCCTCCACTATTTTTCCGCATACAGCGGTGACGACAATAAAAACGAGTGCGATCAACATCATCTGTTTTATTTTATCCATTCCGTCCACGTCCTCTCCTTATTAACAGTGTTGCCGGAGAAGGGCTGGACATACGTGGAAAAAGTCGTCATTGTTCTACAGAATCAAGCATTTTTGCAAGGTCAATGGTCCTGTAATGCATGGGGTATTACAGAATCGGTTTTTCCCGATTCCACGGCCAGACCCATGCTGGTCAGATTAGTTAATGCCGCTGGGATTACTCCTCCGCAACCCCTTCTCCACCTATATTCCCAGTGAAATACAGGCGTAAACTTAAAATATCGAAGGAAGTTCCTTAGACCAGAATAAATAATCAAGGAAAAAGCTGCTGACCAGATAAGCAATGGCGATCGTCAGCAATATAAGAAGGACCCGGGCCTGGACCACGCGTCCGCTTCTGATGAATTTGTCGAAATTCAGCGACTGAAGCGCCCACCAGGTAACGGCGATGAAAAATAAATGGGACACTAAACCGGTTAAAGCCTGCTGCGAAAATTCAATCATCTTATTCCTCCAAATATGTATTGATTTTCTCCGCAAAAAAGGAGAGGTTTTCACCTCTCCTATTATATCGCCCTGCCATGAGAAAATGTTAGATATTTAAAGAATGTGCGGGAAAAGTCCAAACAGAATCGTACCCGCTGTACAGATGAGAAGGGCTGCGGCGGCTGCCGGGTGGAAGCGGAGTTTTGTTTCCGCTTCGCCCTGCTTGAAAAACATATGGGCAAAGACATTGAAGTAATAGACGTACGATATGACGGTCGCTGCCAGCATGATCGAGGCCAGGATCAGCATCGGCACCTGATTCGTAAAGGCGCTTAGCAAAATGGTGAGCTTTGCCATAAAACCGGCTGTACCCGGTATTCCCGCTAATGAAAGAAGAAGGATTCCCATCAATACGGCAACGATTGGTGAACGTTTATACAGCCCCGAAAAAGAATTCAGATGTGCGGATCCTGTCTGCTGTTCAATCACCAGCAAAATCGCGAAGGCTCCTGCGTTCATGAACAGATAGGCGAGCAGGTAAAACCAGATGGCATCGAACATGAGCGGGGACTGCGGGGATGCGAAGGCAACGAGCATGTACCCTGCATGGCCGATGGAGGAATAGGCGAGCATCCGCTTTACGTTTCGCTGCTTCAGCGCCGTCACATTTCCGATGATCATGGTTAAGGCCGCGAGTACGGCAATGTACGGCTGCATATTCATCAGCAATGACTCGCCCTGTAAAATCGATGTATTCAGGAAAACCGTATAGAATAGACGGATAATGAGTATAAAGCCTGCAGTCTTTGAAACGACGCTTAAAAAGGCCGTCACAGATGTAGGTGCTCCTTCATACACGTCTGGTACCCACATATGGTAAGGAGCGGCGGCGATTTTAAAGGACAAGCCGGTGAAGATTATTAGAAAGGACAGGCCGAGAACGAATAAATGATCTGTGTTTTCCAGACTTTGCAGCTGTCCAATCATGTCAGTCAGGGAAACCGTTCCCGTAATTCCGTACAGATAGCTCATCCCAAAAAGTGTAATGGCGGTTGCGACTCCGCCATTGATGACGTATTTCATTGCCGCCTCATTTGATTTCTGATCCTTTTTCTTTAAACCGGCCATGATATAGGAAGAGATCGACAGCAGTTCAAGCCCGACAAACAGGGTCATCAAATCCCGGCTTGAGCTCATAAACATCGCGCCGAGAAGCCCGGTGAGCCATAGCGTAAAAAATTCACTGCGCTCTGTCACTTCTGACTTTTTCTCCTGGAATGTCAGTAAATAGATGAGTGCCGCGCCGGCGAGAAGAAGGATTTTGAACAGTTTGGCAAACCCATCGAGAACGAAGCTGTCTCCAAGAATCCCCTCTGTTTCGGATGGGGTCAGTAAAAGAAGCACCGTTCCAGCTCCGGCGATGGCTGCAAATCCGAGCCACCCAAGCCATTCCCTGCCCGTTTTCTTCGGCAGAATCAGATCGAGGACAGAGATGAGGATCGCCCCGCCAAGCACAATCAATTCAGGCAGCATCAGCATCCAGTTATAGGACATTAACGTTTTGGCATCCATGGTTTACCCTCCTATCCCTTTCATAATGGTTTCAATCGCCGGCTGCAGCGGAACGGCGAGACCGTTAGGAAAGACACCGACTGATATAATCAGGAAAAGAAGAATCCAGGCGGGAGCCGCTTCGTGCCAATTCAAATCCGGCAGGCTCCCTTCCGCCCCTTTTTCCTTGCCGAACGTAATGGACAGGACCGCTCTTAGTACATAGGCTGCCGTTAGGATCAGCCCGATGGCAGCAACCGCACCGAGCTCAGGCTGAACGAGGAAGATGCCCATAAAGGCCATAAACTCGCTGATAAATCCGGACATGCCGGGAAGGCCGAGTGATGCCATTCCTGCCGCAAGGAGGACACCCGATAGCTTCGGAAGCTTCCTGGCGAGCCCGCCAAGCTCGCGGATGTCGGTCGTCTGAAACCGGACGGCCATGAGTCCGACGAGCAGGAACAGCAGCGCCGAGATGAATCCATGGGAAACGGTTTGAAAAATCGCTCCCTGGATCCCCGCTTCGTTCATGGCACCAAGCCCGATCAGCACAATTCCCATATGCGAGACGCTCGAATAAGCGAGAATCCGTTTAAAGTCTGTTTGAATGAGAGCAAGAAAAGCTCCGTACAGCAGATTGACTGTTCCTAAAATCATGATTGCTGTTCCAAGTGTTTGAAAGGCTTCCGGAAACATTCCGATACCGATCCGGATTAAACCGTACGCACCAATTTTCAATAAAACACCGGAGTGAAGCATAACAACCGGCGGCGGCGCCTGAACGTGAACGTGCAGCATCCACGTATGCAGGGGCACAATCGGCAGCTTCACACCAAAGGAAACCAGTAATGCAAGGAGCAGGCCAAGCTGGACACCTGCCGGAAAATCACCTGCAAGATCCATTAGTTTTCCGATATTTACGGTTCCTGTCATTCCGAACAGGTAAACGATGACGATTAAAAGGATGGCTGAGCCAATCCCGTTATAAAGCAGATAATACCAGGCCGCTTTTTCCCTTCCTGCGAAGCCCCACTTTCCAATGAGGAAAAACATCGGAACAAGCGTCAGCTCAAGGAAAATGAAAAAGAGAATCAAATTTTCTGCCGCAAACACGCCAAGCATCCCGGTTTCAAGGATGAGCAGGAGAGAGAAGTAGCCCTTCCATCCAGATCGAATAAACGAGGAAGCTGAAGCAGAAAGAGTGGCAAGAACGGCAGCGAGCGTCATCATAATGAGAGAGAACCCGTCAATTCCAAGCTCGTAGTTAACGGTGAAAAAATACTCCCCGCCGAGACTTACATTTCCCATTTTGAACCACGGCACAGAAACGCTGAACCTTTCAATGCCTGCGCCCATAGCGTTTTGGATTAGAATGATACCTGAAAGAATGAGTGCCGGCATGGTTGCAGCTAGCCCTGCTGCTTTTATTGCCCGTTCCTTCTCTTTCGGAATAAACAAAAGGAGCGCAGCGCCAGCCAGCGGGGAAAACACGAGCAGTGTCAGGATGAGGCTGTTCATTTTTGCATTCCCCCTGTCAGCAAAAATACGGCAGCGAGCATTGCGAGCCCTAAAAAGGCAGCCGCCGCATAGCTTTGTGTCTGCCCGTTCTGCAGCCTGGATCCTGCCGTTCCAAGACCCTGCACAAAGGACGCGGTCCCTTTCACAAGTGTTTCGACGACGAATCGCTCAACCAGCTGGCATAGGCCGGAAACAGCGCGAACGGCTGCAAGAACGGTAATCTGATACAGCTCGTCAATGAAATATTTTTTCAAAAGCACTTGATGGATCATTGGCATTTTTCCTGCAATGGCACTTCGTTTAATCCACCCTTTTTCATAAATGGCGTAGGCAAGAAAAATACCGGCAAGCGAAACAGTGACCGCAATCACCATGATCCACAAAGGAGCCGCCTCATGCGCTTCGCCTGGCTGCAGCCATTCCCCTAGTAACGGAAACCACGGAGTGTTGAGATAGCCAGCTGTCACGGCGAGAACTCCCAGTACGGCCATAGGGATGATCATCAGCGGACCGGATTCAGCACTGTTTTTGATCATAGCTTCGCTTTGCGTATCAGGCGTAATTGCTGCTGCCGTCTCTTCCGCTCCTTTGCCAAAAATGAGGAAGAACAGGCGGAACATATAGAAAGCCGTGAAAAATGCGGCGATCACAGCGAGCCAAAACAGCAGAGGATTGCCGTGAAGCCAAACTGAGGCAAGAATTTCATCTTTACTGAAAAATCCTGAGAAGAAAGGAAATCCGCTTATGGATAATGCGCCTATTAAAAACAGCGGCCCGGTCCAGGGAAGCTTTTTCCATAGTCCGCCCATTTTCCGGATATCCTGAGTATGAACAGCATGAATGACGCTTCCCGCTGCCAGGAATAGAAGGGCTTTGAAGAAGGCGTGTGTGAATAGGTGAAAGATGCCGGCCGTGTAGCCTGCAGAGCCGAGGGCGAGCATCATGTAGCCAAGCTGGCTCACGGTCGAATAGGCAAGCCCCCTTTTTATATCGTTCTGAACAAGCCCGATGCTTGCCGCAAAAATGGCAGTAAAGCCGCCGATTACAGCGACAACTGTTAAGGCAGCTGCGCTCGCTTCAAAAAGTGGGAACATAAGAGCCGTGAGATAGACACCGGCTGCAACCATTGTGGCTGCATGGATGAGTGCGGAAACCGGTGTCGGGCCCTCCATTGCATCCGGAAGCCATGTATGCAGCGGAAATTGTCCGGATTTCCCCATTGCTCCAATGAAAATCAAGATGGCAATCAATGTGAGCATATCGTCCGGAATGGAACCTGCTCCAGCGAATTGAAAAATAACATCATACTCGAAGCTTCCTGTCTGCGAGAAAAGGAGAAGCATACCGACCAGCAGTCCGACGTCCCCGATTCTCGTCATAATGAACGCTTTTTTTGCAGCTTTTTTTGCTGATTCCTTTGAAAAATAAAAGCCAATCAGCAGGAAGGAGCCCAGTCCGACAAGCTCCCAGAACACATAGAGCTGCAGAAGATTGGTCGTCATAACGAGGCCAAGCATCGCGAAGGTAAACAAGCCAAGATAAGCGAAAAATACGTGCAGCCTCTCATCATCTGCCATGTAAACCTTGGAATATATATGTACAAGCAGACTGACAAGCGTAACCGTGATTAGCATAAGCGCATTGAGCTGGGTCACTTCAAAGCCGGCCGTAATGGGCAGACCGCCGATGTTCAGCCATGTGCCTTCAGCCTTAAATGTTCCATGCTGCAGCCGGTCTGCAAGGACAAAAATGGAGAATAGAAATGAAACGAGCATGAATCCTGTTCCAAGCCAGGCACTATTAGCCTTCAGACGCTTGCCGGCAGCGAGCAGGATCAGGAAGGAAATCAGCGGAAAAAGCGGTATCAGCCAGGCGAATTGCATCATATTCCCTATCCCCTTTTTGAGGTTCTGTTTTTCTAATGCTTCATAGAATCATAATCATCCACCGCGATGGACTTCCGGTTCCGGTAAAGGGCGAACAGGATGGCCAGTCCAACCGCAGCTTCTGCCGCCGCAATCGTAATGGAAAATAGTGCAAAGACCTGGCCGGTTATGGAAGGAGCCGCTCCAAGCTTGCTGAAGGCGACTAGATTCAGGTTTACTGCATTCAGCATCAGCTCCATGCAGATCAGCACGATCACGGTATTTCGTTTCGTCAGGGCGCCGTACAGTCCGATGCAAAAAAGGATCAGCGCAAGAACAAGGTATCCGGATAGCGGGATCGAACTCATGACTGCTCCTCCTTTTCCTCATCCTTTTTCGCTAAAATAATGGCCCCAATCAGTGCCGCGAGAAGAAGCACGGACGTTAATTCAAACGGGATAATGTGCTTGGAAAATAACGCAATCCCAATCTGCTCGGTATTGTCTTCATGAAGAGCAGCGGGATCACCGTTCAAATCCAGACGGTAAATACCGATGTACATGACCACAGCGAAAACGGCAGTCGAAGCGAACACAAGCCCTTTTTTCAAGCGGCCGGCGGATGGTTCTTCTTCATCCGTTTTACGGGTCAGCATAATCCCAAACAGCATGATGATCGTGATCGCCCCGGAATAGATGAGGATTTGCACAACGGCAATGAATTCTGCTGTGAGCAGAATGTAGAGTCCCGCGATGCTCACAAAGGTGAGCACGAGGGAAATCAGCATATGAACGACCTTCGTTACATTCAGCATGAGAATTCCGCCTGAAATGGCCGTCAGTGAAAGGATGGCAAATGCGGCAAACTCGCCTGAGATCATTCGACCTTATTCTCCTTTCGGACATGGGTGTCGTTTTCATCCAGCCACTCCATGTCTTTAAAAAGATTGTCGCGGCTGTACTCTGCGAGCTCAAAGTGATTCGTCATCACAATGGCCTCTGTCGGGCACACCTCTGTACACAAATCACATAGAATGCAAATCTCAAAATTGATGTCATACGTCTCTATGACTTTTCCTTTTTTCGTTGGGTCAGGATGCTTCTTGCCGGTTAGCGAGATGCAGTCGGTCGGACAAATATTCACACACTGATTGCAGACAATGCATTTTTCCGGATAAAATTTCTGAATGCCCCGGAACCGGTCCGGCAGCATCAGCGCTTCGTTCGGATAATCATACGTTACTTTTTTCTTTGTAAGATTTTTCAGCGTATAGGAAAGCCCTTTTCCTAAGCCCCGCATGTTGTCACTCCCCTTCTGATTTATCCCGTATTAACGGGCTTTTATCGGAAAAATAATTCCTTTACGAGCGCCGTGATAAATATATTGGCCAGTGCTACCGGCAGCAGCACCTTCCATCCAAATTCCATCAGCTGATCGGCACGAAGCCTCGGAAATGTGACTCGGAACCAGATCAGGATGAAGACGATGAGGCTGAACTTTAGCGCAAACCAGACAGCACCCGGGATGAAGACGAGGAACGGCACCTCATGCCAGCCGCCTAAAAACAGGACGGTTGTGAGGGATGCCATTGCAAAGAAATAAACATATTCAGAGAGCATGAAAAATGCCCATCTAAAGCCTGAGTATTCAACATGGTACCCGGCAACCAGCTCCGATTCAGCTTCAGGCAGATCAAATGGTGTCCGGTTCAGCTCCGCTACCGAAGCAATCAGGAAGACAAGGAATCCAATCGGCTGGACAAAAATAAACCAGACATTTTCCTGGGCAGCAACGATTTCATTCAAATTGAGGCTGCCGGATAAAAGAACGACGCCGATCACACTCATGACGAGCGGAATTTCATACGAAATCATCTGGGCGGCTGCCCTCATCCCGCCTAGAAGCGAATATTTATTGTTTGATGCCCAGCCTCCGGCAACGACGCCGACTGTCGTTAAACCCGAAATGGCAATGTAATAAAGCAGGCCGACTCCGATGTCCGCAAATTGAAAAGCATCCGTGAACGGAATGACGGCCAGAACAAGAAAAGCAGGTGTAAAGGCAATCACAGGAGCGAGGATGAAGAGCGGCCGGTCCGCAAGCTTCGGAATGGTGTCCTCCTTCAGCAGCAGCTTCAGCACATCAGAAACCGTTTGAAGCAGCCCCCATTTCCCGCCGACCTGATTCGGGCCGATCCGTCCCTGCATGAATCCCATTACCTTCCGTTCAGCAAGAATGCCGTACGTAACGAATCCAAGTACGACAAATAGAAACAGCGTGGCGAGTGAAAAAAAGGCCAGGAAATTCAGCCAGCTCGGCTGGGCGGAAATTAGATCCTGCATCATCAGCCATCTACCTCCCCGAGAACAATGTCAATCGCACCTAGTATGGTTATGAGGTTTGCCATGTTTTCGCCTTCCAGAAGCTTTGGAAGGATTTGCAGATTGTAAAATGAAGGCCTTCTGAATTTTAAGCGGTACGGTTCTTTTTTTCCTTCAGAGGCGATATAGCAGCCGATTTCTCCTCTCGGCGATTCAATCCTGACGTACGTTTCACCTTTAGGGGGCTTAATGATCTTCGGCACCTTCGCCATAATCGGACCTTCCGCCGGAAACTGCGCGACGGCCTGTTCGATGATTTTCAAGGATTCTTCGATTTCGGCCATCCGGCACTCGTACCGGGAAAACGCATCCCCCTTCGTCCGGACAGGAATGTCAAAATCAAATCGATCGTAAATCGAATACGGCTCATGTTTTCGCAAGTCCCATTCCACTCCCGTACAGCGCAGGTTTGCCCCGCTCAGGGAGTACTCAATCGCTTCTTCTTTTGTATAAATCCCAACATCTTTTACCCGGTTGAGAAAAATTTCGCTGCCCGTCACGAGATCGTGGTAGCCCTTCAGCTGCTCCCTCATGTATGGAACGAATTCTTCTACCTTCTCGAGCCATCCATCCGGTGCATCCCACTTCACCCCTCCAACCCTCATATAGTTAAAGGTCAGCCGGGCGCCGGAAAGCTCGGTTAATAGATTAATAATCATTTCACGCTCACGGAAGGCATAAAGAAACGGACTGACGGCCCCGATATCAAGGAGATAAGTTCCCCACCAGACGAGGTGGCTTGCAACACGGCCAAGCTCCATTGCAAGGATCCGCAAATATTCAGCCCGGTCCGGCGGTGTAATGCCAGCCATCGTCTCCACGGCGTGGCAGATCACATAATTGTTCGTCATCGCTGACAAGTAATCCATCCGGTCCGTGTAAGGAATAATCTGGGTGTACTGCAGATTCTCAGCAAGCTTTTCCGTCCCCCTGTGCAGGTAGCCGATGACAGGGGTGGCTTCTTTTATGATTTCGCCGTCAATTTTAATGACGAGCCGGAAAACACCGTGGGTACTCGGATGCTGAGGACCGACATTTAATAGCATTTCTTCCGTGCGGATCATCGGCTACACCTCCACATCATACGGTTCATAATCTTTCCTCAATGGATGGCCCACCCATTCGTCCGGCAGCATGATCCTCTTTAAATTCGGGTGATTCGTAAATTGGATTCCCAGGAGATCAAACGTCTCCCGCTCCGGCCAATCTGCCCCCCGCCATAAATTGGCGACCGATTCCACCACCGGCTGATCCCGGTCGATTTTCGTTTTCAAAACGAGGGCATGATGATGGGTATACGAAAACAAGTACAGGAAAATTTCCATATGCGTCTGAAAATCCGTTCCGTGCATCTCAGAAAGAAAATCAAACGACATATCTTCATGGTGCCTCAGCAGAGTTGCCGCCTCTAAATAGCGCTCTCGTTTCACGACAATCGTCGGCACCTCTTTAGAAAGGCGGTTAATAAATGCGTCCTCCAGACAATCCGCTCCAAACGCCTCGGCTAAAAGAGCCGCTGTGCGATCAAGCCGAGGCTGATGAATGGAAGGCGGTTCTTCCTTTACCTCCTGGATATCCTTCACCGCAAGCTTCGCCTTGGCAGCCGCAGCCGCCTTTGCTTTCGCAGCAGCAACCGCCTTTTCCTTCTCCTTGGCCGCCTCCTCATCTGTAAGCGGGTCAGTTCTCGAAGTCTTGGCTGCTGCGGCAGCTTTTGCTTTTGCTGCTGCTGCCGCTTTTTTCTTGGCCAGGGCAAGGGAAAGGGCGTCCTCTTCCGGAGTTTCACCCTTATTTACCCGCTGCTGTTTCGCAAGTGCGGCGGCCTTTGCTGCGGCTGCCGCTTTTTTCTTGGCCAGAGCCAAAGCATCTTCTTCCGATGTTTCCTCTCCATTTACCCGCTGCTGTTTTGCGAGCGCTGCGGCCTTTGCTGCGGCTGCGGCTTTTTTCTTGGCCAGAGCCAAAGCATCTTCTTCCGATGTTTCCTTTCCATTTACCCGCTGCTGTTTTGCGAGTGCGGCGGCCTTTGCTGCGGCTGCGGCTTTTTTCTTGGCCAGAGCCAAAGCATCTCCTTCCGATGTTTCCTTTCCATTTACCCGCTGCTGTTTTGCGAGTGCGGCGGCCTTTGCTGCGGCTGCGGCTTTTTTCTTGGCCAGAGCCAAAGCATCTCCTTCCGATGTTTCCTTTCCATTTACCCGCTGCTGTTTTGCGAGTGCGGCGGCCTTTGCTTTCGCTGCGGCTGCCGCTTTTTTCTTGGCCAGGGCAAGGGCGTCTTCTTCCGGTGTATCCTCGCTGTTATCCATTCTTTGCTGTTTAGCGAGTGCAGCCGCTTTCGCTTTTGCTGCCGCTGCGGCTTTCTTTTTCGCTAAAGCGAGGGCATCTTCTTCCGTTTCGGTCTTGTCCTTCTCGATGGAAACGGCCGCTTCTTCTTTAAGCTTCCGTTCCTCCATTTTTTTCTTGGCAGCGAGCTTTGCTTTTTCGGCTGCTTCTTTTTTTAAGCGTTCCAAGTCTTTCCGATCTGTCATGTATTAGAGCACCCGCTTTCCGGTTTTCGCCTCGTAGCGGATTTTTTCTTTCAGCTTGTTGATGCCATAGATAAGGGCTGCAGGGTTTGGCGGACAGCCTGGGATGTAAACGTCCACTGGTACAATTTGATCGACGCCTTTAACGACGGCATAGGATTTGATGTAAGGTCCGCCAGCTGTCGCGCAGGAACCCATGGCGATGACCCATTTTGGTTCCGGCATCTGATCGTAAAGCCGTTTAAGGATCGGGGCCATTTTCTTCGTGACCGTTCCCGAGACAATCATGACATCTGACTGCCTTGGCGAGGTGCGGAAGAAGGAACCGAATCGATCTAAATCATAATGGGAAGCGCCGACCCCCATCATTTCAATGGCACAGCAGGCCAGACCGAATGTGAGCGGCCATAGCGAGTTGCTCCGGGCCCAGGCCTTGAGCTCTTCCAAGGTGCTTAAGAAGACACTTTGTCTGATTTGCTCCAGCTCTCCGGGCGGAAGATTTTCGAGCTTTAAGTCCATTTGAGCACCCCCTTTTTCCATGCATAAAGCAAGCCGATCAACAGCATCACGACAAAGATCAGCATTTCAATCAGCGCAAAAATCCCCAGTTTTTCATAGGCTACAGCCCATGGATACATAAAGACGGTCTCAACATCAAAAATAACGAACAGCAGGGCAAATATGTAATAGCGGACATTAAATTGAATTCTGGAGTCATGAAAGGGTTCAATCCCGCTTTCATAGGTGGTCATCTTAGCTTGTGTGGGAGCGTGAGGACGAAGAACCCGTCCGATTGTCAGGGCAATGGCAGGAAGAAGCAAACCGAGTAAAAGAAAAACAACGACAATTAAATAATTATTCCAATATGGATAAAGTGATTCCATGATCCCCCTCCAATGTTGAAACTTTCTAAATATTCTATTTTTGTAATCGCTATCATTATAGCAAACATATCCTGGAAGTGTCGATATTAACTAGAGAGCTAGGGGCCGAGATCCCTTGAACAAGGCGGATTTTTGGGTTTTCGTTGATTTATTTGGATTTTCGACGATATATATGAATTTTCGTCGAATGCATAAGATGGAGGGGTGTGCCACTTTGATGAATAATGTCGAAAAGTCGATACCCCACCCATTTCGGTCGATAAATTCAACTAATAGCCGATATATTTTAATTTCGGTCGATATATCTGAATTTCGGTCGATATCCGGGCCGATATCTATTAAGCTGCCCCATATCACTGCTAATTCCCGGTTTCGAGCCCTCGAACAAACATCCCCCCCTGCAGAAAATCCAGCTGGACAAACCGATTTGATATATAAATATGCTCACAGTGCTGAAAACAGCACAAAAAACCGCCTGCTACGCAGACGGCTCAGTTATGGCTTTGGAATGCAGCCTTTTATATGGTTTTCTCAAACCGTAAACTCTTTTTTTGGTTAACAGCTGATAGATGGCAAGCTTCGTTTCAAACTCAATCTGTTCACTGTTTAAAATCATAAAATAAGCTTCCTTCAGTTCAATCCATAGATTCTGCTGGTTCGGTATTGCCCAGACCCTTTTCAAAGCTCTTAAAAATACGGCTGCCTGTTCCTCATGGGGATGATCTTTTATATGGTTCACATGGAATGTAATGGTTCTGGACCAGAAAAAGCGAACAACAATCCGCAGTATTAACAATCCCGCTATTAGGGGTATGATCCAAAACGCCATCCCGTTCTCTCCTTGCAAATCGAATATGTTTCTTTCATTCTACCTAAAAAAGACCTCATTTACTATATTTTTCTTTTATTAGGTAATGGTTTCTATTACCTATTTTTTTACAAATTTCGTGATATACTGTCCCTATTGAAAAGGAGATGATCGAATGCATGAATCATTTCATATAGAAGAGGAATATGGCCGGAATCTCCCTGAATTCGAGAGTGAATTCGAAGCCATCGCCTTCTACTTTGACTTCCGGATTGAAAAGCTTTCTATTTTAAACGAAGCAGCTGAATATATGAGATTGCGCGAATTGGATTATTCTCCTGAGAGTTTGATTGACTTGGAGAAATTGTATTTTATGTGCTTCCGTACAAACGGATGGAAGGATCTTCAGCTCACTATTCACGAATTTGAAACGATGATGTCCATTTATTTCGGAGAAGTGGTAACGAGAAATATTCCAGGTACCGATTGGGCAGTCCAGCCATATCCCTTTAATGAATCTAAATATGTGCTGGGCTTAAATCGCGGAAAACATACAGATTTCTTCACCAACTACTTTGAAGACCACTATTTATCTGTGAAAAGTGAAGACGAGCACTATCTTTTGGGACGATTTAAGAGAATTGAGAAGAGGATGAAGCGGTAAAGTGCTGAAAAAGGAGCAGGGGTGCCTGCTCCTTTTAATTAGATTCCAGCTTACGAGTCAGCGCTTCATATAATAGCTGCGGTTCATCAGGACGCACATGCGCTTTTGTTACTTTTTTGGTAAAACCATAGAGGAGCTTTGCTTCCACCGGATGAGTAAACTCTATCACTATAGCCGGATCCTCTTCAGCGAATTCTTTAGGCATTCCATTGAAAACCTGAGAATCCTCCGCAGCCTCTGGCTTCTGGTAATAAGAAACGGCTTGAATATCCTTCAGCTTAACTGTAAGCCGCTTCATAACTCCTACCTGTAAATGCAGCTCCTGATCTGTCATTACAAATGGACTCAGGCGGAAGGCTTGTATCTCCGCTATAAACAGTAAAATCGTATAGATATTGAGAATGAGAAGAATCCAGGATAGAACCGGGTTCCATGAATGCAGCAAAACATGAAAGCCTATTGATTCAATGAGCAGTGCATGAATTAGCATAATATTGAAGGCAATCACACTTGTATTTTTATGGAAAGTGAAAATATTTGGAGCTTGCTCAGGCTTCTTTTTCCAAGAAAAAAAACTATAATAAATCAGCGCCGCTTCACTCGTTAGGATGGCCAGCAGGCGTGAAGTCTTGATCTGCCTTGAAACAGCCTGTTCAAACCTGTCAAAAAATGAGGTGCTATTCTGTGATTTGAAATCCTTTAGAATGGCAGCTGCCTTTAAAACGAGCTTGATAAGGATAAAAACCTCAGCGCCGATTAAAACGGCCATGCCGCCTGTTACCGAATACTTCAGATATGTAAATTGATTCATATATTCCATGGGGATAATCAGCCAGGAAGCAGCAAGTCCAGCTATGATAACCGGAACGATCCAGCGCAGTGAATACCGCTTACGAATGATGAGCAAATAGGCAGCGAGCGGAAGAATAAGAATACAATCAAACAAGGATCCAATTGCAGCTTCCGGTGTCATCTCCACAAAATCAGGGATTCTGTAAATAAGGGCATTGCTTCCAAGAATGATGGCAGACAGAAAGATCATCCATCCCCAGCGCGGTTTATTCAGTGCATTCAAGTCCATACTCCTCCTTTTCTCCTATCCTTTTTATATAGTATAAATCTTCCAGTTTATCTTCAAAGCAGAAATTTTTGTCTATATTTTGAAAGAAGGAATCCCCTGCCGGCATAAAAAGAGGAATTGTTCCAGGTTAAAATAAATAAATGTTTTATAACCTCCCAAAAAGGGAATGGATTAAATGTGGTCTTTCAATTTTTTCTCTGAGGGAGCTCAAAAGGAGAAGTGATTGTATTTTAATTTTAATCAATAACAGACACTCCATTATTCTCTATAAGATAAAAAAAGTGGTGAATGAAACAAAAAAACGCGGAAGAACGATCCCGCTAACCATTCCAAAAATAAGCCAGCTTATCGGGTTTTCTGAGGAGAACATCCTCGAGGCAATGGAGCTGGGAGAAGATCCCGTTACCATCTAAAATGACTCCGGCTTCCTTTTGATAGTAAAAGGCAAGATCGTGAGAGGCTAATTTGATTGCTCCCAATACGAGGGCACCTGAGATAAAAACACATATGGCATATAGATGATGAAGATTCCTTCCTTAGGGAGGGAATCTTTTATGCAAAAACCCCCCGGTTTGGAACCGGGGGGCTTGTCTTTATATACGATTGTTTTTTATGTCAATTCGGTTAATTGCTCGGCTCAGTGCTAATTGGGCACGATGAGAATCCATATCCGCTGTCTTCTGATTCAGACGGCGTTCTGCGCGCTCTTTTGATGCTTGAGCACGATCAAGATCGATATTCTCAGCGGCTTCTGCAGCCTGAGCTAAAATCGTTACGTTATCCGGGCGGACTTCAATGAATCCCCCGCTGACAGCCACGAGTTCCGTGCTGCTTCCTTTTTTCAGGCGAACCGCTCCTATTTTAAGGGGAGCAACCATCGGAACGTGTCCAGGCAGGATTCCAAGCTCACCGCTTTGAGCTTTTACACTGACCATTTCCACTTCCGCATCGTAAACTGGGCCATCAGGAGTAACGACATTGACTTGTACTGTCTTCATACTCATACCCTCCTAAGGACCAGATTAGACTTCAACACCCATGCCTTTAGCGCTTTCCACAACTTCTTCAATGCGTCCAACAAGGCGGAAAGCATCTTCTGGAAGGTGGTCGTACTTGCCGTCAAGGATTTCTTTGAAGCCTTTAACGGTTTCTTTAACCGGCACATAAGAACCTTTTTGTCCTGTAAACTGTTCAGCTACGTGGAAGTTCTGAGAAAGGAAGAACTGGATACGGCGCGCACGCTGTACAACCAATTTATCTTCTTCAGAAAGCTCATCCATACCAAGAATCGCGATGATATCCTGCAGCTCTTTATATTTTTGAAGTGTCTGCTGAACTTGACGTGCCACGTTGTAGTGCTCTTCTCCAACAATCTCAGGAGAAAGGGCGCGTGAAGTGGAAGCAAGCGGATCTACCGCAGGGTAGATACCCATCTCAGACAATTTACGCTCAAGGTTTGTTGTTGCATCCAAGTGAGCGAACGTTGTAGCAGGAGCCGGATCCGTATAGTCATCGGCTGGTACATAGATCGCTTGGATGGATGTTACAGAACCTACGTTAGTAGATGTGATACGCTCTTGAAGCTGACCCATCTCTGTTGCAAGTGTCGGCTGGTAACCAACGGCAGAAGGCATACGTCCAAGAAGGGCAGAAACCTCAGAACCTGCTTGCGTGAAGCGGAAGATGTTATCCATGAAGAAAAGAACGTCCTGTCCTTGATCATCACGGAAATATTCAGCCATTGTCAAACCAGTCAAGGCAACACGCATACGTGCTCCAGGCGGCTCGTTCATTTGTCCGAAAACCATGGCTGTTTTCTTGATAACGCCGGAATCCGTCATTTCATGGTAAAGGTCATTACCTTCACGTGTACGCTCTCCAACACCGGCGAATACGGAGATACCGCCGTGCTCTTGTGCGATGTTGTTGATTAGTTCCTGGATCAGAACGGTTTTACCTACACCCGCTCCTCCGAACAAACCGATCTTACCACCCTTGATGTAAGGAGCAAGCAAGTCAACAACTTTGATTCCTGTTTCAAGAATTTCTACTTCTGTGGATAGATGTTCAAAAGTAGGTGCCTGTCTGTGAATTGGATCACGGCGGGATTCAGCAGCAATTGGAGAATCCAAATCGATGTTTTCCCCAAGTACGTTGAATACACGGCCAAGCGTGATATCTCCAACAGGAACAACAATCGGTGAACCTGTATCAGTTACTTCTGTGTTACGCTGCAATCCGTCAGTCGATGCCATTGCAATCGTACGTACGGTATCATCACCAAGATGAAGGGCAACCTCCAAAGTAAGTGAGAAGGATGCATCAGCTTCGCTTTTTGCAGCTTGCTTAATTGTAAGAGCGTTGTAAATCTTCGGCAGGTGTCCGCTTTCGAACTTTACGTCAACGACGGGACCCATAACCTGTATAACGCGTCCTTTCATGATCGCTTTCCCTCCTATCGAGCTTATTAAAACAATGTATTTTTCCGGCCTATTCGAGCGCAGCGGCTCCGCCGACAATCTCGGTAATTTCCTGAGTGATGGCTGCCTGGCGTGCGCGGTTGAAAGTAAGTGTATAGCTGCTGATTAATTCCTTGGCATTGTCAGTTGCATTTTTCATCGCTGTCATACGGGCAGCATGCTCAGACGCCTTACTGTCTAAAAGCGCTCCGTAGATCAAGCTTTCTGCATACTGAGGAAGAAGCACTTCAAGGATTTCGTCCTCATCCGGCTCGAATTCGTAAGAAGTACGTTTGCCTTCGGCTGAAATGTCAGTCAGCGGCAGCAGTTTTTTCTCGGTTACGTCCTGCTGAATGGCACTAACGTAGTGGTTGTAGAAGAGATACAGTTCATCGAATGTCTCATCTTCGTACATGCCTACAGTTTCGCTTGCAATGTTCTTGATATCGGAAAAACTTGGCTCATCCCCAAGGGACACAATATCGCGGGCTACCGTAATACCGCGGCGCTTAAAGAAGTCACGGCCGATTTTTCCGATTGCAATAACCGCGTATTCATCACTGGATGAATGGCGTTTTTGGATGGTTTGGTAGACAGCGCGCAGAACACTGCTGTTGAAAGCACCTGCAAGTCCGCGGTCAGACGTAATCACAAGATAACCCGTTTTCTTAACCGGACGTGATAGAAGCATGGAATGGCGTGCACCGGAAATTCCGTTTGCTACATTCGATACAACTTCCTGCATCTTGTTCATGTAAGGAACGAATGATTTCGCATTGTTCTCAGCACGGTTAAGCTTCGCAGCCGAAACCATTTCCATTGCCTTCGTGATTTGACTCGTCTTTTTCGTCGAAGTGATTTTTGATTTAATATCACGTAATGATGCCAAAGATACTCACCACCTTGTTTTTAAACTCCGGTCTTAGGTCTTATTCATAAAGAGAGGGGAAGCGCCGAACGGCGATCCCTCTTAATTTCATTAAAATTAACATCTTTAACATTAATGTTTATCAAGGTCATCTTCGTCCAGCTCCAGCGCCTAGCCCCTCGAGGTCATAAGCCCCTCAGCCTGCGGAAGGGAAAAACGCCTTCCTCCGGCTGATTGTCTTATGCTTGTCGGAGGCCTGCAGGAGGCAGGTCAGTTCTGCGTTGCGACAGGACGTCGCGCACCTAGCAGAACATCCCCCCTAAAAAGGCGCTTCCGCTTTTGTTATTTATTCAGAGATTACGAATGTCTTTTTAAAGCCTGTGATCGCAGAAACGATTGCTTCATCGGCTGGAAGTTTTCCGGATGTACGGATTTGTTCAAGCAGATCAGCATTGTTTTGATCAAGGTACGCATACAATTCGTTTTCAAAGCGGTTGATATCCTGTACCGGAATGTCATCTAGATGGCCTTTAGTAAGGGCATAAAGAATCGCAACCTGCTTTTCAACTTTAAGCGGTTTATGAAGGTCCTGCTTCAGAACTTCAACTGTACGCGCTCCGCGGGCAAGTTTTGCCTGCGTTGCTTTATCCAGATCAGAACCGAATTGAGCAAATGCTTCAAGCTCACGGAAAGAAGCAAGGTCAAGACGCAGTGTACCTGCTACACTCTTCATCGCTTTAATTTGTGCGGATCCACCAACACGGGATACAGAAAGACCGGCGTTGATCGCAGGACGTACGCCTGAGAAGAACAAGTCAGACTGAAGGAAAATCTGTCCGTCTGTGATGGAAATTACGTTCGTTGGAATGTAAGCTGAGATATCTCCCGCTTGTGTTTCAACGAATGGAAGAGCTGTCAGAGAGCCAGCGCCTTTTGCATCGCTAAGTTTTGCAGCACGCTCAAGCAAGCGTGAATGCACGTAGAATACATCCCCTGGATATGCTTCACGGCCCGGAGGACGGCGAAGGAGCAAGGAAAGCTCACGGTAAGCAGCTGCCTGTTTGGAAAGGTCATCGTAAACAACCAATACGTGCTTGCCATTGTACATAAATTCCTCACCCATTGTTACACCTGCATAAGGAGCAAGGTAAAGAAGAGGAGCTGGCTGGGAAGCAGATGCAGTTACAACGATTGTGTAATCAAGAGCTCCGTGCTTGCGAAGTGTTTCAACAACACCGCGGACAGTGGATTCTTTTTGGCCGATTGCCACGTACACACAGACCATATCCTGATCTTTTTGATTTAGGATGGTATCAATTGCCACAGATGTTTTACCTGTTTGACGGTCTCCAATGATCAGCTCACGCTGGCCGCGGCCGATCGGAACAAGAGCATCGATCGCTTTAATACCAGTTTGCAAAGGCTCATGAACGGATTTACGATCCATTACTCCAGGAGCCGGACCTTCAATTGGACGGGTTTTTGTTGTTTCAATCGGACCAAGTCCATCAACAGGCTGTCCAAGAGGATTTACTACGCGTCCGATAAGCGCTTCACCTACAGGAACCTCCATGATGCGTCCTGTACGTTTTACTTCGTCGCCTTCACGGATTTCTTTGTAAGGTCCAAGAATAACGATACCTACATTACTTTCTTCAAGGTTTTGGGCCATTCCCAAAACGCCGTTTGAAAACTCAACAAGTTCTCCAGCCATGACATTGTCGAGGCCATGAGCACGAGCGATACCGTCACCAACCTGGATAACTGTACCTACATCACTAACTTCGATTTCAGACTGATAGGTTTCAATCTGCTTTTTAATCAGAGCACTAATTTCTTCAGCTTTGATGCTCATGAGTTTCACCCCTATCTGTGATCTATTTTGTAACGAGCTGTTTCTCGATTCGTGCAAGTTTGCCGCTTACGCTTCCGTCAAAAATACGGTTGCCGATTTTCAGCTTCACGCCGCCGATCAGGGATTGATCGATTACGTTTTTCAGCCTCAATGTCGTTTTACCGATTTTTTTCGCAAATGCTGCGGATAGTTCGGAAAGTTCTTTTTCACTCAGCAGACGCACAGAGTATACGACTGCATCCTCTAAACCGCGGGCATCGTTTGCAAGTCTTGCAAATTCGTCAGCAATTTCAGGGATACTTTCGACACGGTGGCGTTCAACTAAAAGGTATAGCGTATTTAAAACAGGAGTTGTTAAAGTTCCGAACCCTTCTTTAACAAGCTCTTTTTTCTTTTGCATGTCCAGCTTCGGATGCTGAAGCAGAACCATCAGCTTAGGGTTTTGCTTAAATACTTCCTTAACGGCAATCAAGTCATCTTCGAACTGATCAAGCATTTTTGTTTCCTTGGCAATTTCAAAAAGTGCGGATGCATAACGTTTGGAAACAAGGATGCTGCTCATCGGTTATCCCCTGCTTCTTTGAGGTAATCGCTGATGAGTTTTTCCTGAGCCTGCTCATTCAATTCTTTTTCAATGACTTTAGAAGCAATCATGACGGATAGAGATGCAACCTGATTGCGAAGTGCTGCGACAGCCTGATCTTTTTCCTGCTCGATTTCTTTGCGCGCAGATTCTTTAAGGCGGATTGCCTCATTGCGGGCTGTTGTAATAATTTCCTCTTTTTGCTGTTCGCCGATTTTCTTCGCATTTTCAATCAGGTTTTGAGCTTCCTGACGAGCCTGCTTCAGCAATGCACGCTGTTCTTCAATCAGTTTGCCGGCTTCGAGATTCTTCTGTTCAGCCCCGCTGATTTCGTTGGAGATATGATCTGCACGCTCTTTCATGATGTTCATGATCGGCGTCCATGCGAATTTTCTTAAAAGGGCAAGAAGGATCAGGAATGCTACAAGCTGGAATATAATATCTCCGCCATTGAAATGGCCTTCTGCTGCCGCTTCACCCGCGCCTGCTGCGCCTAGTGCAAATATAGTAAACATTGCTCGAATTCACTCCCTTCAAGGGTTACGGTATACGTTTTAATAAGGCTATGACCTCATAATTTCTGTTTTTGGACAAAAAAAGAGACGGTAGGGCAGATAAGAGAATGGCGAAGGTTCTATTCTAAGAATGATCTTCGCCATCTTCTTTTCACATCATATAATGATTGACCGGGTAATTATTGACCCATTACGATGAATGCGATAACTACTGCGATGATCGGAAGTGCCTCAACTAGTGCGATACCAACGAACATTGTTGTTTGAAGAGTCCCTCTAAGTTCCGGCTGACGAGCGATTCCCTCGATTGTGCGGCCAACGATTAGTCCATTACCAATACCTGCACCAAGTGCACCTAAACCTACTGCGATTGCAGCTGCAATTAAACCTAAACTCATTTGTAAATCCTCCCTTATCTTATGAAAATAATAGTTTTGCCTATTAGTTAGAGCTAATTATAAATTAATGGTCGTGACTCACTTTGTGGGCCATATAAACCATTGTTAACATGACGAAAATGAAAGCCTGGATGGAACCGACAAAAATACTGAATGCCTGCCATGCAAGCATTGGTATGATTGCACCCAATGTTCCGAAAATGCCTCCCATAAAACCATCGGCATAGCCGCTTGTTGCCAGTCCTGCAAGTAAACCAAGCAAGATTTCTCCGGCAAAAATGTTTCCGTATAAACGAAGGCCGAGTGTAAGAGTGTTCGCGAATTCCTCGATTATTTTAATAGGAAACAAGAATTTCATTGGTCTAATATAATCGCGTGCGTATTCGCCAGCACCTTTCATCTTGATACCATAGTAATGAGTCAGACCCACTACCATAACAGCCAGTGTAAGCGTTATGACCGGATCAGCTGTCGGTGATTTCCACCATAGCTCATGGTCAATAACAACTGCGAACGGCAAGCCCAGCATATTCGCTACAAATATGTACATGAGAAGCGTCATACCAAGTGTTAAAAATCGGCCGCCTGTCTGCCAGTCCATTGTGCTGTTGATGATGTTCTTTACAAAGTCCATCACCCATTCAATAAAGTTCTGCATGCCGGTTGGCCTTAGTGCAAGGGTGCGGGTGGCAGCCACAGCCAGAATAAATACGATGACACTTGCAATAGTGATCATCATCATATTCGCCAAGTTAAAATATAAACCTAAAAACTCTACGACAGGTGCTTTGTGCTCCAATATATTCACCTCTCTTCCAGCTAATCGCGTATATGCTGTATTAGAAAATCTATCATAATAACGACGTAAATCGTCATTAATCCAATAACCACGGAAATAAGATTGATATACTCGGGGTATCTCATTGCGATGAGCACAGCAAGACCGGCTGCTGCCATTCTGGACAGCATCCCCATTGAGCGGATCGATTTGCCTTCCTGATAAGCTTTTTCAAACTGTTTCTGCTTCCGCACCATTGTCCATAAGTTGAAAAGACTAAAGCATGTCCCGGTTATCAGACCGAGAAAGATCTCTCTGTAATCTGTAAATCCCCAGCCAAGCACATAAATGGCAAGCAAGTATACTATGTATTTTAAATATCGCTGGTTCATGAGATGCAGTTCAGACATGAGATACTCAGTCTCCTGGAAAGTAGTGGCGGACCAGCTTCAGCATGCCATAAACGCCTGCTGACAGTCCTAAAAGAAGGCCAATGATTAAAAACAGCGGTACCGTATGAAGATAGCCGTCGAGCCATCTTCCGGCGAAAATCCCTACTAAAACAGATCCTACCAAATGTGATAGAATGCCAGACATAAGGGCCATAGCCTGTAACGGATGACGATTTTTATCGCGCATTTTTACAGCACCCCTCAATCAGGTTTTATAGGGTCATTTCAGGGGAAATATACAAGTAATTAATAAGTTTTGAAAACCTTATCATTACCCTCATATAGCATAACAATAGGCACTGGGCTGTGTCAATGTGATTCCTTGCTAAAAGTTCACAAACACCCCAGCCCGGCACAAATTGTTCACATTTTTAAAATAACTTAGCGTTGACTCCGAAAATCGATTGTGAGTGACGTTTCAATCACATCCTCAACCTTCCCTTTTTTCGCAAAAATAAGGGCTTTGTAGGTTCCTTCACGGATATTAAGATCCCTGTTTTTCAATACTCTTTTCAGCCGGCCTTTTCCCACATGTTTCTTCCAATCCAAATATCCAATAAAATGATACGATGCGGGTTCGTATAAAGCAATGCCAATTTCATCCGCCCCTCCCGGAAGGTAAACTTCATACTCACTCGTGCCCGGTTCTTTTCCAGGATGAAATTCAAATCCCATTAGACGGGGATAGTCTGGTTCATTCATCATGTAAAGGTAGGGAATGCTAAAGCGCTCCGATCCGGCTGTTACATCAAGTCTTCCTTGATGGGTGCCGTCACTGAGATGCATCGGGGTTCCTTCCAGTTCAATTTCTACCTCTTTGGAGGAACGGGGGTTTACATACTGCGCTGCAGGAATGTGCCATGTAATTCCCTGCGCTCTAGCAGGATAGGAGAACACAAATTTTTTCGTTTTGGGTGAGTGATTCACAAGCCTGATTTTCGCTTTGTGTGATGATCTTCTCCCGCCTGATGAGAACTGGGAGAAGACGAGGGAGCCAGGCACCGCTAAAACCTCACTCTTAACAGCTCTCCAGGCATCCATTCTCCCTGCTCCCTGGCCGATCGGTTCGTAAAGCCTCGATTGAGAATCTTTGAGCGGTTTTGCTGTATTCATCAGCGCAGCTTTGACTTCCTCCGGGCTCCAATCCGGATGAGCCTGTCTTATCAGTGCAGCCGCACCTGCCACAAGAGGTGCAGCCATACTGGTTCCCTGAAGCGGTTTGTACTTCTTGTCCGGAACGGTACTCATAATGGCGACCCCTGGTGCGACAAGATCCGGTTTGATTTCCCAGCTTCCAGTCACTGGTCCCCGGGAGCTGAAGCTTGCCAGCGTGTCTTCTTCTTTAATCTGAAGGATGCTTGCACGCAGCCGGAGAGATTTCCTTAGCTTGATCCCATCCTGTCTCGACAGGGATGCCGCGGGGATGCCAATGTTTTTCATTGAGCCTGCAAAACTTCCTTTTTCATTGTTGTAGACGAGGATGGCAGCTGCCCCTCTGCTTTCAGCTGATGCCGCTTTATCGGAAAAAGGAATCTTCCCTCTCTGAACGAGTACAAGCTTTCCTTTTACATCCTTTGTAAACTCATTTTCCCTTCCGAAGCCGGCATCTGAAATTTCCAGTCCCCGAAACGGCCTCCACTCAGCTGCGCCCTGAAATGGGATGAGTCTGATTGGCTCAGCGGCATCATCCATCAGCAGCTTGTATCCTTTCATCGGCGGAGTTGAGGCACCGACGGATATCGCTTTTTCAGCCGTTCCGGGAGAGCCGAGCGTCCATTTGCCCGGACCGGAATTTCCACTCGCCGCAACAGCAATAACACCTTTCTCTACAGCTTTGTTCAAGGCAAGGCTTGTCGGCCAATCTGGACCGTTCACATCGTTCCCCAGGGATAGATTCAGAACGTCTACTTTATCCTTTACCGCCCGGTCAATAGCCGCGATGATCCATTCCGAAGTACCAATACCTCCCGGACCAAGGGCCCTGTATATGTACAGGCTTGCTTCAGGCGCAATTCCTTTGATTTTGCCATTCGCAGCAATAATTCCCGCTACATGGGTTCCATGGATCGTCGCCAAATCTGCGCTTCCCCTTGTCTCCATTGGATCCCGGTCATCGTCCACTACATCATAGCCCCCAGCGTAATTCCTGCGCAGGTCAGGATGGAGGTAATCCATTCCTGTGTCAATTACTCCTACCTTCACACCTTTGCCTGTCAGCCGCTGATTTTTCGAATCAAAAAGGCTTCGCACCTTGTCTCCGCCGACGAAGGAAACATGTGATTGGGATTCGGTATTATAGGTCGTGACCGGACCGAGATCCTCCACTTCAGGCTGAGCGGACAGCCTCGTAAGATCTGCAAGGGAGCCTTCAACGGATACACCTTTGAACACTTCCGTATATACATGTCTTATTCCAATCCTCGGGAATTGGCTTTTAAGCTTCGCCTTAAAGCTAAGCCATTCAGCCGGCTTAACAATTAGAATCCGTTTCTCCATAGCTGTCCCGCTATCTTCCGGGATCGGCGGCCGGTCTGGATAGGAATAGGAATTTGAGGACGTTTTTGCTGCAGCTGCAAAGCATAAGATCAGCAGAAGAATGATTGTTTTTTTCATAAAAAATCCACCTCTTGCGGATTAGGGTTCTCAGAGGCGGAGGGTTTTATTAGGGTGAGATTAAGATGAGGTGCTTAAATCCCACAAAAAAAGGCCTGAACCCGAGAATCGAATTCAAACCTTCTTTCATTTATTTCGTTCCGAACATTCTGTCGCCTGCGTCTCCGAGCCCAGGGACGATGTATCCTTTTTCGTTCAATTTTTCATCAAGAGCTGCGATGAAAATGTCTACGTCAGGATGAGCAAGCTTAAATTCTTCAACGCCTTCAGGGGCTGCAATTAAGCACATGAATTTAATGTTTTTCGCTCCGCGTTTTTTCAGGCTGTTGATCGCTTCGATTGCAGATCCGCCTGTCGCAAGCATTGGGTCCACTACGATGAAATCGCGCTCTTCCACATCGGATGGAAGCTTCGCATAATATTCAATCGGCTTAAGCGTTTCAGGATCGCGGTAGAGACCGACATGTCCCACTTTTGCTGCTGGAATCAGCTTGAGGATCCCGTCTACCATGCCAAGTCCCGCACGCAGGATTGGGATGATTGCAAGTTTTTTTCCGCCGAGTACGTTTGATTTCGCAACGGTTACCGGTGTTTCTACTTCTACTTCTTCAAGCGGAAGATCTCTTGTAATTTCGAATGCCATTAGTGTTGCCACTTCGTCCACCAATTCACGGAAATCCTTGGTGCCGGTTTTTACATCTCTTATGTAAGTTAGCTTATGCTGAATTAGCGGATGATCAAAAACGTATACTTTCCCCAACCTGCTCATCTCCTTTTAATAAATCGTACCAGTTTCGTTGCACTTCCATTGATTCTACAGAAAAAGGCCGCGGGTTTCAAGAGCAGGACAAGCATTGTAAAAGATGGAAAAAGGAGCAGCTTTCAGAGCTGCTCCTCTTCACTTTAGTAAAGCGGGTATTTGGCAGTAAGAGCTTCTGCTCGTTCCGCTGCTTCTTTTTGTTTTTCTTCGTCTTCGCTATTTTTTAATGAAAGGGCAATGATAGCAGCAATTTCGTCCATCGCCTCAAGCCCGAAGCCGCGTGTCGTGACGGCTGCTGTTCCAATTCGGATACCGCTTGTTACAAATGGGCTTTCCGGATCGAATGGAATGGTGTTCTTATTAGTTGTAATGCCGATTTCATCCAGGATTTTTTCAGCCACTTTGCCTGTCAGGTTCAGGGACCTTACATCGAGAAGGACCAAATGGTTGTCCGTGCCGCCGGATACGAGATTGATTCCTTCTTTAACAAGGGATTCGCCAAGACGCTTCGCGTTCTCGATGATTTTTTCGCCGTATTCTTTAAATTCAGGCTGAAGGGCTTCACCGAAAGCAACAGCTTTAGCCGCGATCACATGCATAAGCGGACCGCCTTGAATTCCAGGGAAGATCGATTTATCAATCTTTTTCGCAAACTCTTCCTTGCAGAGAATCATTCCGCCGCGAGGTCCGCGAAGTGTTTTATGCGTCGTTGTCGTCACAAAATCCGCGTAAGGAACAGGATTCGAATGAAGTCCTACCGCTACAAGACCTGCAATGTGTGCCATATCAACCATGAAGTAGGCTCCCACCTCATCCGCAATTTCACGGAACTTCTGGAAGTCGATTTCACGAGGATACGCACTTGCTCCAGCCACAATCAGTTTTGGTTTATGCTCGATTGCTTTTTGACGCACATCTTCATAGTTAATACGGTGCGTCTCTTTATCTACACCGTATTCAACAAAGTTGTATTGAACTCCGCTGAAATTAACGGGGCTGCCGTGGGTAAGGTGGCCGCCGTGGGAAAGATTCATACCAAGTACTGTATCTCCATGCTCCAGGATGGTAAAGTAAACGGCCATGTTTGCCTGTGCACCGGAATGCGGCTGAACGTTCGCATGCTCTGCACCGAAAATTTCCTTCGCACGGTCGCGCGCAATATCTTCTACGATATCTACGTATTCGCAGCCGCCATAATAGCGCTTGCCCGGATAGCCTTCTGCGTATTTGTTCGTCAGCACAGAACCTTGCGCTTCCATTACCGCTTCACTTACAAAGTTCTCAGATGCAATAAGTTCAATCTTTGTCTGCTGGCGTTTAAGCTCCTGCTGCATCGCTTCAAATACGGATGGATCCTGCTTTTGCAAAAATGTCATGATAATTTCCCCCTTGGTTGGACAGTAGTGGCTTGCTTATATGCTCCTATTTTACACATATTCTGAACGAAATGTAAAAGACAATCGGCTGATTTTTGAATAAATGAGGCTAATACCGAACTATAGAGAGTTGAATGGAAGAGATTGTTCGAAATGAGGGGGATGGCGGAAAGCAGTGGATTATTAAAGGAGCAGTTTTGGCAAAGGGGGGTATATTGATTGGACAGAGTCGTGAGCGAAACGGACTAATGCCCTTCGGTTGATTAACAGAAAAATGAAAAGGAGAAGCAGTTCAAACTGCTTCTCCTTCCGTATTACATCCAGGCCTCCCTATGGGCCCCCGCAAATTCACTTAAACTAACCGGCTTTTTTCCAGTTACCATTTCAACTGTATTGGTTACACGGTCTTCTGCACCGTTTGCAATTTTTTCCTCAAGACCTGTCATGAAACCGGCATACTCTTTTGTTAAGCCTCCTCGGATCATAGCCTGCTCATACTGGCTAAGAGGCATGTTTCCGTATTGAATGGTGGTGCCGGCAACATGGCCGATGATCAAAGCAGCTTCTGAATAGCTCAAAGCCTCCGGACCGGTAATGATGTGGCTCGTGTTGTGCGGCTCTTGATCGATTAATGCACGAACGCCAACTTCCGCAATGTCATCTGCAATGACAAAACCAATTTTTCCATCACCGGCTGCCGACCAAATCTTGTTTTCTGATTTAATGGTGTGAAGGTGGTGAGGGGCCAGGAAATTCTCCATAAAATAAGAAGGACGGAGAATGGCATATTCAGGTGCCAGCTGCTTGACAGCGAGCTGCAGCTTCCCAAACACTTGACCGTCATCAGAGACGATGGCCGCACCGAGCATGACCACCCGTTTCACTCCGGAATTCAAAGCTTTTTTCAAAAAAGGCAGAACGGCAGGCAGCGGATCAAGCACACCGACCGGTGCAACCAGATACAATTTTTCAATCCCGTTAAACAGTTCAGCAGGAAATTGCCCGCTGTGCCAGTCGAAAGGCACATGCTCTGCACCAGCAAGCCTGGGAACCGATCTGCTGGCAATGCGAATAGAATAGCCCCGTTCCAGGAGCTTGGAAGCAATGCGGGTTCCTGTTGTGCCGGTTCCTCCAGTAAGTAAAATGGACATGCTATTGGCTCCTTTTTAGAAATTTTAGAAATGCCTGAGGTTCATTATTGTAAGCACCAATAAAGATAAGCGGGTTCCAGTAATCTTTATAACGAAGAATTTTTCCATCCTCATACTCAATAACACTAATATATTTCTGGTTGTAAGGGAGTCCTGTTTCCAGAATCACTGCTTCACATTCAAACTCCACAATCACCGTATTTTGGCCTTCGACAGGGTAGTAGTTCGGCTCAGAAAAACGGGTAAAGTTAATTTTTCCGGGGAAATCCTTCACATGATTGTAGATGGCTTCATCTCCTTCCAGTTTTGTTAAAACACCAGAAGGGGCATAGGGAATTTCAAATACAGCGTCTTTATGCCAGATCGTCATCCACTGTTCGATATTATTTTCCAGCATGCCTTGAAAAAATTGATCCATGATTTTTACGGCTTCGTTCATTATCAATGCAGCTCCTTTTTTGACTGATTAGTCCAAAATAAGCAAAGGAAAAGCCTCCTATTCAATCCAGAACAGACAGGCTGACTTTCGCATAGCTTTCCAGCGCATCAAGGCTTTTGTTTGTTTTTGCAATAAAGGTAAGAGACAGTCTCGATTGGTTCAGGTAGCGGGCAAGGCTTCTTAAATCACCGTGCCGATCTGTGAACTCTCCTTCCTGTTTTCCGCGCACTAGAGCCTCATAAAAGGCATTCTCGAGCAGCAGTGACTGCTGGCTGAAGTAATTGGCAAGCTCCTCCTGAAAAGGGAGCTGTTCAACTGCACTGTTAATAATATAGCAGGCAGTAGAACTTTCGGGGTCCTTTAAAGCCTGAATTCCTTCAGCAAAAATATCGCGGACAGCTTCTTTTACTGAACCGGCTTCCTTCAGTCTTGCAATAACCAGCTCGTTTTTTGCCTCCAAATACGTTTTGACAGCGGAAAGAAAAAGGTCCTTCTTCGTCCCGAACGTGTCGTATAAACTTTGCCGGCCAATCTCTAAATGCTTGAGCAGTTCTGGAAGCGAGGCACCTTGATAGCCTAGCTGTCCAAATACTTCAGCCGCTTTTCGCAAAACAGCAACCGTATCAAATTCTTTGCTTCTTGCCAATTGCATTCCCCCCTTCAAGTACAGATTATCCTTTTTGGACTGATTAGTCAAATAAAAAAATGGAGAAGGAAGAGGGGACGAACAAAATAAAAGAGCAGGGAGACAAAGCTCTCAGCTTCAACACGTTATCCCAAGTCCCCGCCATTCTCTCAATTACTTTTTATACCACTAAAAAGAATCCTTCTTATAGCACTTCCTGGACCCGTTGCCCTCATTAATACGGTCCACATAAACCAAACCGTACCGCTTTTGTAAAGGAAACCATGTCGATGATACCCCGAACATTTCATAACGCAAAAAGAACCGCCTCCCAGAGCGGTTCTTCCTATCTGCAGGATTCATTTTCTTTTGCCGCTTCATAAACGGCACGGACTCCGCCAATCAGCTTCGGCCGGGTTTTGGCCATGGTAACATGGGCTTGTCCCACTTGTTTCAGCAAGCTTCTGATCGGGACAGCGACCGATTTAAGGTGCATGCCTATGAAGGTGTCACCGATGTCGATGCCTGCGTCAGCTTTAATGTGCTCGACTACGACAGGGTCTGTCATGTGCTGGTAGGCGTGAGCGGCCATGGCCCCGCCAGCTTGTCTGACTGGTATGACCGTAACAGGTTCGAGTCCCTGCATTTCCGCTGTGGATTTTTGTACAACGAGAGCCCGGTTCAAGTGCTCGCAGCATTGAAAGGCCAGTCGGATTCCATGTCTTTCGCTAAACTGATGAAGTTCTTCGAAAATCATGGATGCCGCTTCAAAGGTGCCGGATGTTCCAATTTTCTTTCCGATGACTTCGCTTGTGCTGCAGCCGATGACGAATAGGCTGTTTTTTTCAAAGGTGACTTGGTTTTCGAGGTCTTTCAGGATTGTTTGGAGTTCGGAACGCCATACTTCGACTTCTCCCATATCGGTCCACCTCTTCGTTATTTGTTTTCGTATTGCCCGATTTTGCCGATGCGGTTTGCGTGCCTTCCGCCTTCAAAATCTGATTGCAGCCATGTTTTGGCGATGTCGCGGGCAAGCCCTGGGCCAATCACGCGCTCTCCCATTGCAAGGACGTTGCTGTCGTTGTGCTCCCGTGTCAGCCTGGCGCTGTAGATGTCATGGACGAGCGCGCAGCGGATGCCTTTTACTTTGTTTGCCGCAATGCTCATGCCAATTCCAGTTCCGCAAATCAGGATTCCCCGATCCGCTTCTCCTGATGCGACTTTTTCAGCAACGGGTACCGCGTAGTCGGGATAGTCGACTGATTGGCTGCATTCACAGCCTAGATCTTCGTATTGGATTCCCATTTCATCCATAAGAGATTTGATTTCTTCGCGGATATTCATGCCGCCGTGATCTGATGCAATTGCTACTTTCATTCCAGTTGCCTCCCTGCGTTACTTTTCCAGTTTTTCAATCAAAAGCTTCAGCATGCTCTCAAGGTCATCTCTTGTAGCCCTGTAAATCTCAATCGGACCTCCGTATGGATCGAGGACATCTCTTTTACTAGAAGCTCCGTGAACAAATTCAGAGAGCGTCCATATTTTTTCCCGTGATTCCGGAAAGCGTTCAAGCAGAAGCATTTTGTGGCTTTCCGTCATGGTGAAAATGTGGGTCGCCCACTCAATATTTTCCCTATTGAGGAGGGCAGAACAATGGTTGAATGCCACTCCTTTTTCAAGAAGTGCATCCTTTGCCAACGGAGAAGCATCGCTTCCGTCCATTGCAAAGACCCCTGCTGATTTAACTTTGATGTCGTCTGAGCGCTTCATAAATTGCAGGAGCGCTTCAGCCATTGGACTTCTGCAAGTATTTCCTGTACAAACGAAAAGGACATTCGACAACGTTTCCACTCCTCTATCTTCATCTGGCCTTTCATTTATAAGCACCGCTTTAAGCTTGCGGGTACACGTCAAGATTGGATCTGTCTATATTGTACTACTAACTGAAGCCGCCACCAAGCATCATAAACGAAAAAAGCCAGACCCCAGATGGTCCGGCCTTTCTACATGGGAAGCAAAAGCTTGATTCCAAAAACCAGCAGAATCGCTCCTCCGAGAATTTCACTGTAATTTCCAAGCCACCCTTGTACCCGTTTGCCGATGATCAGTCCAATCCAGGTGAGCACCATGCTGACAAACCCGAACATGAGAATGGTAAGCATCGTTCTGGCCCCGTAGATTCCGAGAGTGAGGCCGACAGAAAAACTGTCCAGGCTTACACTCAGCGCGAATAACAGCAGCCCGAAGCCGACCGGTGTAATAAGCGGGGCATCATCTTTTTTGAAGGAGGAGACGACCATTTGGATCCCTAGAAGGATGAGCAGCCCGCCGCCGGCATAGGCAGCGATGGCACCCAATTTATCAGATAACAGCTTGCCGAGTCCCATGCCAGCCAAAGGCATAGCAATATGAAACAAGCCGATGACCAAGCCGATAAAGAAGATTTGTCTGAATCTCAGGGAAATCATGCCCATCCCCAAACCGACGGAAAAGGCATCCATTCCTAAAGCAAAGGCCATCATAAACAGCGTTAAAATTTCCCCGATTACCGCTTCTATACTCATGCATTCCCTCCTCGGACACGCCTGTTTCAGCATATGTCTGTCCAAGGGGGGTTAGAACGGGTTATTCTTCGATTACACGGTGTCCGGCCGCTTTCATCAGCCGGTTCATAATAGCCTGTCCAACTCCTTTTTCAGGAAAGGCTTCGCTGTAAATTAAATCAAGCTCTGCATTCTGATTAAACTGGCGGAGAACACCGTAAAGACTCGAGGCAACGGTCTCAAGTTGAAGGATGGATCCGCACGCGAGAACTTCTTCCGCCCTGAACTCTTCCTTATATTCAGAGGTGGTGAGAATGCCGACCTTTTTCCCTTCCGATCTCGCTTCATCTGCGAGCTTTTGCAAAAAATCTCTCGTACCCTTTACGACAGTTAGCGGAGCATTGGGAGCGTAATGAGTATACTTCATACCGGGTGATTTCGGCGCTTGCGTTTCATCGCTTAGAGCCTGGTCTACATGAACCGGTCCGATAACTGCTTCGAGCTGCTCCTGTGTGACACCGCCCGGTCGTAAAATGACAGGAATCGATTTCGTACAATCCAGAACCGTTGATTCGACTCCAACGCCTGTTGCCCCCCCGTCCACGATGCCAGCAATTCTTCCGTCCAAGTCCATCGCCACATGGGCAGCTTCCGTCGGACTAGGCTTTCCGGATAGATTGGCACTTGGCGCCGCAATGGGAACTCCAGCTTCCTTAATTAGAGCAAGGGCAATCGGATGGTCCGGCATGCGAATGGCAACTGTGGATAAACCTGCTGTAACCAATGAAGAGAGCTTTCCCTCTTTTTGCGGCAGGATAACAGTCAGTGCCCCAGGCCAGAACATGCTCATGATTTTCATAGCGTAAGCCGGTATATCACTAACGAGCTCAAGTGCCTGGTTATGGTCTGCAACATGGACGATGAGCGGATTGTCTCCCGGTCTTCCTTTTGCTTCATATATTTTTTTCACCGCTTCATCCGACCCCGCATTGGCTCCAAGGCCATAAACAGTCTCGGTCGGGAAGGCGACGGTTTCGTTTTGGGCAAGTAAAGCTGCTGCCTGTGCAATTTGTGGATAACCTTTGGATAAATCGTTATCTTTATCCACAGTCCAGTGAATCGTATCCATTCTTATCTGACTCCTAACTTTCCTTGTCTGCATTGCTTTTTCAACTAGTTTAACACCCAGACTGCTTTAGTAAAAGCAAGGAACCCCAACAAGCTTTATCCACAAAATGTGGATAAAGCTTGTCATTCGGTGGATAACTATGTTGATAAAGTTATTTAGACCTATTACAAGTGTTCGTTTAATCAGGTATTCTTGACCATTATAACGGATCCTTCTGCTTTGAGTGAGGATTGGATATGTTTTGAGGCAAGCATCTCTTCAGGCAGGTCCGCCTTTGAAGTCCGCTTAAATCCAATAACTTCCAAAAATTCCGTAGAGCCCTGTCCCCCTGCAACGAGATAATAATTTTTGAGTTTCTTTTTGCGCCCTACTTCATGAATGCTTTGAAAGAGCGATAGAATATAAGCCTGATCCAGCTTGTCCGAGACAACAAGCGTCCGCAGCAAACCGCATTCTCCGAAAATCTCAAGTCCGATGCAGGCTGCGATTCTTTTATCCGCATCCGTCATCATGACAAATTGATCCATTTTTTCTTCAATGCCCTCAGCGTTTGAGCCTGCTGCTTCCACAAATTCTATTAACCGGCTCTTATCTGATGGTTCTGCTAATTTTAATTGATAAAACATCGTTCCACCCCATTGTTCTTTGTTACTCCCAATGTATGTGGCTCAACGGTTCATTATGATAAAAAAAGATAGACTGTTCTCTATGAAAACAGTCCGCCCAGCCATTCTGCGAGGAAGAATTTTACTTCTACTTCCTCTTTCTTGCTCTCTACGGAAGCTACCTTTTCTGTTTTTTCCACTTTCTTTTCTTCTTGTTGCACTTCTTTATTTTGTGCTTCTACCGCTTGTCCTGTTGAGAAATCAAGGAAGCATAATGGAGGGAACAGTACGCACCACCAGTTTGCGCCTTCACCATCGCCAAGCGTGATGAGGATTGCTTCGTAATCACCCGCCGGATAAATAAAATCTCCGTAAAGTTTCGTCGGGAAGCGGACACTCGTTCCATACTCCACCTTAATGCTTTGATTCATTCCCTCTTCTATCATTGTTTTCTTCGCGATCTTGTTGATTTCTCCAAGCTCGGAGCGAATCAGTGCTCTTGCTTTTTCGATGGAATCAATATCCTTCACCCAATTGGTAATTTGCTTATTCACTTGATCGCGGATTTTCAGTTTGACGCCCTGATCCTCGGGCGCATCACTGTTTGCAAGTATTCTAAGACGAATCGCTTCCTCTGGTATGACCTTGGGTCCGGTTTGCTCTGCCGCTGCTGCCTGGCTTGCTCCAAGCGGCTGATTATACGTATTTAAAAGCGCTCCCACTGTGATGAACACTAAATATATGATTGCTAATGTTTGTTTTTTCATTTCTCCTCAACCATCCCTTCTCTAGCAACAGTATGGCCGGGAGTTTTGAAAAATAAACACGCAAAATCAAAATCTATGATTCTATATAAAATCCAGCTCTATTGAACGCAGCTGTTGATTTACGCTGCAGGCGTTCGCTTATCCTTGGGCGGGCGGTGAGCCTCCTCCTGGCTTCGCCACTGCGGGGTCTCACCTGTCCCGCTGCTCCCGCAGGAGTCTCACGCCTTCCGCTCCAATCAACAAGTGTAATCAATCAACCTCTTACTTTAACATAGCCTTAAATTCAAGCGAATCTGTTTAAACAGCTCGAGATAATAGCTGATAGTATGCGGGACGAAGGCAGATAAATCAACGGAATCCTCCAGCAAAACTTTTTCTCCGTCCTCTTGTTCTTTGAAGCCTGTGACGTGAAGGAGGTCTCGCTCTCCTAATACCAGTTCCTCAAACTCTCTTAAATCCGCCTTCACCATTCCTGCGACTTCTTCCTTTTGCAGAAAAAAGCCGCTGATAGGGGATTCCTGATGATAGAGATAGACACGGGCAAGCTCACGGTCGATGATGTCTCCGCTGCTGCCTGTCCAGGGAATGGTGCCGAGAGACGCAAGTTCCTGAAACCGGATGCTTAAGCCCAGTTCCTCTTCTACTTCCCTGACACCATCTTCTGCAGTTTCATCAGCCAGCAGATGGCCCGCTGCGGTTATATCGAGCAGGGAGGGATAGTCTTTTTTGCAAGAGCTTCTTAGCTGAAAATAAAGATAGATCCTGTCCATCCAGCGTTCCGTCATCCAGCAGTGAAAGGTTTCATGCCAGTAGCCCTTCCGGTGAACTTCTTCCCGTGTAGCCGTCCCAAGACAGCGGCCGCTTTCATCGAGAACTTTCAGAAGCTCCGTTTCCATCATTAAAGCGCCCCTTTATCTTTCAGCAAACACCATCCGGTCCTTGCCGTTAATATCGAATACCACTTCCACCTTTGCTTCCGGGAATGCCTCTTGAAGCAGACCGGCAACATCTTCTCCCTGTCCTGCCCCAATTTCAAATGAGGCAATGCCCGGCTTATTTAAGAGAGCAGGCATACCGCTGCAAAGCTTCCGGTAGAAATCCAACCCATCTTTGCCACCTGCCAGCGCTCGGTGCGGTTCATGGTCTTTTACGACCTCTGACAGCTGCAGAACATCTTCATCTGGAATATACGGAGGATTGGAGACGATGATATCAAATGAACGGCCTTCCAGCGGTTCATAAAGGTCTCCTTGAACAAAAAAAACCTTTGCGCCGTTCCGCTCCGCATTCCGGCCCGCAACTTCCAGGGATTCCTGTGCGATGTCCGTTCCGGTCACAAGAAGTTCCGGAACTTCAAGCGCAAGTGTAATGGCAATCGCCCCGGAACCTGTTCCGATATCGGCAGCCGTCAGCTGTTTATTCGGCAGATGAGTCTGAATTCTGCTCTTCAGTCCTTCAATTAATTCCTCTGTTTCAGGCCTTGGAATCAGCACTTCTTTATTCACTTCAAATTTTCGACCGTAGAATTCCTCGTATCCGGTCAGGTGCTGAACCGGGACGCCGTCCGCATGTTTTTTTACATCGGCCTTGAACGCTTCCAGTACCTCTTCGCTGATTTCCATTCGGAAATTGGCGAGAAGCGCGGACCGGTTCATATTTAAGTGGTGTCTCAGCAGCCATTCACCGGCATTTTCATCTCTTCCCGCATCGGTTAAAAAAAGAGAAGCCCATTTCAGGGCTTCGAATACAGTTGTCATGCTTAGTTTTCCGCCTGTTCCAGCCTGCTGGACTGATCCTCGACGATGAGCGCATTGATGACATCATCAAGCTTTCCTTCAAGGATTTGATCAAGCTTCTGGATCGTCAGACCGATGCGGTGGTCTGTTACGCGGTTTTGCGGAAAGTTATAGGTGCGAATCCGTTCAGAACGGTCTCCGGAACCGACAGCAAGCTTGCGGTTTTGATCATACTCTGCCTGGGCCTCGCGCTGGAATTTATCATAAACGCGGGCACGGAGTACCTTCATCGCCTTTTCTTTATTTTTAATCTGTGATTTTTCATCCTGGCAGCTTACAACCGTCATGGTCGGAAGATGAGTGAGGCGGACCGCGGACATCGTTGTATTTACACTCTGTCCCCCTGGTCCGCTGGAAGCGAACGTATCAACACGTACATCTTTATCGTGGATTTCCACTTCAACTTCCTCTGCCTCCGGAAGGCATGCAACTGTCGCAGTGGACGTGTGAATACGGCCGCCTGACTCGGTTTCAGGTACACGCTGTACGCGGTGGGCTCCATTTTCAAACTTCATTTTGGAATAGGCACCTTTGCCGTTCAGCATAAAGATAATTTCTTTATAGCCGCCGACACCCGATGAGCTTGCTTCCATTACTTCGGTTTTCCACCCTTGGGCCTCCGCGTATTTGCTGTACATTCTGTATAGATCGGCAGCAAACAAAGCCGCTTCGTCACCGCCTGCTGCTCCGCGGATTTCCATGATTACGTTTTTGTTATCATTTGGATCCTTAGGAACAAGGAGAAGCTTCAATTTATCATTTAAGGATACTTCCTGCTCCTGCAGCTCAGATAGCTCTTCCTTTACCATTTCACGCATATCGCCATCAAGCTTTTCGTCAAGCATCGCCTTTGCGTCTGCGATTTGCTCTCTTACTGCTTTATATTCTCTGTATGCTTCCACTGTATCAGACAGATCAGATTGTTCTTTTGAATATTCTCTCAGCTTATTGGTATCACTGATAATATCAGGATCCATCAATAGCTGATTTAATTTTTCATAACGCTCTTCAACCGCTTGCAAACGATCTAACACGTTCTTCACCTCTGGAGTTTCCTAGCTTATTCTTTCAGCCGGTCTATTTTTATCCCGCAGTAAGTCTCGTTTCCATCTGCGGGGGACAAGGAAAACATAATAATCTCACTTTATCCATAACATTCTAATTATAGTATAGGTCAGGCAAACAATCAAAAGCAATTTGGCCTTTCGTATATGGTAATGTTAAGGAAGAATAGAGAAGGAGGACGGCAAATGATATGATTTCACTAATCGTTCTTTTTATCGCTGTTATGATTATTGCGGCGGCTGGAATAGCCATCTTCATTTCCAAAAAAGAGCAGCAAAAAGGAGAGCTGGATATGACCTTTCGAAACCTGTATGTGTACCTTGTGCTTTTCGCTACATTGATGATGTCGATCGGCGGATCTGTGGGAGTATTTATGTCTGCTGCTGATTATATTTCTACCCCCTCGTATCAGCAGAGCTACACAGATTTTAAAGCTATGAAAGAGGGCAACCCGAAGGAACAAGCAACAGATAAAGAAATCCGGGCACAGTATGAAGATGCCATCCAATTTGAGAAAGAACGCGCAAAAGCAAATGCTATAAACGGAATTATAAAAAGCCTGGGATGGATTGTTATCCCTCTGCCTGTATTCCTGTATTTCCAGCGGCAGGTCCGGCTTTCGAAAAAAGAATAGAAGGAGCTTAAGTATGCTAACGCACATCCACCACATCGCCATTATTTGTTCTGATTATGAAATCTCTAAAGAGTTTTACGTCCATACACTTGGATGCCGTATACTCAAGGAAACGTACCGGGAGGAAAGAAACTCCTACAAGCTGGATCTCGCCGTTGGAGACTCCGGGCAGATTGAGCTTTTCTCCTTTCCTGAACCCCCTCTTCGTCCGACACAGCCGGAAGCAAGAGGCTTAAGGCATTTAGCTTTTGGTACAGAGGATTTGGATGCTGAGGTGGCAAGACTTGCCGAACAGGGCGTGGAATGCGAGCCCGTCAGAATTGACGAACTGACCGGGAAACGCTTCACTTTTTTCCGCGATCCTGACGATTTACCGCTTGAACTGTACGAAAATTGATTCGACAAACCCTCGCGCATTTTCACTACCTTTGCCGAACAGGTTCTTGTTTTGTCTTTTGCAAAGGAGATGAAAGGGAAAGAGCGAATTCCTTTCTTATCAATAGATAGGGGGAATGTTTGATGAACACTGCTGCCGTTGCAAAAGAACTTGGGGTTTCCACAAAAACCATACAGCGCTGGGTAAAGCAATTGGAACTGCCAATGGAACGTAACGAGCTTGGACACTACCATTTCCGGGAAGATGATCTAGATACGTTAAAAAGCGTAAAGGAGCAGCTGCACCATGGCGTCCTCCTGCAAGATATAAAAGCAGAAACCGCACCAGTCCCAACAATGGAAACGAGTGAACCTCCCGCTTTAGCCAGTGATGCTGAAGGCCGTGTAGCCGAGCTTGAAAACCGCCTGAACCTCATGGAGCAGAAAATGAACCTGAAGGCCGATGCCGTCGTGTCCTATCAGCTGCTTCAGCACCGCAGGGAAATGGAAGAGCTGAACCGCAAAATTCAAAAACTCGAACAGACAATTGATATCCTTTTTGCCCAGCTCCCGGATGCCCAGCAGGAGCCTGTGCTTGTGTTTGATAACCAGAAGTTGCAGAAGCGCAGAGGACTCCTGCGCTCTATTTTCAGTTTGTAAACAAGATTGGATGACCTTTCGGGGTTGTCCTTTTTTTGAGGGCTGATTTTTGTAAAGCGGGGGTGGCGGGGGTGGCGGGGTCAGTCCCGTCATCCTTCACCGCATCTGGGGACAGAGGACTCCGCCTCCGAGCCCTTATCTTTCAACGGCTGAGCGATTCGGTGCCGGAGCTTTAGTTCGGTGAAATTTCGCGGGACTGGCACGGTGCCAGTCCCGTTATCCTTCACTGCAGCGGGGGACACAGGACTCCGCCTCTGAACCCTTATCCCTCAACGGCTGAGCAACTCGGTGCCGGAGCTTTAGTTCGGTGAAATTTCGCGGGACTGACCCCTCCTTCACCGCAGCGGGGGACACAGGACTCCGCCTCTGAACCATTATCCCTCAACGGCTGAGCAACTCGGTGCCGGAGCTTTAGTTCGGTGAAATTTCGCGGGACTGACCCCTCCTTTTGAAAAAAGCTGCACTGACCCTCAGCTTATTAAAGAATGAAAGGACGGAGCAAGGAGACTATTTATTCATGTACACCTTGACTTGGCGAGAGATGGGGACGGAGGTTTAACGCTTTAGCAGAGCGGGGTTCAGTGCACATAAAAAACCGCTGCAAACGTGCAGCGGTCTTCCTTATGATAGCAGGGGTCCTCTCGATGTCGTCGGAGAAAGCCAGACCTGCCCCGTTCCCCTGAATGTCTGCAAGTAGCCCTCTCCGCTAGTTGCAGATCCGATGATTCCTTTTGCAGAGCGTTCTACTGTAAATTGGATGCCGCCGGTCCGGAGTATGGCGAAGTTGCCGTCCACCTTCAGCGTATCGTTGTTTAGATCAACTTTTACAACCGCGCCTGCCGGAACGGGACTTTCCAGCACGATAATACCTGTTCCGGAAAGCTTCGTTTGGAATAGTCCTTCTCCGCCTTTTGCAGCAGAGGATAAGTTTTTCATTGATTCAATTCCTACCTCCACTGTTGACTCGCAGCAGTAAAACATGCCTTTATCCACAATGATTGAGTCATTTTCGATTTCAAGCATGAGGAAGTGGCTGAAGCTCGGCTCTAAAAAGATATCCCCGGTTCCCTTATATTTGGGTTTGACTCCTGATTCATTCGTCAGTACGCTGCTTGCAAACTTCTTCATGATTCCTGCCGCTCCGCCAAGCGAGTTATCCATTTCAATGTTTCCCTGCATGTAATGAAGGGCACCCGCTTCGGTTGTAATACTGCCATTTCTCAGTTCAACTGCGATTTGACGAAGGCCCATGCCAAGCTTTTTTGCATAGTACATATCGGTTGGCGAGGTTAAGTATGTACTGCCGTTCAGGTCATTGAATTCCACAATTTTAAACACAGCGTTCTGTGTTTCAAGCTGCTCAATAACGCTGTATACATCCTGATTATTTTGTACGATCATGGTTTCTCCTCCTAAAAAATTCTAATCTATAAGTATCGTACCACATTTGAAACAGTAAAAAACTTCCTTTTGGGACCTTTATGCTGATAAAACAGAAAATCCCTCTATCGCTGATTGTAAGCTAAGAGGGATGGCTGTTTTTTATTTATGAGAAGTCTGGTTTTGTTCACGCGTAAATGCCTGCTTGCCCGGCACCTCGTGATGGTGGCGGCAGCGCGGCTCGTAGGATTCTGACGCTCCGACTAAAATGATTGGATCCTGATAGGCCGCTGGTTTGCCGTCGATCAGGCGCTGTGTGCGGCTTGCGGGAGATCCGCAAACGGAGCAGACAGCCTGGAGCTTTGTAACGGTTTCAGCGATTGCCATTAAATCCGGCATGATGCCAAATGGCTCTCCACGGAAATCCTGATCGAGACCCGCCGCGATAACCCGGTGACCGCGGTCTGCAAGCGTTGTGACCACTTCCATAATGCCGGCATCGAAAAATTGAATCTCGTCGATCGCTACTACATCTGTGTCCTCATCCACGAGCTTCAAAACATCCGCTGATGATGGAACCGGTGAGCAGATAATGGTTGTCCCATTGTGGGAAACGACTTCCTTTTCACTGTATCGATTATCAATGGATGGCTTAAAAACCAGAACGTTCTGTTTAGCATATTGCGCACGGCGCACTCTGCGGATCAGTTCCTCGGATTTCCCTGAAAACATGCTTCCGCAAATGATTTCAAGCCATCCGCTAAATTTCATTACATACATGCAAACGGCCTCTCCCTTCATTCACTGCATTAGGCTGATGGACCGTGTGACAGCCTGTTTATTGCATTTTTACCCTTTGATTATCTTGTCCGAAAGCCGGCTTTACATGCCGAAAGTACCTATGTAAAACGCCTGATTTCGTGTTTTTATCGTAAAAAAACAGGCAAGTGTGAAGACTTGCCTGTTTTTGTTTGAATCTATTTCGAAATTACTTCATACCATATTTTTTATTGAAACGGTCAACACGTCCGCCAGCTTCAGCGAATTTTTGACGTCCAGTGTAGAATGGATGGCACTCAGAGCAAGTCTCGATGCGCACCTCTTCTTTAACAGAACCTGTTTCAAATTCGTTACCGCAAGAACATTTAACCATAACTTTTTTGTAGTTAGGATGGATTCCAGTTTTCATTCTTTTCATCTCCTTCTGCCCTGCATTCTTACCGAATCCAGAGTTATCTTGTTCAAAAAATGGAACTCACCTGAATGAGATCATCTATTTGAACGGCATATGAAAAAAGTATAACAGGGCTTCTCTATGATTGCAAGAAACAAAATTGGAATCATAAAGGAAATCCTACTCGTTTTTTTCTATGACCTTCTTGAACCTGCAGTGCTTGGCTTCATTTCAGCCGACAGCATTTCAAAAAATTCTTCATTGCCTTTTGACTGCTTTAGTTTGCGAAGGAATTTTTCAACAAAGTCAGGTGTATCCGTCATTGATTTGCGGATTGCCCATAGCTTCTCAAGATGTTCCTTTTGAACGAGAAGCTCTTCCTTACGTGTTCCGGAACGGCGGATATCAATGGCAGGGAAAATTCGTTTTTCGGCAAGAGAGCGGTCTAGATGCAGCTCCATATTACCGGTTCCTTTGAACTCCTCGTAAATGACATCATCCATACGGGATCCCGTATCGACTAGTGCCGTTGCAAGAATCGTTAAGCTTCCGCCCTCTTCAATATTACGGGCAGCCCCGAAGAAACGCTTCGGACGGTGGAATGCAGCCGGGTCAATCCCTCCGGAAAGCGTACGTCCGCTTGGAGGAATAACAAGGTTATAGGCACGTGCAAGACGAGTAATGCTGTCCATAAGGATGATTACGTCTTTCTTGTGCTCCACAAGCCTCATCGCACGGTCAAGCACGAGCTCGGCAACCTTAATGTGGTTTTCCGGAACTTCATCAAAGGTTGAGCTGACCACATCGCCTGCAACGGAGCGTTCGATATCCGTTACTTCCTCTGGACGCTCATCGATTAATAGAACAATCAGTTCTGCTTCCGGGTTGTTCGTTGTGATGCTGTTGGCAATTTCCTTCAATAGCATCGTCTTCCCTGCTTTTGGAGGCGCAACAATCAGACCGCGCTGCCCGAATCCAACCGGCGCAATCAGGTCCATAATTCTTGTGGACAGCATGTGCGGCTCTGTTTCAAGCTTAATCTGACGGTCCGGATAAAGCGGCGTCAAAGCTGGGAAGTGAACGCGTTCCTTGGCTGATTCAGGATCGTCGCCATTCACGGCATCGACATGAAGCAATCCGTAGTAACGCTCATTTTCTTTCGGAGGACGAACCTTACCCGAAACCTTATCACCGTTTCTCAGATCAAAACGTCTGATTTGGGATGCAGAAATATAAATATCCTCCGAGCTTGGAGAATAGTTTATCGGTCTAAGGAAACCAAAGCCCTCAGACTGGATGATTTCAAGAACGCCTTCCATGAATAAAAGGTCTTCCTGTTCTGCATCTGCTTTTAAAATAGCAAAAATTAATTCTTTCTTCGTCAACTTGCTGTAGTAAGAGATTTTGAAATGACGAGCATGCTCGTACAATTCTTTCAGCTTCATGTTTTCTAATGAAGAGATGGAAACCTTACTCATGTAAACACCACACTTTTAGCATATAAAATAGACATACTGGTTTTCTTTCCGCCCTATATGTACTTTTGACATTGAAAAATGGATTTCAGGATAGAGAAGGAAAAGAAGGAAAGGCTTGAAGTAGTTGAAAGCAGTGTAATTTGTGAATGTGAATTGCAGCACTCTTTAGTTTTACCTTATTTCACGCGATTAATCAATACGTTTTCGGAGACGTAAAACATTTGAAACAAATGAGGTAACCGGGGCATGGAAGCCCCCGGTCATATAATTACAGAAAAGCGTATTATTTTATAACCAAATTTGGTTTCTTTTTCAAACTGTGCTGGCCGTCGATGAAGCGGACGGTTCCGGATTTGGCTCTCATAACGATGGACTGGGTTGTGCCGCTTGATGCTTTAAACTGCACGCCGCGGAGAAGTTCTCCATCGGTAACTCCGGTGGCAGCGAAGATTGCGTCATCGCCTTTTACGAGATCATCCATTAGAAGGACTTTGTTTACATCCAAACCCATTTTTATGCAGCGATCCAGCTCCTGGTCGTTTTGCGGAAGGAGCTTGCCTTGAATTTCTCCGCCAAGGCATTTCAGCGCTACGGCTGCAAGAACACCCTCAGGTGCTCCGCCGGATCCAAAAAGGATATCGACTCCGGTATGGTCAAAAGCCGTGTTGATCGCACCGGCAACATCACCATCATTAATCAGTTTGATGCGGACACCTGCTTCGCGAAGCTCATTAATGATGCCCTGGTGGCGTTCACGGTTCAAAATCGTAGCAACGATATCTTCAATGTCCTTGTTCTTCGCTTTTGCTACTGCACGAAGGTTGTCCATAATCGGGGCGTTAATGTCAATGCAGCCCACGGCATCCGGTCCTACCGCAATTTTGTCCATGTACATATCCGGAGCATTGAGCATGTTTCCATGATCAGCAACCGCAATAACTGCGAGCGCATTCCAGCCGCCCTGTGCCAGGATATTCGTTCCTTCAAGCGGGTCTACGGCTACGTCTACTCTTGGTCCGTATCCATTCCCAAGCTTTTCTCCAATATAAAGCATTGGAGCTTCATCCATTTCTCCTTCTCCGATTACGACGGTCCCTTTCATTGGAATCGTATCGAAAACATCCCTCATTGCAGATGTTGCGGCATCATCCGCTTCATCCTTCTTTCCCCGGCCCATCCATCTTGCGGATGCAAGTGCTGCGGCCTCTGTTACGCGTACTAGTTCCATCGACAAACTTCTTTCCATCTTTGGTTCCTCCCCTTCGCTGTAACGATACTATGTAAAACCTGCTTCCATTCGGAAACAGGGTATTCACGTTAAGAGTTTTGAATTTGTTCGATTTCCTGAGCGGTTAATTTTTCGCGCCAGATGGTTGCTCCCATATTTGTCAGCTTTTCCTCAAGCTCGCTGTATCCGCGGTCAATATGTTCAAGACCAGTAACCTCGGTGATCCCTTCAGCCATCAGGCCTGCTGTGACAAGAGCGGCACCAGCTCTTAAATCGCTCGCCTTAACCTTTGCCCCTTGAAGCTTATTCGGCCCGGAAACAATGGCGGAACGCCCTTCCACTTTAATAGACGCGCCCATACGGCGAAGCTCGTCAATATGCTTAAAGCGTGCGGAGTAAATCGTATCCGTGACGACGCTTGTCCCATTGGCTTTCGTAAGGAACGAGGTGAACGGCTGCTGGAGATCCGTCGGAAACCCCGGATATACAAGGGTTTTTACATCAACCGGCTTCAGCTCTTTCTGTCCGCCGACAATCCAGATTTGATCGTTGCTCGTTTCAATATGAACTCCGGTTTCCCTCAATTTTGCAATCAGGGATTCCATGTGGAGCGGAATAACGTTGTCAACCAGAACTTCTTTGCCTGCTGCTGCAGCAATAATCATGTAAGTTCCAGCTTCAATCCGGTCCGGAATGATAGAGTGGCGGCAGCCGTGAAGCTTTTCTACACCGTCAATCCGGATTTCGTCCGTTCCCGCTCCCTTGATTCTTGCACCCATACTGGTCAGAAGCGTGGCTACATCAACTATTTCCGGTTCCTTCGCTGCATTTTCAATGATGGTCCGGCCTTTTGCAAGAACGGCTGCAAGCATAATATTGATGGTCGCGCCAACGCTGACTACATCTAAATAAATACGTGCGCCTCTTAATTCTTCTGCCCGGAGATAAATCGCACCCTGTTCATTTGTTACCTGTGCTCCAAGCGCCTCAAAGCCTTTAATGTGCTGGTCAATCGGACGCGGTCCGAGGTGGCATCCGCCTGGAAGTCCAATCACTGCTTTTTTAAACCGTCCGAGCATTGCGCCCATCAGATAGTAAGAGGCTCTTAGTTTTTTTACCTTTCCGTTTGGAAGCGGCATTGAAATCATGTTCTCTGGCTGTACGTGCATTTCCCCGTTTTGAAAGTCGACTTTCCCGCCTACTTCCTCAAGCAGATCCTTCAAAATATGCACATCTGATATATTTGGCAAACCTTCAATAATGACAGATGATTCAGCTAAAATGGTCGCTGGGATCAGCGCTACCGCACTGTTTTTTGCCCCGCTGATTGAAACGGAACCTTTCAGCAAATCACCGCCGGCAATTTTCAATTTTTCCATGATGGTCTCCTTCCTAAGAAGCTGACATGTTAAGAGCACTTTTCAACAAATTCTCCATAATTCCGACAGAACATACTCCGTATATGAAAAATAAAATCCCTCTGAATGGGAAGTTAAAAAATGACCTGTTTCCATTGTAAATTAAATTCCATCGATCCTCAAATGAAGCTCTCAACGAGAAGTTCCGTTCCTCGCTTTACGAGGACGGCACCCTTATCAGAACTTCCTTTAAGAATAGTAGATGATGAGGGGATTTACAAATTTAAACTTAGCGTTTCTTTAGCACACGCCGCGGTCCTAGCAAAACTTCCTCCCTATGAGCGCCCTCCGCTTTTCTACTTGTTAAGCTACGGGCGCTGTGCCGCAGGGTCATTTCACTTCCTCGGTCGAGGGCCTTCACGATGAAGGCCCGTTCAGCGTTGCGACAGGACGTCGCGATCTTAGCAGAACTTCCTTACTCGACGCCCTCCGCTTTTCTATTTGTCTAGCTCCGGCGGCTAGCTGTTCGGACGCTTCCGCTTTTCTGGTAGACCGCATAAATGGCAAGCACGAAGCTTGCCATTTATATCTGCCTATTTACTTGTCCGCTGATTAAGCTCGGTTGTTCCAGTCGGCAAGAAACTTCTCAATCCCCTGTTCCGTAAGAGGGTGCTTGAATAGCTGATGAATTACTTTCAGTGGGATGGTGGCAATGTGCGCACCATTTAATGCTGCATCCGTAACGTGCATTGGATGGCGGATTGAAGCGGCGATAATTTCTGTATCCAGTCCGTGAAGGTCAAAAATTTCAGAGATTGTCGCAATTAAATCCAGTCCGTCCTGACCTATATCATCCAGTCTCCCAAGGAAAGGAGAAACGTACGTTGCTCCTGCACGCGCTGCAAGAAGCGCTTGGTTTGCACTGAAAATAAGGGTTACGTTCGTCTTAATTCCAAGCTCCGAGAATTCTTTAACCGCTTTTAGTCCATCTGGTGTCATAGGGACTTTTACGGTAATGTTTGGAGCGATTTTCGCTAGTTCTTTACCTTCTTCGATCATTTCTTCGGCTTTTAAAGAAATGACTTCTGCACTGACCGAACCTTTAACTATGTCCGTAATTTCTCTTAGTCTATCATGAAAGGAAATATTTTCTTTGGCTACTAAACTCGGGTTTGTCGTAACACCTGCAAGGATGCCCATCTCCTGGGCTTCTTTGATTTCTTCAAGGTTTGCTGTATCAATGAAAAATTTCATTCTATCCCGCTCCCTTATCAAAATCTGAAAACTAAAACTTGTTATCGCTTTCTTTTTATATCTGTGAAAACCGTCTCGTAAAAGACGGTTTTCAATTGTTGGAAATTACGCTCTGTTTGAAGAACCGAATTCGCGCATTTTGCCTTGAACCGTTTCTTTGATTGCATCGCGAGCTGGTCCAAGATATTTGCGTGGATCGTACTCCTCAGGTTTTGCAGCAAGCACTTCACGAACCGTTCTTGCAGAAGCAATTTGGTTCTCTGTGTTCACGTTGATTTTAGCTGTTCCGAAAGAAATAGCTTTTTGGATATCGTGAGTCGGGATACCTGTTCCGCCGTGAAGAACTAGCGGAAGGCCAGTAGCCGCACCGATTTCTTCCATTTCTTTGAAACCAAGGTTTGGTTCACCTTTGTAAGGACCGTGTACAGATCCAAGTGCAGGTGCAAGCGTGTCGATTCCAGTACGCTCAACAAGCTCCTGGCACTCTTTAGGGTCAGCGTAGATTACGCCTTCAGCGATTACGTCATCTTCCTGTCCGCCAACTGTTCCAAGCTCAGCTTCAACAGATATACCGTGGAAATGAGCAAGCTCAACCACTTTGGATGTCTCAGCAATGTTCTCTTCGAACGGATGGTGAGAAGCATCGATCATAACAGATGTGAAACCTGCATGAATTGCTTTTGCACAAGATTCGAAGCTTGAACCGTGGTCAAGGTGAATGGCAACAGGTACCGTCACTTTGTATTCGTCCATTAGAGCTTTAACCAAAGCCACAACGGTTTTGAAGCCGCCCATGTAACGTGCAGCACCTTCAGAAACACCTAAAATAACCGGTGATTTTTCTTCTTGTGCAGCTTGAAGAATCGCTTGAGTAAACTCAAGGTTGTTCAGGTTGAATTGACCAACAGCGTAGCCTTCGCTTTTGGCTTTTTGAAGCATTTCTGTCATTGATACTAAAGGCATATCAAATATCCTCCTTGTATAGCCTGATTTTGCTAAACCCGAAAAGCCTATCAAATCTAGCTTGACCAGAAAATTTCCTGTATATGTAACTAAGAAATGGATGCATAGCTTTTCTCAATCAATAGCATACCAATAACAAGAAAAAACGGCAACTTTTCGACACAAGTCCAAAAATTCAAACTACTTCTCAGTTTGATCTGATTGGAAGGTGTTTCTTGACAGCTGCACGAATCTCATCAATATCAAATGGTTTGGCGAAATGAGTAAGCGCCCCAAGATCTTTCGCCTCTTGAATCATATCCAATTCTCCATACGCTGTCATGATAATGACACGGATGTTGGGCTCAACAAGCTTCATTCTCTTTAGGATTTCAATTCCATCCATTCCAGGAATTTCCATGTCCAGCAGAACGAGATCAGGTGGTGTTTGCTCCAGAATTTCCAATGCTTGAAAACCGCTTGCAGCCTGGTACGTGTCGTAGCCTTCTTTTTGGAAGACCTCATTTAATAAAATTCTGATCCCGTACTGATCGTCCACGATTAATATTTTCTCTTTCGCCATCTCTGCACCTCTTCACGTTTTTTCCTTATGACCTATGATACTTATTCTTTTAAGAAGGTCAATCTCCTGCCTCTTATTGGATATTGTTTAACATTTTGTCTTTTAGGCCGAAATTCCGTATAATGCCTGTGAATAGGAATTGTACAGAAGGAGTTTTTCCCATGCTAAAAATATTTTCCACCCAGCTCGCCGGACAGTTTCAGCGCATACAAAGCCAGGAGGAATTTTCAATAGAGGATGGAGCAAGATTGCTTGCACAGGCTTGTACAGGAGACGGCACCATTTACATTCACGGATTCAGCGAACTTTCTGGGATTGTTACAGAAGCATCGCAAAGCCTCGAGCCTTTCCCAAAGGCAAAACCGCTCTTCCGGGAAAACAGAGAAATGGAAACCGTACTCCCCGCTGACCGGGTGCTGCTCTTTACTAGACTTTCTACTGACCATGATGCCATTGAACTTGCCAATCAGCTTCAGGAAGCAGGAGTTCAAACTGTTGGAGTATCTGCTCTTAATGGGGATTCCGGTTTGGAGAGCGCCGTGGATATTCATATTGACTCAAAACTAAAGAAACCGATGATTCCTGCAGAAGACGGCAGCCGCTACGGATTTCCTGCCATTATGACAGGGCTGTTTGTTTATTACGCTCTCAAGTTTACCATTGAAGAAATACTCGCTGAATATCTAGAGGATGAAGAAGATCTGTAACCGAAAAAAATCCTGACGGAGAAACCGTCAGGATTTTTGCATTACTTATAGTTTTTCTGAAGCTTTCAAGGAAGCTTGAATAAAATCACGGAATAGCGGCTGCGGACGTGTTGGACGAGACGTGAATTCCGGATGGAATTGAGACGCTACAAACCAAGGGTGATCCTTCAGCTCAATAATTTCAACCAGTCTTCCGTCCGGGCTTGTACCGGAGAACATGAATCCTGACTCCTCCATCGCTTGACGGTATTCATTGTTGAACTCGTAGCGATGGCGGTGGCGTTCATATACAACTTCATCTGCATAAGCTTCCATTGCTTTAGAGCCTTCCGTCAATTTGCAAGGGTAGATTCCAAGACGCAATGTTCCGCCAAGATCTTCGATATCCTTTTGTTCAGGAAGAAGGTCGATGACTGCATGCGGTGTAAGAGGATCAATTTCTGCAGAATGAGCCCCTTCCAGTCCAAGCACATTACGTGCATATTCAATCGATGCTACCTGCATTCCAAGGCAGATTCCGAAGAATGGCACTCGGTTTTCACGCGCGAACTTAGTTGCGGCGATTTTGCCTTCCACTCCGCGGTCTCCAAATCCTCCAGGAACAAGAATTCCGTCGGCATTCGCAAGAAGAGTGCTGACATTTTCATCGGTTACTTCTTCTGCATTGATCCAATCGATGCTGATATCCGAATCAAATGCATACCCTGCATGGCGAAGTGCTTCAACGACTGAAATGTATGCATCCTGCAATTCAACATACTTTCCGACAAGCGCAATGCGGGTCGTTTTAGAAAGATTGGTTACACGGTGAACAAGCTCTTTCCACTCCTCCATGTTCGGCTCCGGGCAATCAAGCTTCAAGTGTTCACATGTAATGGTGTCGAGCTTCTGATCCTGAAGCGCAAGAGGAATCGAATAAAGCGTGTCTGCATCGCGGCACTCGATGACAGCTTTTGCGTCGATGTCGCAGAATAGAGCGATTTTATCCTTCATATCCTGGGAAATCGGCATTTCCGTACGGGCAACAATCACATTCGGCTGGATGCCCAGACTTCTTAATTCTTTCACACTATGCTGTGTAGGCTTTGTTTTCATCTCACCAGCTGCCTTGATATAAGGCACAAGCGTACAGTGAATGTACATGACGTTGTCACGGCCGATATCACTTTTGATTTGGCGAATGGCTTCAAGGAATGGAAGAGACTCAATATCCCCTACTGTTCCGCCAATCTCTGTGATAACGACATCCGCATTTGTTTCTTTGCCGGCACGGAATACTTTGTCTTTAATTTCATTTGTAATGTGCGGGATAACCTGAACAGTTCCGCCAAGGTAATCACCGCGGCGTTCCTTTTTCAGCACCGTGGAATAAACTTTTCCCGTCGTCACGTTGCTGTATTTATTAAGGTTAATATCGATAAAACGCTCATAATGGCCCAGATCCAAATCCGTTTCTGCGCCATCTCCGGTTACGAATACTTCCCCATGCTGATACGGGCTCATCGTTCCCGGATCCACATTAATGTAAGGATCGAATTTTTGAATGGTTACGTTCAATCCTCTGTTTTTTAGCAAGCGGCCAAGCGATGCCGCTGTGATACCTTTTCCGAGCGACGAGACAACACCGCCGGTTACGAAAATATACTTTGTCATTTGATGGTCTTCCCCCTCGCGAGATGCAGTCTTTGTATAATTTGTGCTAAAACCAGCCAATTTAGTAATTGAAATGGAGCATGGCTGACAGCACGGATGAATGATGAAACGGTCGTATGCTTACTGAGAAAAATAAGAAAGCTCCCTTCCAATTTCTTAGAAGGGAGCTGATATTATAATCATCATAAAAGCACTTAAAAAGAGCCCAAATAAAATATTACTCACTTCGATGTCGAAAGTCAAGATGAATCTTATTCTTTATCTTCTTCATCCTCGTCCGTATCATCTTCATCGTCATCATCAAGATCTTCATCGTCAATGATTTCCAGTTCATCATCGTCCTCGTCGTCTACATCCGTATCATCGAGGTCTGGATCCACTGCTTCCTCTTCCTCGTCATAATCTTCGAGGTCGTCAAAATCAAGATCCTCTTCTTCATCCGCTTCTTCGAAGTCATCTTCTTCAAAGTCATCTGCCACTGCAGCAGCTTTCTTCGTTTTCTTTTTCTTCGCTTTCGGAGCTACAGTCATTTCTTCTTCAAGCGTATCCACTGGATATCTGTTGCGGAGTCCCCACTTGTTATCGCCTACAGCAATGAAGCGGCCATCAATATTCAGGTCTGTATAAAATTGGGCAATTTTATCCTCAACCTGCTCTTGAGTAAGACCTGCTAATTTAGTAATTTCTTTCATTAAATCCTTAAAATCAACTGGTTCTTTTTTATCCGTCATTAATCCATGAGCAATTTCGATCAATGCCATATCTTTAATTTCTTCTTTAGAGTATTGCTTTAAACTCAACGTAAGGCACTCCCTTTCTTATTCGACCATTCTTGATCCCGCATTAACGTACAGTTAAATTCCCGCAAATGGGAATTTACCTTTATTTAAAGGCTGAAAAGGGCTGAACCTAACGGCCGCAAGCCTTCTCGCCTGTATGTAAACCTAGCTGAAGACACAAAATCATATCTTTCATTATAAACAAATTCTAGCACTTTATGCTAGCTTTCTGTGAAAAAAAGAAGGCTGCCCTGAAAATAAGCTTCGTTAAAAATAAGGGTAAGGTTTAAACAGATTGCTTATCTTCCTGCCTCATGATCTGAATTTTATCAGCATCGCAGTCTCTGTTTAAGGCGCCCGCTTATTCTTGGACGGGTTCACCGAAGCGGACGGACAGCCTGAAGCCGGATCTGTTACAACCATCTAAAACCACAGCTGTTTTTCGCAGTATACAGCGCGCGAGTATGATAGGTTTGCACAATGAGAACCAGCCCGGTTCGCCATAGTAAAAAAATCAGGCAGTGCCTGACACTGCCTGATTTCTGCTTACATATTCCGGCGATACTGCCCGCCTGCTTCGTATAGAGCAGCCGTGATTTGGCCGAGACTTGCGTATTGGACGGTGTTCATTAGTTCCTTGAACAGGTTTCCGTTGGTCATTGCGGTGTGCTGCAGTTTTTCCAATGCTTTTTCTGCTTCTTTTTCATGCCGTTTTTGGAAGGCTAGGAGATTTTGAATCTGTGTCTCTTTTTCTTCCTTTGAAGCACGGGCAATTTCCATGTTATCCAGTTCTTCTTCCGAAGGCGGATTTGGATTTAAGTACGTATTCACACCGATAATCGGAAGCTCGCCATTGTGCTTCTTCATTTCATAGTGCATGGATTCATCCTGAATTTTCCCGCGCTGGTACTGTGTTTCCATTGCACCAAGTACACCGCCGCGTTCGTTGATGCGGTCGAACTCTTCGAGGACTGCCGCTTCCACTAAATCGGTAAGCTCTTCAATGATAAATGAGCCCTGAAGCGGATTTTCATTTTTCGTCAGGCCGTGTTCTTTCGTAATGATCATCTGGATGGCCATCGCCCGGCGAACAGATTCTTCTGTTGGCGTTGTGATCGCTTCATCATATGCGTTCGTGTGAAGCGAATTGCAGTTATCATGAAGAGCCATTAATGCCTGCAGGGTAGTCCTGATGTCGTTGAAGTCGATTTCCTGGGCATGCAGGGATCTCCCGGACGTCTGGACATGGTATTTTAGCTTTTGGCTTCGTTCGTTTGCTCCATATTTATCACGCATGACCGTTGCCCAGATTCTTCTTGCCACACGTCCGATCACGGTATATTCAGGGTCAAGCCCATTACTGAAGAAGAAGGACAGATTCGGTGCAAAATGATCGATGTTCATGCCTCTGCTTAAATAGTATTCAACATACGTAAAGCCGTTGGCCAGTGTAAAGGCCAGCTGCGAAATCGGATTGGCTCCGGCTTCTGCGATGTGGTACCCGGAAATGGAGACGGAATAGTAGTTACGTACCTTTTCCTCAATGAAATACTGCTGAATGTCCCCCATCAGTTTAAGGGCGAATTCGGTAGAGAAGATACACGTGTTCTGTCCCTGATCTTCTTTCAAAATATCCGCTTGAACCGTCCCGCGTACCGTCTGCAGTGTATACGCCTTTATTTCTGCAGCTTCCGACTCACTCAGCTCGCGTCCAAGCTCTTCTTTTTTCCGGTCAAGCTGCTGTTGGATCGCTGTGTTCATAAACATCGCAAGGATGATGGGTGCCGGTCCGTTAATGGTCATCGAAACAGAGGTGGATGGCGCACAAAGGTCGAAGCCCGTGTACAGTTTTTTCATATCATCAAGTGTACAGATGCTTACGCCGCTCTCCCCGACTTTCCCATAAATATCAGGGCGGTGTGCAGGGTCTTCTCCATAAAGAGTAACTGAATCAAAAGCTGTGCTTAAACGTTTTGCCGAATCATCCTTGGACAGATAATGAAAACGGCGGTTCGTTCTTTCAGGCGTTCCTTCTCCTGCGAACTGCCTTTTCGGATCCTCCCCTTCGCGTTTGAACGGGAAAACGCCTGCTGTGTAAGGGAAGGAGCCCGGAACATTCTCCCGGTAAATCCAGCGTAAAATATCGCCTTGATCCTTGTAGGCCGGCAGGGAAATCTTTGGAATCCTCAAACCGGATAGGGAAACGGTTTTCAGCTGGGTGACTAGCTCTTTATCGCGAATCTTCGTTACAAATTGATCGCCTTTGTATTGTTCTTTTAGAGGTTCCCAGTTTTCCAGATGGTTGTTGGATTCTTTCGTAAGTTCTTCTTTCATTTGCTCTTTTATCGCTTGAAGTGCAGAAGCCGTTTCTTCTTTCCCTTCTGTTTCAGGAAGAAGAGAGAGCACGCCATCGAGCTGATAAAGCTTTGTCGCAATAACAGCCTGCTGCTCTGCTTTTTTATGATAATTCCGGACAGTATCGCTGATTTCACGGAGGTAATAGCGGCGTTCACTTGGGATGATGACGTTTTGTTTTTTTACATCGGTCACCATTTCAAGAGAGGAATTCCACTCTTTTCCGGTTTTTTCACGAATCGTATGAAGCAGCGCCTGGAAAAGGGTATTGGTGCCGGGATCGTTAAATTGGCTGGCGATTGTTCCGTAGACAGGCATTTCATCCAAATCCTGTTCAAACAGAGTCCGGCTGCGCTGGTATTGCTTTTGAACCTGACGTTTTGCATCCTCAGATCCTTTGCGCTCAAACTTATTAATAACAATTAAATCCGCGTAATCAATCATATCTATTTTTTCGAGCTGAGTTGGTGCTCCGTACTCGCTTGTCATCACATACATGGAAAGATCGCAAATATCGGTAATACCCGCATCCCCTTGGCCGATTCCGCTTGTTTCCACGACAATCAGGTCATATCCTGCTGCCTTCACGACAGAGATGGCATCCTTGATCGCAAGGGAAAGCTCCGATCTGGATTGCCTTGTTGCAAGGCTTCGCATATATACTCTTGGATTAAAGATGGCATTCATGCGGATACGGTCTCCAAGCAGCGCTCCGCCCGTTTTTTGCTTTGTCGGATCAACGGACAGAATAGCAATCTTCATTTCCGGTATTTCATTTATGAAGCGGCGGATCAATTCATCAGTTAAGGAGCTTTTACCGGCTCCGCCTGTTCCTGTGATTCCGATGACAGGTGCACTTGATTCCGTCTGATTCAGTCCAGCGATCAGCTGCTCGGCAGCCGCTGCAGCCTCATCCTTTTCACTTACACGCGCTTCCGCCAATGTGATGAGCTTTGCCACCGCCGTCACACTGCCGTTTTTCAGTTCCTCAAGCTCACTTCCAAGCTTCACAACAGTTGGAAAGTCACACTCTTCCAACATTTGATTAATCATGCCCTGCAGGCCATTTTTCCGGCCATCCTCCGGTGAGAAAATCCTGGAAATCCCGTATTCGTGCAATTCTTTTATTTCCCGAGGAATAATGACACCGCCTCCTCCGCCGTAAATCCGGATATGCGGTGCACCCTTTTCTTTCAGCAAGTCCAGCATGTATTTGAAGTATTCGACATGACCTCCCTGATACGAGGAAATTGCAATCCCCTGTGCATCCTCTTGAATGGCTGCATCCACTACTTCCTCCACGGACCGGTTGTGGCCCAGGTGAATGACCTCCGCTCCGCTTCCCTGCAAAATGCGTCTCATAATGTTGATGGATGCATCATGACCATCAAACAAGCTTGAAGCTGTTACAAAACGCACGGCATGCTTTGGCTTGTAAATATGCATGTTCCGCTTCCCCCTTCGTTTCACCGCCCATCCCAATACGCGGCTTGTTTTTAAACTCGGTTTATCCCGTTTAATATTAGTGAGGTCTGTGAAGCAATGTATTCCTCGATTGGACAAAGCTTGTGGAGAGCCCACCTTCTGAACGCCCACATTTGGCCCTGAACGAAAATGTTATGGGCCATCAGCTTTTTTTCGCTTTCACTTAAGGAAAACGCTTTGTTTTCCATGCAATTTCCTATGACATGCTCGAACATTCCGACCATCTCCACCTCTTTTTGAAGGACGTAAGGAAGCGCGTCCTTCGAAAGTGACTTGGCCTCCTGGTACATCACGAGAACCTCATCCTGCATATCATCAATGACCCGGAAATAGTTGGCGATCGCATGTTCAAGTCCCTCGATTGTTCCATTCCTTGGATTGATATCCTGCTCAAGGCGGTTCCGGACTTCATCGTAGATTGTATCGCAAACGAGATACAAAACATCCTCTTTCTGCCGAATGTATTCATATAGCGTTCCGATGCTGAAGCCCGCAGCTTTTGCAATCTCACGTGTTGTGGTTCGATGAAAGCCCTTTTGCTTAAACAGGCTGACCGCTCCCTTGATCATTTGATCCCGTCTTTTTTTAATCAGCCGTTCATCTTTAACGGATGCTGGTACCTCTCTCCTCATTCGACCGGCCCCTTTTTTGCGAAATACGAAAGGTTATTTCCTTTGAAAAATGAGCAGATTCAGCAAATTCTGCTTACCCGCTCATCTTCAGCATTATTTCGTCAGCATTCTGGAGATAACCAGTCTTTGAATCTCCTGCGTTCCTTCGTAAATCTGCGTGATTTTCGCGTCGCGCATGTAGCGTTCAACCGGATAATCCTTCGTATAGCCATAGCCGCCAAATACTTGAACCGCTTCTGTTGTCACCCTCATTGCTGCATCTCCTGCGAAAAGCTTCGACATTGCGGATTCTTTCCCGTATGGAAGCCCTTCTGATTCAAGCCATGCTGCCTGATAGGTTAGAAGTCTGGCTGCTTCGACACTCGTTGCCATATCGGCAAGCTTAAAGCCGATTCCCTGCTGGGCAGCGATTGGTTTGCCGAACTGCTGACGCTCCTTAGCATAGCCGACAGAAGCATCGAGTGCTCCCTGCGCAATCCCGACTGCCTGGGCAGCGATTCCATTTCTTCCGCCGTCAAGTGTCATCATCGCAATCTTGAAGCCATCTCCTTCTTCACCAAGCATGTTTTCCTTCGGTATGCGGCAATCTTCAAAGATGATTTCTGTTGTCGGTGACGAGCGGATTCCCAGTTTCTTTTCTTTTTTCCCGACGGAGAAGCCAGGGTAGCTGCTTTCTACGATAAAAGCCGTGGTGCCTTTATGTTTATGAGAAGCATCCGTTACAGCAAATACAATATAAATATCAGCGATTCCGCCGTTTGTGATGAAGATTTTGGACCCGTTCAGGATGTAATGATCTCCATCAAGCTTTGCATAGGTCTTCATCCCGCCTGCATCGGATCCTGAGCCGGGTTCTGTTAAACCGTAAGCGCCGATTTTTTCTCCCTGCGCCATCGGCTTTAAGTATTTCTGTTTCTGCTCTTCAGTTCCGAATTTATACACCGGCCATCCGGCGAGAGAAGTATGAGCTGACAGTGTAACACCGGTTGAAGCACAGACACGGGAAAGCTCTTCCACCGCAATTACGTAAGCCAAATAATCACTTCCGATTCCGCCGTACTCTTCAGGCCATGGAATTCCTGTCAAACCAAGCTCTGCCATTTTGTCAAACAAGGCCCTGTCGAAGCGCTCTTCTTCATCACGCTCAGCCGCAGTAGGCTCTACTTCCTTTTTAGCAAAATCGCGTACCATTTTACGAATCATTTCATGTTCCTCTGATAGTTTAAATTGCATGTTCCCATCCCCCATTTTCAGCTTGTTAAGTATTTTGAAATCACCATTCGCTGTATTTCACTTGTACCTTCATAGATTTCGCAGATTTTCGCATCGCGGAAATACCGCTCGACCGGATATTCCTTCGTATAGCCGTAGCCTCCGAATACCTGGATTGCCTCGGTACTTACATCCATTGCCGTTCTAGATGCAAAAAGCTTTGCCATAGAAGCCTCTTTTCCGCACGGAATGCCTTTTTGTCTAAGGGAAGCGGCCTGATAGAGTAATAGCTTGGAGGCTTCAACGCTTGTTGCCATATCCGCAAGCTTAAAGCCGATTCCCTGCTGTGCGGAAATCGGTTTGCAGAATTGGTGCCTGCCTGCCGCGTATTCAACGGACTTCTCCAGAGCTGCTTCCGCAATCCCAAGTGACTGTGCAGCAATTCCAATCCGGCCGACGTCCAGGTTGCCAAGAGCGATTTTAAAGCCGTGCCCTTCCTCGCCAAGAAGGTTTTCAGCCGGTACAAGGCAATCTTCCAGGGTAATCTGAACCGTTCTTGAACCGCTCAGGCCCATTTTGTGCTCATCCTTGCCGATAATAAACCCCTTTGTACCCTTTTCTACGATAAACGCGGATATCCCTTTGCTTCCTGCCGCTGGGCTCGTCGAGGCAAAAACAATGTACACATCGGCCTCGCCGCCATTTGTGATGAACACCTTGGATCCGTTTAGAACGTAGTGGTTCCCTTTCAGAACGGCCCTTGTCTTCAGGCTCGCGGCATCAGATCCTGAACCCGGTTCTGTCAGACAGAAGGCGCCCAAATATTCCCCTGAAGCGAGCTTCGGCACATAATGCTGCTTTTGCTGCTCATTTCCGTAATACAAAATAGGGTTCGTTCCGACAGAGGTGTGAACGGAGAGAATGACTCCGACCGTTGCACTGACCTTTGAAAGCTCGTGAATCGCAATAATATAGGAGGTGAAGTCCATGCCCGCTCCCCCATACTCTTCCGGGATCGGGATCCCCATGAGCCCTAGCTGACCCATCTTGTCTAAAATTGCTCTCGGAAATTCACCCTGCTCCATTTTTTCAATAACAGGCTCAATCTCCGTTTTGGCAAAGTCCTGCACCATTTTCCTCATCATGTTCTGCTCATCTGTAAAATGAAGCTTCACCGCATGTCCCCCTTGATCAAGCGTATTCGTAAAAACCTCTGCCTGTTTTCTTGCCAAGCCAGCCTGCTTTTACATACTTTCTCAAAAGCGGACATGGGCGGTATTTATCATCACCGAAGCCCTCATGGAGCGTTTCCATAATATAAAGGCACGTGTCCAGACCGATAAAATCAGCGAGAGTCAGCGGCCCCATTGGATGGTTCATTCCGAGCTTCATAACTTCATCAATGGCCTCGCGGCTTGCGACACCTTCATAAAGCGTGTAGATAGCTTCGTTGATCATCGGCATTAAAATCCGGTTAGAGACGAACCCCGGAAAGTCATTCACCTCAACCGGCACCTTCTTGAGCTTTCGTGTCATTTCCTCCACTGCTTCATAAACCGCATCTTCTGTTGCAAGACCGCGGATTATTTCAACAAGCTTCATAACCGGTACCGGGTTCATAAAGTGCATCCCGATGACTTTGCCGGGCCGGTTTGTTGCAGCCGCGATTTCTGTAATAGGCAGAGAAGAGGTGTTCGTCGCAAGGATGGCTGACTCCGGTGTAATTTCATCCAGCTGAGCGAAAATGGTCTTTTTAATTTCCATGTTTTCGATTGCCGCTTCAATGATGAGGTCGGCCTCGCCGGCGCTTTTGATAGCTGTGGACCGTTCAATCCGGTTCAATACTTCTGCCTTGTCTGCGGCGGTCATTCTTTCTTTATCTACCTGTCGCTGAAGATTTTTTGCTATCCCTGATAACCCCCGTTCCAGAAATTCTTCTTTTAAATCCTGCAAAATGACGCTGAATCCAGCCATAGCACAAACCTGAGCAATCCCTGAACCCATTTGGCCTGCTCCAATCACCATTACTTTTTTAATTTCCATTTCCCATCCCCCTATGAATATCGTTCCTTACACTTCCACCATAATCGCATCACCCTGGCCGCCGCCGCTGCATATCGCTGCAACCCCAATGCCTCCCCCACGTCTTTTCAGCTCATGAATAAGCGTTAAGATGATGCGTGCTCCGCTTGCACCAATCGGATGTCCCAGTGCTACTGCACCGCCGTTTACATTCACTTTTTCCGGATCCAGGTCTGCCAGCTGATTGCTTGCAAGAGCCACAGCCGCAAACGCTTCGTTAATTTCAAACAAATCAATGTCCACTGCCGTTTTCCCGGTTTTCTTTAAAAGTTCATTGATGACAACCCCCGGTGTTTTTGGAAAATCCTTTGCTTCCATTGCCACTGCAGTATGAGCAATGATTGTGGCTAGCGGCGTTTTTCCTTCTTTTTCAGCCCGCTCCTCACTCATTAGAACAAATGCTGCCGCTCCATCGTTTACGCCCGGTGCATTTCCCGCCGTGATCGTTCCTTCATGGCCGAAAACCGGTTTAAGGCTTGAGAGTCTTTCAAGAGAAGTATCCGGACGCGGCGCCTCATCCTGATCAACTGTAATTGGATCTCCTTTTCGCTGCGGAACACTGACCGGCACGATTTCTTCACTGAAAATCCCTTTTTTTATGGCTTCCGAAGCACGCTGGTGGCTCCTGAGTGCCCACTCATCCTGGGACTCTCTCGTAATCTCTAAATCTCTCGCTGTTGAATTGCCGTACGTGCCCATATGCACCCCTTCAAAGCTGCACGTAAGACCGTCGTGGACCATTAAATCCTTAACAGCCGCATCCCCCATCCGAAGCCCCCATCTTGCCTTTGGTACGATATATGGAGCATTTGACATAGATTCCATGCCGCCTGCGACAATGATTTCCTCGTCCCCTGCACGGATGATTTGATCGGCCATCGTTACGCTTCTTAATCCGGACGCGCATACTTTATTCACGGTCTCTGTTTTTACTTCCCACGGAATACCAGCATGGCGTGCTGCCTGTCTTGAAGGGATTTGTCCCTGCCCTCCCTGAAGAACATTTCCGAGAATGACTTCGCCGACATCTTCCGGACGGACGCCGCTTCTTTCAAGCGCTTCCTTCACGGCAATTCCGCCGAGCTCTGACGCCGTTAAAGACTGAAGTGCTCCTCCAAACTTGCCAAAAGGTGTACGTGCTCCTCCAACGATTACCGTTTTCCTCATCATGTTTTCCTCCTCAAGTTTACTAGCAAGCGCTTACATTTAATGGCGACTGAACGCTCGCTCAGTTCAGTTAAAAAGGGACAGGCAGTACATACAGCACCGCCTTATCTCCCGATTTTATGCAATTTCCTTCTTCACATCTCCAATGACCGATTTTTCAAGCAGCTCGGCTACATCGTAGGTGGATACCGTTTCCTCGACTTCCTTTGCCTTCGTCCCATCGCTGAGCATGGTCAGACAGTAAGGACATCCCGAGCTGATCACGGTTGGATTTACAGCAAGCGCCTGTTCGGTTCTCGCTACATTGATGCGGGTTCCTGTATCCTCTTCCATCCACATTAAACCGCCGCCCGCTCCGCAGCACATTCCTGTTTCGCGCTTACGGGCCATTTCAACAAGCTTGACGCCAGGAATTGCTTTTAAAAGGTCCCTTGGCGCATCGTATACATCATTGTAGCGGCCAAGGTAGCAGGAATCATGGAAGGTAATCGTCTCTTTCACTTCATGGACCGGCTTAAGCCTGCCTTCCTTCACAAGCTTTGCAAGCAGTTCAGTATGATGATAAACCTCCGCATTCAGTCCAAAGTCCGGATACTCATTTTTGAAAATATTGTAGGCATGCGGATCGATCGTGACGATCTTTTTCACACCGATTTTCTCGAATTCATCAATATTCTTCGTCGCGAGCTCCTGGAATAAGAATTCATTTCCAAGTCTTCTAGGCGTATCGCCTGAGTTTTTCTCCTTATTGCCGAGAATCGCAAACTTCACACCCGCTTCATTCATCAGCTTCGCAAAGGAAAGGGCAATTTTCTGGCTGCGGTTGTCGAAGGAACCCATGGAGCCTACCCAGAACAGGTATTCAAACTCTTCCTCCTGTTTTTGAAGCTCTTTCACCGTCGGGATGACCACATCCTCGCGCGCTTCACGCCAGTTTTCGCGTTCTTTCCGGTTTAGTCCCCACGGATTTCCCTGACGCTCAATGTTCGTCATTGCACGCTGTGCATCAGCATCAAGCTTACCTTCTGTTAAAACAAGATAGCGGCGAAGATCAATAATCTTATCGACGTGTTCGTTCATAACCGGACACTGATCCTCACAGTTCCTGCAAGTCGTACAAGCCCAAATCTCTTCTTCCGTGATTACTTCGCCAATAAGGCTCGGATTGTACGCTGCAGCTGCGGCCGCTTCTTTGGATCCCTGACCAGCTGAAGCCATGGCCAGCTGATTTCCCTGTGTTTCAGCAAAGGCGAAAGCCGGTACCCAAGGTGTCTGAGACGTTACGGCAGCCCCCTTGTCTGTGAGATGATCCCTTAACCGCAAAATCAGGTCCATTGGTGAAAGCATTTTGCCTGTTCCGGTTGCAGGACACATATTTGTGCACCTTCCGCATTCTACACAGGCATAAAGATCAATCAGCTGGGACTGTTTAAAATCTTCTATTTTTCCAACCCCGAAGGATTCCTTTGATTCATCTTCAAAATCAATCTTTTCAAGCTTTGCAGGCGGTCCCACTCTGGAGAAGAATGTATTGGCCGGCCCTGCGATTAAGTGGGCATGCTTGGATTGAGGGACGTATACAAGGAACGTCAGCAAAATCAGCAAATGCACCCACCAGGATACGTAAAAAACGACGATAGCGGCCGTTTCATTCATAAAGCCGAAAATGAACGCAAGCGACGAAGCAATCGGCTCTGTCCATGTCAGTTCATGATCATGCCAAATGATGCCCATTGCATTTCCTAGAAGCACGGAGATCATTAAGCCTCCGATAAATATCAGGACGAGTCCCGCTTTAAAATTCCGCTTTAAACGGACAAGCTTTTCAATATAGCGTCTGTAAAACGCCCAGACGACGGCAATAAGAATGACAAGCGTTACGATTTCCTGGAAAAAAGTAAAGCCGGGATAAAGCGGTCCAAGCGGCAGATGCGCCCCTGGAGACAGCCCTTTTATAATAAAATCTATCGCCCCAAACTGGACGAGGATAAATCCGTAAAAGAACATAACATGAATGATTCCGCTCTTTTTATCCTTCAGCAGCTTCTTCTGGCCAAAGACGTTTACCCAAATCCGATCAAGCCGGTCTTTCCATTTCCCGTCAAACTCTTCTTTTCTGCCCATCCGGATATATGCGATCCGGGAACGGATTAAATGAACAAACAGCGCAACTGCGTAAGCGGTTACAAGCAAGAATGCAATAAGATTGATCCAAAGCAGTATGCTCATTCTGTTTCCCCCTATCTGATGTGTATGTGATTTCTCCCATTTCTATTGAAAATTTTAAACCAAACAAATTTTCAGAAATTATCCCTACCATTATCATAATTATGAATGAGCATTCAGTCAATCCTTTTCCCTTAATCTTTTTTCATAATTTTCCCTTACTCGTCCATGATAAGGGTACATCTATTATTTGAAGGAAGGAACCTCTATGGCCTTTTTTATCCTAATACTTCTTGCCCTGCTCATAACCGTTTGGATCCGCATTGATTTTTCCATCGCTTACAGCCGCCATGTGCGGAAGGCCGGGCTCCAGTCCTATCCAATCCGCAAGGGAGATATTCAGTTTTTTTCTGATGGACAGGAATTTTACACACACTATTTCAATGATTTAAAGCAGGCGTCTACTTGTATTTATGCAAGCTTTTACATTATCAAAAATGATGAGGAAATCAGTCAGAGCTTCTTGAAGATTCTAGGCCGAAAAGCCGAGGAAGGCGTGAAGGTCTGTTTGATGCTGGACCGGATCGGATCGGCCAAAGCCCCTAAAAACCTTTTAAAGCAGATTCAGGATCAGGGAGTGGCGCTTATCTACTCACACAACCCTAAATTTCCATTTTTCTTCTTTACGCTGCTCGCCAGGAATCACCGGAAGATCACCGTTATCGATCATAAAACCGGCTACTTGGGCGGCTATAACATCGGGAAGGAATACATAGGGAAAAATCCAAAGCTCGGATACTGGCGCGATTACCATCTGTCTTTTACCGGAGCCGGCATTCAGGACCTCGAGGAGCAATTCTGCAAAGATTGGCGAAATGCGGGTGGAAGGTATTTAGACAAAGCCAAATTCCCGCCTGAAGCAGACGGCAGCATTTCATACCGGTTTGTTTCTACTTACGGAAAAGCCCTCGATGAGCAGTTCCTTTCTTTTATTCATCGAGCCAAAAAAGAGCTGATTATTTGCACGCCCTATTTTATCCCCGGTGCGAAGCTGCAGATTGAGCTGCTTCGCGCACTTGAAAGAGGGGTAAAAGTAAAAATCATCGTTCCCATGCGCTCTGATCACCTTTTTGTGAAGGAGGCGGCTTTTCCGTATTACGGTCCTTTGCTGAAAGCAGGAGCAGAGGTTTACCGATTTTATCTGGGATTCTATCATGCCAAAATCATTATGGCCGATGACGATTTCTGTGATATCGGAACCGCAAACTTTGATAAGCGGAGCATGTATTTAAATGATGAGATGAATGCTTTGATCCAAGACAAAGCTTTTACAGCAAAAGTCAGGACGAGCATCCTAAAGGATATTCATGATTCGGAACAGCTGTTGTATGAAGACTATTTACAAAGACCGCTGTGGCAGAGAGCGAAAGAAAAAGCCGCCTCCGCTGTGTCCTTTTTCCTGTAAGGCACATGCGGTGAAAAGGAGAGAGAAATGAAGATACGGTTTGGTTATGTTGCTAACGCCCTTTCCCTTTGGGACTGCTCCCCCTCAAAGACGATGACCTATGCAAGATATCAAAAGCTCGAAGAAAGTGAACGCTATGAAGCGCTTCACCGTGTGACGAAGCAAAACCTTGAGCATACGCTGCGCATCATTCATTACAACATTGCGCACGAAATCCATCTTTACCGCTTTTCTTCGAGCCTTGTTCCGCTCGCCACTCACCCTGAAGCAAGCTGGGATTTTGTCGCGCCATTTAAGGATCAATTTAAAGAAATTGGAGAGCTGGTAAAGAAAAACAAGATCCGGACAAGCTTCCACCCGAGCCAGTATACGCTGTTCACAAGTGATCGGCCATCCATCACTGAAAACTCAGTGATGGACATGGAGTATCACTATGCGATGCTAGAAGCGATGGGTCTCGAGAAGGAAGGCTTGATCAACCTTCATGTTGGTGGAGCGTATGGGGATAAAACGGCATCGGCTGAGCGCTTCTTTGTAAACATTCAATCGCTCTCTTCCCCTGTTTTTTCGAGAATGACTCTTGAAAATGACGACAAAACCTATACAACGGAAGAAACCTTGCAGGTATGTGAAAAAGGCGGCATCCCGCTCATGTTTGATTATCATCACCATCAGGCAAATAAAAACGAAGGCGGGCAAAAATTGGAGGATCTGCTTCCAAGATTTTTTGATACATGGAGACAGACAGGCCTTTCACCAAAAATCCATATCTCTTCACCAAAATCAGAAAAAGAATATCGCAGCCATTCCGATTACGTGGATCTTGAGTTTATTAGACCGCTGCTCAAAATGCTGAAGGAATTTGACGTCGATGTGGATGTGATGATTGAAGCGAAGATGAAGGATTTGGCTCTGTTGAAGCTGATCGAGGAAATTTCAGCGATTCGCGGGGTGAAACGTGTGGATGGGGGGAGTGTGGTTTGGTGATGTGGGGGTGTTGTGGGGGGGGTTTGCACTCGCAGTGTGCGGGGTTTGCACTCGCAGTGTGCGGGGTTTGCACTGGTAGTATGCGGTTTGCACTCGCAGTGTGCGGGTTTGCACTGACCCCCACTCTGCTAAAGCACTAAAGCTCCGGCACCGCATCCTGTAAACTCTTACGTACCAAGGGATTGCAGCTCTCTTCCTCTGTCCCCTGATGCGGTGGTGCAACGGGGGTCAGTGCAGTGCACTGACCCCCGCTCTGATAAAGCACTAAACCTCTGGCACCGCACCCTGCAAACTCTTACGCACCAAGGGATTGCAGCTCTCTTCCTCTGTCCCCTTATGCGGTGAAGCGGCGGGGTCAGTGCAAAGTACAAAAACAAAGTACAAAAACAAAGTACAAAAACAAAGTACAAAAACAAAGTACAAAACAAGACCCCCATACCTAAAAGGTACGGGGGCCAAGACCTTACATCTTTTCCGGAGCCGATACTCCAATGAGCGTCAGGGCATTTTTCAATGTATGCTGAGTCGCTTTCATGAGAGCGAGACGGGCTTTGGATTTATCGTCGTTTTCCGGGTCCAGCACTTTTTCTGCGTTGTAGAAGCTGTGCAGAGTAGAAGCCAGGTCGAAAATATAGTGGGTGATTTTATGCGGAATCCGTTTTTGGGCAGCGTCTGCTACGGTTTCCGGGAACTCGCCTAATTTTTTTAGCAGGTCGATTTCCTTTTCGGAAAGGTCTGAACCGAGCACATTTTCGCGGTCGTATGAAAGACCTTTTTCCTCGCCCTGGCGCAGCATGCTGCATATACGAGCATGAGCGTATTGAGCGTAGAATACAGGATTTTCATTGGATTTGGATACAGCGAGATCCATGTCAAAGTCCATGTGAGTGTCTGCACTTCTCATAGCGAAGAAGTAGCGGACTGCGTCAAGACCGACCTCTTCCATCAAATCGCGCATCGTAACCGCTTTTCCGGTTCGTTTGCTCATTTTCATTTTCTCGCCGTCTTTGTAGAGATGAACGAGCTGAATGATTTCGACCTCAAGCGTTTCTTTCCCATAGCCAAGTGCTTCAATCGCCGCTTTCATTCGGGGAATGTAGCCATGGTGATCGGCACCCCAGATGTTGATGAGCTTTGTGAAGCCGCGGTCCAGCTTGTCCTTGTGATACGCAATGTCCGGAGTCAGGTATGTGTAAGAGCCGTCGTTTTTAATTAAAACGCGGTCTTTGTCATCACCGAATTCAGTAGAGCGGAACCATGTTGCGCCCTCTTCTTCAAAGATGTGTCCTTTTTCGCGAAGAGCTTCAAGGGCATGGTCAATTTTCCCGTTCTGATAAAGACTTGTTTCAGAGTACCACACATCAAACGGCACGCGGAATTCATCCAGGTCCTTTTTCAGTTTATCCATTTCGAATTTCAGCCCGTATTCACGGAAGAAGCCGAGACGTTCATCCCGTTCTTCTGAAACGAAGCGATCTCCATATTCGTCCGCAAGCTTTTGGCCGATTTCCTGGATATCCTTGCCGTGGTAGCCGTCCTCCGGCATCGGTGTATCCTGGCCGAGTGCCTGAAGATAGCGGGCTTCAATGGAAAGGGCAAGATTATTGATTTGATTTCCTGCATCATTGATGTAATATTCTCTGGATACATCATAGCCTGCTTTAGCAAGGATATTGCAAAGCGAATCACCTACGGCTGCGCCGCGGGCATGTCCAAGGTGAAGCGTACCCGTTGGATTGGCGGACACAAACTCCACTTGAAGCTTTTCGCCGTTTCCAATATTGGACTCTCCATATTTGTCACCAGCATCTAAAATAGCCGGTACAAGGTCTGTAAGATAGGCGTTGTTCATGTGAAAATTGATAAAACCTGGCCCTGCGATTTCAATTTTTTTAATGGAAGCTTTTTCTTTATCGAAATGATTGACGATCTCTTCTGCAATCATGCGCGGCGCTTTTTTAGCGACTCTCGCCAGCTGCATAGCCATGTTTGTTGAAAAATCGCCGTGCGCTTTTTCTTTAGGCACTTCCAGCACAACGTCCGGTATTTGGGATGCTTCTGCAAGCCCTGCATGTTGAACTGAAGCTTTTACTTCCTGTTTTAAACGTTCTTTCATTTGCTCGACGATGTTCATGACTTGGCCTCCTTAAAATCAATCAAAAGGGTGTGAAGGTGAGTTTGCCCTTCCCCCATATGCAGTTCGTATTCAATCTCCAGTTTGCCTTCAGCCGATTCATGGTTAATGATTTGAGCTACCCTCGATGTATAGGTAGTCATTTGAAGAGTTCCGAGAGGGGTTTTGTAATGTGTGAGCGTTTCAGCATCCTTAATAAAACGCTGTTTCATGGAGACAGCGCCTGACCTGAAGACAATCGTTTCCTCTGGCTTCATTTTCACGATGGTCTGAATCGTGCCGTATTCCTGCTCTTCCTTGTAAGTAAGGTAAGGAACCGAATCTTTTATGTAAAAGCTGCCGCTTGAACGGAATTCAATCGTTTCCGTTTCTCCTTCATTTCGGATCTTTGAATGAATGTAGAGGCTTACTGGTGTCTGTTCCTTCATCTAAGACACATCCTTCCACTATAACTACAATAGTATAAAGATTCTTCATGCAAAGTTCAATAGCATGGGGGAATTGGAAATAAAAACGGACTGTCCGGTATAAATCGCCAAAACCGGCGCTTTATGTGAACAGTCCTGTTGTTCGTTTATCGTTTTTGAACCCAGCCTAAAATCATTTCGCGAATCAGCTTGCTTGCGGTGTTCGCTGTTTGCTCGGATGGATCGTAGATTGGGGCAACTTCTACAAGGTCAGCTCCAACCACTTTGACTTCAGAACGGGCGATTTCATGGATGGATGCAAGCAATTCCTTGGAAGTGATGCCGCCTGCGTCTACGGTTCCCGTTCCAGGAGCGTGAGCAGGATCCAATACGTCAATGTCGATCGTTACGTATACCGGACGTCCGGCAAGCTGCGGCAAAATTTCTTTCAGAGGCTCGAGCACTTCGAATTTTGAAATGTGCATGCCTGCTTCCTTTGCCCATTGGAATTCTTCCTTCATTCCGGAACGGATTCCGAAAGAGTACACATTTTCAGGTCCGATGTGTTCAGCAATTTTACGGATCGGAGTGGAATGGGAGAGCGGCTCTCCTTCATATTCTTCACGAAGGTCCGTATGTGCATCCATATGAATGATGGCCAAATCCGGATATTTCTTCGCGACAGCTTTCATGACAGGCCATGATACAAGATGCTCTCCGCCCATGCCAAGCGGGAACTTGTCCGCTGCCATAAGCCCGTCAATGTACTCCTCAATCATGTCAATGCTGCGCTGCGGGTTGCCGAACGGCAAAGGGATGTCGCCGGCGTCAAAGTATTTAACCTCTTCCAGCTCACGGTCTAAATACGCGCTGTACTCCTCGAGGCCGATGGACACTTCGCGGATGCGGGACGGGCCGAATCTTGATCCCGGACGGTAGCTCACGGTCCAGTCCATTGGCATGCCGTAAATAACCGCCTCGCTTTCCTCATAAGACGGGTGGCTTTTAATAAATACGTTACCTGAATAAGCTTCATCAAATTTCATTTTTCACCCTCCAATTTAGGAAAGGGCGTTCGGTTAAACGCCCTTTTGATTCATCTTATTTCGTTAAGTCCTGTACAAATTTCGGCAGCACGAAAGCTGCTTTATGAAGCTCTTTTGTATAGTATTTTGTTTCAATTTCGTGGAAACGGTCTTCCGGCACTTCAAGCGGATTGTATTTTTTTGATCCGATGGTGAATGTCCACATACCGCTTGGATACGTTGGGATGTTTGCGATATAAAGGTTAGTAATCGGGAAGATTTCGCGGACGTCGCGCTGTACGTTGCGGATCAAATCAGGCGTGAACCAAGGGTTGTCCGACTGGGCAACGAAAATTCCGTCGTCTTTTAGCGCTCTTGAAATACCAGCGTAGAAGCCTTTCGTGAAGAGGTTTACAGCCGGTCCAACAGGCTCTGTGCTGTCTACCATAATCACGTCATACTCGTTTTCGCTCTCAGCAATATGAAGGAAGCCGTCTCCTACTTTTACGTCTACGCGGGGATCATCAAGCTTCCCGGCGATTTCCGGCAAGTATTTCTTGGAGTACTCGATTACTTTTCCATCGATATCAACAAGCGTTGCTTTCTTCACGCTTGGGTGCTTCAGGATTTCGCGTATAACTCCGCCGTCTCCTCCGCCTACTACCAGAACGTTTTCAGGATTCGGGTGAGTGAAAAGAGGAACGTGCGCAACCATTTCGTGATAAACAAACTCGTCCTTTTGAGACGTCATGACCATGCCGTCCAAGTACAGCATGTTTCCGAACTCCTCGGTTTCTACCATTTCAAGGTGCTGAAATTCCGTTTGTTCTGTATGTAAAGTGCGTTTAATTTTCATCGTGATTCCAAAGCTGTCAGTCTGCTTCTCTGTATACCAAAGTTCGGACATGTTTTGATCATCCTTTCAAGTATGTGTTGTCATTTCAGAGACCATCTTGTTTGTACACAGTTTAACCTACCCCAACCGCCTAAAACAAAACCCTATCTCAACCTCTAAAAAAGTATAGAGGAATCCTGCAAAAATGCAAGAAATTTTTAAGGACTATCGGCCCCCGACTGTTTAGAAATACAGATCTTTTTCCATAATGGTAAGAAGAGATTTAAGACGAAACGGGGTGTAAAAAAATGAACGTGATCCATCCTTCAAGAATCCGCCGGACAATTAAACTGGTTCGCGCTTTATTTTTCATCGGCTTGATGCTGCTCGCATTGATGTCCATAGCCGCGGGCATGGTTCTGCTTACTGCCAAGCTGCAGGGGCCTCCGTCTTTAAACGTACCACAGTCAACCATTCTATTTGCAAGCGATCAGTCAAAATTGGGAGAAACGCATTATGGGGAAAAACGCTATTGGACGAACCTTGAGGATATTTCCCCGTATGCGGTTAAGGCCACTTTAGCTATAGAGGACCGCCACTATTTCGAACATCACGGATTTGATTTTAAACGGATTGCCGGAGCGGCATTAGCCGATTTGAAAGCAATGGCCAAAATTCAGGGTGCCAGTACGATTACACAGCAGTACGCCAGGAATCTTTATTTAAGCCATGACAAAACATGGACAAGGAAACTGACGGAAGCTTTTTATACGGTTCGCCTAGAGGTGAACTACAGTAAGGATGAAATACTTGAAGGCTATTTAAATACTATTTATTACGGGCACGGGGCGTACGGGATTGAAGCGGCTTCGAAAACGTATTTCGGGAAAAGCGCTAAAGAATTGACGCTTGCCGAAGCGAGCATGCTTGCCGGGATTCCTAAAGGACCAAGCCTATTCTCTCCTTTTTTAAATGAAAAAAGAGCAAAGGAGCGGCAGAAACTGATCCTCAGCTCGCTTGTCAGTGCAGGTGCCATCAAACATGAGCAGGCAGTTTCAGCAGAGCAGGAGCCTCTTATTTATGCAGGGCCGAAGCCCGAGGAGGAAGCAAAAACGGATGCTCCCTATTTTTATGATCAGGCATTGAAAGAAACGGCCCGGCTGCTTGGTGTTGAACAGGGTGCCCTATCGACCCGCGGCTTAAAAATTTACACTACGCTTGATCCTGTACTTCAGCAAAAAGCTGAAAAACAGGTGAAAGACGTCATTGATCCCGATTCCGCTATCCAGACAGGGCTGATTTCCATCGATCCGAAAACCGGAGCGGTACGGGCAATGGCAGGAGGACGGGACTATGATAAGAGTCCATTCAACCGGGTAACACAAGCCTTCAGGCAGCCCGGCTCGACAATCAAACCGTTCCTGTACTATGCAGCCATCCAAAACGGTTTCACGCCATCTACTATGATGGTCAGCAAACCGACAGTCTTTGAATACGATTCGGGAAAATCATCGTATAAACCAAGCAACTACAATGACTACTATGCAAACGGGCCGATCACTCTCGCCCAGGCGATTGCCCTCTCAGATAACATTTATGCTGTTAAAACCCATCTGTTTATCGGACCGGAAAAGCTCGCTGAGACCGCTCGATTGGCAGGAATAACCAGCAAGCTTCCTGAACTTCCATCGCTTGCACTTGGAACAGCGCCGGCGAGGCTTGAAGAAATGGTGAATGCTTATGGAATGCTTGCCAATGGAGGAAAAAAAATCAGACCGGTGTATGTAACAAGGATCGAGGATGGAACCGGAAATGTTCTCTATAAAGGGAATGCAGCGGCTGGGAAACAGGTTTTAAATGAAAAGGCAGCCTTTGTGACAACCCAGCTGATGATGGGAATGTTTGATACGAAGCTGAGCTCTTATACCTCTGTAACAGGCGGGCAAATCGCCAAAAAACTGACGCGTTCCTACGCTGGCAAATCCGGCACAACCCAGACAGACAGCTGGATGATCGGCTACAGTCCGGAGCTTGTAACGGGAGTGTGGACGGGCTACGACCGCGATAAGGCTCTGGAGCAAGTCGAAGAGCGCGCCTATGCAAAAAACATTTGGGCCGGGTTTATGGAAGATGCATTACGTGAAAAACCGCTGAAGGAGTTCAAGCCTCCCGAAGGTGTTACCGGCGTCTACATTAACCCGGAGAATGGCAAGCTTGCCGGTCCCGGCTGTCCGGTTAAGCGTTTTGTTTATTACCTGGCCGGAACCGAACCGACAGAAATGTGTACGGATCATCTGGATCATAAAACAGCGCCCGGGAAAAAGCATGAGAAAAAGAAGGAAAGCTTCTGGAAGAAATTAAAATTTTGGGATTAGAAAAACCGAGCGGCGAACTGCTCGGTTTTCTTTATTTCAAGCCTTCAAATCTTCCTTCAGCTTCGCCTCTGAACGCTGCCACATTCCGGCATCGTGGGATATGAGGAATTGGGCTAGAATCTCTTTGGATTTCTCATCCATATGCTCGACCATGATTTGCCGTTTCATGGATTTATCCATTTTATTCACATGCTCGGGAAGGGATTTATAGCCTCTTCTGATTTCCCGGTTGACGGTCATCTCACAGGCTGTCACACCGGCGTAGTAAGGTCCTTCCGGCTTGCGGTCGATGGTTACCCAGACCAGCCAGAATGGTTTTGCATCCGGTACATCCTCTTTATTCGGAAGGAATTTAATGCCTTTTTCAACCACACTGCGGGCATGCATCGCCCCGATATCGACAAACGCTTCCCCTTCATTTACGTCCACGAAAACCGGAGAGATGTTATCGAGGCTGAGCGCTCCGACTCCATAGCCTCCATGCCCGTCTGTAGGGTCACTTTTAATTATATTAAAGCCTATGCTCTTTTTCTTTTTTTCTTCCATTGTAAAAAGCCTCCTAAAACAGCGGGTTTAATATCCCATAAAAAAGATTCATAACTAAATACCTGCCCGTTTCCAGAAACGGCCAAACCGTATACTGATCGAGAGGTGTAACGAATAATACAATAAACACAATGAATCCGTACGTTTCAAACTGCGTCATTCTAGGTCTCCATGTCCTTGGAGCCAAATCCTCCAGTATCCGGTAACCATCAAGGGGAGGCAGCGGAAGCAGGTTAAACAGGAATAATGTCACGTTTAAGCCGACAAAAATATCAAAGAAGTTTTTCAATGCATCCGTGACTGGAGGGGAGAAGCTTTCAGCCGTTCCCGATACGAGGAGGATGCTCCATACAGCCGTGCCTAAAAAGGCCATCAGCAGATTGCTCACCGGCCCTGCAACAGAAACCAGCACCCCTGCAAGTCTTGGCTTTTTAAAGTAAAACCGGTTAACCGGAACAGGCCTCGCCCATCCAAAACCGGCAAGTAAAATCAGGATCGTACCGAAAGGGTCCAAGTGGGCAATCGGCGACAAGGTTAGTCTGCCCTCATTTTTCGCTGTCGGATCCCCAAATTTATATGCAACATAGGCATGTGCAAATTCATGCACCGTAAATGCAGCCAGCAGGGTAAGGATAACATATGGCAGCACTTCTAAATCAAAGGCCAAAAAACTGAGAATATCTTCCACGCACACTTCTCCTTTGACACATAATCACTGCATCTATTTTCTGATTAAAGTATACTATATTTAAGGATGAATATCAGTCTCAAGTTCTTATGGATTCAAACAATTGTAAAGGAGCGATTCTAAAATGCCGTACATAACTGTAAAAATGCTGGAAGGCCGTACAGAAGAGCAGAAAAAAGCCCTCGTTGAAAAAGTAACGGCCGCTGTATCTGAAACCACTGGAGCAGCCGAAGACAAAATCGTCGTTTTCATTGAAGAAATGACGAAAAACCACTACGGTGTTGCCGGAAAACGTTTAAGCGATATGTAATCATGATAAACGGCTTACCGAGTGATCGGCGGGCCGTTTTTTAGATAAGGAGGAATAAACAGATGAAACTGCATCCGTCATTTCTAAAAAGAATCGGCCTGAAAGACAAAGGACGCTTACAATTTCGCGACCTTGAGACTATTTTAACAGCCTTTTCATATCATATTCCATTCGAAAACCTCTCGATTCTGCAGAACAAAAGAACTCCACTCGATGCGGAAGCCCTCTCCAATAAAATCATTGAGCAGAAACAAGGCGGAGTTTGCTACGAATTAAATCCGATTCTGTACTATTTTTTACTGGAGAATAATCTTGATGCCCAGCTTGTCCAGGGAACCGTATTCAACCATGAGGCACAGGAATGGAGCCTAAGCGGTACCCACGCCGCTGTCTTAATCCGCACAGGAGAAGGCTCCTATATTCTGGACGCTGGATTTGGAACGAATGTCGCTCAAAAGCAGATTCCGATGAATGGCGAAATCATAGAATCATCTGCAGGCCAATTTCGAATCATAGAAAAAGAGACGAGCGAAGGCAGCCATCTGCTTGAAATGAAGCTTGCGGAGGATGCCTGGAAAACGGGGTACGCTTTTAACGCAGACAGCCAATTGAATCTAGCTGACCTGCAAGACATGCAGGCAAAAATCCACGAACACCCTGACTCTCCGTTTAATAAGAAGCCGCTGGCTGCAATGAGGATGGAAGCTGGTTTTAAAACGTTATCCCCGTCATCCTTTTCGGTAACGGAGGGCGGTCATACAGATAAGCACGGAATTTCTGCTGTGGAATTTGCGGAGATTGCTGAGAGAGAGTTTGGTTTGCACTGACCCTTGCTCTGCTAATGGATTTGCAGATAATAAGCGGCGCGGGTTCCTGACCCGCGCTTCATTAGTGAACTAAAGCTCCGGCACCCGTTTTTTTAACCCTTGCCGGGAAAGGCTTTAAAGAGTATTGCCTCTGTCCCCGGCTGCGGTGAAGCATGTGGGGACTGGCACCGTGCCTGACCCGCTGCCTATTAGTGAGATAAAGCTCCGGCACCCATTCTTCAATCTCTTGCTGGGCAAGGCTTCAAAGAGTATAGTCTCTGTCCCCGGCTGCGGTGAAGTAAGTGGGGACTGGCACCGTGTGACGGTTAAAAGGTTTACAGAGTGCGAGCATGGTTTTTGCACTGACCCTCACTATGCTAAAGCACTAAACCTCCGCCCCCTCACTCTTCGATCGTGGATCTGGCGCTGGCTAGCCCGTTTTTTGCTCTGGCCCCCACTGCGGTGATTCAATGGGGGTCAGTGCAATGCACTGACCCCCGCTCTGCTAAAGCACTAAACCTCCGTCCCCTCACCCTTCGATCGCCGATCTGGCGCTGGCTGACTGATTTTTTGCTCTGGCCCCCGCTGCGTTGATTCGATGGGGGTCAGTGCAAAGGGCACCAGACCCTGTAAACCAGGCGGTGATTAACAGAAAAAACGAGGCCAATCCATTGGATCAGCCCCGTTTACCTTAATGCTTTGTTTTCTCCTTCAGCGCTTCCACATACGTGTACGCCTCATCCACTTCTTCTTCTGTGTACTTCTGTTTGCTTTTAAGGGTAAACACCTTTTCCTTTACTTCTTCCCGCTCGAGACTGTCAAAATACAGGACGGTGGATACGAGTTCAAGGAACCGGGCGGATTGACCGTTCAAGTCGGTCATGCAGGCGTCGAGGGGCGGAATATCAAGGTCATGGTTAGCCAAAAATTCATTTCCGGATTCGGTCAGATTGTAGCGGTATTGATAATAGCCGCCTTTCTTTTCCCGAACTTCATCTACAAATCCAAGGTTGCACAGTTCTTCAATCCTGAGGGTCAGTTCCTCAGAGTATGGTCCGTAAAAGTGAAAATCATATTTTTCATAAAATGGATAATCGATTTTCTTCGCAATGTAGATCATTTTTTGAAGTTTCTTCCGTCCAATGACTTCTCCGGCCGACGAAAACACCTTCAAGACTTTTGCGTGTTCGTTAAGCAATTCCCCGTCATCTCCTAACTCCGTTTTTCTCTCTATCTATTCAGATTGAGCAGTTCCATAATCTTTTTCTTTGCCGTTCGCTTTGTTGATAAATCTTCTATGAGGTCACGCGGAAAATACAGCTTGTGGTCCGTTCTTCTTTTTCCGGAAATGGCGTCTACGATTTCCGACTGTCTGGACAATTCCCTGACTTCGCCGCTTGGCATAAGCAGATGAATGGGAAGGCGTTCTTCCTCTTCTCCAGGACGGTAAAAATCGTACGGCAGATCGGATGAAGAATCCAGGACAAGGTAATATTCAGGGTCGATTCCCGCTTTCTTAAACAGGGCTTTCAGCTCCATCAGCTTCATCATCTGTTCATTGGACGGGTTGAATTCAACATATTTAAATAGATTCCGGTTCAAAAACCGGCGGCACAGGTCTGAGAGAATTTCATCTTCCTCCTCTTCCCAAGCCTGAAAATAAAAGAGAATGACAGATTCATCCAGTTTCAAATAATCCTTCAAGGTGACTTCGTCTTCAAATAATGAGTAGAAGTGAACAGGTTCCTGTTTAAAGGAATAATACTCTTTATGAAGCTGCTTCGCACGGTGAAGGATTTTCGTTAATATGACTTCCGCACTTCGTGTAACGGGATGGAAATAAACTTGCCAATACATTTGATATCGGCTCATGATGTAATCTTCTACAGCATGCATTCCGCTGTATTTAATGACAACCTGATCCTCTCTCGGCCTCATGACGCGAAGAATCCGCTCCATATCGAAATGACCATAGCTCACTCCTGTATAGTAGGCATCACGCTGCAGGTAATCCATTCGGTCGGCATCAATCTGGCTTGAGATTAATGAAACCACCTGTTTATTGGAGTAGGTTTTAGCGATGACCTCTGCCACTTTTTTCGGGAAGTCTCTGCCTTCCGTTTTCAGTACCCGATTGACCTCGGTATCTTCTAGAATAATTCTGCGGGTAAAGTCTTCATGGTCCATATGGAAAACCTTTTCGAAGGAATGGGAAAATGGCCCGTGTCCCAGGTCATGCAGCAAAGCCGCACAAAGACTGACAAGGCGTTCTTCCTCGTTCCATTCTGGTCTTCCATTGAAGACGTCATCAACGATCCTCCGGACAATTTCGTATACTCCCAGAGAATGATTCAGCCGGCTATGCTCGGCCCCGTGAAAAGTAAGATAGGTTGTGCCAAGCTGGCGGACTCTCCGCAGACGCTGAAATTCAGGCGTGCCGATCAGGTCCCAAATCAGCTTGTCCCGGACATGAATATAACGGTGAACCGGGTCTTTAAATACCTTTTCTTCGGACAATTTACCGTTGCGATTTGCCATTCTTTTCCCTCTTCCGTTTTACTTGTATCCATTATAGCTGTTTTCAAGGTTTAGCTGAATGAAAAAATTCTATATTTTGAAATCGAGGGCATAGTCATGTATTGCCCTATTTAGAGGTTGAATAATCGGAATAGCAAAAAGAAAAAAATCACCAAGGCAAAAAAATGCCCGGCGATTTATTTGTGCAGTTTTTTTTCAATTTTATCCAGCAGTTCATCCTCGCTCAAGGCTGAAATCGGACGGTTATTTACGAATGCAAACGATTTTTTTCTGCCCGGTCCGCAGTATGATTGGCAGCCGATATCAATTGCTGCATCGGGGTCCGCTTTTTTCAAGCGGGGGACAAGCGTTTTTATGTTGGTTGCCTGGCAATCGTCGCAAATACGAAATTCATTCGCCATGAATCCCCATTTCCTTTCTTTAATGAAAATTTCTATAGTAAGAGCTAGAGCCCTTATTGTCTTTTTAAACACTAAGGGCTATTTTACCCCGATTATTCCCCTCATGCAACCTCAGAAGGAATTCAATCATCTTCCGAAACTTTCAAAATTTTTCTATTATCCTTTCAAAAAAATGTATAAAAGATTTTAAATCCGGACATTCTGTTAGCAGGAAAACATTACAGTTAATGGGAGTTGAGATCATGAAACAGAGACAGGATGCCTGGTCTGAAGAAAATGACCTGCTGCTTGCCGAAACCGTTCTGCGTCATGTACGTGAAGGAAGTACGCAGCTGAATGCATTTGAAGAAGTTGGAGATAAATTAAACCGCACATCCGCCGCTTGCGGATTCCGCTGGAACGCAGTCGTTCGCCATCAATATGAGAAAGCGCTGCAGCTTGCGAAAAAACAGCGGAAACAAAAAATGAGAGCACTTGGAAAAGGCCAGCCGGCTAAGAAAAAGCTGCTCTACGCACCGCCTGAGGCACCATCTGCAGCGGTTAAGCCCGTATATAAAGAGGAGTTCGCAGAGGAGCAAACCTATGAACCTGCTATTTCATCCTATACAGCACCTGTGCATGATGAAGAGCTGGACTACGAGGAATTGAATGGGGTTTCCTATACAACCCTTAAACAGCCTGCTAGTTTACCTGTATCAGCAGGAGCAATTACGATGGATCAGGTCATTTCGTTTCTTGAGACATACGAAAGCCGGGCGAACCACAATACCGCGCTTAAGCAGGAAAATATCCGCTTAAAGCGTGAGCTGGAAGAGCTTTCAAGACGGAATGAAGAACTGGAAATCAAAATTGCTAAAATGGAAGAGGATTCTGATACAATTCAGGAAGACTACGAAACACTAATGAAAATTATGAATCGCGCAAGAAAGCTGACCCTGTTTGAAGAGGAAGACCGTTCCGCTCCAAAGTTCAAGATGGACCGGAATGGAAACCTTGAAAAAGTAGCCGAATAACCCTTTGCCCCCTCCCCCTATTTAATATAGAAGACGCTCCCGTTTCGGGGGCGTCTCTTTTTAGGAAATCCCTATTTTCTTGTTTCTTTCTATCATCCGGGTTAAGTTTTTCTCGAAAATCAGCTGCTCCTCCATAGAAAGAGAGGAAGAAAAAATCCGTCCGCTTAGGTTTTTCAATGCTGTAAGGAGTTTGAGCATCACATCCTGAATGCTCATCTCCCGTCCGAAAAGCTCGCTTAAAGACGCCATTACTTCCGGAACAATGACGGGGTATTCAAACTTTGTCGCCATTCCCTTCAGACTCTTATCGTAAAAATTCCGGATAACCTCCGCACGGTCCGATCCGCTGCCGGTGACGCAAAGATAAATTTGCACAGCAACTCCGTTTCGGAGACGCCTTTGTGATATTCCCGCGAACTTTTTGCCGCCTATGCTCAAATCATAGCTTCCGGGGCAATAGGAGCCCGTGATCTCTTTTGCTTCTATGGCAAATGCCTGCTCGGGGAACATCACCTTGATCAGCTCCCACATGGCGTCATATCCTCTGTTTATATCAATTCCTTTATCTGTTTCAGGGAAAATAAGAGAGATGTTCAGCACCCCTTCATCCAGTACAACAGCGAGGCCGCCTGAATTCCTGACGACTGTGCGGTAACCTTGAGAGGTTAAATACTTAATCCCTTCTTCAATAAAAGGCAGCCGGGAATCCTGTATCCCTAAAACAATGGTGTCGTGATGAACCCACGTCCTGGCCGTCGCAGGGGACGCCAGAGATCCAGCTGACGTGCAAAGAGTGTCATCATAAGCAAATGACTGCTTTGCGTCAAATTGGGGTCCAAGACTGGACTGATCCAGTATCCTCCATTCAGGCTGCATTAATAGGCTTAAAGACTTTTCTGTCATGGTCATGTAATCCTTTCTATCCGATCGTTATGCAGTGTTTTTATTATAGCATGAACTATTCGGTGCAGAAAAAGGGAGTGGCACTTCCTCGGTTAGGGGAGAACTGCTGCAGCGGGGTTGACTCTTCTGTGGTTAGCGGAGCCATCTGCGGCAGCGTGGCGGGGCCATCTGCGGCAGCGGGGCGGGGCCATCTGCGGCAGCGGGGCGGGGCCATCTGCGGCAGCGGGGCGGGGCCATCTGCGGCAGCGGGGCGGGGCCAGTCCCCTGCAATTTTACCGTATTAAAGCTCCGGCACCATCTCTTCAAACCGTTGATACATAAGGGCTCGCACTGTGCAACCTCTGTCCCCCGCTGCGGTGAAGCATGCCGGGACTGGCACCGTGCCAGTCCCCCGTAATTTTACCGCATTAAAGCTCTGGCACCACATCTTCAAACCGTTGATACAGAAGGGCTTGCGCTGTACGGCCTCTGTCCCCCGCTGCGGTGAAGGATGTCGGGACTGGCCCCTCCCTAAAAGGGAACCCCCTAAAAAAAAGAGCCGGCACCCAAAGGATTTCCCACCCTTTTAGTCCGGCTCACTTATAATTATTGTACCGTTTGTCCTGCTGTTATAAGAGAAAGCTTGTAGACGTCCTCTGCACTGCAGCCGCGGGATAGGTCATTTACCGGGATGTTCAGGCCTTGAAGGATCGGTCCGACTGCTTCGAAGTTTCCTAAACGCTGAGCGATTTTGTAGCCGATGTTTCCTGCTTCAAGGCTTGGGAATACAAATACATTCGCATCGCCTTTGATTACGGAATCCGGGGCTTTCTTTTCTGCTACAGATGGAACGAATGCCGCATCAAACTGGAATTCGCCGTCAAGTACCAGGTTTGGAGCCAATTCTTTTGCGATGTTTACTGCTTCTGAAACTTTTTCCGTTTCGGGAGATTTAGCTGATCCCTTAGTTGAAAAGCTCAGCATCGCAACGCGCGGTTCGATGTCAAACATGCTTGCTGTATTCGCACTTTCAACAGCAATTTCAGCCAAATCCTGAGCGTCTGGAGCAATGTTAATGGCACAGTCAGCAAATACGTATTTTTCGTCTCCGCGGACCATGATGAATACGCCGGATGTTTTTTTCACGCCTTGCTTTGTTTTGATGATTTGAAGTGCCGGGCGAACGGTATCGGCTGTGGAGTGAGCTGCTCCGCTTACCAATCCTTGAGCTTGTCCAGTATACACAAGCATCGTGCCGAAGTAGTTCTCGTCTTTCAGAATTTCACGCGCCTGCTCTTCTGTCGCTTTTCCTTTACGGCGTTCAACAAATGCCTGAACCATGTCTTCAAAGCCTTCGAAGCTGTTCGGGTCTTTAATTTCAACACCATCAAGCTTTACATTCAGTTCAGCCGCTTTCTGCTCAACCTCCTGCTTGTTTCCAATCACGATTGGCTTTAATACGCCTTCTGCAGCCAGACGGGATGCTGCCTCAAGAATACGCTCGTCTGTTCCCTCAGGAAGAACGATTTTTATATCTTTACCGGTAACTTTTTCTTTTAACGTTGCAAACAAATCTGACAAATGAATGCCCTCCTTATTTAGTGCCTCTAATGCTTCCTAGTTTAGGATACTTTACTCAGCAGGAAATTCAAGTCATCTCCCTTTATGACAGCGTTATCAGTGAATAATTCTTTATTTTCAAAACTGAATGACTTTTTATCCGTGCCCCTTTTCCATCTTTTATCATCCTTGTTTTCTACAAGTTTTATTCACAGAGCTAAGAGTTAATTTATGATATAGTTAGGTTAGAATACATAGTGAGAATAGGAGTGGATGGACTTGAACGAAATGCCAAAAAACGAAGCTGCACAAACGCTTGACGGCTGGTACAGTCTCCATGATTTCAGAACGCTTGATTGGGCAGCATGGAAAATGCTTACGGGCGATGAGCGCGAAAGGATTGTCCGCGAATTTACAGGTCTTCTTGAAAAATGGGGCGCTGTTGAGAAAGCAGGAAAAGGCAGTCACGCCCTTTACAGCATTGTCGGACAAAAAGCAGATTTCATGATGATGATTTTAAGACCGACTATGGAGGAATTAAACGAGATTGAAATGGAGTTTAACAAATCCCGTCTTGCTGAATTCACTCTTCCTGCTTTTTCTTATGTGTCCGTTGTCGAGCTAAGCAATTACCTTGCAGGCGAAGGCGATCCTTACGAAAACCCTCAAGTCCGGGCACGATTGTATCCGGAGCTTCCGAAAGCAAATCACGTTTGCTTCTATCCAATGGATAAGCGCCGTCAGGGCAATGACAACTGGTACATGCTTCCGATGGACGAGCGTAAAAGCCTGATGAGAAGCCACGGCATGATCGGCAGACAATATGCGGGTAAAGTAAAGCAAATCATCTCCGGCTCAGTCGGCTTCGATGATTATGAGTGGGGCGTTACGCTTTTTGCAGATGACGTTCTTCAATTCAAAAAATTAGTGTATGAAATGCGTTTTGACGAAGTCAGCGCGCGCTACGGTGAATTCGGTTCCTTCTATGTAGGGAATATTCTCTCCGCTGAAAAAGTACCATCATTTTTTCATATTTAATGAGAAAAGCTCTTTCCCACGGGAAAGAGCTTTTTTAACGTGCGGTAAACTGATTCCGGCTGTCATGATCCCAGTTTTCCCCGCGGTATCCAGTATGTCCCTCCTCATTAATGAAGCAGGGCAAAACCTCATGGACAATACCTGATACTGCATTTTGTGTAAAAAGGATCGTAAATCTCATTTTGGTTGCATCCGTCTGGGCAATTACCGAATTGTGAGGCGTCAGGCTGTTTGAGGGAAGCAGGCGATCGTTCATCGCCATTGTTCCGATTCCTAAGGGCCGGGGTTGGCTGACTCTTATCCAGTAATTTGTCATTTTTACGGCAGAGGCTGGCTCACAGGGGCGGTCAAACACCATTTCGATTTGATTCGCTGCAGTTTGTTTCGCTTCAAGCAGCTTAGGAACCGCTGATACGATATTTAAATCCTCAATTCGGTAGCTGACTCCTGTTTTAAGAAATTTGTCTCCCCTCAGCCGGTAGCTTCCATTGCCGCTGCTTCTCGCCCGAAAGCTCGTTCCATCATCTCCGGTAAGGGTTAAAACCGGTGCAGCCGAAACCAATCCCATGAATTGAATTTCGCTTAGCGTAATCATATTTGCCCTGACCTGTCTGTAGGCCAGCGAATTCCCGCTTCTGTAAAATCCCATCATTTCAGCCGCCCCCTTTTAATCCTAGCCTATGAGGCATTTATCGTTTTTTGCCTTCTTTAAAAAAAGAATAATTCCGCTTCGTTTCTCATACTATGTGTGATGAGAATAGCGTTCAGTCTTTTTCAATCTCTTCTTAGGGGTGGAGGCATGGCTGTTGTTCCTTACAACGTCAAAGAACTGAAGATCTTGCAAGACTGATGAGGGCGGAAGGTGAAGGAGACGGCCCGACAGGCATGCTTCTGGTCGGAAACGCGGGGGTAAACCGGGTCAGAGCTGACTGTCTGGATTTCAAAAAAATTTCATCAATTGAAAGAATGATATTTCAGCGTCCAGGCGGGTTTGAAGCGACTCAGAGAGGCTACTTTTATCAAAGAGCACGTTCCAGTGAAATCGATCTTGCCAAAAAGGTCATTGCCGGCAACCGATACCGTCCAGGGGAATACTCCCTCTGGTTTTTCAGGCCAGGCGGTAACTGCCCTGGCACCTGGTACAATCAGGCAAACTCCGGATGCTACAAATCACACTGCTTTTACAACCCGAGCCAGCCAGCCTGTGCCTCCGTTTATTCGACGCGCTAAGATTATGAGAATGAGTGAAAAGGGGGATTTATATGTTATTCAATAAAAAGCAAGGGAACGGCGGACAGCAGCAGCAGGACGCCTACCCGTATCCGGCATACGGCTACGAGGCCGGATACGATGGTTCCTATGATTACCGGGCTTATCATCCGTTTGCGATGCAGGGACAGCAGGGGCAAGGGCAAATGCAGCAAGGACAGGGACAGCCCGGAATGGGCGGTATGCAAGGACAGGGACAGCCCGGAATGGGACAGCCGGGAATGGGCGGTATGCAAGGACAGCAGCAGGGGCAAGGCGGTATGGGGGCATGCAGGGCCAGCAAGGACAGGGACTTCAGGTTCCGCCTATGCAGTCCCAGCCTTCCCCCTCTCAAAGCATACCCGGCATGCTTCCGCTTGAAGAATCCTATATCGAAAACATCCTGCGGCTGAATCGCGGAAAAACAGCCACTGTTTATATGACGTTCGAAAACAACAAAGAATGGAACGCCATGATTTTCAAAGGAACCATCGAAGCGGCGGGCCGCGATCACATTATTTTGAGTGATCCGCAGACTGGCAGACGGTTCCTGCTGCTGATGGTGTACCTGGATTACATTACGTTTGATGAAGAGATTAATTATGAATATCCGTTTGGAATGACAGCTTCTTCGCCGCGATAATGGGTGAGTAGTTGGATTGGCACTGTAACGTTAACGGTGCGCGCGCGGGTAGCACTGACCCTCAACGCTTCACCGCAAGCGGGGTCAAAGGCAGCTCCTTGCGACCCTTTGAGAGAGTAAGGCGGAGACAGGATGGGGACGGAGCTTTAGTCCTTTATTAGAGCGGGGGTCAGTGCACTGCACTGACCCTCAACGCTTCACCGCAAAAGGGGCCAAAGACAGCTCCTGACAAACCTTTGGGAGAGTAAGGCTTAGACAGAATGGGGACGGAGCTTTAGTCCTTTATCAGAGCGGGGGTCAGTGCACTCGCCGATCGCACAAAATGCAGATTTCAAACCTCAAAAAAGGGCGGTGCCAAATGCACCGCCCTTTCCCTATTCACAGAAATTTAAATGCAGCAACCACGATCATGACCCATGAGGCAAGGAAGCATAGTCCCCCAAGCGGTGTAATCGCGCCAAGTACGCTGATTTGGGTAACAGCCAGCACATAAAGGCTTCCGGAAAAAAGAATGATTCCTGCGAACATGATCCAGCCTGCCCAAGTGACCAGTCCAGCCTGAGATATTTTGTCTGCAAGAAACGCAGCAACGAACAGGCCTCCTGCATGGAACATCTGATATGTGACCGCTTTTTCCCAGATGGCGATGTATTTCTCAGGGATTTTCCCTTCCAATCCGTGCGCTCCAAAAGCACCGAGCGCTACAGCTAAAAAGGCGTTAACTGCGGCAAGGATAATAAACAGCTTCATTTCGACCAGCTCCTGTTATGAAATCGTCTCTTTTCATCTTACCCCACGGGTACCAACTTTCCAACTGCCGCTCTATTGAACGTTTTGTGACGGTTACGTCTTCTTTCCAAACCTCATTGTCAGCTGATCGACGATAATCGCGATGTTGGTTCCTAAAATCAGGCCATTGTTGAATATGGAAATCAATACCGGCGGGAATCCTTCAAATGCATCAGGCGGAACATACATCGCTCCGGTTCCTGTCAGCAAAGCAATCCCCATCGTATAGAGCATTCGATCTTTATTTGTCGTTTCATTCAGCTGCCTGAGAGCCATTCCTATCATTCCGGAGAATACGACAAACTGGACAGCAAAGCCTACCGGTGCAGGAAGGGCAGCAAACAGGTTTAATACGAGCGGAATCATACTCATAGCGATGACGAGCAGGTTGGCTATAATAAACGGAAGCCGGGCGCCATTTCCGGTTGTCGTGATGAATCCAGCGGCTCCGGAGATCGGGACAGGCCCAACCGCTCCCGTCAGGCCGCTGATTCCGTGGCTGATTCCGGCAAAAATACCGGCTCTTCTTCCGCGTCCATGCTCATCTTTTTCATCCTTGTTTAATGCTTTCACTGCCTGCTCGGCTACTTTAATGCTCGCCAGCATATTGGCAATCAGCAGCAGGGTAATAAAAAAGGCGGTGACAATCATGCCTGCATTGAAAACAGGCGCCCCAAATGGAAACAGGACGGGAAGGGAGAACCAATCAGAAGTCCCTTTAACCGGCTTGGCTAAGCCGAGCAAAGCAAAAACTCCCCATCCGGCGACCAGACCGATCAAGATGGAATATTGCTTGAAAAATTGCCGCTTCATCCGGCTCAGGAAAAATGTGAAAAGCAGGATTGCCGCTGCGGCCGCGAATACGGCCGGATCCACCTTTGAGCCTCTGTAGCCTACTCCCATGATACCTTTCACAATGGAGCCGCTCAGCTGGAAAACAAGGAGGAGCAAATACGTCCCTGTGACAAGCGGAGTAAACAGCTTGGCTAATTTATCAACAAGTCCGAAGAGAGCGAACAGCAGGAAAAAACCGCCGCTCATCAAAAGGGCGCCCTGCAGGTTCTGCAGCGTATCTATGTAGCTCGCAAACAGGGTGCTGCTAAGTCCTGCATAAATGGAATACACGCCCCACCATAGTCCAGCCGGCCCTTCATTAATTGGCAGTCTGTGCCCAAAAAGCACCTGCATCAACCCTGCAAGACCAAGCACAAATAACGTGCTTTGAATCAGGATAGCCGTTTGGCTTCCATCAAGCTGATAAAGCTGGCCGATCGCAATCGGCACTACAATCGTAGAAGCAATGATAAAGAACACCCATTGAAGGGCCGATAATAGCAATTTCATAACTTGGATTCCTCCATTAAAAAAAGCCGAAAAAACGGCTTATTAAAAATCAAACAGGGATGAGCCATTGGCTCCTTCATCTTTTAAACGTTCACCGGTACCAAGAGACTTTTGAGAAGGAGGCTTGGATATTCCCATCATTTTCTGAAGCTCATATTCGCTGACTCCGCTCTCTGATACGGTCTTCGGCTTCTCGGGATAGCGTGCCGGTTCCTGATCCAGGACGACATCGCAAAGGCTTTTAATCACGAGAAGCTTTTCACGGATGGCTTGATCGGAATCGGATATTCTCGCTTCTCGAAGCTCGGTTTCCATTTTGTTCAGAAGCTGGTGTATTGAAATGTCCATTTCGACCCTCCTTCTCTTTATATGCGTTCTTTTATTTTACCATTAAAAACTTAACGATGCAGAGGTGCGCGGAATCAATGAAAAACCAGCCTCGCAATCGGAAGCTGGTTTAGAAGTTAAATTAAGTAGCCGCTTTTGCCGTAACTCATTATAAGAAAGTTTTAAACCACCACTTCTCCAAGTGGGTGTTCGCAGAAACGCTAAATGACGTCCTCCTTGTCATATAGACGAAGGCTTGCCATTTTCGCTTCAATGTAAAACTCCCTATTACAGCTTAAAGGTTAAAACTTTATTATCATTACGAACAATGCAGCTAGTTACCATATAGTACATCATTCTTTTCATTAACACAAGCGGTTTGATCTACCAGCCAAACATCATTAAAATAAATAGTCCAAAAGAACCAAAAGGCTATTCAAAGGTTTTAATTATCCTTATTCGTGCTAAATGAATAGTGGACAACAAAACCAGGAGGCGACAAGAAATGAAACCAGTAGTTAGAGAATATACAAATGATGAAACATTGAAAAATGATGTTTTGGAATTAAAAGCACAAGGTGTAAATCCGAAAGATTTATACGTACTTTCTCATGATGATGAGCGTACAAACCGTGTAGCAGGCAATGCCGATGCCAACACAATCGGACTTTCAGAAATGGGTCTTGGCACCGCAGTAGGCAACATGTTCAGCAAAAAAGGCGACGAGCTTCGCGCAAAACTTCAAGAAGTAGGCTTCTCTGAAGCAGAAGCTGAGGCTTATGAAGAAAAATTAGATCAAGGGAAAATCCTTTTGATTGTAACCGATCATGAGCGGGCAAAATCCCTGGTATAAGTAATGCAGAAAAGGCTGGCGCAATGCCAGCCTTTTTTTATGTCTTAAAACTCTATTTTTCTATACACCAGTCGATTTCCCTCAATCCTTTTTCCCTTAAAAATGCATTGGTTCTTGAAAATGGCCTGCTGCCGAAGAACCCGCGGTTTGCTGAAAACGGACTAGGATGGGGAGATTCAATGACCGTATGCTTCGTGAGATCAATAAGCTCTTTTTTTGCCTGCGCATGTTTTCCCCAAAGGATAAAAACGACAGGCTCTTCTTTATTGTTTAAACTCCGGATGACTTCATCCGTAAACCGCTCCCATCCGAGACCCTTATGGGAGTTCGCTTCCCCTTTTCGAACTGATAATACCGTATTTAATAACAGAACACCTTCTTCGGCCCATTTGATGAGGGAACCGTGATCAGGTTCTGTACAGCCAAGATCTTCCGCCAATTCTTTATAAATATTTTTCAGGGAGGGCGGTTTTCGGACACCTTCCTTTACCGAAAAGCTTAATCCGTGGGCCTGTCCCGGTCCATGATACGGATCCTGGCCAATGATGACGGCCCTTACGCTGCTGAACGGCGTCAGATGCAGGGCGTTGAAAAGCTCATAAGGATCCGGATAAACCGTTCCATTTTCGTATTCCTGCTTGAGCTTTTCCCTAAGTGAATGGTAGTATTCTGCTGAAAACACATCTTCTAATTCATTCCACCAGTCATTCTCTATGAGCTGCTTCATGTAATCACCCCGACTTGCTATTTGGCTAATGAATTCTCCTGGGCGAGCCTGGAGACGATTGGCATACCGTCCCAAATAATCTCGCTCGAGGATTCAAGGCTCTTGATTTCCGGTTCTTCAAGAAGAGTAGAAAAGTTCTTAACCTCAAGCTCTCCCAGATCGTGCTTGTCTGCAAAGATATTTAAAAATCCTTCTCTTACTGAGTTCAGCTGGGCGGATTGATTGTCTCCCTCTCCATCAAAGGAATAAATGACCCCCGCAACAGGAACGCGTTTTACGATATGTTTCTTCATGACTCTGAGAATGAAGTCCCAATCCCAATAGTTATGGACATCCAAATCAAAATAGCCAATTTCCTCATGCAGCTTCCTTTTATATAGACTTCCGGACGGTACGTAAGTAGAGAACCTCTTCATATTCTGCGGATCATACTGATAGGCAAACAGTCTCCTCTCCTGAGGGAACCGGATAAACCGCTGCCATTTAAACCGGACAATTTCAGCGTCTGAATACACGAGGTCGGCCTTATCCAGCGAGCGGGACATTCTCTCCAGATGGGAAGGCATCAGCAGATCATCGTCATCGCACAGCATAATGGCGTCTCCTGTCGCCTGCCTCACGCCCAGATTTCTTGCTGTAACGTGTCCTCCATTTTCCGTCAGATGCTGAATTTGAATGGGAAGTTCAGGATACATTTCCTGCAGCCTGTCCACTCGTTCACCTGCATCGTTCACAATAATAATTTCGTGCGGCTTCAGAGTCTGCCGCAATAGGCATTCCATTAACTCGGCAAGTGCCCATAAACGGTTATAGGTGGTCACAACGACAGAAATTTTCATTTAGAGATCCCTCACTTACGTTTCTTATGTTTTCATTAAATCATATATTGCGCTTGATATCACCTTTCAGCCGGTTAGTTTTTGCAGCTGATGAATAGGGTAAAGGTTGATATCACACAGTCTTGAGGAGGAAATAAGCATGAAATTATTTGTTGTGGAAAACGGTGTTCAGGCCACTGAGAAAGTGAAGGACTTGGAAGAACAAGGCATCAGCAAAAATTCCATTTTTTTATTCGCTCAGGATGAAGAGCGGTCGAAGCACCTGACAGAAAACACAGATACGAGCAAAATGAACACACTCGATAAAGGGCTTTTTAATACAATGGCGAACGCATTCCGTTCAAGAACAGAGGAATTAACATCCAAGATGGCTGCGCTTGGTGTCAGCCAGAATGAATCCTTAAAATACGAGGAAGAGCTTTCAAACGGACGAATCGTGATCCTGGCGAAGGAAAAATAATATCAGGATTAATTTTATTGCCATTTTTTGCACATAAAAGAAGACTAACCCTTTGCCGGGTTAGTCTTTCAATTAGTAAGTTTTGCTATACAGGATACTGATTATTAATGATTGTGCGCTCTTCTTGAACCGCCCATCTTTCTCATAACGAGCTGTACGATAAATACAACGATGGCTGCACCGATAATGGCAGGAATGATTGCAAATCCTGCAATATCAGGACCCCATGTTCCAAATAGACCGTGACCTAACCAAGCGCCTGCAAAACCTGCGATGATCGAACCGATAATTCCTCCAGGCATAGAGCCTTTCACTAGAAGGTCTCCGATCCACCCGATTACTAATGCTACAATGATTGATACGATAAAGTTCATAAGATTGACACTCCTTTAGGTTTTATTACTCTATAGATTCCTCTTAAATACTACTTTAAAACCTATTAAACCTTGAATTTCGCATAAATGGTTCTAAATACCTCATTCAGATTCCTTATATTACCTTTAAGTAGTTTGAAAGATTCAAAAATGGACTTGCCTGTCCCACTGCCCCCGCAGGAGTCTCATGCCTTCCTCTCCAATCAACAGGTGTTAAAAAATCAGCATAATGCTATAACATAGCTATTAATAAAAAGAACAATTGTAAAGTCCGCTTTTTTTCATACCGGGGAAGAGTTTATAGAAAAGGATGATGTAACTGGGGGGCATTGAAGAATCCGACTCACTAAATTCATTTCCTTTTTAGAAAGGCTTCATCATTAAATTCATAAAAAAAGACCAACCCTCTGACGGATCAGTCTTTCAGCTCGCATATTCAGCTTGTTTACAATGGCCTTCTTCTGGTCGCTTTGAAGATTAAACCTGTAAGAAATACGACGATGGCGGCACCGATGATTGCCGGAATAATGTAAAATCCTGCAATTTCAGGGCCCCATGCTCCAAGCAGTGCACTTCCGAGCCATGCACCCGCGAAGCCGGCAATGATTGAACCGATGATGCCGCCGGGCATGGTGTTTTTAACAAGCAAGTCACCAATCCAGCCAATTACTAATGCCACTAATATAGATACGATGAGGTTCATAATTTTTTCACACCTCCAGATTTTCGTACTCTTTATTCATACTCTTCATAATCCTTGTTTATTCGATTTATATAATAAACAGGCTATACTGCTCATACCAAAAAAAAACCGCTTCTCTGCAGAAGCGGCAATTCTCTTATTCTTTTTTTAGCAATACAGAAGCAAGCGGTGCCAGTTTAAGAGTGCCTTTTATTTTTTCATTTGTTGCACAATCGATATAATTTCCTTCCGGAAGGGCGATTTCTGCTGGATGATCGACGGAGTGATTCATGGCACTCAGGAATTTTTCGCGGCGAACCACTTCAACCTCTTTTTCCGTTTCAATCACTTCAGCTCCAGCCTCTTGGAAGATTTCTTTGTACAGGGCTGTCAGCATGGTTTCTTCAAGGGCGGTACCGATATAATAGACCGTTCCTTTGCCATACTTGTTTTTTGTAACAGCAGCTGTGCCTTTATAGAAGCAGTCATCATATTCAGCAAGCACTTCAGCTGTCACAGGGTCAATCAGGTCACACCATACCGTCGCAGCGGACTCTAATCCGCTAAGACTTCCTTTTACCCCATTCACCTTATTTTGCTGGCCGGTTTGCAGAGATTCATATTCATTAATCGTAATCCCCGTCATTTCTGTCAGCTCTCCAGGCAGGGTTTGGCCTGTAACAAAATTGTTCGGTTTTTTTACACCTGAACGGTAGCTGAATACGACGGTTCCCCCGTTTTCTGCATAGCGTTTCAGTTTTTCAGTGAAAACCGGATTTTCAAGGAAATAGATTGGGACAAATACAGCCTTGTATCCTTCGAGGCTGCTGCGGCTGTTCACGGCATCCGTTGCTACGTTGAGCTTGTGTGCAGGTGTATAATGCCTTAAAAGCTCCTGACGGTGAGAGAACGCGCTGCTTTGAGGCTGAATGTTCCACGCCCAGGCATTTTCTGTATCATAGTAAACCGCTGCCTGTGCTTCATATTTTGAAGCGATCCAATCATCGCCGTGTTCCTTCAGCGAATCAATGACTTCCTTTACTTCGTTGTATTTTCGTTTAGGAATGCCATCATGATCCAGAATTCCATGGCAAAATTCCTCTGTTCCAAAATGGGCCGCACGCCACCTGAAATAAACAATCGCTTCTGCTCCTCTTGAGATTGCCTGATAGGTCCATAGCTTAATATGACCAGGTCTCGGAAGGTAGCCGATTTTACTCCAGCCCTGTGCACCGGAGAGTTCTTCCATTACCCAATAGCCTTTTCCGTTTTTCGTTCCCCGGCACAGGTCGTGCTGATGGGCAATTGCTGACGGAGACACTGGTTCTGCGAGTCCGCCCCAAACAGGGTAGTTGTCGTACGAAACATAATCCAAATCCTCAGCCATATCCCATTGATTGATCGCTTGATCCGTATACACAAAGTTATGGGTTAAAAACTGATCCTTGCTGATATTGGCTCTTAAGCAATCTGTTTGAAGCTTGTTGTAGCTTGTGTAAGCATCCGCGCAAAAGCGGTCGAAATCAAGCAGCAGGCTTGGATTGTGTTCCTGGAGAACCTTGCGCGGAACCGGAATTTGAGACCAGTCAGTGTACGTTTGACTCCAGAAAACAGTGCCCCAGTTTTCGTTCAGCTGATCGAGCGTTCCGTATTTTTTCTCAAGCCACGTCTGGAAGGCTTTGCGGTCTTCCTCTCCATAGCTGCGGTCCGATTTTTCATGTCCGTATTCGTTATCGGTCTGCCAGCCGATTACGTCCGGATGCTGTCCGTAATGCTTTGCCATCTCAGTTACAATCTTCTTTGTGTATTCACGGAAAATCCGGCTGTTCACCGTGTAATGCCTTCTTGCCCCAAAAGAGATCTGGACCCCATTCTCATCTGTCGGCAGAATTTCCGGGTGCTTTTGAATGAGCCATGCCGGCGGCGTCGCAGTCGGTGTACCAAGCACCACCTTGATTCCGCTTTCAGTCAGCAGCTTAATCGCCCGGTCATAAAGAGAAAAATCGCAGCGGCCTTCCTCCGGCTCCATCAGCTGCCAGCCAAATTCGGCAAGCCTTACCACGTTGACGCCAAGCTCCTTCATGAGCCTGACATCCTCCGGCCATCTTGTTTCAGGCCATTGCTCAGGGTAGTAATCCACTCCGATATACATACTCCAACACTCCAGTCTGCTTATAGTAAGGCGGGAACTCCCCCCGTTTTTTCAATAAATGCTGTGAATGCAGCTATTCCTTTTTCATTTCGTTTGAAAACACCCGCGTGCTCAAGGATGACTGCAAATACTCTGCCTAATTCCTCCTGCAGAACCGCATAGCTGTTTTCGCTTGTCACGCTGCAGCGCTCCTTAATTTCCAGAGCCCATTCAAGGTGCTGCTTGAGTTCCGGATGCTGAGTGATTTGCTCTGCTGCGAATTCAGAGGGCAGCAGCTCCGCAAGCTTCTGCATTTCCTCCGTCAGCCTGCCCGGCAGAACGGCCAGCCCCATCACTTCAATCAGTCCTATGTTTTCTTTCTTAATATGATGAACCTCCTGATGAGGATGGAAGATCCCCATTGGATGCTCGTCACTCGTCCGGTTGTTGCGGAGAACAAGATCAAGCTCAAATAGTCCTCCCCTTCGCCGTGCGATCGGTGTAATCGTATTATGCGGTTCATCCCCTGTTGCAGAAATGACGTCAGCATCCGGATCGGAATAACCCTTCCACTCGTTGAGCAAATATTCCGCAGCCCGGACAAGCTCTCCTTTATCCGTCCCTTGAAGCCTCAGCACAGACATCGGCCATTTGACGATTCCCGCTTTAATCCCAGGGTATCCAGGAAAGGAAAACGTCTTTTCCATTTCCGCTTTCGCCATCGGAAAGTCGTGACGGCCTCCCTGAAAATGATCATGACTGAGAATCGATCCGCCGACAATTGGAAGATCTGCGTTTGAGCCAAGAAAATAATGAGGATACTCATCTGTGAAATCCAGGAGCCTCACAAAAGTTTCTTTTGAAATACGCATTGGTTTGTGCTCTCCCGAAAGCACTATGCAATGCTCGTTATAGTAAACATAAGGAGAATACTGCAGATACCATTCTTCCCGATTAAGCGCCACAGGAATAATCCTGTGATTTTGCCTGGCGGGATGATTCAGTCTTCCCGCATACCCGGTATTTTCCTTGCAGAGCAAGCATTCCGGATAGCTGCTGTCCGCTAGATTTTTAGCGGCCGCAATCGCTTTTGGATCCTTTTCAGGCTTAGATAAATTAATAGTGATTTCCATTTTCCCGTAAGGAGTTTTCGAATACCAATGCTGATTTTTCGCAATGCGGTCGGTCCGGATGTAATGAACATCCTGAGATGACTGATAGAACGCGTCTGTCGCAGCTTCGATTCCTTCCCTTGCTGCCGTTTCCCGGAATCTGCGGATTACTTCAGACTGGGATGGAGTCAGACAGCCCATCAGCTTCGTATCAAGCAAATCCCGATAGGTCACAGAGTCCGCTTCAAGCCTTCCGTTTTCAGCTGCCCAATCGAGGATTTTCTGCAGGATAGGCACCGGGGTGTCCGGAACCTCACCTAAGGACGCTTCTGTTTTTTCCCCGTTTAAACCAAGTACTTCAAAAAGCTTATTTCTTACGAGATCCAAATCCCATTTTGAAACGAGCTTTCTCTCAATTCCGAATTGAAGCAGTTCCTCCAGGTGAGTGTAAATTGGATTTGCCATGACATTCCCTCCCTATTGAATAGCTGAAGACTTTAGTAGCCTTTTGGATTCTTTTGAAACCAATTCCAAGCACTTTCAATGATTGTATGAAGATCGGCATATTTCGGCTTCCATCCAAGCTCCTGCATCACTTTTTCAGAGGACGCCACAAGTCTGGCCGGATCTCCTGCCCGTCTTGGAGCAACCTCTGCCGGTATCGGATGTCCCGTTACCTGGCGAGCCACATCGATGACTTCCTTCACTGAAAAGCCATTTCCATTTCCGAGATTATACGTACCGCTCACACGCTGTTTTCTTAAAGAATCAAGGGCAAGCAAATGAGCGTCAGCAAGATCGGTCACATGAATGTAGTCCCTGATGCATGTACCGTCCGGTGTAGCATAGTCATCTCCGAAAATCATGATTTTGTCGCGCTGCCCAAGCGCTACTTGAAGAATAATTGGAATGAGGTGTGTTTCCGGCTGATGGTCTTCGCCAAGCTTTCCATCCATATGGGCACCCGCAACATTAAAGTAGCGAAGAACCATATAATTTAGTCCGTACGCCTGCTCTGACCACTTCAGCATTTTTTCAATCGCAAGCTTCGTTTCTCCATATGGATTCGTCGGTTCGGTCGGCTCGGTTTCCTGGATTGGAATATTTTTTGCCTCCCCGTAAGCCGCTGCTGTTGAAGAGAAAACAATCTTTTTTACGCCAAATTCCTTCATAACCTTTAAAAGGGACAGGGCGCCATACACATTGTTATCGTAATATTTCAATGGATCCTCAACGCTTTCTCCAACTAAGGAGTCTGCCGCAAAGTGCATAACCGCCTCAATTTCATTCTCTTCAAAAAGCTTTCTTAGGAAAGCCTCGTCTCTCAAGTCGCCTGTATAGAGCTTCGCACCTTCTAAAACGGCTTCAATATGCCCTTTTTGCAGACTGTCTGCTACGATCACCTTTTCCCCGCGATCCAACAGCTCTGATACTGCATGGCTTCCAATGTAACCCGCTCCGCCGCAAACTAAAATTGACATGTCTTTTCCTCCTCAAATATGAGTGATTTCACGTGCTCCTTCACCAACCTCAACTACATAAAACTCAGGGGTAAGCCCTATTTCTTTTTTATAGGCAGCGCCGGCCTCTGAAATAAATTTTTCGACAGCTGATTTCCGAACAATGCTGACGGTGCACCCTCCGAATCCTGCTCCAGTCATTCTGGAGCCGATTACACCCGGCTGTTTCCATGCGATTTCCACCATGGCATCGAGTTCTTTCCCGGTTACTTCATAGTCATCCCTTAAAGATAAATGGGAATCATTCATTAATTGTCCGAATCCCTCTTCATCTCCATCATGCAGCTTCTTAACTGCCTGTAATGTACGGATGTTTTCAAGCACCGCATGTTTTGCTCTTTTGCGGTCTGTTTCGTTTTCAATGAGATGCTGATTTTCTTCAAATTCTTCTGCTGTTAAGTCTCCAAGTGAATGGATATCAAGCCTCGTTTGCAGATTTTTCAGCGCACGCTCGCATTCTGCGCGGCGCTCATTGTATTTAGAATCTGCGAGCGTTCTTCGTTTCCCTGTATTGGAGATCACGAGAACAGAATCCTTCAGCTCCAGCGGGCTGTACTGATATTCAAGAGTTTGGCAGTTTAGCAGAACTGCAGCGTCCTTTTTCCCCATCCCAATCGCGAACTGATCCATTATGCCGCAGCTGACACCGATAAATTCATTTTCTGCATGCTGGCTCATTTTGACAAGCTCTAATCTATCAATCGTTGATCTTGTGAGCTCATTTATCATGACAGCAGAAGCCAGTTCGATGGAAGCGGAAGAGGACAGGCCTGCGCCATTCGGAATGTTGCCGTAAAACAGAACATCCAGTCCATGATTCATCTGGATTCCCCTCAGACTGAACTCCTTCAGGACACCCTTCGGATAATTCGCCCAATCATGCTCCTTCTTATATAGGAGATCATCCGCCTGAAATTCGATCATGCCATTATCTTCAAAGTTCAGCGAATACATACGCATCATTTGATCGCTTCTCTCTCTAACCAAGCAATACGTCCCTACATTAAGTGCACAGGGAAACACGTGGCCGCCGTTATAATCCGTATGTTCACCTATTAAATTCACTCTTCCTGGGGCAAAGAAGACTCTCGGTTCTGTACCTTTGCCGAATACTTCATTAAATTGATTAATTAACTGTGTATGCATACGTCACCCACCTGACATTCTATAAAAATTATTCATTGAAAACGTATTCAATATCTACTTTCATTGTAGAGGTGTGAACAGGGGATGACAATGGTAAAATAGTTAAGAACTATAGGTATTTTTTTGCTTGCAAGAAAACATCCTGTTGCGGATGACTTCAACGCTTATTTGACTTTTACGTCATAAGCATTCAATCGATAAAACAATCTTTTTTTGCTTGGAGGGGGATCGATTATGTCAGATTCACAGTACGGAGCGGTCGCCTTCCGCTTTAAAGAGGAACCAGTCAATCACCTCGCACAGCTCTGGTCAGTCGGCTGGGACTTGCAGTCATCTCCGATTTATTCCTGGAGCGGTACAGAGCGCAAGGATCTTGGCAAGGTCATTTTTCAGGTCACCTTATCCGGCTATGGGGAAATTCAGATAGATGGCAGGACGCATCGTGTTCAGCCCGGTCAGGCTTTTATTGTAAAAAGCCCGAGTGATTACCGTTATTATTTGCCTGAAACAAGCGAAAAGTGGGAGTTTATGTACGTGACGCTTTTTGGCCAGGAAGCGGATCGCTGCTTCGAACACATCAAGGAAAAAACGAACCAGGTCATCCGGTTTCATCCTGAATCTGTTCCAGTCAAGCTTGTTAAACAGATCTATGATGAAGCCAACAGCAAAAATATAACGTCAGCTTATAAAGGCTCAAGTCTTGCTTATCAATTCATTATGGAGCTTTACGAATATGTATCGGCGATGGACAGGGAAATGGAAGACTGGCCTGAAAGCATAGTCAGTGCTGTCCTGTTTGCCAGACATTCGTACCACAATCCCATCGGTCCTGATGAAATGGCGGATGCATCCGGGCTCTCCCGTTACCACTTCACGAGAATCTTTAAGAAAAATACAGGTCTCACACCGATTCAATATTTAACGAATATCCGCATTGCAAAGGCGCTTGAGCTTCTTTGTCACACCAAATATACAATCGAGGAAATTGCTGTACTTGTAGGCTATACGAACGCAAATTACTTAAATAAGGTGTGCCGGAAAGTAACAGGCAAATCCCCAGGACAGCTCAGAAAAGAAAAAGCCGGGTGGCAGCAGGATAAATTCATTCAGGAATAGACTTATGTATCTATTTCAATCGTCAGCGAACCCTTTGAGTGGACAATTTTCATGCTGGTCCCAGGAGTCATGATATTTTCAAAAATATCCTTGGCCGTTTGAAGAGCGAGCTCCATCCGCTCCGCTTTCTCCGCTTCTTCCTCGTTCAATTCACTTTGACGAAGGGCGGAAAGCACTTGGTCATGGTCTTTCTCCAAACGCTCATAAATTTCATCGTATAAGGCTTGAATTTTCAACGTGTTCACCTGCTTCTTATCCATTTGTGGCCTATTATATCATGATTTAGAGGATGAAAAAAAACCGCCGGACCCATGTCCGGCGGCTTTCCTCATTATCCATTTGCAAATCCAGCTGATGAGAAGAGTACATAGACGGTAATCATTGCAACAACCGCGGCAAAGCCCATTGGATAGAGGAGCTTCCAAGGCGTCATATCCACGACCTTCTGATCTTCAAGCTCATAGACCGTGTCCTTAGGCCAGATTTTTCCGATCAGGAGCATCAGTCCGACACACAGAACAAACAATACAGCAAGAATGTGAAGGAAATGAATTCCCGTATCCCAAACAAGCTGGGTGATTGCATATACCGAAATGAACAGCGCCAGCGAAATTTTCGCAGCAATGGCCGGCACCCGTTTCGTTGCATATCCAACAATGATAATGGTCAGAATCGGCACATTATAGAATCCGTTTACAATCTGGAGATACTGGAAAAACCCTTGCGGAACAAACATGATCAGCGGTGCCACACACATGGCAAATATAGCAAGGAACGTACCGACAATTTTCCCGTTTTTCACAACCTGTGCATCCGTTGCATTTGGACGAATAAAAGGCTTGTAAATGTTTAACGCAAAAAGTGTAACCGATGAGTTTAATGCAGAATTAAAGGAGGATAATATCGCTCCAAACAATACGGCTGCAAAGAACCCGACAAGAGGAGTAGGAAGTACATGGTTTACAAGCTTTGGATAAGCCTCCATCGGTTCCAGTCCAGGACCAAAGATATTATAAGCGATGATTCCCGGCAGGATTAGAAAGGCAGGACCCAACAGTTTCAGAAATGCTGTGATGACAAGCCCTTTTTGCCCTTCTTTCAGATTTTTGGCAGCAAGCGCCCTTTGAATAATATGCTGTGCTGTTCCCCAATAAAAAAGGTTAACAAGCAGCATTCCCGTAAACATCGTACTGAAAGGAACAGGATCCGTATTGGATCCAATTGAATTCAATTTTTCCGGTGTATTTTCAGCAATAGACTGGAAGCCCGCAATCGGTGAACCATCTCCAAGCATTGTCAATCCAAGGAACGGAATAAGAAGTCCTCCAATGAGCAGCCCTATTCCGTTTATCGTATCGGACACTGCGACCGCTTTCAAACCGCCGAATATCGCATAAATCGATCCAATAATTCCAATCGCCCAAACCATTATCCAGATTGAGGTTTCATAGCTTACACCAAACACTTCCTGCACATTAAAAATCGAGCTTAATGCTGTCGCTCCTGAATACAAGATGGGAGGAAGAAGATTAAGGACATATCCAAACAAGAAAAGGAGCGTAACAATCTGTTTTGTTCCGCTGTCGAACCGTTTTTCAAGAAAATCCGGGATGGTCGTAATTCCTCCCTTTAAATAGCGCGGGAGCAAGAAAAAGGCTACTAAAACAAGCGCGATTGAGGATCCAACCTCCCAGCCCATTACTGACATATTAAACTTATAACCGTCTGCATTCAGCCCGACTAGCTGCTCAGTTGATAGATTTGTCAGCAATAAAGACCCTGCAATTACCCAGGCCCCAAGGCTCCGGCCACCCAGGAAATAACCATCCTGAGTATCAAGCTTCTCATCCCTCGTCAGAAAATAGGAAATAACAGCCACTAAACCCGTGAAAAAGATAAACGAAAATACCGTCAATACATTCATGCAACCAGCTCCCAGTTGTGTAGTTAACGCTTTCAAAATGACTTGTGCACACTTTATTAATTTAATAAACTATGACTAATCTTCAGTGCTTCCCATTTTATTAACGCTTTCACATTCCGTCAACCGGGCCAAAATTGCTCGTTTAGAGGACATTTTTGCTTGAGGGGAAAAGCTGCATGGAGTTATTGAGCGGAGGATACTGGGTTTGACGCTGCTGTGGGATAGCCGCTTTGTCTGACGAACTATTCATACAAAGCTCTGCGAAAAAAAGCCATCCAACACTGGATAGCCGGAATACTGCTTATTCATTTTTTTTCATGTAAGCGAGCGTCTTGCTGATCCCAGCTTCGTATGGTGTAGCAGGAAGGATCCCGATATGGTTTTGATATTTTTCCCCTGAGAGGATGACCGGGTTCTCATATAAATACATCATTTCTCTCATTTCCTTCATATTCCGATCAAACAGCCCCATCAGCCAAATTGTACGTTTCCCTATCTTCAACACTGGTTTTGTATAGGCTGCTTCCCTTTGAAAAATTTGCATCAATTCCTTTCCGCTGATCACACCTGAACCGGGAATATTCCAGTTCTGACCGAATGAATCCTCTTTCATTGCCAGTGCAACGGCTGCCTTTGCACCGTCCGGTGTATAAATGTATTCCCTTTTACTGTTCAGATCCCCAATGAAAATCGTTCTTTTATTCGAAGAAACTGGTTTGAGCGTTTGATGCAGAAGAGTATTTTCAGCATTAGGTCCGTAGTAATCCGGAAAATGAAGGATCATATAGCTTACTCCTGATTCCTTTACCATTTTTTCAAGGGAAAGGCGAATCTGCCCTTTCTTAGTATGAGGACTTTTTTGCGCTGTTTCTTCTACTTTTTTGCCATTCTGCTTTCCATAGGCGTAAATATTATCAATAATAATGAGTTTAGCGTTTTCAGCTTTAGCCGCATTGATTGCATTCTTCATAATAGCTGGGTGTCCCTCTGTCCAATCCGGATAAGGTACACTTACTGTATGAAAGATCATATCCGCTCCTTTGCAGGCATTGAGGATATCCCTTTCTGCATATGCATCACCGATTACAATCCCGACTCCTTCTTTTCCTCCAAAAAGCCGCTCCAATTTCGCTTTGTTCCTGGCAAAGGCTGTGACCTTAAAACCTTTCTCGATCAGCTCATTAACAAGGGAGTATCCCATTCCTCCGGATGCTCCTAAAACGACTGCATTTTTCATAAAATATCATCCTTTTGTTTTTATTTAACCATCGGTCAATAAAGTGTAAAAAGCAGGCCGCAGAGTAATCTGCAGCTAAGATTTCGGAACTAGTGTATTCATTAAAAACTGCACATGATGATTGGCCATCTCTCTTGAATCCTCAAACGCCATTCCCGTTTTGCTGTAATGAGTCACAAATCCATGCAGCGAAAGGAAAATGGACCAGATTTGCGAAACCGTGACGCTGCCTGCAGAAAGCTTGTATATAGATTGAGCAAACTTTTCATAGCTTAAATTTGGCTCCTGCGCAAAGTAGCTCTTCACTTCCTCATCTTTTATAAGGAACATCACTTCATAATGGCTTTGATGAGTCAGTCCGAATTCAATGTAACCGAATAATATGCTTCTCAGCTTCTCTTCATTGGATAACTGTTTCTTCTCAAGGATCTCATCCAGCACCTCATTTAGTAATTGAAAGTCCTCACGCACCATTGCATAAAAAAGCTCAGCCTTGCTTTTGAAATGGTAATAAATAGATCCATGGCTGTAACCGAGCTCGGCTGCAATTTTTCTCACTGAAACATTCTGATACCCTTCCGCTACAAAGAGTTCCCGGGCTGAAGCAATAATGATGTCTCTAGTTAATTCCTGTTTAACTGCTTTTCTTGCTGCCACTTTTACACCCCGTTTTATTAACCGATGTTCAATTAATAATTTACCTCATTTTTCCACCAATAGCAACCCCTTTTCTCCCTCGGCCAGGAATCTTTATAACAGAGCAATCAATTGGTATAATAAACAAGATAAATAAAAGGTTAATTTGGATGGAGGTACAACATATGAACATGCCTAAAGCATTAACCATTGCCGGTTCGGACAGCAGCGGCGGAGCAGGAATCCAAGCTGACCTGAAAACCTTCCAGGAGCATGGTGTATACGGAATGTCTGCTTTAACTGTGATTGTCGCGATGGATCCCCATAACGAATGGCACCATCAAGTCTTCCCGGTTGAGCTCGATGTGATAAAGCCCCAGCTTTCTACAATCGTTGAAGGTATCGGAGCGGACGCAATGAAGACCGGCATGCTGCCAACTGTGGATATTATCCGCCTTGCAGCGGATACGATTAAGAAACATGGTCTGAAAAACGTAGTAGTCGATCCCGTTATGGTGTGCAAGGGAGCAGATGAGGTTCTGTACCCAGAGCTTGCTGAAGCACTGCGTGATATTCTGACGCCGGTTGCTACCGTAGTGACGCCTAATCTTTTCGAAGCCGGACAGCTAAGCGGTATTGGAACCATTACTACAGTCGAACAAATGAAAGACGCTGCAGCGAAAATCCATGCACTAGGCGCTCCTTATGTTCTTGTCAAAGGCGGCGGAAAACTTGAGCATGAAAAAGCAGTAGACGTTCTCTACGACGGAACGGATTTCGAAATTCTGGAAAGCGAACGGATCGACACAACTTACACCCACGGCGCAGGATGCACATACTCATCTGCTATCACGGCAAACCTGGCAAAAGGCCTGGACGTAAAAGATGCCATATACGAAGCGAAGAAATTTATTACAGCAGCGATTAAACATTCCTTCCCGCTTAATGAATATGTAGGACCTACCAACCATGCAGGCTTGAGACTGCACGGAGAATAAATAACAAAAAACAGCCCGTTGATGCACGGGCTGTTTTTTGTTTGGATGTGGAGGTGGGGGTGGGTAATCTGATATGGTTGGGAGACGCCTCGCATTGTGCTTTTTCAGGATTGAAGTCTGGGAAGGCACGCTTTTTTTCGTTTGCCTGGCAATCTTGCCTGGCATCGCACGCTTTTCCCGGTTTGCCTGGCATTCTTGCCTGGCATTGCACGCTTTTCCTTGTTTGCCTGGCATTCTTGCCTGGCATTGCACACATTTCCCTGTTTGCCTGGAATTCTTGCCTGGCATCGCACACATTTCCCCGTTTGCCTGGCATTCTTGCCTGGCATTGCAGGCTTTTCCTTGTTTGCGTGGCATTCTTGCCTAGCATTGCACGCTTTTCCCCGGTTGTCTGGCAATCTTGCCTGGCATCGCACGCTTTTCCCGGTTTGCCTGGCATTGCACTTCGTACCACGTTTGCAGTGATTTCTGCCATTTTCTCCGATTATCACATCTATTAGTATTATTAATACTGATTTCGGAAAACATCCAGTTATCCACAATTTTATGAAGCTTTGGTTATTATTTTGTAAATTATTAGATATACACAGGGGAAAACTCCTTTACAAACATCTTATCCACAGAACTTATCAACATATCCACAAAAGTTACCCACATTTTGTGTGGGTACATGCGTTCCCTACTATATCTGCACTTGGTATTTTAGTCATACACAAGTTGTTCACAGGTTTTCTATTATCAACAAGGAATTGGGAAGGGCTATGGAGAATTTATGGGAGATGGAAAGGTAAAACTTTTACGGAGTTTGCTTATTTCCATTTGCTGGTGTGCTAGAATAATAGAAAAAGCCGGGGGAAACTGCTTCAATGCCAGAACTTTTATTAATATTTCTCATTGCTTATGCAGTCTGCTTTATCCTGTTTTCCATTTTGTTTTCCTTTTTATATTTATTTTCAGGAAAAAAGAGGCCATTGGGCCAGGCTGCAGAAGATGTCGTCGATCTTCTCATCTTAACGCCTGCCGGATGGATTATTTCGATTTTATACTTTTTGTATCTTGTGGCAGCTTTTCCTTTTTGGTGGTTCTCAAAACGTAAATAGGGAACAAGCCCCCGGGTATGCTGGGGCTTGTTTCTTTACTTCTTGTCAAAGCCTTTCTTTTGAACAAAGTCTTTCATATACATCCTTTGGGGATGGGATAGCATTTGCGCCATTTGGCCGGTCCATGTATCAGAGCGCCTTCCGTCCGTGCGTTCATTGTAGTAGGCGGACACAGTTTCGTTATACTCTTTCAGCTGCTCTTCGTATTGCTCTCCAGTGTCATACTGTTCTTCAAAATAAAGATGGTTAAATGGAAGCCGCGGTTTTACATCCGGGTTTTGGTCCGGGTAGCCAATTGTCATTCCAAAGAGCGGAATTACCCGGTCAGGAGTTTTAAGAACATTTGATACTTCAGGAAGATTGTTCCTCAACCCTCCGATATAGCAGATGCCAAGTCCCATTGATTCTGCAGCGATTGCTGTATTTTGGGCAGCGAGAGCAGCATCAATGATCGCTACCATGAATTTTTCAGTGCTTTCAATGGAATCGGTGACATCTTGTTTCTCCATTTCCCCTACTTTTTGGTGGCGGTAAAGGTCTGCGCAGAATACAAAGAAGTGGCCGTTATGTGCCACATATGACTGGTTTCCTGCAAGCTCTGCCAGCTTCTGCTTCGTTTCAGGGTTTTTCACGCCGATGATTGAGTAGGCTTGAATATTGCTGGATGTAGAAGCAGCCTGTGCGGCTTTTACGAGCAGGGATATTTGTTCGTCCGTGAGGGGACGATCCTGGAATTTTCGTATTGAGCGGTGATTTAAGATGGTTTCAATTGTTGTATTCATTTGATTCAATCCTTTCTAATGCATATCGGTCAGAACTATTTAAGCGGGCTGATAGAACAGCAAATAGAGCGTTTTGCATCTTTAGCTTTTCTTCCATAACACAGCTGCATCCTCATGAATTTCCTGATTAAAGAGTATCGGAGTTGATTGGCCTCCGTCAAACAATTGAATTGGAGCGGCTTTAGCCGAAAAAAAATCCCCTTCAGAGATCGAAGGGGTTCCTTAAGTTTTCGGGAAGGTAAAGCCTTCTCCGAATACATCGCGAACGTCATGGATTACGACAAACGCTTTGTCATCAATTTTATGAACGATTTTTTTCAGCTGAAACAGCTCTTGTTTATTAATGACGATATAGAGAATATCGCGCGATTCTTTCGTATAGCTGCCTTTTGCAGAAATAACCGTGACACCCCGGTCCATATCTTCATTAACCCGGCTCGCGACTTCATCCGCATGATCAGAAATAATGGTGGCGGCTTTTCTCGTATCGAAGCCTTCCAGAATATAATCGAGCACCTTGGTACTAATGTAGATAGAGATTACGGTATACATGGTATTAGCAGCACCTATGACAAAATAAGAGCTTAGCACCACAATCATATCGAACAGCAGCATCGAGCTGCTTACACTCCAGCCAAAATATTTTTGAGTCATTCTCGCTAGAATGGCCGAGCCCCCGTTGTACCGCCTGCGCGAAGAACGAGTCCGAGACCGATCCCGATGAAAATACCGGCAAAAACGGTTCCCAAGATGGCATCTTCAATTGGTGCTGCCATTCCTTCCGTTAGATGCAGGAAAACGGAAGTGAACACAATGGAGATGATAGAATAATAGGTTACACGCTTGCTCAGCAAGCGAAAGCCGACTGAAAGCAAAATACCGTTCATTATGAAGTTGGTAATTCCAGGCGACCAATGAAGCACATAATAAAGAAGCATCGAAATTCCCGTTACGCCGCCTTCACCCAGTTCATTTGGGATGGCAAACAGATTAACTCCGATTGCAAAAAAGAAAGATCCTATGATGAGCAGGCTGTATTCTTTAATATTTGTTAGCATAGTTGTCTCTCCTTGAAGATTTTCGTAAAAAAAGCGCCGGTGTCCGGAACAGATCTTTTCCGTGCAGCGGTCTTCCGAAACACTGAACAGACCTGCCTCCTTCAGACCTCAGGCTGCAAGTCTGTCCATTACTATAGCACCCTCTAAAGCGATTATCAACACTCAGAAGGGTATTAAAATTCTTCCATTTCCGTTTGTTTCGTTTCCCTTCCCAGAAATGCAACTGAAAGCACACCGATGATGATGGAGAAACAGAAAATTGTAAAGATCGTTCCTATTTCAACATTCATTTTAATCATATAACCAACAAGCAGCGGTCCCAATATTCCACCGATTCTTCCGAACGAGGCCGCCATCCCTGATCCTGTTCCCCGAATGGAAGTTGGATACTGTTCAGGGGTGTATGCATAGAGCGCTCCCCATGCCCCAAGATTAAAGAAGGAAAGAAACATTCCTGACGCAAGAAGCAGCGCTGGTGTTTCTGCATTTCCAAAGAAATAGGCACTCAGAGCAGTACCTGACAGGTAAACAATCAGGACAAATTTCCGGCCCTTTTTTTCAATCAGCCAGGCCGCACTGAAGTAACCTGGAAGCTGAGCAAGAGTCATAATAAGGACATATTCAAAACTTTTAATTAAGGTGAATCCTTTCATGGTCATGACGCTTGGCAGCCATAGAAACATACCGTAATAGGAAAATACCACGGAAAACCATAGAATCCAAAGCATAGCGGTGCGTTTTTTGTATTTCCCGCTCCATACCTTCGCTACTTTTTGCAGCATCGTTTCCTGGTCTTTTTCCTGAACAGCCTTAAACGCTTTGGAATCCGGAAGATTCCATCGTAAATATAGTGCATAAAATGCAGGAAGTGCACTGATGACCAGTGCTGTCTGCCAGCCAAAACGCGGAATGATAAAGAAGGCAATCAAGGCTGCAAGGAGCCATCCGCCTGCCCAAAAGCTTTCAAGAAGTACGACGATGCGGCCTCTTTCATGCGGTTTCACACTTTCTGAGACGAGCGTCGAGGCAACCGGTAGCTCGCCACCTAAACCCATTCCTATGATAAATCGCAAAACAAGAAAAACAGGCAGTGCCCAAGCCAGGGCAGATAGTCCGCTTCCCACAGAAAACAACAGAAGAGTGATAATAAAAACGTTTTTTCTGCCGATGCGGTCCGCCATCAAGCCAAAAATGAGAGCCCCGGCTGCCATCCCAATTGAATTGACCGAGCCGATCCAAGCCATTTGATCCGGTTTCAGATGCCATTCAACCGCAAGCGCGGCGATAATAAATGAGAGGAGTCCAACATCCATTGCATCAAACATCCAACCCATTCCTGCTATCCCTAAAAGCTTCCGTTTCGAAAGCTTTGTTTGATCATTCATATGTAACACCCTTCTTTTTCAAAATTCTTCTTTATTATGTCACATTCCTTTATTTTAGGAAATAAGAATAGGTGAAACAGCTTGCAGGAATGCGCCATTCACTCTAATCAACAGGTGTTAAGCTTTAACATAATCCTATGCAAATTAAAAAGCCTGACTTTCCAGGCTTTTTCAGGTTCTATACCACTTGTATACCGATTTCAATGTTAACCTCTGGCAGCTGCGGCGTTTCCACTGTGTTCTAATTTCAGCAAGCCTCATTCTATTTCTTTCTTATTGAATTACCGTACCCTGAGCAGGAATTGGGTTTCCTTTCAGCATTCTGGCAAAATGCATCAGGTTAAACGCAAGCATTTGCACATGCTGTTTTGTAAATTCATTTTTATGTCCATCCGCTTCAATAAAAGAAGGACCTGGTCCAGCCTCTCCCACCCAATATGTATCAACATTTGGAGGAACGGTAAAGCCCATATGCGAAAGACCGTACAAAATGGATTTGGCCGCATCTTTTGCTCCATCCTCATTCCCTGTTACAACGACTCCGCCGACTTTGTTGTAATAGATGGATTGTCCTTTTTCATTGGTCAGGCTGCTTCCGCCATACAGCCTCTCCATAACCATGGCTGCAATGCTGCTTTTCTCCCCAATCCAAAGGGGGGTGCCTATGATTAAAATATCCGCCTCTATCACTTTTTCAAAGATCTGCGGCCATTCATCTCCTCCACCCATATCATCGGAGATTCCAAAAGCGACTTTATAGTCAGCTACTCTGACTGTTTCAACAAATACTCCTTCACGCTGCATGATGCCGGTGGCCTTTTTGACTAACGCTTCAGTATTCGATTCTTCATCGCCCTTTTTTAAGGAACAGTTTAATACCAGTGCTTTTACCGTCATGTTTTGAGCCTCCTCAAAGTATATAGTTTAAAAATTCCACAATTGAGAAATGCTAAACGTAAAAATAGGCAAATTTTCTCAAACAAAATCCTTTAATTATCAGAATTTTGTGTTATACTAATTGTAACAGAAAGTTCACAAATTGTTCTTTTCTCTGTCACAATTGGTCAAGTTATGTAAGCGCTAACAAATTTGACAAGGAGGTAAGTGAAATGGATGTGTTCGTGGTTTATCTTTTCATCGCGACAGCAACTCCTTTATTTCTCTGGCCTGAACGAAAGAGATTAGCAATCATCCATATTCCGTTTATTGTTGGAATGTGGGCTTACTTTCTCCTCTATCTCAGCGGAAGCTTAAATTTCATCGATCACTACGTCCTCAATATGATCTTCGTCGGCAATGTAGTATTTGCCCATATCGCAGCATTCCTAATTTATGCCTTCCCGATCATTAAGCGTGAGCATGAGAAGAAGCACGCTCCAAAATCACCAATTATTGAATAACCCTTGCATCGAACTCGGTGCAGGGTTTTTTCTTGTATTAGGCATCTCCGGATTCACTTCTACTCTGTTATCGGACGTTCACGCTTTTATCGAACACTCATGGATGGACATCGGACATTCTAGTACGGATATCGCCCGCTCCGCTTCCCACGTTTATCGGACGTTCACGATGTGAGCCCCATATTCAAGTACAGATTTCCAGCGGAGGTGACTTTATATTAGCCTCTGTTAAACTTGGCTGTGATTTCCGTTGCAGGCTGTTAGCTTATCCTTAGGCGGGCGGTGAGCCTCCTCCTGGCTTCGCCACTGCGGGGTCTCACCTGTCCCGCTGCTCCCGCAGGAGTCTCGCGCCTTCCACTCCAATCAACAGGTGTTAAAAATCAACATAAGACTTTAACAGAGCCTTATATTAAAACAAAAAACCGGTAATCGCTGCCCAATCTGGGATAGCGATTACCGGTTTACTATTGTTTATTTACCTTCATGTTCTCCATGTTCACCATGAGAAGGCGGGTTTTTCTGATGTTCTGAGTGACCGCCATGCGATCCCATTACCCAAACTGTTCCAGCTACGATTACAATCGCAATGAATGCTGCAAACACAGTATTGAGGGTTTGAATCCATCCGCTGCTGCTCTCTGTCATATGCATGAACATAAGCAGCTGAAGTGCAGCCTGGAAGAAAGCAAAGACGAAAATGATGATCAGGATAGTGGTATCAGAGAATCCTGATGCTAAGCCTACCCATAGAGCGAGCAATGTTAAAACGATGGATAATGCAAAACCAATGACATTGCTCCATGGGAATTTATCATGAGATGAATGTGTGTTATGAGATGTTTGAGTATTTCCAGCCATATTACAACACCATCCCCATCAAATAGACTCCAGTGAAAATGAAAATCCAGACGACGTCAAGGAAATGCCAGTAAAGACTTGAGATAAAAAGCTTGGTAGCAGTTTGTGGTGTTAAACCGCGCTTTTTAACCTGGATTAGGATTAAGGAAATCCATGCGATACCGATGGATACGTGAAGTCCGTGTGTCCCTGCAAGAACAAAGAATGCGGACCAGAAAGCACTTGTCTGGAGCGTAGCGCCTTCATGTACATACTCAACGAACTCAAATACTTCGTAGCCAACAAAGCCGGCGCCGAGAAGAAGGGTAATAATCGTCCAAATGAATACACCCTTCATGTTGTGGCGGCGCAGCTCATGAATGGCAATACCGCTTGTAAAACTGCTTATCAAAAGCAGGAATGTCATAATCAATACGCCTTCTACTTTGAACATATCCCCAGGAAGCGGACCATCTGCAGTTTGGTTAAATAATGCGAAATACGTTGCAAAAAGTGTAGAGAACAACGCAATTTCCGCTCCAAGGAAAATCCAGAAGCCTACAATATTCAATCTGCCTATTTCAGATTGATATTCCAGCGGCGTGTTTGAACCATCATGTGTGTGTGAATGTCCCAAATTTCACGCCTCCTTTAAACGGTTGCCCGTTTTTCAGTTTCTTGTATTTCTTCTACGCTGACATAGTAGCCATCGTCAATTTCAAGCGAGCGAAGGATCATTGTTGCAAATACACCGACTAATCCGATAATCGCCATCCACCATAGGGAGAAGACCATACCGAATCCTGCGATACCGAAAGCTACTGACATAATAAGCGGTCTGCCGGAATAGTTCGGCATGTGAATCGGTTTATATTCAACTGCTTCGCGTTTGCCAGTCGTTTTATTTCTTTGTTTCATTCTCCACCATTCATCCATGCCAGTTACTTCAGGGATAACAGCGAAGTTGTAGTGCGGCGGAATTGCTGTAGATGTCGCCCACTCAAGTGTACGGCCATCCCATGCATCTCCTGTTTGCTCTCTTTCCGCAAAACGGAAGCTGTAATAGATGTTGTAAACAAGAACCATAAATCCAACAGCCATACCAAGTGCTCCGATTGAAGCAACAATGTTCAGATCCTGCCAGCCGTCTGCTGCATCGTATGTGTTAACACGGCGCGGCATACCGTCAAGACCTAAGAAGAACATTGGGAAGAAACAAACGTTAAATCCAATGTTAAAGAACCAGAAGCTCCAGCGGCCGATTCTTTCGTTCAGTTTGTGGCCGAACATTTTTGGATACCAGTAGTAAAGACCAGCGAAACACGCATAAACTGTTCCGGCAATCAATACGTAGTGGAAGTGAGCAACAAGGAAGTACGTATTATGGTATTGATAGTCAGCTGCTGCCATTGCTAGCATAACCCCTGTAACTCCCCCGATTACGAATGTCGGGATGAAAGCAAGAGACCAAAGCATTGCAACAGTGAATTTAATTCTTCCTTTGTAAAGCGTAAACAGCCAGTTAAATATTTTTACACCTGTAGGAATGGCAATTGCCATGGTTGTGATTGAGAATACAGAGTTAACTCCAGCGCTTGAACCCATTGTAAAGAAGTGATGCACCCATACAAGGAAGCTCAAACCGGAAATAACAACGATTGCGGCAACCATCGCTTTATATCCGAACAGTGCTTTTCGTGCAAATGTAGCAATGATTTCCGAGAAGATACCGAAAGCCGGAAGGATAACGATATATACCTCAGGATGTCCCCAAATCCAGAAAAGGTTCGCCCACAGCATCGGCATACCGCCGTCTGCAAGAGTAAAGAAGTGGGAACCGAACAAGCGGTCAAATGTCATAAGTGCAAGTGCTACAGTCAATACAGGGAAAGCGAACACAATGATCAGACATGTGATAAGAGCAGTCCATGTAAACATAGGCATACGCATAAGCGTCATACCTTTTGCACGCATTTTCAAGATCGTAACCATGAAGTTAATACCCGTCATCAAAGTACCGATACCTGCTACTTGAAGACCAAGCAAATAATAGTTCTGCCCTGGTCCAGGAGAGCTTTCAACACCGGCAAGAGGCATGTAAGCTGTCCAGCCTGCTGATGGAGAACCCCCGAATACAAATGAAATATTAAAGAGCATCGCTCCGACGAAAAATGTCCAAAAGCTCAATGAGTTCAAATAAGGATAAGCAACGTCGCGTGCACCGATTTGAAGAGGAACGACAACGTTGATCAGTCCAATCAGGAACGGCATCGCCATGAAGATAATCATGATCGTTCCATGTGTCGTGAATATTTCATTGTAATGCTGAGAGTTCAGGAACTCTGCATTATTTACCGTGAGCTGAGCACGCATAAGGAGTGCATCGACCCCTCCGCGGAAAAGCATCAAAATTGCGGCAATGATATACATAATCCCCAATTTTTTATGGTCAACCGAAGTCAGCCAGTTCGTCCATAGCCATTTCCATTTTTTGAAGTAGGAAAGGACGAAAATAATTGCAACTGTAGTAAGACCAATAGATACTTGAGCTCCCATAATAAGCGGATCGTCAAGGATCAAATTGTTCTTGATAAATTCAAACATTGAATTTCCTCCTTTCCTATTTGGAGCCTAATTCTTCCCCGGTATCATTCTTTTCTTTTTCTTCGGTCTTTGAATGATGCTCCTGGTAAGTTACTCCGTATTTCTCACGGACTCTGATTGCATATTCAGGGTCCTTCGCGTGATCTACAAATCCTAAGTGAGTTGAAGAGAATGTCATCGGTTTCGCATCACCAGGGAACATTAATTTCTCATACTGCTCCTCTTTCAGTTCAGGAGCACTTTGGCTTTTCTTCACCCAGGCAGCGAAATCTTTCTCTGTTTGGGAGTAGACTTTAAAACGCTGTTTTGTAAATCCTTCACCTGTGAAGTTGGCATTGCGTCCTTCGTATACACCAGGCTCATCGGATTGAAGGTAAAGCTTCATTTCCATTTCTGACATAGCATATTTCTGTCCGCCTAGCTGAGGAATCCAGAATGATGCCATTGTGTCAGCAGATGTTAAACGGAATTCCAGCGGACGATCCTCAGGAATATAAAGCTGATTGACTGTCTCAATATCTTCCTCCGGATAACTGAAGATCCACTTCCAGTCTACAGATGTTGCATAAACAACAAGCGGTTTCTTATCCGCGTGTTCACTTTCCGGTATTTCTTCCAGGCTGTAGATGGCCTGAACTGTTGGAATGGAAAGTGCGATTACGATAATAATCGGAATAACCGTCCAAACAATCTCAAGAAACTTGCTGCCTTCCATTTCAGGCGGCTCATATCCCATGTTTGCAGGGCGCTCGCGGTATTTAAAAATAATAAGAACAAACAAAACGAAGACAACTGCTATGATAAACAGCATAAATACGATAGAGAGCATGATCAGGTCTCTTTGCTGCGCGGCAACCGGTCCTTTCGGATCGAGAACGGCCATCTGGCTGCAGCCGCCAAGCAAAAACACTGACATTAAAGCTCCAAATAAAATGATAGGTTTCAAATATTTACCCAAAAGGTTCACCATCCTTCCCAATCCTTCTATAAATAATGACAAAAAAGTCTATAAGCACAGCAATCACTTAAACTTTTACCCTTATAGTAACAGACCACAAACAAAAATGGCTTTCCAAATTTTAATGTCATCCAGTTTTCATACAAAAGTCACATCTTGTTCAATATTTTTTCACAATATGTTCACACAATTGGATAATTCTAGATTTCGGGGAAAATCCACTCTCTGTATCCAGCTGGAGGGCAGTAGCAGAAAAGTAAAATTTTATTAAGTGTACATGACGAAATGCAGAATTTACTGGCCGTTAATAAGTGATAAACGCTTTCATTGTTTGCCTGGCTTACGTTTGAACATTTTTGTACGGTGGAATATACAGATTATATCAGGGAGGTGGAGATTTTGTCGAAAGAAAGCACTAAACACCGTAATGAACATCCTGAGCAAGTACCTACAGATAATGAGAGCATGCACGATAAATTTGAGAGCGAACAAACGGTTGATTCCATTCCTTTGGAAGATTTAAAAAAAGATATGCAGGATGAGAAAAAGAAGCATAAAACGAAGTCTGATTCAGATTCAGAAGATAAATTCAAAAAGAGAAAATAAGAAGAACGGCGTATCTATCCGCTGAGTCATCAGCAGGTACGCCGTTCTTTTTTGCTGTATCAGCATTTCATAAAAACTATTCCAAGCTTTGTGAAAGGAGCTGTCAAAATACCTCTTAGATCTGTTTCCGTCATACCCAAGTTAAAATATAAGAGACTGCGTTCGTTCTAGATATTTTTTAGTAAAAAAGTAATTTTAAACTCATAATAATGTAAAAAAAAGAAGTCGTTTTTTAGGGCTTCGGTCATATATAACGGTCATTCTTTACCATTAAGACGGTCATATTTCCTTCAAAAAATATTTTTCCAGAAACTCTTGCATTGTGCATTTATATTTCATATAATCAGAATGCAAACGGTTGCACTTTATGTTGCATATTATTTTTTACTTTATTAGTAAAATGTATTCGGTTTCAGCCATGCATTTTTATTTACTTATCAATGTAAGCCCATACACAGAGGAGGAGCAAGTCATGAAAAGTTTATTTTCATTTGATTTCTGGCAAAAGTTCGGTAAAGCACTTATGGTAGTGGTTGCCGTTATGCCTGCTGCCGGAATCATGATTTCTTTAGGGAAATTAGTAGCGATGATGGGAGGGGACGTCACCCTTGTCATGACCATCGCACGAGTAATGGAGGATATCGGATGGGCGATCATCACGAACCTTCACATTTTATTTGCAGTAGCCATTGGGGGATCCTGGGCTAAAGAACGTGCCGGCGGTGCCTTTGCTGCCCTAATCGCATTCGTTCTAATTAACCGGATCACTGGTGCGATCTTCGGAGTAAACGCTGCCATGTTCGATGATCCGAACGCAGTAGTAAACTCATTGTTTGGACAAGATCTTCTTGTAAAAGATTATTTCACATCAGTACTTGGGGCTCCGGCCCTTAACATGGGAGTTTTCGTTGGAATCATTTCCGGTTTCCTCGGAGCGAACCTGTTCAATAAATATTACAACTACAGTAAATTGCCTGATGCTCTTGCTTTCTTCAACGGAAAACGTTTTGTACCGTTCGCTGTTATTGGCGGATCTGTCATTACTGCAATCGTCCTGTCTCTTGTATGGCCTTTCGTCCAAGGTTTGCTGAATGACTTCGGTAAATGGATTGCGTCTTCTAAAGATACTGCACCAATCATTGCACCATTCATCTTTGGGACACTTGAGCGTCTGCTCCTTCCTTTCGGATTGCACCACATGCTGACGGTTCCGATGAACTATACTGCTCTTGGCGGAACGTACACCGTTCTGACTGGATCAAGCGCAGGAACAGTCGTTTCCGGTCAAGATCCGCTATGGCTTGCTTGGATTGCTGACTTGAACAACTACCTGGCTGCAGGAAACCAGGCTGGATACGAAAAACTATTGAACGACGTTCACCCTGCCCGCTTTAAAGTAGGACAAATGATTCTTTCAACTGCTTCTTTGATCGGTATCGCTTATGCCATGTACCGCAATGTTGATAAAGACAAACGCAAAAAGTACAAATCCATGTTCTTTTCTGCCGGTCTTGCAGTATTCCTTACTGGGGTTACAGAACCGATTGAATTCATGTTCATGTTTGCTGCACCGCTTTTGTATATTGTTTATGCCATTACTACAGGACTTGCATTTGCCCTTGCTGATATCATTAACCTGCGCGTCCACTCATTCGGATTCATTGAGCTGTTAACTCGCACCCCGATGATCTTCAAAGCTGGACTGTGGATGGATTTCGTAAACTTCCTTATTGCATGTGCTGTGTTCTTCGGACTGAACTTCGGAGTGGCGCATTTCCTAATCAAACGCTTCAACTTCCCAACACCGGGACGCAATGGAAACTACATTGACAACGAAGATGGCGAAAAAACAGGCGGAGCTGTTCAAGAAGGTTCTCTCGCACCTGCTATCATTGAACTTCTTGGTGGAAGATCCAATATTACAGATGTAGATGCCTGCATGACACGCCTTCGTGTAACAGTAAAAGATTCTTCCCTTGTAGCAGGCGAACCTAAATGGAAAGAACAAGGCGCACTTGGCCTGATCGTTAAAGACAAAGGCGTACAAGCCATCTACGGACCAAAAGCAGACGTTATTAAATCTGATATCCAGGATTTACTGGGAGCATAATATGAAATTGCTGACTCTTAACTGCCATGCCTGGATCGAAGAGAACCAAATGGAAAAGATAAGAACTCTAGCGAAAACAATCGCCGAGAAAGACTATGACGTCATTGCACTCCAGGAAGTGAATCAGTCTATAAATGAAGAAACGGCATATGGCCTTGTTAAAAAAGACAATTATGCCGTTGTTCTTCTCGCTGAGCTAAACAAGCTCGGCATTCAAGGCTATGAACTTCAATGGGGCCAATCACACATCGGCTACGATATTTATGAGGAAGGGTCGGCCATCTTGTCGAAATTCCCCATCAGGGAAACTCATTCCTTCCTTATAACAAACAGTACAGACACTGCCTATTGGAAAACCAGACGGATTGTCGGCGTAACGGTTGAAGCTGAAAATGAACTGGTTTCCTTTTACTCCTGCCACCTCGGCTGGTGGGACGATGCAGAAGAACCCTTCAAAGAGCAAGCAGTTTCACTGCTCCGCCAGGTTCATAAAGAACACCGCTTCTTCCTGATGGGCGACTTCAATAATAACGCACACATCCGCGGTGAAGGCTATGACTATTTAAAAAGCCAGGGCCTCCTGGATACGTATGAACTCGCTGAACAAAAAGACAGCGGCATAACCGTTCCAGGCAAAATAGCCGGATGGGAAGAAAATGAAAACCCGCTTCGAATCGATTTGATTTTAACCAATCAGCCGCTCAGGGTAATGAGTTCTGCCGTGATCTTTAACGGGGTGAATAAGGCTATGGTGTCGGATCATTTTGGGGTGGAGATAGAGATTCTTGATTTAATATAGAAGGAAAGCGGTCTGCAGAATGTTCTGCGGGCCGCTTTTTTATGGGTAAGGGGGGTGCTGGTGCTGGTGCAGCTGCAGTTTGCCTGGCATTGCACGTTCTTCCCATTTTGCCTGGCATCGCACTCCTTTTACACCTTTGCCCGGCATTCTTCCCTGGCATTGCACGTTCTTCCCATTTTGCCTGGCATTCTTGCCTGGCATCGCACTCCTTTTTCATCTTGCCTGGCATTCTTGCCTGGCATTGCACGTTCTTCCCATTTTGCCTGGCATTCTTGCCTGGCATCGCACTCCTTTTTCATCTTGCCTGGCATTCTTGCCTGGCATCGCACGTTCTTCCCATTTTGCCTGGCATTCTTGCCTGGCATCGCACTCCTTTTTCATCTTGCCTGGCATTCTTCCCTGGCATTGCACGTTCTTCCCATTTTGCCTGGCATTCTTGCCTGGCATCGCACTCCTTTTTCATCTTGCCTGGCATTCTTGCCTGGCATCGCACGTTCTTCCCATTTTGCCTGGCATTCTTGCCTGGCATCGCACTCCTTTTTCATCTTGCCTGGCATTCTTGCCTGGCATCACAACAACAAACACAGTCACCACCAACCAAAAAAACCGGCCTCCCAACAGGAAGACCGGTTTTTCCATTTATTCTTCTATTCCTGTCTTTTTCCGACTGTCTTTTTCCGAAACTTACTAAAGACCTCATACACAATCGGTACAATCAAAAGAGTAAGAAGCGTTGAACTGGTCAAACCGCCAATAACGGTGATGCCCAGTCCTTTGGAGATCAGTCCGCTTCCTTCCAGTCCCAGTGCAAGCGGTGCTAGAGCACCAATCGTGGCAATTGCGGTCATCAGGATTGGTCTTAGTCGGGTTGTTCCGGCCTCGAGGATGGCCTCGCGGGTCGGGATGCCCTCTTTTTCCTTATGGATGACGCGGTCAATCAGTACGATAGCGTTTGTTACAACGATCCCAATGAGCATCAGTGCTCCGATCATAGAGGAAATACTGATGGTTTCTCCTGCAATGTATAATCCAGCGAGTGCTCCGATTACAGTGAAAGGCAGGGAGAACAGGATCGCAAATGGCGCGAGGCCGCCGCCAAACGTAATGACGAGAATCAGGTAGACGATCGCAATGGCTGCAAGCATCGCAAGTCCAAGCTGGGAGAAGGACTCCTGGATGTCTTCGCTTACACCGCCCATTGAAATATCGACTCCGGATGGCTGCTTCACATCATTTATTTTTTCTTGAACGGCTGCTGATACCTTCCCTACATCATCCGCTTTGATATCTCCGGATACAGAGACGCTGATTTTTCCATCGCGCCGGGAGATGGTATCAGAGGTGGAACCTTCTTTAACCTCAACAACATCTTTAATGGCGACTTCCTTCCCTAGAGAGGAAGCCACTTTTTTGTTCGTCAGATCTTGAATGTCTTCCAGTTTTTCTTCTTCAGCCTGCAGATAGACATTTACATCTTTTCCATCTTTTTTAATAGTGGTTACAATCGGACGCTTTGTTTCCTGGCTTAGCTCCATACCGATTTGACCGGCAGTTAGGCCGAGCTCGCTAAGCTTTTTCTGGTTAGCAACGAGCGTAAATTCCTCATATGTTTTGGACAATCCGCTCTTCACATTTTCCAGGTCGCTATTGTTTTTAAGAATTTTTTCAACGTCTGCTACAACCGGCTTGATGTCATCAATATTTTCTCCATTTACGAAAACTTCCAGCGAGTTGCTGCTGCCGCCTGAGGAGAAGCTTTGGGAAGCCCATTCTCCTTTTGACGTTCTTTTTTGAAGATCTTCAATGACCTTTTCCTTTTCGGCCTCGAAATTTTCAGTGTCATCTTTATATTGAACAAAGAAGAGCGCTTGGTTTTGAGCTCCCGGATTCATCGGGTTTTCTCCGCCAAGAGAATATTGAATCGTCTCTGCCCCTTTGCGTCCATCAAAATATTTTTCTGCATCAAGGGCAATTTTTTCTGAATCTTCACGGGTTTGTCCAGGTTCAGGATTGTATGTCGCCATCACCATTTTTTCCTCTTCATCCGGAAGGAAGCTGACTCCGATCAGAGGAACCAATGCAAGGCTTCCGACCAGCAGCAGGATGGCGATACCTGACGTGATCCATTTATGATTCAGGGACCAGTTTAGTACTCTTCTGTAAAAGCCTGATAGTTTCCCTGGCTTTTCTTCTTCTTTGTGATGCTTCTCGTTTACTCCCTTTTTAAAGAAGGAGTGTGCCAGCATTGGAACGATGGTGATTGCAACCAATAAAGATGCGAGCAGCGAGAACACAATGGTAAGCGCAAAAGGAAGGAATAGTTCACCAATCATTCCTTTTACGAGACCCAGCGGCAGGAATACAGCAATGGTCACGATGGTGGAAGACATAATCGGAATAAACATTTCCTTGGTAGCTGATTTAATCAGCTCCGCTCCTTTAAGCGGTTCTCCTTTAAGAGACATTCTTCTGAATATGTTTTCTATAACAACAATGGAATCATCGACTACCCGTCCGATTGCGACAGTCATCGCACCGAGGGTCATAATGTTAAGGGTAATATCCATCTGATTTAAAATCAGGACCGCAATCAGCAAGGAAAGCGGAATGGAAATGACAGAAATAATCGTTGTCCGGACATTTCTTAGGAATAAGAGAATAATCAGGACCGCAAAACCAGCGCCAAACAATGCTTTGCTCAGCATCGTATTAACGGACTTTTCAATCGGTTCTCCCTGGTCGAAGGTGGATGTAAAATGAACACCGGGATAATCTTTTTCCAATGTTTTCACTTGTTTTTCAACAGCATTAACGACATCTACCGTATTTGCATCCTCTGATTTAACAATCTGGAAGCCTATGGATTCCTGGCCATTTGTACGTGAAATCGATTCTGCCTTACCGACGATCTTGATGTCTGCCAGCTCACTAAGCTTAACTGTAGGAAGCTTTGCGGACTGAGCAGCTCCAGGCTGTGCCTGCTGAGGCTGTCCTGCTGCACCTTGCTGCGGCGGAGCTTGGCCGCTGCCCTGCTGAGGTGAAGTTTGTGCACTTCCCTGCTGAGGTGATGCCGGTGAAGTTCCCTGCTGCTGACCGGCTCCTTGCTGTGCAGGAGCCTGCTGGGCGGACGAGCTTTGAGGAACAGCTGGTATCTCCATATTTTTCAAATCATCTATTGTTGATATATTTCCATCAACAACGACCGATTTTTCTGTATTTCCAAAAGTGTAAAGCCCAAGCGGGGATGTGACGTCCGAGCCTTTGATCATATTTTGAACGGTTTCTTCATTAAGACCGTATTTTTTAAGCTGATCCTGTTTGAAGACAAGCTGTGCTTCTTCTACCTGCTGGCCTGTCAGCTGGACAGAGCCGACGCCTTCTAAGCCTTCAAAGGATGGCAGCATTTCTTCCTCTGCCTTTTTCGTGAGCTCTTGCAGTGACTCTTTGTCGCTTGAAGCACTTAGAACAATTACAGGGAATGCGTTCAGACTAAGCCGGGAAACTTCAGGTTCTTCAACTCCATCCGGCAATTCCAATGAACTTAAAGCATCCTCTGCTTCCTGCTTTGCTTCGTCCATATCCTTTTCATACCCGTATTCGATTTGCAGGGATGAGACGTTTTGGAAGGAGGACGAGCTGACTGTGCTGACTCCATTTAAGTTCTGAAGCTTTTTCTCCATCGGCTCGGACAGTTTGTCAGCCACCTGCTGGGGAGTAGCTCCCGGATAAACTGCAGTAACGGTTAAGAGCGGAGTATTAATGTTGGGGATTGTTTCAAGCTTCATATTCAGCCCGGAATACAGGCCTGCTGCGGTTACGATAATGGTAAGCAGCCATACGGCGAATTTATTCTTTAGTGAAAAGCCGATTATTCGATTCATTGCTGTCCTCCTATGTAAATTGACTGGTCGGTCATAACCATTTATAATATAACTGACCGAATAGTCATAGTCAATGAATATGATGTGAACAAATGAACAAACTGCCAGATATACTCCGGGGAGCGACGAGCATGAATGAAAAAGAAATGATCATTATGGATGAAGCCATTAAATTATTTGCAGATAAAGGATTTCGTGCGGCTTCTATACAAGAGATTGCTACAGCAAGCGGCATTTCGAAAGGTGCTTTTTATCTGCATTTTAAATCAAAGGAAGCCCTGCTGCTCTCTATCCTGCAGCAGCATCACCAGCAATTTGAAGAACAGGTGGCGCTGATTGAAAAAAAGGAACTGAATTCAAGGGAGAAGTTTACTGAATGGATGTCGCTTACCTTTGATGAAATCTCCAAACACCGCGAATTTATTATTACCCAGATCAGGGAACAAACTGTCCCGTTTAATAAAGAGATTGAAAACTTTTTCCGCCAGAAGGAGTGGGAAAGCTATTTAATGTTCGAAAAAAATCTGCTCGGAATGTATGGAGAAGAGATCCGTCCGTTTTTGGGAGACTTGATTATTCTTGCAAAAGGAATGCTGCGTTCTTATTTGGAGCTGATTATCTTTGACGTGCTGCATTTCGACCGGTCTCAATTAGCCTCCTTTCTGCTTGAGCGAATGGATCACCTTGTGGAAGGCTTTTATAAAAGCGAACTGGATCCGATCATTTCTGAACAATCCATGAAGGTAATGTGGAAGTCCATCCGCACGGCAAAGCTAGGGTCTGCGGAATATGTCCTTGAACATCTGCAGGAGACAAGAAAACTGGCCAATGATAACGAGGACATCATGGTAACCTTAGATGTACTGGAGGAAGAGCTTCAAAGTGAACAGCTGCGAAAGCCCGTTGTTAAAGGGATGCTGACGAACTTAGAGCAACAGGAAGCTTTTAAAGAATTTGCAGGAATTGTGAGAAAATACATTTTACAGGAAAAGGAGCCGCAATAGCAGGCTCCTTTTTCAATCTAGTTAGTTAAATACTGATGCCGCCCATTCAGGGTGGTCAATGAATGGATTGCGGTTATGCTGATAATCGCTGTAAATGACGTCATTGCGGTGGCGTTCCCAATCGCTGACAGGATCCTGCTGATGCCATTGCAGAAGAACGGATTTTTTGCCCATGTAAGGAGCAGATCCATTGTTCACACTCTCATTCAGCTCAAGATTCGGTTCGCCGCTGTCGCCTTCATAACGGACAGCCATGTAAAAGATCATACGTGCTACATCACCTTTAACTTCGTCGCGAGGCTCCCATGAGTCGCTGTCGAAATAGTTTCCAAGTGCTTCTGAGTGCTGGGATCCGCCGTTATCAAAATCCAGGTTTCCTCTTGAACTATTTACGGAAACGTCTGTCGGACGAAGATGATGAATATCTGTTCCCGGTCCCATTGCTGTTCCGAAATCACCATGTGATTTTGCCCAAACATGTTCCCGGTTCCAATCATCTGGATTTCCGCCGTTTGTCAGCTTGCTCTGTGAACGTCCTGTATATAATAGAATGACATTATTTGAGTTAAGCGGGTCTTCATCAGTATGGCGCAATGCATCCCATACTGCGTCGTAAGAAAGCTCCGTGTGGTCATCGATAATATTGTGCAAAGCAGATTTTAGTGAAGCTCCTGTTTTACCAATGGCCGGATTGTAGTATGTGCCGTCATAAGGAGACGGAGTCGTTGTTCCGCCGCCGTCAGAGCCGCCGCCATCATCTGGAGGGACGGTCCCGCCTGCTTTTTCCATTTGAACAGGGTTTTTTAATCCTGCATGGGAAAAATAAGCAGATAGGCTGCCTGTTGCTTTAATTGCCTGGCCTTTTAAAGAAGGATTAGACTGAAGGCCGAACGTACTGCGGTAAGAAGTGGAAAGCTGAACATAAATCATATTGGCCGGGTTTGTTTCGCTTGGAGAATCCGCCAATGCCACTGCATAATCATTTGGATAGCTGCTCGTTATAACAGTCGTAGCTGCAGTGGGCTGTCCCACTACATAACCTTGAACAGTTTTGGAAGAACCATTTTGATTGCTGATTGCCTGTGAAACAGAGAATGGGCTTGCCCAAGTACCGCTTCCAGTGACGGCTTCAGTTTGTGCAGGCGCCAGCATGGAAAGGATGAAAATTAAGACAAAAGATAGCGAGATGATTGGCTTTACTCTTTTTTTCAAGGTCGTTCCTCCTGAGATTATGTTCTCCCTGTATCCAATCGCCAAAGTTTTTCTCTTTTTCTAGTATTTTTCATTTCTATTATTTCTCTTTTCTAAATGGAGCCACAAGTTCCAATAGTAGCAATCCACTCAAGGCTAATGTCCCGGATTTGCAGAGACTGTCGAAGATGATATGAAAATGAGGAAAAGACAGAATTTACATATTTTTCTGAATTCATTATAATGGAAGGGATTTAAAACACTTGTCTTAAAAGGAGGAAATGGATTGGACATAAAAGAAGAGGCTCAAGTACAAGCCGAAAGAAATAAGGGGGCACGCATTGACTATACGGCCATTGCTGAATCACCAGCCTTCCGGAATCTGCTCGCTAAAAAGAAGAAGTTTATTTTGCCCTTATCTTTATTTTTCCTAGCATTTTATTTTACCCTGCCTGTTCTCACCGCTTATACAAAAGTTCTGAATAACCCTGCAATCGGAGCGATTAGCTGGGCATGGGTATTCGCTTTTGCCCAATTTATTATGACATGGGTTTTGTGCTCTCTCTATTCCAAAAAAGCTGCTTCATTTGACGTAATGGTTGAAGACATCCGCACGGAAGCAAAACAATAGGAGGATTATATGAATCTATTAGCCTTTTCTCTGTTTCTGGCGATTGTTGCCTTAACCTTGGTTATTACCTATGCTGCTTCCAAAAGGACAAAAACAACGAGTGATTTTTATACAGCGGATGGATCGCTGACAGGCTGGCAAAACGGTCTTGCCATCGCAGGAGATTACATGTCTGCAGCTTCGTTTTTAGGAATCGCCGGAATGGTAGCGCTTTCAGGTTTCGGTGGTTTTTTCTACAGTATCGGATTCCTGGTCGCTTATCTCGTGGTGCTTTACCTTGTAGCCGAGCCATTAAGAAATCTCGGAAAATACACAATGGCAGACATGATCGCCGCCCGCTTTGATGATAAAAAAGTTAGGGGTGTAGCTGCGCTCAATACGATATCCATTTCCATTTTCTATATGATTGCCCAGCTGGTAGGCGCCGGAGCCCTGATTAAACTGCTTTTAGGAATCGACTACATATGGTCTGTATTAATTGTAGGAACCTTAATGACCGTGTATGTTGTGTTCGGAGGAATGACTGCTACGAGCTGGGTGCAAATCGTAAAAGCACTTCTCCTGATGATTGGAACCTTTATTATTTCAGTTATTGTTTTCGCGAAGTTTGACTTTAATATAATGAATATGTTTGAGGAGATGAAATCTGCCACTCCTCTTGGGGAAGCCTTTTTAAATCCCGGAAACAAATTCACAAACCCGCTCGACACCATCTCTCTTAATCTCGCATTGGTACTCGGGACAGCCGGGCTTCCTCATATCTTAATCAGGTTCTTCACAGTAAAGGATGCCATTACCGCCAGAAAATCAGTTGTTTATGCTACATGGATTATCGGAATCTTTTACGTAATGACCATTTTTCTTGGCTTCGGAGCTGCTGCTTTTGTAGGCTATGACCGGATTGTAGAAGCGAATGCAGCAGGAAATATGGCTGCGCCGCTGCTTGCTCAAGCCCTTGGGGGAGACTTCCTTTTCGCCTTTGTATCAGCCGTAGCGTTCGCTACGATTCTTGCCGTAGTAGCCGGACTTGTTCTATCAGCTGCTTCTGCATTTGCGCACGACTTCTACAGTCATATCCTGCGTAAGGGGAAGGCAACAGAAAAGGAACAGGTCGTCGCAGCGAGATGGGCATCCGTGGGAGTCGCGATTCTATCAATCATCCTTGCCTTATTTGCCCAGAAAATGAATGTGGCATTTCTTGTGGCCCTCGCCTTCGCTGTCGCAGCAAGTGCGAACCTGCCGATTATTCTGCTCACGATTTTCTGGAAAAGGTTTAATACGGCAGGAGCCGTTTCCGGGATGTTAACCGGGCTATTAAGCTCTCTCATTCTTGTAGCCGTCAGTCCGAATTTATGGTCACCGGAAGCAGGAGCGGCCATTTTCACCGGCACTCCGCTGATCACTCTGACGAATCCTGGTATTATCTCGATTCCATTAGGCTTCATCGGCGCTTTCCTCGGAACCGTCATTTCGCGCAAAAAAGAATCGGAGCGGAAGTTCGATGAAATTGTCGTGAGGGCTAATACTGGTATTAAAGGAGACTATAATTAACCGTCAAAAACCCCCTCGCGCTCTTTCGCGAGGGGGTTTTCTTGCTAATAGGGCTGCTCTTTTTCTAATGGCCTCCTAAATACGCCATTTTCACCTGTTCGCTTGCATTCAGCTCATCCGGATGACCGGAAATCACGACTTTTCCTGTTTCCAATACATAAGCCATATTAGCAATAGAGAGGGCCATATTGGCGTTTTGCTCGACAAGCAGGATGGTCGTTCCGCTTTTATTAATCTCTTCAATGATCCGGAAAATCGTTTTGACAAGCAATGGCGCGAGACCCATGGAGGGTTCATCAAGAAGCAGGAGTCTTGGGCGGGCCATTAATGCCCGTCCCATAGCAAGCATTTGCTGCTCCCCTCCGGACAGTGTTCCGGCCTGCTGCTTAATCCGTTCCTGAAGACGGGGAAACAGGTCATAAACCATGTCAAAATCGTCTTTAATTCCCTTTTTATCTTTTCTAAGGTAAGCTCCAAGCTCGAGGTTTTCTTCAACAGACATGTTAGCAAAGATCCTTCTGCCTTCAGGAACATGGGATATTCCCTGTTTTACGATGGTCTGTGCGGCTTTTCCGTTAATATTCTTTCCTTCAAACTGGACCTCGCCATTTTTAGCTTTTAAAAGCCCTGAAATGGTTTTGAGAAGCGTGCTTTTTCCGGCTCCGTTTGCTCCGATCAGTGTCACAATCTCTCCCTGGCGGATTTCAAGCGAAACCTCCTTCAGAGCCTGAATGTGGCCATAATACACGTTGATTCCTTCTACCTTCAGCATTATGAAACCTCCTCGCCCAGATAAGCCTCGATGACTTTAGGATTGTTCCGAACTTCTTCCGGGCTTCCTGATGCAATCATTTGACCGTGATCCAGCACGTAAATACGCTCGCAAACTCCCATTACAAGCGGCATATCATGCTCAATTAATAAAACAGTCAGGTTAAATTCTGTTCGGATAAACCGGATCAGCTCCATCAAATCTCTCGTTTCCTGCGGATTCATTCCGGCAGCCGGCTCATCGAGCAAAAGAAGCTTTGGGCGGGCTGCAAGGGCTCTGGCAATCTCCAGCCTCCGCTGCTGTCCATATGGAAGGTTTTTAGCCTTTTCATCCCGGTAACCATCTAATTTAAATATCTTCAAAAACTCCAGTGCTTTTTCTTCCATTTCCTTCTCGCCGCTGAAATGGCGCGGCAGTCTGAATATCGATTCAGCAATGGAGTGCTTTGATAAAGAATGATAGGCCACCTTTACGTTATCAATTACAGATAGTTCCCCGAACAGACGGATGTTCTGGAAGGTACGGCTGATTCCTTTTTTCGTAATTTTATAAGGTGCCAGATTTTTCAGCACCTTTCCCTCTAAAGAAATGCTTCCCTCTGTCGGGACATATACACCTGTAAGCAGGTTGAAAAACGTCGTTTTCCCCGCTCCATTCGGACCGATTAAGCCTGCCAGCTCTCCTTCGTGAAGCTCCATATTTACTCCTGACACCGCCTTCAGGCCTCCGAATTGGATGCTCACTGAATCTACCTTAAGCAGAGGTGTTGTGTTTTTCATCTGATTGGCCTCCTTGTGCAGGTTTCTGCTTTTTGAAGAAGGATGTAATTTCTTTTGTTCCCATTACTCCTTGCGGGCGATAGAGCATCATCACAATCAGCACAAGGCTGTAAATAATCATCCTTGTTTCCGGATAATCCTGAAGGAAGGTCGATACAATCGTCAGAAGGATTGCGGCAATTACAGCCCCCGACATGCTTCCCAAGCCGCCAAGTACAACAAAAATCAGAATATCAAAGGATTTCAGGAATCCGAAATTTGACGGCTGAATGATGTAGAAATTATGGGCAAACAAGCCCCCGGCGATTCCTGCGAAGAATGACCCGATGACAAATGCCATTACTTTGTAATAAGTCGTGTTGATGCCCATTGCATCCGCGGCCGTTTCATCTTCCCTGATCGAAATACAGGCTCTTCCGTGAGTAGAATTTGTAAAATTGCGGATGACGATAATCGTTAGAAGGAGACAGCCGAAAATCCATGGCCAGGTCGTCAAATTGGAAACCTGCATCCCGCTTGCGCCGCCTACATAATCCATGTTCAAAAGCATGATTCTCACAATTTCCCCAAACCCGAGTGTCGCGATGGCCAGGTAATCCCCCCTTAGCCTCAGAGTCGGGATCCCGATAATTAAACCGGCAACAGCAGCGGCCAGTCCTCCAGCCAGCAGAGCTAAACCGAACGGAAGCTGCAAATTCATTGAAAAGATCGCGGATGCATAAGCACCAACTGCGAGGAACCCGGCATGTCCAATGGAAAACTGTCCGGTAATCCCGATAATCAAGTGCAGGCTGACTGCAAGAATGATATTGATAGCAATGGTGTAGATGGCATTCACGTAAAACGGATTTAATATTCCCCCGGAAATAAGAATTTGAAAGATGACAAAACCTGCGAGTGCACTTCCTATAGAAAGCCAGAAGCCTAATCTGTTTTTAAATTTAGCCATGGCTTACCCCTACACTTTCTCTCTCATATTTTTTCCGAACAATCCTGATGGACGGAAAATGAGAATCAGAATAAGAACGATAAAGGCTACTCCATCGCGCCAAAGCGAGAAGCCCATCGCACTGACTAAGGATTCAATAACCCCCAGAGCTAATCCGCCGACCATCGCCCCGGGAATAATGCCGATCCCCCCGAGAACAGCTGCCACGAATGCCTTAAGCCCAGGGATGATCCCCATTAATGGTTCGATCTTTATGTAATACACTCCAAAAATGACACCGGCTGCTCCCGCGAGTGCGGAGCCAATGGCAAAAGTGGCGGAAATCGTATTATCAACGTTGATCCCCATTAGCTTTGCTGCTTCCGCATCATGGGACACGGCTCGCATCGCTTTGCCGATTTTCGTACGATGCACGATAAATTGAAGCAAAATCATCAAAAGAACGGAAATACCTAAAATAAACAATGATTGCGAACTCACGTTTAACCCAAATAGATCAATTGTTTCCTTCGGCAGCACAGTACCGGGATAAGCTTCCGGCTGGGCACCTCGGACATAAATCATTCCATATTCAATAAATAGCGATACTCCAATAGCTGTAATCAGGGCCGCTATCCTGGTTGCATTTCTAAGAGGTTTGTACGCAATTCTTTCAATCATCATTCCGAACAAGGCACATACCGTCATAGCGAGAATCAGAGCAGGGAAAAACGGAAGCTTTAAAACCGTAATCGAATAAAAACCGACAAACGCTCCAACCATGAAAACATCACCATGCGCGAAGTTAATCAATTTAACAATTCCGTAAACCATCGTATAGCCTAAAGCGATTAAAGCGTATATACTGCCAAGCGATATGCCGTTGATCAGCTGCTGGATAAATTCCATCGCTAACTCTCCTTATCGTGCTTCTTATTTTGTTGGGATTAAAGCGAAAAAAGGAAAGGGGGAATAGCCCCCCGTTCCATAATGGAACTTTTTATTCCGGTTCTACGTTCGTTTTAAACTGCTGCTCTCCATTTTTGTATTCAAGGATAGCAGCCGATTTAACCGGATCATGATTTTTATCCAGCGTCAGTTTTCCGGAGATAAGCGCCAAATCTTTCGTTTCTGCCAGTGCCTTTTGAATTTTCACAGGATCACTGCTTCCGGCACGCTTAATGGCATCTGCCAGGTAGTAAGCTGTATCATATCCAAGTGCAGCAAATGCATCAGGAGATTTGTCGCTGTACTTCGCTTTAAATGCTTTAACGAATGCTTGAATTTTTTCATCCGGATCTCCAGCTGAGTAGTGATTTGTGATGAACGTATTGTTCAATGCATCGCCGCCCGCAATTTCAGCAAGCTTTGGTGAATCCCAGCCGTCGCCGCCCATAAATGGCACATCAATGCCGAGCTCACGGCCCTGCTTGATGATCAGACCCACTTCTTCGTAATAACCCGGCAGGAAAACAAAGTCCGGCTTCGATGACTTTATTCTTGTAAGAGTAGCGCGGAAATCTGTATCTTTCGCAATGTACGCTTCCTCAATCACGATTTTTCCGCCCGCTTTTGTGAAGGATTCTTTAAATGCAGCAGCCAATCCTTTAGAATAGTCACTGGCTGAATCGATGTATACTGCCGCTGTTTTCGCTTTCAGTTCATCTGCTGCGAAGTTAGCAGCCACCGTTCCTTGGAATGGGTCGATGAAACATGTTCTGAACGCGTATTCATTGACCTTGCCATCTTTATTTGTGATGGCCGGATTCGTACCGGTAGGAGTGATGAGAGGAACCTTATTTTTCGCAAGAATCTCTACCTGGGCCAGTGTATTTGTGCTTGTAGCAGCTCCTACCACAGCAGCTACCTTATCCTGGCTCACAAGTTTAAGGGCTCCTGAAGTTGCTTCTGCTGCTTCAGATTTATTATCAACTTTAACAAGCTCCAGTTTTTTCCCGTCAATGCCTTCTTTATTGATTTCTTCCAATGCGAGCTCCAGTCCCTCCGAAACAGACTGACCATAGGATGCCACCCCGCCTGAAAGCTCAAGATTCGCTCCAATCTTAATGGTATCCCCAGCAGATCCGCTGCTTTGCGCCCCGCATCCTGCTGCTATTCCAGTTAATAATGATAAAGATAGAAAAATTCCAGTTAATTTTTTCTTTTTCATCAGTCATTGCCCCCCGTTTTTACTTGCTTAGTATGATAGATTCTTTCCCTCTCTGTCAGTTTTTCGAATAATTACAATAAAATTAATATTCTGAAAATATTTTACATAATAGATTCTATTCCGTCTAGTAGTTTTGGTCGCCTTTCCTCCACTTTATTACTACAAAATCCGACATAATATTTAGGTATAATTGCCTGTTTTGCACGTATTTTCACTTTATTTCTACGAATATGACCTATTCTACTGGAAAAACATGTTATTAAAAGACCGTTTTTAGCACAATAAAATAGACGAAAATAAAGAATCCTTGTCTATATTTCATAGAATTATAGATTTTTGAACTTTTTTGTCTTCTAATCGTATAGGAAGTATAGAGGTGGTTATCATTTACCTAGTATTTATTTCACTGCTCATGTCGGGGATTCTATTATTTGCTGCTGGATGCTCTTCATCCGTCTTCTGCATTTTAAGTTCCAGACGTCACCGCTATATTTACAGGACCCAATTCAAAGCATTGATTCTAAAGAAAACATTTATGATTCTAAAGCGATTGTCCTTTACGGAAAAAAGGAACTGCCGAAGTTTCAGGCGGTGGTAATTTTAACGAGGAAGGAGAGGTAACTGGTATTTCATACAACGGGGATGGCGGATTATCAAAAGAGCTGAAAGATTAACTGGACAGGAAAAAGCCCGGAAAACCGAGCTTTTTCCTGCAGATTCTCTCTAGATTCTTCTTTGAGCCTGAGGCGGCTGTTCAAGCCAGCCCCGGTCAATCATGAGCTTAGCCCCTTCTTCCACAAACAGAAGGATGTCTTTCATGATAAGCATATAGTGCGCAGTGAGGTCCTTTCTCATTGAAGCAGAGAGAGATCTTCCCATAAGCCATATGGCCGTTGAAGTAGATGTGGTAATCATAAACATGTTAAGTTTGTCTGAAAACGGATTGACCGTTGTATCCGTCACCTCTAATGAAACAGGCAGCGTTCCTAAATGGCCTTCTTTTTTAAGCAAATCATTAAAGGTATCAATCTGTTTCTGGGCAAGCTTCCGGCCTTTTATGAAAAATTGCTTTACATCATGATCCTTGCACGTTTGGATAAGACCAATCAGATGAATCATTCCAATGTAATTACGCTCAATAATGAAGAATGCCTCTCCTAGCTCGAAAGCGTTTAACGGCCTTTCCTTCAGCCATCCGTTCATAAACGAATTCTTTTGAACAAACTCAACCTGTTCAGGATACGGAATTTTGGGAGGGCGGTCATATATTCCCTTTGAAAGCATCAAGTCAACTGCTTTTCTGTAAATCTTTGTGGCAGCTTCTTTTGTTTGTTCAAAGAAATCAAGCAAATCCTTCCGGGCCACTGTAATAAATGAATACGCATACCCCATCATTCCAAGCTGGCTGACACGGTATACATAGCTGAGGGCATATAGATCCGTAAACAGAGGAAGTGCCTGTTCATCCAAATCTCCCTCACCGAAACCAAATGGAATGGGGAAATTCTCTTTTTTGAACGTATTTTTCAATTTATTGATGGAGGAAACAGATAAATCATAGGCTTCCTGCACGATTGGCTTTACCTGTTCATCCTCCATATAACTCAGGAAATGCTTCAGCAAACAAGAGGAGGCAGTCTCCTGCATATAGGCCGTCCACAGAGCAGATATCTCCGGAGTGGTTAAATTGATATTATGCTGGACCAAACGAATGTACCTCCACCCAATTTTTTCTTACTATGTGCAATAGACCAATTTTTATACAGCAGCATAGGTGTTAATTGTGGATATCATTTTCATCTTTGTTTAGAATTTTACTCAAGAAAGGGCTCTGTCAAATTTGGCTGTTGATTGCAGCTAGCAGACACTCGCTTATCCTCGGGCTGGCGGTGAGCCTCCTCAGCGCCAGGCGCTTGCGGGGTCTCAATGTCCAACTGCTCACGCTGGAATCCGCTTCAATCAACAGGTGTTAAAAAACAACACCAGGCTTTAACATAGCTTAAGAAAAAAGGAGGAAAGACTGTTGAAGATTACGGTATTTGGAGCAAGCGGAGGAACCGGAAAAGAATTTGTGAGGCAGGCGGCAGAACAGGGACATGCCATCAAAGCTTTCGTAAGAACACCTTCCAAATTCCCCTTTCAGGATACACCGAATATCACGATGATGACCGGGGATGCCCTGCAGTTTTCCAGTGTTGCGGAAGCCGTGAAGGGCAGTGATGCGGTTGTATCCTGTCTTGGTGCGGATGGCTTGGGGAAAACCACCTTACTTTCAGAAATGACCGGTCATATCATTAGGGCAATGGAACAGAATGGAGTAAAACGCCTGGGGTACGTGGCATCGGCTGGAATACACAGGGAAATTCCCGGTTTAAGAGGGAAAATGGCTAACATGGTTCTTCGAAATGTTCTGGACGATCACCTTAGAGCTGCCGAGCTCATGAAAGAGTCGGATTTGGAATGGACCATAGCCCGTCCGATGCGATTGATGGACGAACCGCTTACTGGAACGTACCGCACATCTATGGACAGCGTGCCGAAGAACGGCAAAAAGATCAGCCGGGCAGATGTCGCTCATTTCATCCTCTCCTCAATTGATAATCGTACCTGCATTCGTGAATCAGCAGGGCTTGCTTATTTAAACGGGAATGTTTCACATGGAACAAAAAAAGAAGCGTATCATCGAACGCTTCTTTTTCGTTTATTCATCATTTTCTTTACAATCGGGTAGATAATGGGGGCCCATTTCATTAATCGTCTAATTAGTTTACCCATGTGGATCCCTCCTCATTTATCTATACCATTCCCAACTGCTCTTCTCCATAAACTTGTGTGTTCATTTCGATACTCACATCATTATTTAACGATGCCTATTTTTTTATAATCGGGACCCATAACTCTGACCTGTAGTCAGCGGCATAGGGATTTCCATCCTTAGGGTAAACTTCCATTTCAGGACCTGCTGCATGCTCGTATCCAGTGGAGGGGAACCATTCCGTGTAAATTCTCGACCAAACCTCCTGAATGGCCTCTGGCATCGGTCCGATCGATTCAAACACTGCCCATGTGAGAGAAGGAATCGTACGGACCTCTAAATCCTCCGCTACAGCATGCGACGGATTCTCCGCTCCAATCATGTATCTCATTTCTTCTTTTTCCTGGTCAAAATCCATGCAAATACCTAGAAAGCCCATAGGACCGGTTAATGGAGCCAGTCTCTCACTCAGCCCGTTGATTTGATTGGATTCTTCCCAAAAGCGGCTGATAGCCCCATGCTGCTCTCCATTTACCATTGATGCCATTATTGATTTTCCAATTACGGAAAAGCTGTCTTTGCTTACAATATGATAATTCATTTCTTTTTCTCCCTTCAGCTGAATTTGAAACGAAAGCCGGGGATAGGCTTTCAGGATACGGCCGGTCTGTCTAGCTTCAGTGGGACTCATTCCATGCGCTTTCCGGAACGCTTTTGAGAACGATTCTGGCGTTTCGTAGCCGTATTTCAAGGCAATATTTATGACCTTCGCTTGAGAATGGGTAAGCTCCTGTGCAGCCAGTGTCAATCTTCGCTTTCTTACGTATTCACCCGGGGTAACCCCTGTAACCATTTGAAACATCCGGTGAAAATGAAATTTGGACATGCAGGCAGCAGCTGCCGCTTCTTCCATACTGATAACGGAATCCAATCTCTTTTCCAGATAATCGATACTGTCGTTCATTCGGCTCAATGCTTCCATCCCCGTACCTCCTTCTCTCTATTGACTTTATCAGCCGGGAATTGTTCCTGCCTGTCATTTCTTGCTCTTTAGTAACCGATCCAGCTTCTTATACATTCGTTCTTTAAGAAAAAGACCCTTTCCTTCTCAAATGAAAAATTACAAACGCAAAAAAGACCAGCCTTTTCGCTGATCTATTTTTCGGCAGATAATATTTTTGATAATGGCTTAAACACTTCATCCTCCAGGCGCAGGTCATTTATGCTTCTCTTCATATGCTGATCGATCAGAATGTGAAGGTCTTCTGCATTTTTGTCTTCCATCGCCTGAACCATTTTTTCATGCTCGGCAGCCCGCGCATTGTGTTCCGTCTCAACCTGATAAAACACATCAAATAAAAATAAGTAAACGTTGTTTTGATTTAGCAGCTGTTCCATGTAGCGAATGAGAAACCTGTTTCCGCTTTTTCTTGCCAAATACAAATGAAACTCTTTATTTAAATGAACATATCCGTTCAGGTCCTTGCTTTTATAAGTTTCTTGTTCTTTTTCAAGCAGACTTTTCAAATTTTCAATATCAGCAGCTTCCAGTTTATCGAGACCGTACTTCACAGCCATATGCTCAAATTCTCTTCTCATATCAAAAAAAGACAGGATCTCATCCTTGGTTGGATGGACGACATAGGATCCTTTATTGGGGATGATTTCAATTAACCCTTCTGCCTCGAGCTTTTGGAATGCCTGTCTGATAGGCGTTCTGCTTACTTTCAAAGTCTCCGAAATCGTCTGTTCCACAAGCTGGGTTCCGGGGGCAATTTTTCTGGCCAATAGCGCTTCTTTGAGATTGTTGTAAACTCGCTGCTCTGTTGTTTGTTTTTCTTTCAAATCCCTCACCCTTCAGCCATAATTACCGCACATAGAATATTTTTCCTTCTTTTTATCATAAACGAAAAAACGATGCGGCAAAAGAGTTCCGTAAAAATTAAGCAAACGATTTGAAATTCCGGCCCATGATTTCATTCATGTTATGGATCGTAACAAAAGCATCCTCGTCAACTGATTGAATATACACTTTCAAACGATGGAACTCTCTTCTGGCCAGGATCGTCGTGATGACTTCCTTTTCATCGTTTGAGAAAGCCCCTTTTGCTGTATGCACAGTCGCTCCTTTGTTCAGGTTCAGGAGAATAAACTGCTTAATCTTTTCACTTTCCGCACTGATAATCACCACTTCTTTATTTTCGTTCATCATCTGCATGGCATAGTCGATTAAAAATCCTTTTATTAAAAGGCCCAGCAAGGCATACATCCCGGTCTGAATCCCAAAAACGGCCGCTGATGAGGCAACAATCGAAATATCTGCAAGCAGAACAGCCCTGCCCATCTCCATATAAGTAAATTTATTTATGATCCTGGCAACAATGTCTGTTCCCCCGGTGGATGCGTTTTGGCTGAAAACAAGAGCGCTTCCGAATGAACCGATAATCATGCCAATAATCAGCTCAATCAAAGCATCATCGCTCATTGGCTGGCCCATCGGGAACAATATACTGAACCCCCAAACGAGCAGGCTCAAGGTAATACTGGAGTAAAGGGATACGGCTCCGAATGCAGACCCAATAATGAGAAACCCAATCACAAACAGAATGCCATCCAGCATCAGCATAATTTGGCCCACAGGAAGCGGCAGGAAGTGCTGAATGACAATCGATAAACCGCCTGTCCCTCCAGCGGCAATATTGTTGGCAGACAAAAAGAAATGAATATTAATGGCTACAAAGATCAATCCGATATTTATTTTCAAAAATGATAAGATTTTTGGACTCATTCGGAGACCTCCTTTTCGAATATATTGTCGTTCAAAATTGTTCAACAATCCAGATTATATCGGCCTGAAACCAGGATGTAAATGATAATTTCCCGGTTAAGCCCTTACATTTGGATTTTTTTTTGTAATCGCTCTGTTAAACTTTGCAGTTGATTTACGCTGCAGGCGTTCGCTTTCCGCGGGGCGGGCGGTGAGCCTCCTCGGCGCAAGCGCCTGCGGGGTCTCACCTGTCCCGCTGCTCCCGCAGGAGTCTCACGCCTTCCGCTCCAATCAACAGGTGTTAAAAATCAGCACCAGGATTTAACACAGCCTTTGTAAAAGAAAAAAAGGAACCGTTCACCGCCTGACGAATGGTACTAGTAGAAAATGGAGGCTATATTTTTATAAAAATAAATGCTGCAATGATTCAATTTGCCCCTTCCTTTGCTCCGGCAGAAAATTTAAATAAGATGACGGAGTTTATCCATTCCCTACATGAGGTTGAATTGGCGGTTATGCCCGAAGGCTGTTTATCCGGATTTGACCATGACCTATCATTTCTTCTCAAAAGGCTGTTGAAGTAGATGATGCATTAGTGAAGCTACAGGCCCTGGCAGCTAAGAAAAGTGTACATTTACTTTTTGGCACCTTGCTTTACGACCAGAATGAGTGGTACCACGCAGGAATTTACCTCTCTCCAGGCGGCGCTATGCACATCTATAAGAAAGTAAACTTAGCCTGGCATGAAAGAGGAATTTTGAAGCCCGGCAGCAAACTGGAATGCTTTTCGATTGAAACAAATACAGGATCTTTCCTGGCTTCAATTCAGCTTTGCAGAGAGATCCGTTTCCCTGAACAATGGACAGCTTTGGCTGATGACGGTTCCCAGATTTTTTTTTATTTGACGAACACAATAAATGCAGATGCAAAGGCAGTCTGGGATGCACATCTAATAAGCAGAGCTGCAGAAAACCAGCGATTCGTCCTATCTTCCAATGTCGCACACCATGACCAAGGCTGCTCTACACTTGCCATTGATCCTGAAGAGAATGTTCTGCATGCAATCCCATCAGCCGATGAAGCCATGATCAAAGTTCAGTTTGATTTATCACAGAATTCCAGCTGGTATTTGAATCAGCGCAGGACAGACCTTATGGATTGCCGGCTGCGCTAACATAACAGGCCAATATGAGGGGATTAATTTGCAGGATGACATCAATCAAGAAGTTTTAAGTGAATTAAAGAGTATGAATGAGAGGATTAAGAAGCTGGAAAGAGAAAAAGGATTATCCGCTCCTATGAAAATACTCGCTCTCATTCTCGGTTTTATGATCATTGGCCCGCTGGCTGTTTCTTTTATTGGACTTTTATTTAATTAAAAAAGCCGCCCATCACATAACGGGTTCTGTTTTGAAGTACAAACTTCTAATAAACAAACAAAATAGTAGAGGTATTTGTAGCAGAAAAAACAATTATATTTGCATTAAAAATGGTCAGTGGCTGATATGCCTCTGACCATTTTTTATAGCGATTCTTCAATTAAAGCCCCCAATAATTGAATAAAGCAGTTAATAATCGGTTTCCCAAAATTTATCCTTTTTTATATCTCCAACTACCTTTTCAAACACATTCTCAAAACAAAAAATCATTCGAACAGGTGATTCAGTTCGACTTCCACCAAATTTAGAACAAGGAAAAACTCGCACTTGAAAAACGTTATCAATTTTCCAATAATACACATCTAAAAACCAATGTGAAGCATTTGGATAGTCAAGAGTTATTTCATCGTTTGACAAAGCAATTTTATCACCTTTTCCCATTGGTAAAAGTTTATACTCTAGGCACCTTATTCCCTTTCGTTTATGATGCTGACGTTTTGCCTCTTTTAAAATATTATATTTATTTTCTAATTTCTTTTTTAATCTTCTTTTCAATTTTAATCACACCTAAGAGTCATTTTTCAATTTATAAGTTCTTCCACTAACCTGCCCATTAATGGAATAACAGATATTTCTATTTTATCATTCCATACTGCCCTCAGTTCTTTTTTGTGTGCCTTAAAGTGTATAAGAAATCGCATCACATAATTTGAGGAACAGAAAGTTCTGTCATCTACATTTTAGGGTGCATTTTGTATTACAAATTATGAAGATTTATCGGCAAAAACGCCGGTAAATCAAGAAAGAAGGAGTTACAAAATCAATACGATTTGGCTCTCCTTTTGATGTGTAATTTTTAGTTTTGTATTCGAAAACCGAACCCGTTACCCATCACAGGCAGCTTCTTACGCTTGCATCTTTTTCAAAATGTACCCGATCAATTCCTCCATCGGTCCATCATCCATTGTCTGAATGATCTCCGGCTTAATCAGCTGGATTTTTTTCATTTCGTAATAATCATACAAGGCTTTCTTGACGGATAATCCTTCTTCCATTAGAAAAACTGGATTGAGCAGGCGTTTAAAGGCTGTTTCATCCTGCATAATGAGAAGCGCAGGATTGATGGAATGGAAAACACATTCCTTTATTCCCTCCTCGTAAAATTCCTTTATGTGCCCCTGTCTCCGTTTTCTTCCCGCTGTAATCTCCTCATAAATATCCGGACAGCTTTGTCTTAAATCCCTCATGAAGATTCCGGAAGTATAAATAGCAGAAAGTGCTCCCTGCTGAAATACTTTCTGAAACCGGTATGTGTAGCTGAACTCTATATTTAGAAGGGTTTCATCCACCTCTTGCATATAATCGGTGAACACTTCCCCTACCTTTTGAATAATTTCTTCCTTTGATGAGAAATAATTGTACAAAGTGGCTTTGCTGACATTCATGAGCTGAGCCATATCCTGGATGGTCATCTTGCTGAAGCCTTGTGTCCGCATCACGTTCATCAGCTTCTTTGCATAAGACGTTCTCATTACATCGCGCTGTTCGTCATCTATTTTTCGCATTCTTCCTCACGCCTTTCTGTAAAAGTGAGCTGTTCCTATTACAACATTTTAGACCATATAAGTCTAGTTAGTTTACAATGTTTCCTCATCAATGGTAGAGTGAGGGCATCAACATTTTAGACTAGTTTCAAAAAAATAGTACAAAATAAAGGAGCGGTTTTAGATGAATACAGATTTCAGCAAAATTTATATCAATGGAGCATGGAAATCAGGTTCCGGCGACCGGTCGATTAAAAATATAAATCCTTTCAATCAAGAGGACATTTTAGAGATTAAGCCAGCTTTAAAACAGGATTTGGACGATGCGTATAAAGCGGCAGAGCAGGCTCAAGTAAAATGGGCTAAAGAATTGCCGCAAGTGAAACGGGCTTTGCTTGAAAAGGCTGTCCAAATTATGGATGAACAAAAGGAGATCTTCACAGATTGGCTTGTTAAAGAATCCGGCAGCACTGTTTTTAAAGCAGAAGCAGAATACCGTGCAGCCATGAACGTACTGAAGGAAGCCGCGACCTTCCCTTACAGAATGGAAGGCAAAATTCTCCCTTCACAAACGCCTGGCAAGGAGAACCGGGTGTATCGCGAACCGCTTGGTGTAGTCGGAGTGATCAGCCCTTGGAATTTCCCGCTTCACTTAGCGATGAGATCCATCGCTTCTGCCATTGCTACTGGCAATAGTGTGGTCATTAAACCGGCTACTGAAACCCCCGTTACAGGAGGGCTTATATTCGCAAGTCTCTTTGAAGCGGCTGGTGCGCCTAAAGGATTGGTTAACACGGTTGTTGGACGCGGATCAGAAATCGGGGATGATATGGTGACACATAAAACACCCCGCCTCATTTCATTCACCGGTTCCACAGAAGTAGGGCGCCGGATCGGCAAGCTTGCTGGCGGAGAATTGAAAAAAACAGCTCTTGAGCTTGGCGGAAACAACGTATTTATCGTGCTTGAAGATGCGGACATTGAACAGGCAGCAGAGTCGGCTGTCTTCGGAAAATTTTATCACCAAGGTCAGATTTGCATGGCCATCAACCGCATTTTTGTTCACAGCAGCATTTATGATCAATTTGCTGAGCGTTTCATTGAAAAAGCAAAAGAATTAAAATATGGAAACCCTGCTGAAGCCGATACAAAAGTAGGTCCGCTGATTAACCGCGGCCAGGTTGACCGCATTTTAGAAGATGTAAACGAGAGCGTGAAACAAGGTGCAGAATTGCGTCTTGGCGGTAAAGCGGAAGGAAATGTTCTTGAACCTACCGTTTTGACCGGCGTTACAAATGATATGCCGATTGCCGTGAACGAAATTTTCGGACCGGCAGCCGCATTAATTTCCTTTGATTCCGAGGAGGAAGTAATCGAAATGGCAAATGCGATGCCATACGGATTAAGCGGTGCTGTGCACTCTGCTTCCATCGAGCATGCAACACTTGTTGCCCATGAAATTCACACTGGCATGATTCACGTCAATGACCAGCCTGTAAATGAAGAACCGCACATGCCGTTCGGAGGAGAGAAGGATTCCGGGATTGGCCGATTCAATGGCGAATGGGCTTTGGAAGAATTCACAACGGTTAAATGGGTATCCGTGCAGCATAACCGCAGAAACTATGGTCCATTCTTTAAATCATAATAGAAATGAACCGGGTACCGGCTCCTTAGTGGAGCCGGTATTTTCTATAAGTCTAATAATTGACAATTTTCCAAATACATGTTTCTCTAAAGTTAGATTGTAAGCGATTACAGTCTGTTGAACTACATACACGGGAGGAGAAATGAAGCATGTACAAATTTCCAAATTCGGAAGGCTCCATTATTCAGTTCAAAGACCGTTATGACAACTTTATCGGAGGAAAATGGACACCTCCTGTAAAGGGGGAGTACTTTGAAAATATTACTCCTGTAACCGGCAAGGTATTTTGTCAGGTTGCCCGGTCAACGGAAGAGGATATTGAACTTGCTCTCGACGCCGCCCACAAAGCCAAGGATTCATGGGGCAGAACGTCTGTAACAGAGCGCTCTCTCATTCTTAACCGGATTGCAGACCGCATGGAAGAAAATCTTGAAAAACTTGCCCTTGCGGAAACGTGGGAAAACGGAAAAGCGGTTAGAGAAACATTAAACGCCGACATTCCATTAGCCGTGGACCACTTCCGTTATTTCGCTTCCGTCATCCGAGCCCAGGAAGGCAGCATCGGCCAGATTGATCAGGATACGGTTGCCTATCATTTTTACGAGCCGCTCGGTGTTGTCGGACAAATTATCCCCTGGAACTTCCCTATTCTAATGGCTGCTTGGAAGATTGCTCCTGCACTTGCTGCCGGAAACACCATTGTCTTAAAACCTGCCGAACAAACTCCTGCCTCACTCATGTTTATGCTGGACCTGATCGGTGATCTTCTGCCTGATGGAGTATTGAACGTTGTGAACGGCTATGGACTGGAAGCAGGCAAGCCGCTTGCATCTAACCCCAGAATCAGCAAAATCGCCTTTACCGGTGAAACCACTACAGGCCGCTTAATCATGCAGTACGCTTCCCAAAATATTATTCCGGTTACACTCGAGCTTGGAGGAAAGTCTCCAAACATCTTCTTTGAAGACGTCATGAGGGAAGATGATGCTTTCCTCGATAAAGCCGTAGAGGGCTTCGTCATGTTTGCCCTGAATCAGGGTGAAGTGTGTACATGCCCTTCACGCGCCCTCATACAGGAATCGATCTATGATCAATTCATTGAACGCGCCATTGAGCGGGTTAAAGCGATTAAAACGGGCAACCCTCTCGATCCAAACGTTATGATGGGAGCCCAGGCCTCATCAGAACAAATGGAAAAAATCCTTTCTTATTTGGAAATCGGGAAGTCGGAGGGAGCCAAGTGCCTGGTCGGGGGCGAACGGAATCAGTTGGATGGCGACCTTTCTGAGGGGTACTATATTCAGCCGACAATTTTTGAAGGAAATAATAAAATGAGAATTTTTCAGGAAGAGATCTTCGGACCGGTCCTATCCGTCACTACGTTTAAGGACGCAGATGATGCCCTGTCCATGGCGAACGACACATTATACGGCCTTGGGGCTGGTGTCTGGACCCGGGATATGAACACTGCCTTCCATTTTGGCCGTTCCATTGAAGCCGGCCGCGTTTGGACAAACTGCTACCATCAGTATCCGGCACATGCTGCCTTCGGAGGGTACAAGATGTCCGGAATCGGACGGGAAAATCACAAAATGATGCTCAGCCACTACCAGCAGGTTAAAAATCTGCTCGTCAGCTACAGCACAAACAAACTTGGTTTCTTTTAAAAACGGAGGTGCATAACAAAATGGCCGACCGCGTTACTGCGACAGAAACGGCGATCGCATTAATCGAAAAGCTGAAGGAGAAGCACGGTCAAATCATGTTTCACCAATCAGGCGGCTGCTGTGACGGCAGTTCGCCGATGTGCTACCCCGAGGGGGATCTTCTCATCGGAAGCCAGGACATTCTGCTTGGAGAAATTGGCGGCAGCCCCTTCTATATTCATAAAAAACAATACGAATACTGGAAGCATACTCAGGTCATCATTGACGTGGTCGATGGCAGAGGCGGCATGTTCTCGCTCGAAGGAGTGGAAGGAGTTCGATTCCTGAGCCGGTCCCGCCCGTTTACAGCGGAGGAAATCCGGGAGCTGGATGCTGAGGAAGAAGCTGGCCGGCGGTAAGTGCTGATAAATGGTATATGTGGTTCGCCCGTTCGTTTCTGGTGAGGGTCGAATTCAGTCGAAAAGTCGATATAATTTTATTTCGGTCGATATATCCCAATAATAGCCGATATATCCCTATTTCGGTCGATTTATCCAAATAACAGCCGATATATCCCTATTTCGGTCGATATATACTAATTGGCCACCGATTTACTCTCTTTTCAACACGAACTAACCGGATGTCAAAAACACAAAACTGCTAAACCACCAAAAAACCCAGCTCCTTATCGCCAGGAGCTGGGTTTTTCATTAATTATTTATATATTTCTCAAACACATAGCCAAAATCTCTGATGCTGTATTGCTTTTTCGTATCCATGAGCCAGTTGAAGGCGGTTTGGTTTACTTTTTTGAACTCTTCGGACAGGCTGCCTTCTGTGCTTCTCATATTGCCTAGGGTAGAGGATGCCATTTGAAGGCTTTGCTTTGCATACTCCAGCGCCTGGTGGCTTTCGCGGTTGATTTCAGCAATCTTGATTAAGACTTTGTATAAATCTTTCAGCTCTTCCAGATGCTTTTTATGTACATCGATTGAGAACGCGGTATTCCCCAGCTTAAATTTAATCTCTACATCCAAATCTACCGTTCCTGCCGTTTCGAGAAAGACCTCTGAGATTTTATTTGCACGGTATTCATATCTCTTCAGTGTCCGCTTTTTGCTTGCAGCGCTTGCTCCGTCCAAATGAACAAGGGCGCGGTTTGTGAAGCAATACTCATCGGCTTTGGATTTGATCAGAAAAAAGATCCGTTCGTTCTCTTCGTGCAGGATGTAATCATCTGCGTCCACCTTGTCATAATCGGCAGGCTTGATGACGCTCCCAATATCACTGAGTCCCAGCATATCTGATGCTACTTTTCCAAACATGTACATCTTCCTTTCAACTGTTTATGGTTCTATTTTAACATAGAGGGTCTGCTATTCTGCTAGATGAGTTTCCAAAAATTTTGTAATTTCCAGATCTCCTTTTGCCATCCGATCGGCAACGTCCTTCTTCCATTTTTCCGGATCGTCTGCATACTTGGATAAATCTTCACCAAAAAGGGACTGAAGCTCATCTTTTGTCACTTTTAATAACATAGGCTTCTTGGTTTCGATTTTCAATTCAGCCCATTCTGCATTTTCAATTAAAATGAGCAGGGAGGCTGCGTTGTTCAGCAGAACCTTTTCACTGTTTTCCGCATCCCAGCTGCTTTCAAATGAAGTTTCATTTTGACCATTATTCAGCCCGTAGGTGACCGTCAGACCATAAGGCTTTTCCTTCGTATGAAGCTGCAGTGTTTTTACATACTGGCTGCCTGGAAGCTGGCTTAACATCCCGCCTACTGCGCTATTGTCTCCAACGAATGTGTGTCTCCCATCTGCAAGAACTCTCTGGGCTGCGGCTTCCCCAGATTCTCCAGATTGGCAGCCTGCAGAAAGAGTTACAGCACCTGTTAAAAATAAAAACGCCAGCCATCTTTTCAAAAAACCGCCTCCCATATGCTATACGATCCAAAAGGAAATAAGTTCCCATTCAGCGCGGTTTTGCCACAATCCCATTATGAACTTTAATGAAGCCATGACGGAGAATCTCAAAGCCTCCTTCATACACATAGAGCCCCATCTGCCGGATATCCATGAGCTCGCGGTACGTATGGTTCATTACATCGGCCATGATGGTGTAGAACAGCTTGGATTTCATTTGCAGCCTCGGTGTTGTCATAATGACATAGCCTCCCGGCTTTAAAAATTTGCGGTGCCAATCCAGCGCCTCATGCTTCAGCTCATCCGGAAAATGCTCTAACAAACCGACGCTTAAGACAATGTCGAATTCTTTTCCGAAATGTAAATTCCTGATATCTTCAACTAAATAGGTGATATTCATCTGATCCTTATACCATACCTTCATGTAACCGGTCTCAGGATTTGTTCCCAGGAAGGGATATGTATCAGGAAAATGGCCGAATCGGTCGGTTTTGCAGAATTCATCATAGTCGGCCATCACAATCTCACCGCCCGGGTACATAGCATACAGCTGCATCGCCTCATACCCTTCTGCAGCGCCAAGAAAGAGGATTCTCGGTTTATGGACGGCCAGTCCTTCAAACAGCGCGCGCTTGCCACGTGGATCCCAGACCCCATCCTCGATTCGGTGTGCATAGTTCCATAAGGACAAGCGAACCGTTTCGCCCAATGCTTCTTTAACTTCTGAAAAACGGAATCTGGAAAGATGCTGCTTCAGCTCGCGTTTGCTTTGAGTCAATTCATCCGGCACATCCTTCACAAACCATTCGTGAAAGGACCGGTTGAAGAATTCCCAGGAAGCTTTTACGGACATCTCCCCGTTCTCACGTTCATACTCGCGTTTGGATTTGGCGGCGGTTTTCACTTCATACGGCTTCCCGGCTTCTTTCCAGGTCAAATTTGACCAATCGCTAACAAGCCCCGCATTAAAAAACTTTTCATTTTCCTTTGCATGTCGCATATCCACCCGGTAGCTTGGCAGCAGCTCCGTTATACCTGCATCATCTTCCGTATACCGTAAAGAATTTCGAACAGGATTGACCAATTCCATACAAACAACGCTCCCTTCCAATTTACGCGTAGCAGAATAATTGCTGACAAAAGGGGGAATAGTTAGCAGATGCGTTTTCTATATACTAGTTCCACAATTTTTTTTCATACCCTCCTAAAAAAAACACTTTTGATATTCGAGAAACAGTGGTAACATTATAAATGTTTTTTTACTATAACTATAGGTGGCGAGTAAATTGTCAGATGATTCGAAACAACGTGATAAATTTGTCCCTTACGTTCCTTCTTCTAAATCTTTGCCCGAACTGACTGTAACCGCTATTGTTCTTGGTATTATTTTAGCGGTCGTGTTTGGTGCAGCGAATGCTTACTTGGGACTTCGGATTGGCTTAACGGTATCAGCATCTATTCCTGCTGCGGTTATTTCAATGGCGATTCTAAGAGGGTTATTCAGAAGGAATTCGATTCTGGAAAACAACATCGTACAAACGATGACCACAGCAGGAGAGGCTGTTGGAGCCGGAGCGGTATTCACCCTCCCTGCATTATTTCTTTGGGATGTGGATGTCAGCCAGGGGCTGATTATCTTTGTTGTCCTTACCGGGGGATTTCTTGGTGTATTTATGATGGTGCCTCTTCGCCAGCTTTTAATTGTCAGAGAGCATGAAATCCTGCCTTATCCGGAAGGGACAGCCTGTGCTGAAGTGCTTAAATCCGGTGAAGAAGGCGGAAACAGTGCGAAGCTGATTGGAATCGGCCTGTTAATCGGCGGAGGGTTTAAAGCACTTGGCGATGGGTTTAAACTGTTCAAAACGGAAGTGGAAACCGGCATTACAAACTTTAAAAATGCCGTAGTCGGGATTGATACACTTCCTGCCCTTCTCGGTGTCGGCTATATTATCGGACCGAGAGTTGCCGGGCAAATGCTTGGCGGCGGACTTCTTGCCTGGATCGTTCTGATTCCGGCAATCGGCTTCTTCGGAGGCGGTTCTGACGCCGCGATCTTCCCTGCTGATGCCCCGATCAGCGAATTGGATGCATGGGGTATTTGGGAAGGCTATATCCGCTATATTGGTGCAGGAGCAGTTGCAGTAGCCGGTTTGATTACCTTGGTTAAATCTATTCCAACCCTTTTCGGTTCTGCATTCGCAACCTTCAAAGGCGTTCGTGATAACAAAGGACAGCTCCAGGCTGCGCCAATCCGGACAGAGCAGGACATTCCGATGAAATATGTATTGATCGGTATCCTTGCCCTTGTTTTGATTATCGCGTTCGTTCCTGTTACTCAAATCGGAATCATTGGCGCCATTGCCATTGCGATTTTCGGATTTCTATTTGTTTCCGTTGCTTCCCGTATTGTCGGTGTCGTTGGAAGCTCTTCTTCTCCTGTTTCAGGAATGACGATCGCGACACTGCTTATCGTTACGGTTGTGTATAAAGCGACCGGATTCTCCGGCATGGAAGGAATGGTTGCTGCCCTGCTCGTAGCTGCAATCATCTGTACAGCCCTTGCTGTTGCAGGGGATATTTCTCAGGATTTAAAAACCGGCTACATTGTCGGAGGAACCCCTTGGAAGCAGCAAGTTGCGATGATGATTGGTGTCGTTGCATCCGGTTCCCTGATCGGATTTATTCTGATCTTGATGGATAATGCGTACACAATGGGTTCAGCGGATCTTCCAGCACCAAAAGCAGCCCTGATGAAAATTTTGGCTGAAGGGGTTCTTGGCGGAGATCTTCCATGGGATCTGATTTTTATCGGTGCGGCAATTGCCGTAACACTTGAGTTCTTTGGAATGAATTCTCTTGTCGTAGCGGTTGGTATTTACCTGCCTGTTCACGTAAGCACACCGATTATGATTGGCGGATTTGTCCGCTTCTTCATTGAGAAATTCTCGAAAACCAAAGAAGCTCTTGCTGAACGTACAGACCGCGGAACCCTGTTTGCATCCGGTCTGATTGCAGGAGAGGCTCTTATTGGAGTTGTCATTGCGATCCTGCTGTATTTCGAAGTAAACATTCCGGAAAATGCCTTATTCCCTAGTGCATTGCTTCCGTTTATCCTCTTCCTTCTTTTAGCGGTACTGCTTGGGTATGTATCTTTTAAAGGCAGCAAAAAACGTGTTTAATAAGAAAAAAGAGAGGAACCTGCTTGAACTGGTTCCTCTTCTTGCTAATCATGTTGAACTGCAGATGAAGGACGGCGGTAAAGGGGTTCTAATCGTTCAGCGGACGAACTGGGCTGAACGATTCTCGATCCGTTTCCTGAAACAGCCTGCCTTCAGAACGATTCAGATGGACGAGTATGGAACATATGTCCTCTCACAAATGAAGGATGATTCCACCGTGGCGGATCTGGCCGAGAGCATGAGTACCCATTTCGGAGAAGATGCCGAGCCAGTTCTACCCCGGCTTACAAAATTCATTCAAATCCTGGAATCGCAGGAATGGCTAATTTGGAAAAATGAATGAACAAGAGGCTGTCCAAAAAGCATCTTAGATATACCACTTGCTATTTAACTTAGATTTGTTTGGGCTGATTTCCGCTGCAGGACTCCCTCATCCAGGGGCGGGCGGTGAGCCTCCTCCTCGCTTCGCGACTGCGGGGTCTCACCTGTCCCGCTGCTCCCGCCGGAGTGTCGCCCTTCCGCTTCAATCAGCCTGACTCAAATTTTAAAATAAAACAGGGGAACGCTAAAATGCGTCACCCTGTTTTTGTTAATGTTACTTTCCTGACGTAATTTCCCTTGTTTCACCATATAGCTTCTCAAATAAAGTAAGCATCTCATTGTCCGTAAGCTGCCTCCATGCCCCAAGCTCAATCCCTTCAAGATTTATGTTCATAATCCGGATTCTTTCAAGCCTGGTTACATAGAAGCCGAGCTCCTTGCACATTCTTCTGATTTGTCTGTTCAGCCCTTGAGTTAAAATAATCCGGAACGTGTCAGAGGATACTCGGCTTACTTGGCACGGATTGGTCACCGTCCCAAGAATGGCAACACCCGCTCCCATCATTTCCAGAAATTCATCCCCGAAAGGATTGCTGACGGTCACCACATATTCCTTCTCGTGACTGTTCTCAGAGCGAAGGATCCGATTCGAAATATCGCCATCGTTTGTCATGATCAAAAGTCCCTGGGAATCCTTATCCAGACGTCCGACAGGAAAAATCCTTACCGGATAATTCATGTATTCGATAAGGTTATTGCGCACGTCCCTTACAGCTGTGCACACAATGCCTGGAGGCTTATTTAAAGCGATATAGACGGGCTTGGGTTTTTCAGGAATGGGCTTCCCCTTCACAAGAACAACATCTTCCTCTGAAATGTCCTGACCGGGCATACAAACACTGCCATTTACCGTAATACAGCCTTCTTCAATGAAATGGTCTATTTCTCTTCTGGACCAGTGCCCTGGGAGACTCATATATTTATTAATTCTCAAACTTCCGCCTGCTTTCGTTTTCTTCCATTCTCTTATTAAACGATTTTTTCAGTGGAAGGGCAACGCTCATTTGTTACCTGTTCAGAAGATTATAGATCCACTCTTCCTGTGAGGCTTCGCCGGCGTATTCCTCTTTCGCCTCAAGCGCCGTTCCAATAAAAGAAAACTGCCCATCCTTTAAAACGCCAATTCTGCTGAACAAAGTCATAATTTCGTTTAGATCATGGGTCGTATAAACGATTGTTTTTCCTTCATCAGCAAGCCTTTTAACGAGACGGTTAATCTCAAGCTTCGATTGAAGGTCGATTCCGACAGTCGGCTCATCCATCAGTAAAATATCCGGCTGATGAATGAGCGCTGCGGCAATATTGAGCTTTCGTTTCATGCCCCCAGAGAGTCTGCTTACCTTCTCATCCCACTGATCCTCGAGCTGAACATCCGAACAGAGCTTCTTTAAGCTCTCTTCTGATGCCTTGATTTTGGCCAGCTTGCTGAATACGATCATGTTTTCCTTCACGGTATTTTGCTCCCAAAGAGCAATTTCCTGTGGTACATAGCCGATGCATTCCCTGACCTTTCTTTTCTGTTTCCTGCTGTCCATGCCGTTAATATGAGCCGTTCCGGAATCCGGATAAGCAATCGCCGCGAGAATGGAGAGTAGTGTAGACTTACCAGCTCCGTTCTTGCCAAGGAGTCCAAATACCTCGCCTTTGGAGATCGTGAGAGACACCTCTTTAAGGGGATGCTTTTTTCCATATGTTTTCGTGACCTTATCAATATCAATCATCGGGTACTCCTTAAGCGAGACATTGAAATAAAGATGAGCAGACTGCTCAGGGCTGCTGTTAGAACCAGCTTCAGCCAGATAGAGGCATTTTTAAGCTCCCAGTTCAGCACGGGTTCCTGCGGCAGCCATTCCTGCAGGGTTTTCAGCTGCGGCAGAATTTCACCAGCAGGGACCACGCTTCCTCCAAGCAGACTGACTGTAAAAATCCACACGGTACTTGCCGTGTAATAATTACCTGTATGCGGTGAGATGCTTGCGAGAAAAAAACTGACAGATAAGCCAAGCATCATAAAGAATACCATTGGAATGAGCAGCGTAATCGAAGTTCCGCTTTCAAGTCTGCTGATCATCCACCAGCTGACTGCAGCCTGGATCACGTTCAGAGCCAGGTACGCGATGAAGGATTGCAAAATATAAGCATTAAGCCCTGCCGGTGTAGTCTGGATGCGTTTATAAAGAACGTCCTTTTCCTTTGGAATCCAGTCACACGTGAACATGCATAAGAGCAAGGCTGCTATCGTCCATATTCTAGCTGGAGATTCAAGCATCCCCGATCCGGAATCGGACTCCCTGTCTGCATTCTTTTTCTCTTCTGCAGGGACATAACGGATCGTCATGAGCGGCTTTGGCTCCCATTGCTGATCTGCGTAATGATAAGCCTCCTGCCAGATTTCCTCCGGAGATCTAAAATTTCCTTTGTATTTCTCTGCGATTTTTTCCACCCGTTTTGCAGCCTTAGCGCTGGATGTGAAACGGATCACTTCACTTGCAGCTACCTCCCTAACCACACCTGAAGCTACCGATAAAGGGGAGGTCCGCATTTCAATAATGCCTTCCCTCTCACCTTCCGTAATTGATTGTTTGAAGCCGTGTTTAATAATGAAAACCGTATCCGTTTCTTCTCTTAGCAATAAGTCCTTAGCAACCGATTCGGTCGTTTGAGAAACCTTGATCCGTTCCTGTTTTTTCAGCCTGCTTATAAAGGTTTTTGAAAAATCAGTCCGGTCCTGATCCACAATAGCTACCGGTACACTCAAATCCTTCTCCACATTTCCTGTAAATTCACTCAAACCGTATATTGCGGCAGCCGGCAAAAAGAGAAGGAGAAGAAGCAGGAATGGCTTTTTCAGTAGTTGCATGAATGTATGCTGCGCTATTCTCATCCCCTCGCCTCCAATCTCTTTTCTCTTAGAATCGCACCCATTCCAATCAGAGCGATTAAGGCGCATAACAGAAAAAGGAGAGGGCTGAAATCAGTATTTCCGCCACTGAAAAGAGAGTAAGCCAGATCCAGGGTGTAGGTATTGATTGAGAATAAGGAGTATGGCTCAAGCCAGGCTGGCAAATAGAAGGATGGAATAAAATGCCCGCCCAGTACACACCCGGTGGAGATGAATACGGTGGATACAACTTGAAACAGCCGGTCGCTTGTGAAAATTGATGATATAAAACCGAATAGCGCCGTAAAAATCAGTAAAATAAGGATCGTTCCTGCCCCCGTTTCAAGCAGGCGTTCTCCGTCCCAAATATGACCTGCTTTTAAGGCATACACCCCTGCCGCAAGCAAAGGAATCAGGAAAACGCTCGCAGCCAGCCATTCTGAAAGGCTCAATCTCCAAGCACTCATTTTGTAAAGCAGCAAACGCGTCCGTATTCCGGAAGTAATCTGCCCCCGCATAAACAATAAGATTTGATAGGCCCAAACCATAAGCAGCAGTGTGAAAATTGATATTCCGTAGTAGGAAAGGATATTTTCAAGAAACAAACTGCCTTCTTCCGTTTCCTCGAATACTTCATTTCTTCCAAGAGCATGCAAGGAAAAGGATAGGACATCCTTTTTATATTCTGTCTTCCTGACTTCATTTGAAAGATCCGCCTGAAGCATAAAATCATAGACGGTGTTAATTCCGCTTTGAGCAGCCGATGTATAATCTGCCGCACTTTCCATGACCTGGCGGAATAAATAGGCCTGAAGAGGCTTATTTTCGTTTCCAATCACCGTAAGCGGAACATTTTCGCCATTCATAATAGTTTGGCTGAAGTTTTCAGGCAAAATAGCCATGCCGGCGATTTTATTTTCTTTCAGCAGCTTTCTTGCGTTCGCTTCCGTTGTTACAACCGGCTTTACTACACGAGTCAGTTCCTCATTGTCCGTCAGCTGTTTGATCACATATCCTGTCTGAAAGGTCTCATCCTGGTCCACTATCGCGGCTTTAAACGGGTCAAGGCGTTCCTTATCCGTGAACGCCTTTGCCGCAATATAAGCTGAACCGCCCATAAGGATGAGCGGGACAGCGAACAGAAGAATAAGAGTTTTCCATTTTCGGACGACGCCTTTCAGAAAGAACAGCGCCATATAAAGGAAAGATCGCATTGCTTAACTTAAATGACTCCAAGCTGCAGCATAAGATCCTGCAGTTTAGTGCCGGCTTTTATTTGGATGTCTGTCATTTGAGCAGGTGTGATGTTATTGATATTGACTTCACTGTCCAGATTCACTTCAGGGATATCGGCATTTTTCTTAAGCTTTGTCTTCGTATCAATCTTTAAAGAAACGGATCCTTCTGCCATATCTGCACCACCATTGAGTTTAATTTCAAAAAGCTGGTTGCTGTAGTTGTCCTTCACACTTACATCCTGCTTTTGTGTTACATTACCCTCAATTTTCAGCGGAGAATCCAATCCTTCTTCAGAACCTAATGAAAAGTCGCGTGAAATGGTTTGCTTTGCAGGATCTTTTCCGGAAAAATCAGATTTCATGGAGAAATCAAAGGATCCTTCAGCTGCAGGATCGTTGCTGCTGATTTTGCCTTTCAGTCTCTCTGTCCGGTTTGCATCATCTGTTTTTGAAATCTTGTTCGTTAACAGGATCGACGCGCCCTCATCCTCATTATCAGAGACTAAATCCAGTTTAAATTCCTGGTCTCTTTTCTTATCCCCATCATAAGGGACGTCCATCGTGTGAATGGATATAGTATTTTCCGATCCGCTTTCCGTGTCCGTTACGGCCAGGTCCATTTTGCGGTCAATGACCAGTTCATCGCCGTTTACCATCAGCACGGATGTAAATCCTTTAGGGATTTTTGCATCCTTCAAGCCCTCTTTTGCATCTTTCAACGCATCCACGAAATCAGATTTTACTGTTTCAGGGTCCATCATATCCATTTGGCTGGCGCCCGTATTCCCGATTTTCACTACTCTGTTCGCTATAATAGTATGAAGCTCTTTATCTTTAATCATCTGATCCAGTAAACGAGTAATCAGCGTTTTCGTTTCTTTTTCTGATAGCTTCATAGTAACCTGGGTTACACTCAGCTTTTCGCCGTTATGCTCATAAGAAACATTATCCTTTTTCGTGAAAAATTCATCCTTCAGCTGTTCATTTAAGAAGGATGCATAGGTATCCTGAAGGTGTTTCTGTTCCTTTTCATTCAGTTCAAAATCTTTGATCGTAAGCGGCTGGAAGTTCAGCTTTTCAGGTCCGGCATATGCTGGGTCTACCTGCCTCATGAACTGGCCGTATTCATCTGAATTCAGATAGAGGTACTTTTCATAAATTGAAGGTATTTTTGCAGCAACCTGTTCAGGCGATTGGTAAATTTCCATATCAAGAAGATTTTCTCCCTGAATGGCAATGCCTGCTTTAGTGAAGCTCTTATCTGATTTTGGATCCTGCTCAACATCCGTTGTAATGGCAGCCTCATTTATAATTTCCTGGATCATTTCAAATTCGGGAGGCAATACTCCTTCGGCCTCAACACCGCCTGTTACTTTTGTTTTTGTGCTGGAGGCCATTTCTGCAAACTTTTCCTGAAAATCAGCAAGTTCGCCATTCTGATCTTCAAAATCCTCTGCTGCCTTTTGGAAAGTCTTTAATTCCGAGAATAAATAAAGCTGTTTAGGTGACTTGCTAAAAATTAGTGCGTAGGCCGCTGTTCCTCCGATAACTAAAAAAGCGACGATTCCCGCAATGACCCATTTCAGCGGAAATTTCCCCATTTGTCTGCTTGTAACGGTCTCAGTTGCAGCAGCGGTTTCAGATCTTCCTGTTCGATTATCATTGTTATTCATGAAACTCAATACCCCCTGTATTATGTAAGTTTTTACTAAATCGTGGAAATCACCTAACCATCATAAGTAAACACAAAGATGAATACTATACGTTCGACAATCTTTGCTAACAATAAGCAATTAGTGCTGCAACTTTAGTTCTGTTTATGAAGGCGGATGAGGTCTGATATACCTATACCCAGGAAAAGGGAAATAAAACTAAAATAACCTTCTTTTTACATATTTTTTTACCGCAGCCCATGAGTGTTCAATAACCTTCGAGCCGTTATCAATCATACCAGTGTGTGAAAATTAACAAAAAAAAGACAGGCAATATGCCAGTCTAAACTTACTTCGCAGTTACTTTTATAAAATAAACCTTTAAATAATTTCCCTGCTTGTATTGAGGACTAGTCCGAAAGTCTTTTGGAAGCTTATAGTTTTCCAGAATGCTGTACTTTGCATTTGATTCTTTAAAGGCTTGATCGATAAAACCTTTGAATTTCTCATCACTCACATTGCTGGCATTTGTTGAGGCAACAATCACACCATTTCGTGCAGTCAGGCTGATTGTATCCTTTAGCAGGTTTTTATAATCCTTCGCTGCACTGAATGTATGCTTTTTGGATTTTGCAAAGCTTGGAGGGTCAAGGATGACCAGATCATAGATTTTTTCTTTCTTGGCTGCGTATTTAAAATATTTAAAAACATCCTCTACGATTATCTCCTGTGCTTCATGGTCAATTCCATTGATGCTGAATTGCTCAATAGTTTTTGGAAGGCTGCGATTTGCCACATCGACACTCACCGTCCTAGAAGCCCCTCCCAGCGCAGCAAACACAGAGAATGCTCCAGTGTAGGAAAACATATTCAAAACCGTCTTATCCTTCGAATAGGCATCTCTAATGGCCTTGCGAACGTCGCGCTGATCCAAAAACACGCCGACCATTGCACCTTCGTTCAAATAAACCGCAAATTTTGCCCCGTTTTCTTTCACCAGAAGAGGATATGGTGCCTCCTCGCCGGTGACAAAATCATCCTCTTCAATGTATTGGCCTTTTTCGTCAAACCGTTTCTTTTGATAAATTCCCTTTGGATTGATTGATTTCTGAAGAGCGGCCAGCACCTGCTCTTTAAACGCGTAAATTCCCTTGCTGTACCAATTGATGAGGCAGTAGCCTTCAAAATAATCTATGGTTAGACCGCCAATTCCGTCCCCTTCGCCGTTAAACAGGCGAAAAGCTGTAGTATCTTCACTCTTCAGCATGGAAGACCTATAGTCTGAAGCAGCCTTTATTTTTTTATCAAAGAAAGACTGATCGATTGATTCATCTCTCCTGAAGGACAAAATCCAGCCGATTCCTTTATTTTGTTTACCATAATAGCCTGTCCCTATAAATGTCCCTTTTGGGTCCGTCAGCGTAAAAATCTCCCCTTCTTCCTGCAGGACGCCCGGATTCGCCACTGCTTCTTTTTCAACAAGGGGATACCCTTTTTGGAAGAGCTTGGCTGAAGCAGGTTTTGTTTGAAGTTTTATTTGCAATGAAATCACTCCGTGTCATGTAATAGCTTTTTCAGCTTCTCTAATTGCAAAGTATAACATATTATCCTGTGTCCGCTCTTTCTGCTACACTATTGCTGTAAACGTTTTACCACTAGACGGAGGGCTGAATATGACGCTTAAAATGGGTTTTATCGGATTCGGGAAAAGCACCACGATTTTTCATTTGCCATATGTATTAATCCGAAATCAGTATGAAGTAAAAAAAATTTACAGCCGTACAGCAAAACCGGATATGGAGAAGCCATATAGAGAAAAAAACATTGAGTTTGTTTATGAACTGGCCCAGCTTCTAGATGATAAAGAAATCTCCCTTATCACTATTTGCACTTCACATGATACCCATTATGAGTTTGCAAAAGCATGCCTTCAGCACGGAAAAAATGTGCTGGTTGAAAAGCCATTCTGTTTTACAGGGGATGCAGCCAAAGAGCTGCTGGAACTTGCCGCAGTCAAAGGCCTTGTTATCATGCCATATCAGAACAGGAGATTTGATTCGGACTTCCTTGCACTCCAGGAAGTCATGGACAGCGGCCGATTAGGGAAAGTGACAGAGATTGAATCCCACTTTGATTATTATAATCCCGATGCACCTGATGCAAACAGCAGCAGCCGCTATAATGGAGCGGTCTATGGTCTCGGCGTCCACCTTATTGATCAGGCAGTATCATTATTCGGGAGACCTGAAAAGGTCTATTATGATATCCGGTCTGTCCGGAATTCTAATAATGCCGATGATTACTTTCACATTGAATTGTTTTATAGCCAACTAAAATTCATTTTAAAAATGAGCCATCTTGTGAAAGCCCCATACCCTAAATTTTTGGCGCATGGGACAAACGGAAGCTTTATGAAATACGGCATTGACCAGCAGGAAAAAGACCTTTTCGCCGGAAGAACCCCTGATGAATCCGGATTTGGAGAAGACCCGCAAAATGCTTACGCTAAAATTGCATATTCCGAAAATGGGAATGATCATCAAGAATCATGGACAACACCTAAAGGGGATTACGGCAGAATTTACGATTTGCTTTACGAGACAATCGTTCACCACCAGCCAAAACCTGTTACAGACGAAGAGATCCTCACTGTAATCGAAATAATGGAACGCGGTGTAAACGGGGAAAATCCTAAGGTTCTGAATTTGCAGAGGGAATTTCCTAGGCAATAATGAGTTGAAATCTCTAAATTAAAAAGGCTCCCATCATGGGAGCCTTATTTATTCATACTCGACAGGAAATCTCCAAGAAGATCCTCTGCGCTCTCTTCCTTTTCTTCCTCAGGTTCTTGATTTCGAATCTGGTCTTGCATTTGATCGAAGCTGAAGCTTTCCAGATCATCATCTCCGGAATCTGCATCTTCAAAGGAATATTCTTCAGCAGGAACGGCCTTAATTTCAGGCTCCTCCTGTTCCAGCGCTGCCCCTGTCTGATCCTCAAACATAATCAGTTCATCAGGATCCAGCGTATGGCTGTTCATTGAGGCAAGAAGCGCAGTCGCTCTCACCGGATTGGCAAGCAGCTGATGAATCATACTTCCGAGAAGAGCTTCTGAATGCTCATGCTTCAGCCAGTTTCTTTGTTCCTTCGTAAGCTGGCGGGGAAGGGGGATTGTAAGAGTTTGCCTTTCTTTAGAGAGGGATTCGCTCACTCCCTTCATGACAAACTCTCCAATTCTGCTGGAAAAATTGCGCTTTTCCATTTCCTTCAGCTTTGATAGCTGTTTCAGAAGGTGATCGGGAGTATCAGAGGGGACCCTGAACGTGATCGCCTGGCCCCGCTCAATACGTTTATCCGACGGTTTCATCTAGTCATCACCTTATTTGGATGAGGAAGCCGGCTGCTTTTCATCCTTTTTTTCTGGTTTAGCTGTTTTGCGGACAAAATCCGAAATCAGTTTGTAGTAAGCATTGGACATCATCCAGATGCTTTCTTTTTCATCTTCAAAAAACTCAATATTATAGCCATCAAGATTGTTATTGAGCGCTTTGAGGTAATCCTTCAATACAGATGCCCCGCCTCCTACAAAGTAGCAGATCTCCGTTTGAGAATTGCGCTGCCAAACATTGCGCAGGAAGCGATATTGTTTCTTCGCTAATTCTAAAAGAATACGGTCTGTAATATCATGTACGCTTGTACGGCTTCCTTTTACCATGATGTGGTTGCGGTCATTCTTGCGGGTGATGATTTCAACCACGTCTCTGCGGCTATCAAGCTCCACACCATGCTTCGTAAGAATTTCTTCTCTGATTGCCTCAAGAGATTCTGAAACTCCCAAGTTAAAACCTTGCGCTTTATCATCATCCACATTACGGTTGCGGATTACAGCGATATCTGTCGAAAGCCCGCCGATGTCCTGGATGAGGATCCGCTTATCAATCAAATCTTTATTAATAATGTTCAAGTCATTATCCATGACAAGATTAACGTACGCTGCAAATCCCTCCGGATAAACTTTCACTTCATCAAACTTGATATTAACTTTCAGTCCTTGATACTTCGGTGTTACCAGGAATTCTACTTGATGAACAGAACCAAGCAGCTGGGAGCGGTACCCGACATCTTTTCCTTCTTTTACTTCTCTCAAAGGAAGACCGGTTCCAAGCGTATAATTTGCATCAATTACCTGATTGTTTTTCTTAAAGCCTTTTTCCACTGTGCCGTTAACTGCATCAAGAGCTAATGAAGCAAACAGCATAACAAGCGTCTGATCCTCTTCGGATTTGCTGCTTCCAGGGTCCAGCTCCGTGGAATTATTGCTCTTCGCAGCAAGGCTTCCTACTCGATAAATTACGTTGTTTTCTTTCAGGGCAGGGGAGTGCACACGGATGTGAATGTTCTCCAGAGGGTCTTTTTCGTTTAATTCTTCAATTCCAATAACCGGACGATCTTCTAAATCTCTTGCAATCACATTTGGTATGTATAGTTCTGAGTCTAGTTTTCCGAACAATGCTTTAACTGCGTCATTCCCGACATCGACTGCTGCAATTCTAGAAAGATTCATAGTCAACTTTCCCTTCTTCATTAAAGTTCCATATACCATTCGCTTACATGGTCTACTTTAAAGGTAATACATAAAAGGCTTTCTTTCAATACAGGTTTTAACGTTTTCATTTTTGTGTACATGCATACTTTTCCGTATACAATTCTACTTATTTTGTAAACAAGTATACTTTATTGTACACATACTGTTAAATCAACATGTATACCTCTTTGTTTACATGTATACAATAAAGTACACAAAAGAAAACACTTTGTATACAAGTAAACAATAGTGTAAACATCGTGTTTTTTCCAAAAATAATGAATAAAAAAATCTTTTTATCCACTATTTATCTATGCCAATAAGAGAGAAGTGTATATTTTTGGAATGTGACAAAATATAAAATGCATCAAGATATGGAAATTCCGATTGATCGAAAACGCATCTGAATGAGAAGGGAAAATAGAAGATAAAGAGGAAGGAAAAAGAAGAGAACCCTCACAATGGGCAAAACTTGAAAGATATGAAAGAAAACTGTCGAAAATGAGGGAGAAGATTTGGCAGTAGCAGGAAAACATTAAAAGAAACGAAGGCCCTAACAGCCTTCGTTCCTACAATTAGAATGAATTTACCCATTCGCAAAAGAGGGCATAATCCGCATTCACCCGTCGCTTATACGTCATCGCTGCAAATGAAAGCTGATCCGTAAACCGGCCGGTATCAGGTCCAATCGCTTTAGCAATCTCGATTTCACTGTGGTGACAAATAAACGAATCTTCTAAATCTGCATCCGCTCTGGCGTGGATTTTTGCTGTTATTTTTCCCATCGTATCTAGCGCTTCATCCATAGCCTGAGGGCCCTCAATATGCTTAGCTTTCAGCTTCTTTTTAACAGGAGACCGTTCACGAATATAGAAATGGCGGCCATCCATCGTAACATACCCTAGAAACGGATCCTCATGATGATGCATCGCCTTTTGTGTAGCAATAACTCTTTCTCCTTGATGGAAATGTTCTTCCCAAAAATCATTCCCTGCAGGAAGGAAGAAGCCTGGGATCGGAGCACGAACCTCTTTTACTTCTAAAACCAGGTCATCCAGATCCTGCTCCCCCTTTTCCCCTTCAATCAATACATAGAAGCGGTCAAGTCCGATCGAAGCTGTACCTGATCCCTGTTTTCTTGCTATATCTTTGATGTGATAAAATGCTAAATCTTTTTGGTCTGCTTCATCAAGGGTCCGGATGTAATCCTCCCACACATTCTGAATCATTACCCGTTCTGCTTCATCTGCTGACAAAATCTCCTCAGACCACTTAAATCGTCTGATGCCATCCACATTCATTTCTGTAAAATCATCAAGCAATTTATTCATTCTTCTTTTCTTCAGCTTTTTCAGCAATTTACGAACCGGATTTTTCGTGTTATCTGCCGTAAAATAGAGGGTCACAGGGTCATCTTTGCCTTTTGCAAAGCGTTTCATCTGCTGACAGTATGCATTTAAGTAAGTTCGTATCCGCTCTTCCTGCTCCTGATCATCGTATCCCTCTGCTTGACAAAACAAGGCTATGCTGACCGACATCCGAAGCACGTCATATAGATAGGAACCCATTGTCCCTTCATCAAAATCGTTTACATCGTAGACAAAGTCACCCTTCTCATTCTGAAAGGCACCGAAATTCTCAATATGCAGATCTCCCTGAATCCAAATTGGTTTGTCTTCCGGGGTGTGAAAAGAAAAAGGGATTTTCGTTACATCAAAATAAAATAAATAAGCGCTGCCCCTGTAAAAACGAAATGGACTCTCTGCCATTTTTCGATATTTTTCGGCTCTCATTTCACGGTTAAGGCCCATTATTTCCCCGTCAAATTCATTTAAAATCGTGTCGATTGTTTGATAGCGCAGCTTTCTTCTCGTAGTATTTGCACGGTCTGCGATATTTTCCATGTTCATTTTTTCCTCACCGCTTTCCAATCATTATGAAGCGAAACTTTTAATAGCAAATTTCATTGAGCACCTGAACGAATCGAGGTTTCCAGTGCAGGACAAAATTAGTATATTCCTATTTTTTCAATCCTGCAAAAACCTTTGTGAAGAAGGAAGCAATCTTTGCTAAGATTAAAGAAGAACGGAAAAGAGGGTGAAGAACATGGATATCAAGCATCTGCAATATTTTATTGAAGTCGTTAAATTCAAAAGCTTTACACGAGCGGCCAATCACTTGTTCATCACCCAGCCAACCATCAGCAAGATGATCAAAAATCTTGAGGAGGATTTGGGAGTAACGCTATTTGAGCGTTCCCGCAAAAAACTCGTTTTGACGGATGCCGGTCAGGTCATTTATGAGCAGGCGAAGTCGATTGATCAAGCTTTCCGCAATCTTCAGCTGGAGCTTGACGATTTGCTCAACCTGAAAAAAGGAGTCATCCGGCTCGGCCTTCCACCCATTATTGACACTGGCTTTTTCCCTAAAATGATCGGATCTTTTCATGAAAAATACCCGAATATCACCTTCCACCTTGTGGAGGATGGCTCTAAAAAAATCGAAGAAGAGGTAGCAGCCGGAGGTCTCCATGCAGGGGTCGTTGTCCTGCCGGCAAATGAAGATGAATTTGAGTGTCTATCCTATATGAAAGAGGATTTCCGGGTCGTTCTGCACCCTGATCACCCGCTTGCTGCCCGGGATGAAATTGAGCTTTCAGAGCTTGCAATTGAACCCTTTATACTTTTTAATAAGGATTTTGTTCTTCATGACCGCATCCTTTCTGCATGCAATCGTGCGGGCTTCCATCCAAAGGTTGTATCGGAGAGCTCCCAGTGGGAGTTTATTGAGGAGATGGCTGCCTGCAAGCTTGGAGTTGCCTTATTTCCCGAGAGTATTTGCTGTCACCTCTCAGACAAAGTACGTTCTGTAAAAATCGTAAACCCATCAATGGGCTGGCACCTTGCAGTTATTTGGAGAAAAGACCACTATCTTCCCTATGCAGCAAGAGAATGGCTGCAATACGCCCAGAAGCAATTAAATCAGCATTAAATTTGCGGTTCCTCGACAATAAAAGAGGGCCGCTTTTTGACGTTAATATCCATACAAATCAACTTATATAAAGGCTATGTTAAAGCATGGTGTTGATTATTAACACCTGTTGATTGGTGCGGAAGGAGTGAGACTCCGCAGTGGCGAAGCCATGAGGAGGCCCACCGCCCGCCCAAGGATAAGCGAGCGACTGCTAGCTGCAATCAACAGCCAAGTTTAATAGAGCTTATATAAAAAAAGAGGATCAGATAAAAAATCGAAGCGTTTACATAGACAAACTGAATAGTCAGAATAAAAAATAACCATTTTACTTACAATTTTTCTCATACTACACTAGCCGTATAAACAACAGAGTGCTTTAGAAGGAAAGGATCTGACGACATGGAAGCAAAACGAGCGAAAGAAAGCCGCATCGTAAATACAGATCAAGTATTAACGTGCGATTTAAATAACTACAACACGTTATTCGGCGGTGTACTGATGAAAAAGCTGGATAGCTGTGCCACCTTATCAGCAAGACGGCACGCACGGGCAAAAGAGTGTGTGACCGCCTCAACAGACTCGATCGATTTTCTGTGCCCTATTCATCAAACCGATTCGGTCTGCATTGAGTCTTTTGTTTCCTATACAGGAAAAACATCAATGGAAATCTTCTGCAAGGTGATCGCCGAGGATATGATTAAAGGAGAACGCCGTATCGCAGCGACTGCGTTTCTAACCTTCGTTGCTTTGGATGAAAACAAGCGGCCCCTTGAAGTACCCGCTGTTATTCCGGAAACAGAAGAAGAGACTTTCCTTTATGAAACCGCGAATGAACGGGCTGAAATGAGAAAGCTAAGAAGAACGAAGAGCAGGGAGCTTGCCAAAAATATTACCCTTAGCAAGCCATGGGATCATTAATTTCAGAAAGGCAGGGATTCAAATGGTAGCCATCTCGAGCATAGAACAATTAAAGACACTGCAGGCAGATCTTGAAAAGATGAAAGAGGAGCACCCGGGCCTATTCACGCAGTGGATTCATCTTGTGAACTTAACTAGGCAGCTTCAATTTAAGCACCATTTTATGGGCAGCCTTCTGCTTGATGAAGAACCAGGCAGATATTTTCCGAGCAGTGCCAAAAAATCAGTCATTCTTCTTTATCAAAAAGAAGCCGAGAAGCTAAAGGATGATCCTGATTTTCCAGAATTGAAAAGAATTCTGTCTCATTATCATGATACTGGCTTTTCAAAAATAAGCCGCTTATCTTTAGGCCATCCGCCAGAATCACTTGTCGGCGTTTCAATCGCATAAGCCAGAATCCTGTGTTTTTAAGGCACAGGATTTTTTCTTTTGATTTCCTATTGATTTTCATTGTAAATCCAGATATTCTTCACCTATATGGTAATAAATTGATGGAGGAATTACAGTGGAAAGAACTTTTCGCACAGCTGCAGATTTAGTATACAGACAGCCTGAATTTATTCGATATAGCCTATTTATCTTCCTTGGAGCAGCAATCTTAATGAGCGGATATGGCCTTGGATGCTTAGCGGGAATTCTCCTTTTCTAAATTAGATGGAGAGTGATGGAATTCTTGAGCTTGAGCGTATCGCAGATCAGCTTGAGAGGGCGTACAAAGGAAGCGCCTGGCACGGGCCTTCCTTGTTGGAATCACTGGAAGATGTTGATTTTGCTAAAGCTTATGAACACCCTTTGCCTGATGCACTCTCGATTTGGGAAATTGTTCTTCATGTGGCTGCAACAAATGAAACCGTCACGAAGAGATTGCATGGAGTCCCTGCCACTATGACACCTGAGGAGGACTGGGCGTCTATTGAAACCGCCGATGCCGGCAGCTGGCAAACTGCCCCTTGACCTGCTAAGCCAGTCTCATGAGAAACTCGGCAGATGCACTTAAGACAGTGAGTGGAGATCGCTTGGATGATCCCATTATAGAGGATTTTTCACCTATCTATATTACGGTTCATGGCAAAATCCAGCATGTAATCTATCATGCTGGTCAAATCATGCTCCTTAAAAAGCAATAGAGCCCCTTCCGGTATCGGAAGGAGCTCTTTTTTTAGCTGACTTGTTTATGAGGATTCGGATGATTCCGCTTGTGGAAGCCTTTTGCGTAATAGACGGCAAGCAGGATTCCAAACCAAATTGGTCCGACAATCAATGCGATTCTTGTGTCGGCACTAAATGCCATCAGGACAATTACGAGTCCAAGGAATGCCAATGCCAGATAGTTTGCATATGGGAAAAGCGGCATTTTGTACTTCAGATTTTTTATTTGCTCCAGGTTTAAGCTTCTGCGGTAGCGCATTTGTGAAAGCAGGATGATTCCCCATGTCCAGATTGCTCCGAATGTAGAAATACTCGTAACATAGACAAAAGCTTTTTCAGGAACGAAATAATTGAGCACAACACCAATCAGCAAAGCCGCTGCAGATGTTAGGATGGCTACCCCCGGCACTCCGTTTTTCGTCACTTTTCCATAGGATTTTGGTGCTTCATCCTGCTGGGCAAGGTTGAAAAGCATCCGGCCGGTACTGAAAATTCCGCTGTTGCATGATGATAAGGCTGCCGTCAGAACAACAAAGTTAATAATTCCTGCGGCACCAGGTATTCCAAGCTTCTCAAAGGTAAGAACGAATGGACTTCCTTGCGTTCCGATTTGATCCCAAGGATAAATGGACATGATGACAAACAGGGCGCCGACGTAGAATATCAAGATACGCCAGAATACGGTATCAATCGCTTTCGCGAGTGTTTTTTCAGGATTTTTCACTTCTCCTGCCGTTACCCCGATTAATTCAATTCCAAGGAAAGCGAACATAACCATGGATAGGGAAAGAAGCACCCCTTCAATTCCATTCGGGAAGAAGCCGCCGTTGCTCCATAGGTTTGAGATTCCTGTTGCAATCCCTCCATTGCCGATTCCGAAGAAAATAATTCCGGCCCCGATAATGATCATTCCGATAATGGTTACGATTTTAATGAGGGCGAACCAAAACTCCAATTCTCCGTATGCTTTAACTGCGAGAAAGTTCACGAGTGTCATAATGATGAGAGCGAGAAGTGCCCAAATCCATGGTGCGACCTGCTCTGCAGGCACCCACATCGTCATATATTTCGCGACGGCTGTAATTTCAGCCATACAGGTTACAACCCACAAAAACCAATAATTCCAGCCTGTTAAAAAGCCAGGCAGAGGACCAAGATAATCTCTTGCATAGCGGCTGAAGGAACCGGCTACCGGTTTTTGTATCGCCATTTCGCCAAGTGCTCTCATAATGAAGAACATGATCATTCCTGCAAACGCGTAAGCAAGCAGGATTCCAGGTCCGGCTAGGTCAATCGCCGCAGCCGAGCCCAGAAACAGGCCTACTCCGATGGCAGCACCCAGTGACATGAGCGTTATATGACGCTGCTCCAGTCCGCGTTTCAGTTCATTGTTCTGCTGATTTTGCATAAATATTTCTCCCTTCCTGAGACAGACATTTCCTGGACATTTGCTCCTGTATATCCCTATACTGACAGAATGATTGAGTGAGATGCATCCAAATGGAACAAAATCTCACAAACTTACGATAAATTGTGCCATTAGTAGGGTGTTTATACAATAGCCGTCAAAACTGATACCGCTTACAATAGAAATTAGCTAAAAAATTTCTTTTTTACTAATAGTCAGATATTATCTCACTATGAAATCCTACCATGATTTATTAGTGAAAGCCAGTGTCAGTTTTTGGTCCTTTTGATCGAAATAGGACACCTGTGCATGAAAAACTTCCCAGTGGAAGGTTTACCCACCCCCCTTTATGGCTATTTATCTTTAGATGAGCTAAATACAGGAGGAATGGATATGCCGCAGAATCACACAATGATGCAATTTTTCGAATGGCATCTGAAAGCAGATGGGGAGCACTGGAAGAACCTAAGCAAAATGGCTCCTAAATTAAAAGAAATGTGCATTGATTCAGTTTGGATTCCCCCTGTTACGAAAGGACAGTCAGCTGAAGATACTGGCTATGGAATATATGATCTATATGATTTAGGAGAGTTTGATCAAAAGGGAACCGTCCGCACGAAATATGGCACGAAGGATGAGCTTCTTGCAGCCATCAAGGTTTGCCAAGACAATGGCATTCAGGTTTATGCTGACATCGTTATGAATCATAAAGCTGCAGCGGATGAGACGGAAACATTTAAAGTAGTGGAGGTCGATCCGGAAAACCGCGAAAACGTCATTTCCGAGCCATTTGATATTGAAGGCTGGACGAAATTCACCTTCCCGGGACGCGGAGACAAATATTCGGCATTCAAATGGAATTTCGGACATTTTAATGGAACAGACTACGACGCAAAAACCGGGAAATCAGGGATTTTCCGTATACTCGGCAAAAATAAAGACTGGAACGAAAATGTGGATGACGAATTTGGAAACTACGATTATCTCATGTTTGCCAATATTGATTACGACCATCCAGATGTACAGCAGGAAATGATTGAATGGGGCAAGTGGCTTGCCGATACGCTGAATTGCGATGGGTACAGATTGGATGCGATTAAGCATATCAACCATGAATTCATCAAAAACTTTGCGAAGGAAGCTTCCAGCCATCGCGGAGATAACTTCTACATGGTTGGAGAATTCTGGAACTCCGAGCTGGCCGCCTGCCAGGAATTTTTGGATCAGATTGATTATCAAATGGACCTGTTTGACGTTTCCCTCCATTACAAGCTTCATGAAGCATCTTTGGCGGGACGCGACTTTGACCTTACAACGATTTTTGACGACACGCTTGTCCAATCCCATCCGATGAATGCTGTTACCTTTGTCGATAACCATGATTCACAGCCGAACGAAGCCCTTGAATCATGGGTTGGTGATTGGTTTAAGCAGAGCGCCTATGCATTAATTCTGCTTAGAAAAGACGGGTATCCTTGTGTATTCTATGGAGATTACTTCGGCATTGGCGGAGAAGAACCGGTTGATGGCAAGCAAATCGCCATTGATCCTTTGCTTAAAGCGCGCTGCAACAAAGCATACGGCGAGCAGGATGACTATTTTGACCATCCGAATACCATTGGCTGGGTCCGCAAGGGCGTCGATGAAATTGAACGCTCCGGCTTGGCTGTTGTGATCTCCAATGGAGATGAAGGAGAGAAAAGAATGTTCGTCGGCGAACACCGGGCCGGCGAGGTTTGGGTGGATTTAACCAATACTAGAGAAGATTCGGTCGAAATTGAAGAGGACGGGTTCGGGGTATTTCCTGTAAACGGAGAAAGTGTTTCCGTTTGGGCTCTGCCGGATGAAGATACGAATTAACTTGAAACAGCCTTTCTGAAAGGAAAGGTATTCTTTAAAACCCCCGAAATGCACAGCGTTTCGGGGTTTTTTTGGCTAAGCTGATTGGGGCGGAAATCAGTAGCGGAGGGGCTGTCCAGTAAGTCCGATTTAAAGTTTCTCGCCCTTTTACTTATGTTTGTTTTGCTGATTTCCGCTCCAGGTTGCTCAGCGACCAGCGGGGCAGGCGGTGAGCCTCCTCATGGCTGCGCCACTGCGGGGTCTCACCTGTCCCGCTGCTCTCAGCACGGAGTCAAGCACCTTCCGCTCCAATCAGCCATACCAGGATTTTTTAGAAATACATGTAAAAAAACCCCTTGGATGCTCCATTAACGAAGCACTCAGGGGGCTTTTGGTTTCCATTATTTCCTCTCTTCTATTCCGCTCTAATCCATTTAAAAGACATCGGCTCCATTGTAAGAGTGTGACCTCCGGAGATTTTTTCTCCAGTGAACAGTTCTGTACCTGAAATCGGGATTGTTACTTCCGCTGCGGAATCTCCATTATTAAAGGCGGCTGCAAAACGTTCCTTCCCCCATTCCCGGATGAGCATGTAGACATTTTCTTTTGCATAAAGCGTTTTATAGCTTCCCTGAGTAAGAGCCTTGCTTGATTTACGAATGGAAATCAGCTTTTTAAAGAATTCAAGCAGGCTGTTATTCCATTCTTTTTTGTCCCAAACCATGCAATTCCTTGATTGCGGCTCTTCACCGCCACTTAAGCCGATTTCGTCTCCGTAATAAATATAAGGAACACCAATGTACGCAAATTGAAAAGCAGCAGCAAGCCTTACCGCTTCTTCCCTCTCACCGCACTCCGTCAGGAACCGTTTCGTATCGTGGCTGCCCACAAGGTTCCACATTTGTCTTGTTACAGGCTCCATATAAATCGTCCGGTTAAAGGTTAAAATATCGTCAAATTGTTCAGCCGTTATTTCCTGCTTAGCAAAAAAGTCCGCCACCGCGCCTTTAAAAGGATAATTCATGATACTGTCCATTTGATCTCCCTTTAAAAAGGCGCTGGCCTCGTGCATGATTTCCCCGATAATAACCGCATCGGGATTAGCTGCTTTGACCGTTTTCTTAAATGCCCGCCAAAATTCATGATCGACCTCATCACTGACATCCAGTCTCCACCCGTCAATACCTGCTTCCTTGATCCAGAATTCAGCTACCTTCAGCAAGTATTCACGCACTTCCGGATTTGACGTATTCAGCTTGGGCATTTCCATGATGTTGTCTGCGAATGTATAATAATTTACCTTTTCTTCGCTTACAGGATAGCTATCTGCAAAATACCAATCTTTATATTTTGATTGCTCCTGATTTTTCAGCAGATCCTGAAAAGCAAAGAAGTCATTTCCCGTGTGATTGAAAACCGCATCAAAAATAACCTTAATTCCTTTTTCATGACACTTCCTGATCAGTTCCTTGGCTGTATCCAGTGTGCCAAACTGCTGATCTATCGAGAAGTAGTCTGCTGTGTTGTATTTATGATTGGAGGAAGACGGGAAAACAGGTGTCATATAAATCACATTTACCCCCAGTTCTTCAATATAGCCGAGTTTATCCAGGATTCCCTTAAGGTCTCCGCCAAACATGGAGGAAGCGCTAATTTCCGTTCCCCATTCCTTTGTGCCAGGGGGATTAATAGACGGATTTCCATTGCAGAAACGATCGGGGAAAATCTGATAGACAATCGCTTCCTTATGCCACTCTGCCAGCTCATACACATCTGCTTCTGCTATGTACGCATACTGAAAGGCTGTCGCCTCGTTTTGTCTCAAATCGCTCTCTCTAAATCCTCTTTCATCATAAAAGACTGAAGCGCCCTTCTGATCAATCAGCTCAAAATAATAGCGATAGCGGTTCCGGTTCAGTGAAAGGCCCGTTTCATAGAAAGAGAACAGCTCCGTTTCCTCGTTCTTTTCCATCTCCTTCACATGGAAGGGAGAAGTCCAATCATACCGGTCTTTGTAATAAATTTTGCATGTTCCCAAGTCTTGGTTTGCTGCTCTAAGCCTTACAGTTAAGGTCTCGTTATTTTTTGGATACGCATATGGCACATCCGGTATATGATAGATTGCATGTTTGTTCAATGAACTCTCTCCTTATTAAACATTTTTTTCTTGCACTTCCATAGAATGGACTATAATAGAGGTAGATCGATCATGATTTCCGAGGTGTATGTGCTATGCATGAAACGTATCAATCCGATTCCTACCTGTTTACCTTTGACGCCGCGTACCTCATTGAATCAAGGGACAAGCCGAAGATGCTGGAGATTATCACAGCCAAGCACAAAGAAGAAAACGAACAATTTCATCCCCCTGCTGCAAAGAAAATCGACCTCTATATCTGGAATGCCGTCTACACAAGGGAAATCATGAAGCTTGGCGTCACAAAGCACTACCTTCACAGCCTGTACAACCGGTTTTACACATCCATTCCAAGGCAGCCCAGTCTCTTAGCCCTTCAATCGCTTGAAGTAGAAATGACCTCCGCTTACTTTGATCTGGTGATTTACGACATGGAAGTGACGGAAAGCTTTGTAACCAACAAAATACTTCCTTACCTGCACATGAACATTGAAAACCATCTTTCCATTAAAAAACTCTCCGAAGATCTTGAGATCTCGGCAGGCTATGCCTCCTCCTGCTTTAAAAAGGAGATGGGCGTCAGCATTATGAAATACGCGAAAAAGATTAAAATTGAACGGGCAAAAATTCTTCTTTCCACTACAAACAAAAGCATCTTTGAAATCAGCATGATTCTCTGCTTTCATGATCAGGGACATTTCAGCAAAACGTTTAAATCATTAACCGGCATGTCTCCAACTCAATACCGGAGAAAGCTGCCAGCATCGCAATTATAATTTTAATTATAAGAAAAATGGATATCCTAATTTGTACATTTATATGATTATATGTATATACCAACTGTTAATTTAGTTAAGGCCCTAAAACCGGGGCCTTTTTTTAATGGCTCTGTTAAAGCCTGATGTTGATTTTTAACACCTGTTGATTGGAGTGGAAGGCGCGAGACTTGAGCTTTAGAGCAGCGGGCCAGGTGAGACCCCGCAGGCGCAAAGCGGCGAGGAGGCTCACCGCCCGCCCAAGGATAAGCGAGCGCCTGCTAACTGCAATCAACAGCCAAGTTTAACAGAGCCTTTTTAATAGAATCAGATTGTTTTCATAAGACTCCAAGGCTTGTTATGATGAAAGCAGACTTACAAGAGGAGTTGAAAAAATTGACTAATAGAATCGCGCTTGGAAAATCTGACTTGCTTGTACATCCAATAGGACTCGGCACGAATGCAGTAGGCGGGCATAACCTGTATCCGAATTTGAATGAGGAAACAGGAAAAGAATTAGTTCGGACTGCACTCGATTCCGGCATGAATTTTCTAGATACCGCTTTTATCTATGGGCCGGAGCGCTCAGAGGAACTGATCGGCGAAGTATTGAAGGAACGCGGAAGCCGCGATGATATCGTGATTGCAACAAAAGGCGCACACAAATTTGTCAATGGCGAAGTGAAACTCGATAACTCCCCGGCTTTTTTAAGAGAGGCAGTTGAAGGCAGTCTAAAAAGGCTCCAAACGGATTATATCGACCTGTACTATATTCATTTTCCTGATGAACAAACGCCTAAGGACGAGGCGGTTGGGGAATTAAAGAGGCTGAAGGATGAAGGAAAAATCAAAGCAATCGGCGTTTCCAACTTTTCAATTGATCAGCTGAAGGAAGCCAACATTGACGGCTATGTAGATGTCCTTCAATCAGAATACAACCTGTTTCAGCGCGACGCAGAAAAGGATCTCCTTCCCTACACAGCTGAAAATCAAATTTCATTCATCCCTTACTTCCCGCTAGCATCCGGACTGCTCGCAGGGAAGTACTCGAAGGATACGAAGTTCGATGACATCCGTGCGGAAAATCCTTTATTCAAGGGAGAAGCGTTCGAGCGGAATTTGGAGAAGGTGGAAAAACTCCGCGAAATCGCAGATTCTCATCACGCAGACTTGGCCCACATCGTATTGGCGTGGTATTTGACCCGCGACTCGATTGACGCTCTCATACCAGGGGCAAAAAGACCGGATCAGGTACTGGACAATCTTAAAACACTGGATGTAAAGCTGACGACAGGAGAAATTGAGCGGATTGACTCGATTTTCAGATAGCAAATATACCCCCGGCTATTATTTAAGCCGGGTTCCCTTATTAAGGACCATTCCCTTTGGCCTATCTCCTTGTTTCTGCATTTACAAACAATATACGACACTTTAACATGTTCGTAATAAAGAATACACATTTTCCTCTTATCATGTAATTAGATACATATTTTAATTTAGGAGGAATAAAAAATGAAGTTTCCTGCAATTATTAAATCCAAATTTGTCCCGATCGCTGCCATCTCCGCACTTGCTCTTGGTACGCTAATTGGTGCATCTGCCATTCCTCAAGGTGTACAAGCTGAGAAGACCCCTTCCAAAGAAGAACTGGCAAAAATGATTAAAGAAAAGAATCCTGAAATAAAAAATGTTATTTTCCTGATCGGAGACGGAATGGGTGTTCCTTACACATCCGCCCATCGTTATATGAAGGACAATCCCCGCACGAAAGATATTGAGCTAACTGAATTTGATAAGCATCTTGTTGGAATGCAAACCACTCACCCGGATGATCCTGCACAGAACATTACAGATTCTGCTTCCGCGGCTACTGCCATGTCAGGCGGAGTTAAGACATACAATAACGCAATCGCTGTAGACAATGACCTTACAGAAGTGAAAACAGTCCTGGAGCAAGCAAAATCACAAGGCAAATCGACTGGTCTTGTTGCTACTTCCGAAATTACACATGCAACGCCTGCTTCATTCGGTGCACATGATGAATCCCGCAAGAATATGAACCAGATTGCTGATGACTATTACGATGAAATGGTTAAAGGCAGTCATAAAATTGACGTTATGCTGGGTGGAGGAAAATCGAACTTCGTCCGCAGCGACCGCGATTTAACCAAACTGTTTACAAAGGACGGATATAGCTACGTAACTAACCGTGATGATCTTATGAAAAACAGAAACTCTAAAGTTCTTGGTCTATTTGCGGACGGCGGAATGGATAAAATGATTGACCGAAAGAAAGAAACACCTTCACTTGAAGAGATGACGAAGGTTGCTTTAAACAAATTGAACAGCAACAAGAACGGTTTCTTCCTTATGGTTGAAGGAAGCCAAATTGACTGGGCAGGCCACGACAACGACGTCGTTGCAGCGATGAGCGAAATGGAAGATTTCGAAATGGCTTTCAAAGCAGCTATTGATTTTGCTAAAAAAGACAAGCATACATTGGTCGTTGCTACGGCTGACCACTCCACTGGCGGATTTTCAATGGGTGCCGGCGGAGAGTACAATTTCAAAGTAGAACCAATCCTTGCTGCAAAGAAAACTCCTGACTACATGGCTGCAAGAATCATGGAAGGCATGGACACAGAAAAAGTATTAAAAGACAACATTAAGCTTGATCTAACTCAAGCAGAGATTGATAGTGTCAAAGCGGCGGCAGCTAAAAAGAATCTAACTGAAATTGATAATGCAATCGAACAAATTTTTAACAAGCGCTCCTTTACTGGCTGGACAACCTCTGGCCACACTGGAGAAGAAGTACAGGTTTATGCCTTCGGACCGGGTAAAGAAAATTTCTCAGGATTGATTGACAACACAGATCAAGCGAAGAAAATGTTTAAGATTTTGAAGGAAAATAAATAATCATATGAAAAAGGGCCAGAAATTTGGCCCTTTTTTTAATAGGTTTACGACTGGTAAAGGTTTCTTCAACACGGCCTGTTTACAGACATAACCCCTCAGTTTCACTCACCGGGACCAATCCGCATCTGATTTTATCCGATTTCTTCTGTTTTGATTCCTTTTTTCTGCTGTTGTAATCCTCTGCCAGCAGGTCCGTCGCCTGCTCTTCCCGCCCAATAGCTCGCGAGCAGCGGTCCGGAAACGTTGTGCCAGAAGCTGAAAATCGCACTCGGCACGGCAGCAACTGGACTAAAATGGCTGATGGCGAGTGAAGCTCCAAGTCCCGAGTTTTGCATACCGACCTCGAACGTAATCGCTTTTTGCGCCTCGAAGCTGAGACCCAGCAGCCTCGCTGCCAGAAAACCGAGCCCAAATCCTGCCAGGTTGTGAAGCACCACGACAAGAAGCACGATCCAGCCAGATTCCACAATTAAATCCCGGCTTGCTGCTATGACCGTGGATAAAATCGCGGTGATGGCCACAACGGAAACGAGCGGCATTGCTTTGGCCGCGCCTTCAGCCTGCTTTTTAAAAAAGAACTGGACGAGTATTCCAAGGATAACCGGTATCAGGATGACGAGCATGACATCAGCAAACATTTTTCCTGCATCGACCTCAATCCAGGAGCTGGCTAGAAGATAAATAATGGCCGGTGTCAAAAGAGGGGCCAGCAAGGTTGAAACGGAGGCCACTGCCACAGCTAATGCTGTGTCTCCCTTAGCTAAAAAGGTCATTACGTTGGATGCGCTCCCGCTCGGACAGCATCCCACTAAGATGACTCCTACTGCAAGCTCAGGCGGCAGTTTAAAAATTAAAACAAGCAAGTACGCAAGCCCCGGCATGATGACGTAGTGTGCAGCGACCCCTGCTAATACACTTTTCGGTTTTCTCCCAACTTCCTGGAAATCCTTTATCGATAACGTCATTCCCATACCGAACATAACCACTCCAAGCAAAATAGATACATAGGGCTTAATCCACAAAAAGCCCTGTGGAGCTGTAAAGCTTATTACGCCGAATAAGAGAATCCAAATAATGAATGTCTTCCCTGCAAAGTCGCTGATTTTATTTAAAACATTCATATGATCCTCTCCCTTGTCAGATAATGTTCCGATTATAACGCTGACGCACAAATTTTTCAATAGATTCTGACAATTAAGAGTATTCCGTACTGTTATAGGAATCCTTCCATGAATGGTGGTAAAATAGATATATGAAATATAGAGGGGGCTTCCACACATGAAACAGGAATTGATTAATCGGTTTGTCTCATATGTAAAAGTAGAAACTCAATCCAATGAAGAAAGCGAAACTTGCCCTTCCACACCCGGCCAGCTCGTCCTTGCCCGGATGCTAACGGAGGAATTAAGAAAAATCGGTATGAAAGACGTTACGATGGATGAGAATGGGTACGTAATGGCTACATTGCCCGCTAATACGGATAAAGAGGTCCCTGTTATCGGATTCCTCGCCCATGTTGACACGGCCACTGACTTTACCGGAACCGATGTAAAACCTCAAATCCGCGAAAACTATGATGGAGAAGATATTCTATTAAATAAAGAATTGAACATTATTCTGTCTCCATCTGATTTTCCCAATTTAAAGAACTACATAGGACACACCTTGATTACAACAGACGGCACTACACTTCTAGGTGCAGATAATAAAGCCGGTGTTGCAGAAATAATGACAGCAATGGATTATTTAATTAATCATCCTGAAATCAAACACGGCAAAATCCGCGTAGCCTTCACTCCTGATGAAGAAATCGGCCGCGGACCTCATCGCTTTGATGTGGAAGCCTTTGGCGCCTCCTATGCTTATACGGTGGACGGCGGTCCCCTTGGAGAATTGGAGTATGAAAGCTTTAATGCTGCAGGCGCAAAGATTACCATTAAAGGGAAAAACGTTCATCCTGGTACAGCGAAAAACAAAATGATTCACTCTGCGAAAATTGCGATGGAATTCAACAGCTTGCTTCCGGCAGAGGAAGCACCTGAATCAACCGAAGGGTATGAAGGATTTTTTCACCTTACCTCTATGACTGGAGATGTGGAGGAAACGAAGCTTTCATACATCATCCGTGATCATGACAAAAACAAGTTTTCTGATCGAAAAGTACTCATGGAACAGACGGTTGCCGAGCTTCAGAAAAAATATGGAGAAGACCGCATTCATCTCGAAATGAACGATCAGTATTACAACATGCGCGAGAAAATCGAGCCAGTAAAAGAAATCGTTGATATTGCCTATGACGCTATGAAAAGTTTAGAAATTGAGCCCCTCGTATCCCCAATCCGCGGCGGAACGGACGGCTCCCAGCTTTCCTACATGGGACTGCCAACACCAAATATCTTCACCGGGGGCGAGAATTTCCACGGCCGCTATGAATTTGCATCTGTTGATAATATGCTGAAATCGGTTCAGGTGATTGCTAAGATTACGGAACTGTTTGAAGAACGGGCTTAAGCATAAAGATTCTCATCTTAAAAACAGGATTTCTGCATCAGTCTTGTTAAAGCGAACCCAAGAAGCTGTTGATCAGCATCTTGGGTTTTTGACGTTAAAATAGTTTTTTTAGACAGCACTTTTTTCCTGGCCCCAGCCAAGCGCCCTTCTGCCATTCCGTTCTTTTAAAAATGGCCGGTCCAGTTCAAACAAACGCCGGTACCTCACTTCTTTATCCAGAAGCTCTCTATGCGTCCCTTCCATCACAATCCTGCCTTCATCCAGGAACAGGATCTGGTCCGCTGCTTCTGCTCCCGTTACGTGATGGGTAATCCATAAAACGGTTTTTCCTTTTAACACCTTGAAAATCGTGTCCAGAAGATCGCGTTCTGTCCGCGGGTCGAGTCCCACCGTTGGTTCATCGAGGACGATAATCGGGGTATCCTGCAGAAGGATCCGCGCCAGAGCGATCCGCTGGCGTTCTCCCCCCGAGAAACGCATGCCAGTTTCATGCATAGAAGTGCTGAATCCATTTGGCAGTGTATCAATATAATCATGGAGCTGAACCATTTTCGCTGCTTCCATCACCTCTTCATCCGCTGCATCAGGCCGCCCGAGCCGGATATTGTTTAAGACAGATGTATCAAAAAGGTGAGGCTGCTGGTTCAGGACGGCTAGATACTTCGGGATTTCTTCTCCAAAAAGAAAGCTATCTGCACCGTTAATGGTTACTCTTCCTTCAGATGGGAGCTGTACCCCTTCCAGCAGCTTCATAATTGTAGATTTTCCTGAGCCGCTCGGACCGAGAAGAGCGGTAATCCGGCCTGGTTTCAGTGTAAACGACAGCTGCTGCAAAACTTGTTCCTGCTGGGCGTAAGCAAAAGAAACATTCTCAAAGCAAACGGCCGTTTTTTCCAAAATAGGGAGGGACTTTTTACTGCCTGCTAATTTAATAGATTCTGTGTCCAGGGATTCCAGCCGTTTCACTGAATCCCGGTATCCCGGAATACTTCCAGCTGAATCTGATAGAGGGAGCAGGGCTTCAGTCAGAGGAAAGAGGACGAGTACAAATGCTGCAATCATCGTCCTCGCCATATCGCCGTCCGCGTTTTCTCCGCCCGCCCATACAAGCATGCTGACTATCATAACCCCGGCAACAAGCTGAGCCGCAAAGTCCCGGTTTCTTTTGAATCTTTGCTCCTGGCGTTCCAGTTCTAAAAGCTTCTTCTCCTGTTCTTCATACTCTTTTACAAATTCTTTCTGACGGCCGCTGAACATCCAATCACTGATTCCCATGACGGCATCGGTCAACTTCCCATACAGATGGCTGCGGCCTGCTTTAAGACGGGTAATCCGCCCTTTTGCAGCGAGAAGTGAAACAAGAGGAAGCAGCACCGTTAGAATCAATCCGTAAAAACCCATTAATCCTGCAAACGGCACAGAAAAGAAACCAAGAGCTGAAACGGACACCCCATATAGCAGAAGCGCTGCCGCTCCCGGGAAAACGGTTTTCAAATAGACATCCTGAAGGTGTTCAATGTCTTCAGCCAGCAGGCCGAGAATATCTCCTGTTTTACTGCGTGCCGGCTGTTTTAATATGGATTGATCCATGATTCCGTAAAGTCTGAGTCTCATTTCGGAGAGGATCTTCAGGATGGCGTGGTGGCCGGCCAATCTCTCGATGTACCGTGAAACCGACCTCGCCACCCCGAATGTCCGTACAGCCACAATCGGCACATAAATCATCAGGATATTCTCAGGTCTTGTTGCCGCCTTGGAAATAAGGAATCCGGAGGTGAACATAAGAAAGGCAGCAGAAAAAACCGTTACAGATCCGAGAAGGATGACCGCCGCAAATAACCGGCGATTTTCTTTTATATACGGCATGATCCATCCTTGTTTTTTCATGATACCTGTTCCCCCCATTGAATGCTGACGAGTTTATAATATTCGCCCTTAGCCTCCATCAATTCCTGATGAGTGCCTGTCTCCGCGATTTCCCCATCCTTTATAACCATAACCAAGTCCATTTCCTGCATCCAGTGAAGACGATGAGTAGCCAAAAATACGAGTTTATTTTTAAATAACGCCGTCATGGTTTGCTTTAAATAAAACTCTGTTTCTACGTCCAGATGACTGGCGGGTTCATCCAGCAAGAGGATTGGCCGGTTTTCCAAAAAGGCACGCGCGAGCGCAACACGCTGGCTTTGCCCGCCGCTTAGATTCCTTCCGCCTTCGCCGATCATTGCATCAAATCCGATCGCCTCTTCTAAATCAGACAATCCTGCTTTTTCAGCTGCTTCTTTAACCTCGCTCATAGAAGCTTCGGGATGATAAAATCGAATATTCTCCGCAAGCGTATCCGCAAAAATATAAGGATGCTGGGGAATGTAAAGAAGCTGCTTTTGCCACCCTGGCAGCTGGAGATGGGAAACAACCGTACCATCAAGACTGGCTGTTCCTTCAGAGGGTTCAAGAAACCCTCCCAGTATATCGATTAAAGTTGATTTTCCTGAGCCGCTTTCTCCGACAATCCCGATTTTCTGATAGCCCATTGCGGATAAATGAATGTGCTTTAAGCCCCCGGGTCCATGTTCGTCATGCCTTATAGACACATTCTCTAACTCAAGCGTACTGTTTTCGTTCCATGTGTGAATTTCTGCTGCCTGAGGTTTGAACTCCTGCTCGTCAAGGAGCATTTTCATCGTCTTTCCCGCTTCCTGTCCATTGAGCGTTGCATGATAGTCACTTCCGGCTTCACGCACCGGCAGAAAAAATTCAGGTGCGAGAATGAGAGCTGTAAGGGCCGGACCAAGCATCATGTCCCCTTCAATCAGTCTTAGTCCAAGAAATACAGCCACCGTTGCAATCGAAAGCATGGTGAAAAAGTCCAGCGCAAACGAAGAAAGAAATGCAACCTTCAGCGTACTCAGGGTTGCTTTCCGGTATCGTTCACTGACGCCTTTAATATTCATGGTGTGAGATTGGCTGAGTCCCAAATATTTCAGGGTTTCAAGACCTCTTAATGAATCGGTAAAATGATTGGAAAGCACCCGATAGGTACTCCACTGACGATCCGCCTTTCCTTTCGCTGCCAATCCAAGAATAATCATAAACACAATCAAAATCGGAAAGGTTACAGCTAAAATGACGGCAGAGGTCCGGTCGATAAAAAATACATAAAGCAAAACAGCCGGTGTGATAACGGCCATATTCATCATTTTCGGCAAGAAAAGCTCTAAATAGCTCCTTAGCTGGGCGACCCCTTCCGCCACAAGGGTTACCGTGTGCCCTGTTCCCGCTTTCGCGGCAAAGCGGGGCCCCAGCAAAAACAGCTTATCAAGCACTTTTTTACGCATAGATGCACCTGTTTCTTGCGCAAAACGCTGCGCCTTTTTTTGCTTCAGCGCTCCCATAAGATGGCGGAGAGCAAGAGCTAGGAAAAACAAAGCCGCCGCCTGCATAAAAGAACGGTCCATCTTCCCATTAAAGAGACGAACTGCCGATTCGGCCAGCATAACCGCCTGCAAAATAATTGCTGCAGACTGCACAACGGTCATAAATCCAAGACCAGCAAGAACCCTTCGGACACCACGGTATTGAAGAAGGTCTTTTCCCATTAGTACGTCAAATCCTTTTCATCCACACGTTTGCGGAATACATAATAGCTCCAAATCTGATAGCCGATCACAAACGGAAGCAGCGAGACTGCCACGATCGTCATCACTTTCATTGAATAATCTCCTGATGATGCATTATAAACCGTAAGATCGTATGCACTTTGAATGGAGCTGACCATGACACGCGGGAATAATGCTGTGAAAATCATACCGATGGTAAGCGCGATTCCTGCTCCTGTCATCGCAAAAGACCACCCATCCCGTTTTTTTGATATAAAAAATACGGCTAATCCATATGATGCTACAATCAATCCGACAAGAGGAAGGGTGATGTTTCCCCTTACTGTAAACAAATCGGTTTCAAAAGCAGACAGCGAAACAAACGCCGTCAGCGAAGCAAGAACAACCCATATGAGTCTACCGGCAAATCCACGGGCGCGCTTTCTTATTTCCGATGTCGTTTTCAGGGTGAGAAACAACGCGCCATGGAGCAGACAGAGCAGGGTAACCGTAATCCCGCCTGTCACCGAATAGACGTTTACAAAATCGGAAAAACCTGCAGATAGGTTCATATTCTTATCGATTGGCATTCCTCTCAGAATACTTGAAAATAATACCCCGAACAGAAACGGCGGAAGGAGGCTGCCGAAGAAAATAACCCAGTCCCATGTTTTTGCCCACTTCCTACTGTCAACTTTCCCCCGAAACTCAAAAGCGACTCCACGGCCGATCAACGCAATCAGGACGAAGACAAAAGGGATGTAATAGCCGCTGAACATGGTCGCATACCAATGAGGAAAAGCTGCAAAAATGGCTCCTCCCGCTGTAATCAGCCACACTTCATTCGCATCCCAGAAAGGGCCAATTGTGTTAATCATAATTCTGCGTTCCACATCATCTCTTGCCAGCAAGCGTACCGACATACCTACTCCAAAATCAAAGCCCTCCAGGAAAAAGAATCCGATAAACAGAACTGCCACCAGGACAAACCATAATTCGCTTAGCACGATCATAGATTGTACGCCTCCTTATCAAACGGATCGACGGAGGCCGAATGCCCGATGACCGAATCGTGATCCGCTCCTTTTTTAATTTCCTTCACGAAAAGATAAATCAAGACACCGGCTAAAACAGCATACATCGTGGTGAAGATGATGAGCGAGAAGAGAAGAGAGCCTTTTGAAACATTAGGCGATACAGAAGCGGCTGTTGTCATCAATCCAAACACTGTCCACGGCTGGCGCCCAATCTCCGTCATAATCCATCCAGCCGTGTTAGCCAAAAACGGAAAGGCAATCAAAACCGTCATTCCTTTTAAAAACCATCGATTTGCATCCAATTTTTCTCTAAAGCTGTAAAACAAACCAAGTGCAGCGGCAAAGATCATCGCTATTCCCGTTCCTGCCATAATCCGAAAGCTCCAGAACGTTGTGTTTACAGGGGGGATATAGTTTCCCTCTCCGTATTTTTCTTCGTATTGAGCTTGAAGTGTATTCATACCCGGCACCTCTCCCTTGAATTTTTCATAGGCAAGGTAACTTAGGGCGTACGGAATTTTTATTTCAAAGGAATTTTCCTTGTTTTCCGAATCAATAAGAGCAAACATGGTCCAGGCAGCCGGATCTCCGCTGTCTTCCCATAACCCTTCGCTTGCGGCCATTTTCATCGGCTGTGATTCCATTAAGTGCTTTGCCTGAGCATGACCGCTGAATGCTACACCCATTCCAGCAATAAGTGCAACCACCATCGCAATATCAAATGATTTTTTAAAAATATGAACCTCTTGTTTTTTCATGATTTTATAAGTGCTTACTCCCCCAATAAAAAAGGCACCTGTAGCCAATGCTCCAAAAATAGTGTGAGGAAATTCAACAAGCAGCTGCGGATTCGTCAGCAAAGCGAACAAATCATTCATTTCAGCTCTTCCATTATTGATTACAAACCCCACGGGCTCCTGCATAAAAGAGTTCGCAGCCAAAATCCAGAATGCGGAGAGAACGGTTCCGAGAGACACAAGCCAAATGCATGCAAGATGAACCTTTTTGGATAAACGATCCCACCCGAAGATCCAGATCCCAAGGAAGGTTGATTCCATAAAAAATGCGAGCAGTGCTTCAATAGCAAGCGGCGCTCCGAATACATCTCCGACAAACCGGGAGTACTCTGACCAGTTCATCCCAAATTGAAATTCCTGAAGAATTCCGGTTACGACCCCAATCGCGAAGTTAATTAAAAATAAATGCCCCCAAAATTTCGCCATCTTTTTGTAGACTTCCTGATTTTTCACTACGTACATCGTTTCCATTACGGCTACCATGAAAACAAGGCCGATGGAAAGAGGCACAAACAGGAAATGAAAAATTGTGGTTGAACCAAATTGCAGCCTTGCCAATACTAGTTCACTCATTCCAAACTCTCCCCCTTTAAACGATTTAAATGGTTCTGGAAGAAAAGGCGATAGTTTGCTCAATGTTTCACAATATAAGCAAAATTTTTTTTGACCCTTTCCTTCTGTACTTTATCTGTTCCTTACATTCATAGTTTACGCCTCTAAAAGTTTAGGGAGTAAGGCTTTCGTTGACTGTTTTGTGACGGCCTTTTGAACTATTTGTGACATTGTTTACATATTGAATGTTACTTGTAAAACAAAAAGCCTCGACATTAAGTCGAGGCTGCACTCAGCATATACACGTCTTCCTCTTCTTCCCAACCGAATCCCGCTGTTCCATTTTTTCAATATAGGCTTCTGCGAGCGGAACCTTACATGCTGTGTTTCCGACATTCACATGAACCTTCCCAATCGCCGCAGCCACTCGTTTTACTTCCTCATGAAGCGGCAGGTAATAGCCGCCGACTGAAATAACAAAGCCGTTCATGACATAACGGACGCGGTTCCGTTCCTGATGGATCCCTGTTTCCACTTTATGGAGCAGTTCTTTGACCTCTTGCTTATCAATGGATTCATCGGGAGCGATCGAAAGAAAATTGGAATAAGTACTCCATCCAGCGCAAGCTGTCATTTCCTGCTCTGACCCGATCCATTCGCGGGCAAGCTCAAGTGCATACGGAGACTCCGCTGCAACCTGCGCCACCGTATATTCACTTAGCATGGACCAGTATGCTCCCTGCGCCCATTTATGCAGCTGCTCCTTTGTCATTAGCTTTGGATTGACAGAAAGACCAGCTAAATACATCGCATCGCTATTTCCTGAATCATACAGTTTAAGAGCCAGATCCTGATCCTTTTTCACCGTTTTCACTAAGTGCTTTTTCATGTCGCCTACTTTTACTCCATACAATGGCTCCTGTGCTCCGTGGTTAAAAAAGGTCTTTTTTGTCTGCTCTGATCCGAGCTCTTCCAGTTTTTCCATGACTTCCTGATACGTTGCCATTTCATCACCTTCCGCATGAGTTCTTTCTTTTTCCATTCTGCGCTATGTATTAAATCTCCTGTTTTCCCTGCAGAAATTCGGCATACATCCTCCTAAAGGCAAAAGGGCGGAACATATTGGCCGCATGCCCGGTATGGGGAATTTCTTTATAGAAAGCATGCGGAATGACCTCATCCAAGTCTGTAATACTGGATTTAAACAAGTTATCATGGTCCCCCATAATCCATAAAACAGGGACACCCACTTGTTTCAGGTCTGCTTTTAAATCGTAATCGAGTCTATGTTCAATGGCTTTTTTGAGCACATCCTCGTGCAATTCCAATCCGTATTTGTAATAAAGCTTTGTTGAGATGAGAGCGTAGGGATCCACGACTCCGCTTTTCGGAAACAAATCTTTTGAATAGCGCCTAAGCCAATCTGGATAATCATTGTAGCGGTTGTCATGAAAATGCTGAAGTACATAGGTGAGCGGGGAGTCTGAGTTATAATGGCCGCCGATATAGCAAAGGCTTGAAACCTTTTCTTTATACTTGCTTGCAAAGATTGTGCTCGGATAACATCCGTAGCTGATGGAGCAGAGGTGTGCTTTTTCAATTCCTTCCCGCTCATACAGCTCCTCCAGCTGTGCAACTAGCCCATCCAGAGAAAAATCTGTTTTTTTGCCTCGGTCCTCGCCATGGCCAAGCAGATCGTAGGCATATGTATTGTACTTGCGGCTAAAATAGTCTATTTGTTTTTTGAACGCTCTTCTTGAACCCGTCAAACCATGGATAAAAACGATGTTTTCCATCATAGGCCCTCCAGTTGAAGATAGATGATACGTTTAGAATAGCATAAAAAACCTCATCTTCGTGATGAGGTTTTAGTCCTTAGGTTCTTCCACTTCTAAATCATTTTCCACTGCGTAAGCCTCTAAATCCTTATGAAAGGATTCCATTTCGGTGTAGTTTTTATCGAGCAGGTCACTTGCTTCATTAAACATTTCATCGTTTTGCTGAGCAATGGAATCTGCAACCATTGTAAATCCCTCAATTTGCTGATTTACCGCATCGGTGTAGCGTTTATGCAATTTTTGAAGTTCTTCGTCCGTAATGGATATACCGTCTGCTTCTTCAGCAATTTTCGTGTAAGCTGGAATTACGCTGCTTTTTATGGCATCTGCAATCTTTTGCTCATCATTCGTATTCGCAGCTTCTTCATATTTCTTCATTGCGCTCTCTTCCATTTCCCCAAGCTTTGGAAGCTTTTCGTTGGCATATGTCAGAAGTTCCTCTTGAAGAGGACTCGAGCAGGCAGCCAGAAAAACTATTAAAACCAGTGACAAAACACCTAACATTTTTTTCATTCGTACGTCTCCTTAGACTTTATCATTTTCTAATTCCTAGTTCTTTTACCACATATCCAAATTTCCAAAACTTTATTTTTACATAATTGGTAAAAACTTTAAAAACCCCACTAAACCTAGCTGTTGATTGCAGCTAGCAGGCGATCGCTTTCCGCGGGGCGGGCTGTGAGCCTCCTCTGCGCTTTGCGCCTGCGGGGTCTCACATGTCCCGCTGCTCCCGCAGGAGTCTCTCGCCTTACGCTCCAATCAACAGGTGTAAAAAAATTTCATCACGTCTTTAACATAGTGAAAAATAAGGTAAAATTAATTTACGATTTTTGATATTAGATCCCCTTATTCAGCAGATGCTGTCGTTTTACCAAATATGGTTTTACCAAATCGCACAAAACGAATTTAGACATAAAAAAGACTCACCCTACGGCAAGTCTCTTTTCCTGTTTATTTATTTGCCACATGAACTTTAAGCTGCTTCCCTTTAATCGTTGTATTTTTCATCGATTTTAGGACGAGCGGGCCTTTTCCGTTTAGAATTTCCACATAAGAAACATTTTCCTGAATCGTAATAATCCCAATGTCAGCTGCTGTTACGCCTTCAAGCTTGGCGATCGTTCCGACGAAGTCGACGGCACGGATTTTCTTTTTCTTCCCGCCGTTAAAGTAGAGCTTCATGATGCCCTTATTCAGAGCCTCGCTCTTATCTTTTTTCAGCTCTGGTTCTTCTTCCATTTTTTCATCAAATGCATGCTGTGCTTCTTTGATCTGCTCTCTGTCAGGGGGATCCAGCTGCTGAATTTCAAATCCGATGTATTCCTGAATGTCTGCAAGGAACCGGTCTTCAAATGGTGTTGCAAACGTGATTGCTTTTCCGGAACGCCCGGCGCGGCCTGTCCGGCCTGCCCGGTGAACGTAGCTTTCCTTTTCAAGCGGCAAATCATAGTTGATAACATGGGTAATGTTTTCAACATCAATTCCCCGCGCTGCTACATCGGTCGCAACGAGATAGCGGAATTCGCCTCTCTTAAACTCGTTCATCACTGCAAAACGATCCTCCTGAACCATCCCGCCATGGATTTTATCCACTGTGTATCCAAGTCTGTCGAGAAGTTCGAAAAGCTCATCCACCTGATCCTTCGTCCGGCAGAAGATCATGCAGCTGTCCGGATTTTCCGTTACCGTTACGTCTCTTAGCAGACGGAATTTATTATCTTCGTTCACGATATAAAGTGAATGCTGGATTTGGCTTGCTGCCTGTTCAGGTGACGCAATTTCAATATCGAGCGGATTTTTCATATAGCGGTGGCAGAGAGCTTCCACATCCTTTGGAAGAGTAGCGGAAAAAAGCATCGTCGTACGGTTTTCCGGCAATTCCTGAATGATGGCTTCCACCTGTTCAATGAAGCCCATATTCAGCATTTCATCAGCCTCATCAATGACAAAATACTTGAGCTGATCGAGCTGAAGCGTACCTTTTTGAATATGGTCAAGCACCCTTCCCGGCGTGCCTACAACCATATGGCTTTTTTGCTTCAGTTCGGATTTTTGGCGGTCAAATGGCGACTTCCCGTAAACCGCTGTTGCTTTAATCCGTTTAAAGCGGCCGATGTTTGTGATGTCTTCTTTTACTTGTGCGGCAAGCTCACGTGTCGGAGTCAGAATAAGAGCCTGCGGCTTATTTTCTTCCCAATCGACTAATTCGCAAAGCGGAATCGCAAAGGCTGCCGTCTTTCCGCTTCCTGTCCGGGATTTAACGGCTATATCTTTCCCTTCAAGCGCTGGCGGAATAACGCCCGCCTGAACGCTTGTCGGCGATTTATATCCAAGGCTGTCCAATGCTTTTAAAATATCCTCGTTTAATGCAAAATCTTTGAAGCTGTTTGTACTCAAAAGCGTAAGCCCCTTTTCGTTATTTGTCCTCTGTCTATTATACGGTGCAGCGGCCCATTTTAACAGCTTCGCTAAATTGACGGAACGGCTGGTGTTTTTTATACTGAAAGAATTGAAAGCGGGGGCTGAAGAAATGGATTTTACCATGAGGTTTTTATCCTTTTACGTGATAGAGGCAGAGGATCAGGATTCAAAGCGGTTTAAGCACTATCAGACACTTGATCAAGAGGAGTTTGAAGCGAGTGCTTTGAAGGATTTTCTTGATGGTGAGCTAAAAAGAATCGTAAAGAGGAAAGCAGAAAAGCATCCTCCCTCCGAGCAGGTACCGACAAAAATCGGATATTTTGCCGTTGAACCAGGCTATGATCTCGATTCAAATCCGAACTACAATATGCTTCACCGGATTCGTTTCGCTGAAACAAAAGAGGCCTTTAATGAAGGAAGCGAGCAGCTCGTCCGCACCTATTTGGATACAAGCGCGGTCCGCGGAGGAGCGTTTTTGGTTGCATCAGCCGTACCGAGAAAATACTTTGATGACTCCTTTGTTTTCATTATGAAATGCGATTTCGAACCAAAGGTCGCCTCCATTGCAGATGAAAAAGCATTAATTAAAAAGGTAGAGATGGCCATTACAACGAAAAACATGAAGTCCATCCAATACCCATACATGCCTGAAGAAGGAATGACAGAGGAATCCGAGCTAAAAATCCACCAGGCTTCTCACGCACGGTACTTTGAAGATTTTTTGAAATATGTGGAGTATGGCGAATCCATGCCGGAAATTATGAAAACCCAAGTCATGACGATGGTACAGGAGCACGTCCTGGAAACATACGAAGAAAACAGCCAGGAACGGCAGCAGTTTGAGCACGATATGGAGATTTGGGAAGCCAGTGAAAAGCGGGAAATCCAGGAGCGGCTCGATACCCATCAGGTAATAGAAGCGGCCGCGCAAATTGTGGAGAATACACCTGAAGCACAGCTGAAGATGAAGCTTGGGGAAACCGAGGTGAAAGGGCTGCTTGCTGAGTTTGGTGATTCAATTCATTTAGCTAAAATCAATGGGCGCTACGTTCTCCTCGTTGAAGCAGAGACGATTTCGTTTGAGAAGGGATTTTCTCCAATCGAGTTTCATAAGCCTGAGGGGCTGCATGAGGTGATTGAGCGGATTGCGGGGAAAGGATAAAATAAACTCATCTCTGTAAGCGTTAATGACTTCGGACTGCATTAAGAGGAATTGGATCCGTCCAATTCCTCTTTTTATTTTTCTTTATAATTCTCAGGTAATACGTTTATTTCAGAGCCTCATACCCTTTCACGCGTTTCTCGATCCAGCCTTCCTTCTCAAGCTTTTTAAAGCCCTTCTGGATATCTTTTTCTTCCCAGCTGCCAAGACTGCCGTATAACGGTGTTTGATCCAGCTCCTGTTCCCTGATTTGATAGGAGGTCCTGCCTTTGAGAAGCTGGGCAATTAAGTGGAGCGGTTTATCCTTCAGTGAACCGTCTAATTCATTCAGAATGGCAAAAACCTGTTCAAATGATAGGGACTGATTTTTAACTTGTATACATATATCTTCAGGGTGAAAAGGCTCGGTTTGCATTGCTTCTTTTAATCCCTGGTGCAGACTATCAAGTTTTGCTTTTGCCTCTTCCACTGTTTGCTTGCGAATCTCTTTAAGCATAGATATGGATGGAAGCTGAAAACCCGCTAGCCAAATCAAATCGGAAGATGCTCTTTCAGCTGGAATATCTGCTTGTGATAGCTCCTCCGCAAAGCCCAGAAACGGTTCCTTCACAATGTCCGGCTGAACGGGATAGCGGGTCAGGTCCTTTTTCATTTGCAGGATCTCAGGCAAACTGGCAAGCTCCTTTTTCCATTGAGCCAAATTTCCTAAATCGTTTAGAATTGTTTCTTTCTTTAAAGCAATTTCGTTAAACTGCCTCTCAATCGTAGCAATTCGCTTTACCGCTTTTTCCATATCCGGCTCTTCTTCAAGCTCCACTTTGGAATGTTTCACATGAAACATCCGCTTTGTTTTGCACACCTCACATGTTTGAGTGATAACTTCGTTCAGCGAATCAAATGACAGCTGCTTTTCGTGGCCACATTGCTCTGGAAGTGCCCGGTATGGTCTCATTACGATTTCTACACGGTGTCTCCAAAATGCCACATCTTCGGGTGGTGTCAGGAGAGAAAGCAGGGAGGAACGGTTCATCTTTTCCACCGCTTGAACCACCTCCCTTTTTTCTCTCGCAAGCTGGACAATTGGATGGAGCTCATAGCTCTGTTCAATGATGTTCTCCCACTCACTCTTGCTTTTTAATGAAATTGCAGCGCAAAACAGATAATCTCTCACTACCATCTGAATGTGTGCAGAAAGGGCCGTTTTGGTCATCTCTGTGAAATCCTTTGTATAAAAAGCTTCCGTTATCTGAGGAATGCCATGTCCCGCTGAAAAATCATTCCATAAAAAAGATTCTGGTTTCATAAGATGAGGATGAATTTGCTCCTGCCTGTTTGAAAAAATGGGAAAGAATGCTCCCTTTTCAAGCTGGAGAAAGCTCTGGATCCTTTCCCTTTCATCTATTGAAAGGCCAAGCTCGTCCAGGCATTCCTGAATACGATTGAGCAGAGCCCGCTCCGTCTTATGTCCAGCAGACCGGACTTCTTTATTTTTCTTGCCGAGCGGAAGCACAGCAAGGGATGGGTACGGATCAAAATATTGGGCGTGCAATTGAAGACTCATGGCCATTCCTGCTTTCCGTTGTTGTTTAATGACCATTATAACGAGGAACGATGGTGATTTGAAATCTTAAGGTGCCATTCAAAAAAGCCAGCCCGCACCCGGACCGGCTTCTACTTTTTCACATTCGTCATCTTCTGCAAAATAAAGGCGATCAGCAGGATTGAAATGAGACCGATGATGATGTTGAATACCCATTCTGTTTGAAACCAGTGAACCTTTTTTTCCTTTGGCTCTGCTGCTTTAGGGCGTTGGAGTGCAGACCCGAGCACCGCTTCGCTGACGGTTTCCTTTTCAATAAAGCTTTGAAATTCCTCGATATCGTATTGGGGAATTTCTGCCTCCTCGTTGCCGTATAGAAGTTGGTACGTACCCCTGCTGCTTTTTTCGAATACGATTTCGTCAATAGCATATTCCTGGGTGATTTCCTGAATGCCAAGCGGTGCGTTATCTTCATTGCTGATTTTTATCACGATTTTCTCAGCAGCGGAAGGTACTTGAAGGGTCAGGTCGGTATTTTGGATGCGGGTATTTTTAAAGTCCGCACTATAGAGTTCTGCTCCGCCGCTTAAAGGGATCGGACTGCCAGAGCCATCCTCTATTTCCACTGTACGGCGGAAGTTCCCCTCTGCTTTCAGCGACACCTTGGCGGTTTTGAGTCTTTGATTATTTTCAATCGTGACAATCGTTTGCTTTCCCTTATCAACAGTGGTAAATTCCGGAGTTTTCTTTTTGGAAAATTCCTTGAAGCTTTCTGTTGTTTCGCTGTGAATAAGCGATAAGCCCGGCAAGACTATTTTTTCGGTGTTGCCGATTACTTTGATCCGATAATAGCTGAACTTCATTGCCATTCCAAGGTCAATCGTATCTTTCTTCACTACACCTGTATTGTAGAGGGTATCCTCCTTTACGGCCTCCCACTTAAGGCCATCATAGCTTCCCAGCACTTCTACTTTCTTTAAAAAAGGCTGGTCAGGAAGATCCGCTTTCAACGTTTCCCCTAGAATATCTGTGTTTTTTTCTTCTTGAATGATTTTGAAATCATAGAGTGTATTTCCGTTTTCTTCTCTTCCGGGAAGGGTTTCCGACGAATAGATGATTTCCTGTTTTGATGAATTTCCGTAGCCGTTTTTCATATAGTACGGAACGGTCTGTCCCTTCTCATTTATGATACGCACATCCCCTAAGTCTTCACGTGCTCCGGAATACACCGCCTCATCCAAAAACAAGGATTGGTAGTTGCCTTCCTTCTGAATTTCTATGTTTTTCGCAAACTTCCAATTTGTTAAATTCGATTCTGCTTTTGCGGGTGGAGGGCTGCTGCTTATAACCAGAGCAGCAGCCAAAAGAATCATTGTTTTATTCAGCCGAAACATGCTGCTGTGCCTCCTGCCGGCTTGATACTTTTTGATACATGTAAGAGATGGCAAGCAGCGCTATTCCAAAGCAGAAATACGCAATGATTCTGCTTCCCTCAGTTAAAAACGCAAGGTCGTAAAGAATCAGTTTCCCCGTAGATAGCAGTGTAATGCCAAGGCCAATCCGGCGAATGTAGACGAACTGCTTTTTGAATCCGTAGAAAATATAGCCGATCGCAACGGCAAGGAAAATCGTGCTAATCAGGACCCCCACGTCTCCCAAACGGAATTGTACGTAAAGGAAGGACGCTAAAATTCCAAGCAGGTAAACAGAAAGAATCGTCGGATAAAGCTCTACATTTTTGTATTGCTTACGGATATAAGCCAGCAGTATATCTCTTCCGGTGAAGAAAATTAAAAAGTTGAATCCAATTAAAAGCACGAGAGCTAAATATTCAATGAACGTATTTTGCGCCAATTCCGGCTTTAGGACTGGAGTGCTTACTGTTAGAGCAAGCCCGATCAGACAGCCGATTGCGTGCAAAAATAGTCCATAATAACCCACATACCTGTCATAAAGCAGACTGACTTTCGGAAGAACATAGGCAAGACCGACCGTAATAAAGGCCACCATCATGAGCAAGTAGAACCTGTACTGATCAAAATCGGCTGGAACTCGTTCCTGGTACATACTAATCGATTCATAAAGAAGATAAATCCATGCATTCGCCAATGCGGTGTACTTCAGCCCCTCCACTATTTGTCTGAACGAACGGAATGGGGCAGCAAAACCAGGCTGTTTCTTTTGCTGCAGCAAGTAATAAATCGGAACGAACAGCAGGCCCACTGTAATAGCGGTGTACTTCACATCAAAGAAATACTCAAAGCCCACTCTTTTTCCTGCAGCTTCAATTAAGAAGCCAAACAGGCACAATGCGTAGATGACCCAGCCTGCCTGCTGAAGGGTTTTGTGCTTGGATGAATAGCCGTAAATCATCAGAATCAGTGCTTCAGCGAGCCAGCCGATGGATACCCATTCCATACCGAACTGGAAGGGAATAACAAGAATAGCAAATGTAAGAGATGTGCCGTAGAAGAGCAGCATTGTTTGCGTTTCCTTGACCAATTTCTTTTCGGCAAAACGGCCGAGACCGAAATACACAAGACAGAAGATGACCGCTAAAAGGCCCCGGGACTGATTCCAGTCCAGCTCACTAAACAGGTCGTAAATCACAACGCAGCTAATAAAGGTGTTAAATCCAAGCAGGATGACATCCAGTATTTTGAGCGATAGCTTGTGCTTAAACGGAAAGCTGAGTGTGACACCAAGATAAAGAAGGAACGTGATAACCGAATAGCCAAAATCAGCAAGCGGATTCCCGGAAAGGATAATGAGCAGAATCATGGTCGGCATATTCAGTAAAAAGCTAATGTAATGGACAATATTCCACTGCCTCTGAAACGAAATCCAGAGAATAAGAAGATTCAGTAAAAGCACATAGCCCATTGCTGCATAAACAGCGTTTCCTTCCATCCCAAACGCGATAATAAAGGAATACAGCGGAATGTATCCCCCGATAAGACCAAATGTGCATACGGTTCTTGAGTGATAGCGGAGCGAGAGCAGAACCGCTGATACCGTAACGAGAACCGATAGAAGAAGGGCGACGGTCATGCCAATAATGTCCAGCAGGAAGTAACTGAAAAAGATCGATCCGTAAAGAACAGCAATTCCCCCGCCAATCAAACCGAGGGCAAACGTTTTTTGCTGTTTTCGGTAAAGCCATTCCCCGCCTGCCAGCATAAGCCCGCCAAGAAGAAAAAAGGTTGCTCCCTTGAAGTAGTCGTTAAACCATGTGGCATACGTATACCTGAATGCCGCAGCGACTCCAAGGATAATCAGCAAAATCCCGATCCGGTTAATCCAGCTCAAACCGATTTTCATTTCGACCTGATTTTGCTTCATTCTTTTTTGCATCATGTCTTCTGTCAGTTCTTCGGCTGCCAGTTTTTCATATTGCGCCGCTATTCCTTGTGCGGCCTCTTTTTCCTTTTCGTTCAAGAGCTCTTTATGCTGCCTGATCCGCTCCTCTACCTTCATTGAAAACTGCTGAAGTTCGGACAGGATTTCGTGTTTATCCTCGCCCAGGTTTTTGGAAGCCTGCAGCTTTAATTGGTCAATATTTCGTTTTACCTGCTGCTCAAGCTCCTGCAGCCGGTTTTCACGGGAGTTTTTTCCTTTCCCGAAGTATGTATGGAGCTTTTCGCGGGAGATTTTAAGTATACTCAGCTTTTCATCCAGCATTTGCTCCTGAAGAGCAACCCGGAGCTTGCTGTTTTCATCTGTAACTTCCCGATTTTTCTTTTTTAATTCATGGACCTGCTTTTCATAAGCCTCGTTATCGTGATGGAGACGCTCATTTTCCTGTATGAAGTCTTGAGCCTCATACTCTCTGACTATCGCATTAAATTCATTTGCCAGCTGAGCCTGAGCTTCTTTCGCCTGCCTCAGCCTGCCTTTTAATTCGTCCATATTATGCCCCCTGAATGACATTTGTTTTACAAAGTGGCTGCCCTGAAAATAGGAGTCTCTCACCTTTAACAGAACGTTACAATTAAATTGACCCTTTGAACCATATACCCTTATTTTTACACCTTTCCTATAAAAATACAAAAATATTTTTTAGTCATGTCAGAACCGGAACGGACGGGAAGGAATAGAGTTGGAATTGCGGGGGAAGAGGAATAAGAAAAGGCCGCCGAAATACGGCAGCCTTTTTTATGTTACACCATAATTTTGCAAATATCGTTCGTAAACTCAACCGGATCCTGGATCGGCAAGCCTTCGATAAGAAGTGCCTGGTTGTAAAGCAAGCCTGTGTACAGAGCAAGCTTTGCTTCATCTGTTTCAAAAGAGTCTTTCAATGAACGGAATACTTCGTGATTCGGGTTGATTTCAAGGATTTTGTCCGCCTGGATATTTTGGTTATCCGGCATCGCTTTTAGGATTTTTTCCATTTCGATGGAGATTTCACCATCAGCTGTCAAGCATACAGGGTGCGATTTCAGACGCTTGGACACACGCACATCCTTTACCTTGCCTGCAAGAAGCTCTTTCATGCGGCCAAACAATTCTTTGTTTTCCGCGTCTTCTGTTTGTGCTTCTTTTTCTGATTCTGCATCTTCAATTCCAAGATCGCCGCTTGAAATGGATTTGAATTCTTTCTCTTTATAGGACATCAGCATGCGGATCGCAAATTCGTCCACTTCGTCTGTGAAGTAAAGAATTTCATAGCCTTTATCCGCCACCAATTCCGCTTGAGGAAGCTTTTCAATGCGCTCGTGGCTTTCACCGGAAGCGTAGTAGATGTACTTTTGATCCTCAGGCATTCTGGATACGTAGTCAGCAAGCGTTACAAGCTTCTTCTCTTTGGAGGAATGGAACATAAGCAGGTCTTGAAGATCTTCCTTGTTCGCTCCAAAGTCACTGTATACGCCATATTTCAGCTGTCTGCCGAATGAAGCGTAAAACTTCTCGTACTTCTCGCGGTCTTCCTTCAGCATGCTTTGAAGCTGGCTCTTAATTTTATTTTTAATGTTTTTCGCAATCAGCTTAAGCTGGCGGTCATGCTGGAGCATTTCGCGTGAAATATTAAGAGAAAGATCCTCGGAATCTACCATCCCTTTAACGAAACTGAAGTAGTCCGGCAGAAGGTCCGAGCACTTTTCCATTATCAAAACACCGTTTGAGTAAAGCTCAAGACCCTTTTCAAATTCCTTTGAATAGTAATCATAAGGCGTCTGCTCTGGAATGAAGAGAATCGCATTGTATCTTACAGCACCGTCAACGCTAATGTGAACATGCTTAAGCGGTTTATCGAATCCGTAGCGTTTTTCCGCATAGAAGTTCTCGTAATCTTCGTTTGTCAGCTCGCTTTTGTTCTTTCTCCAGATCGGCACCATGCTGTTGACAATCTGCTCTCCAAAAATCTCTTCATACTCGTCCTCGCTGCCCTCTTTCAGCTTGCTTTCCGTAGAATCCATTTTGATCGGGTAGCGGATAAAGTCGGAGTATTTTTTGATAATGGACTTCAGGCGGAACTCGTCCAAATATTCGTCGTAGCTATCGTCTTCTGTGTTTTCTTTGATGGTCAGAACAATTTCTGTACCTACGGAATCCTTTTCCGCGGTTTCAATTGTATACCCGTCGGCACCACCAGACTTCCATAGATAGGCTTCTTCGCTGCCGATTGGTTTTGTAAGAACGGTTACCGTGTCTGCTACCATGAAGGCTGAGTAGAAGCCGACACCGAACTGTCCGATGATATCGTGTCCGTCTTTTGATTCATTCTCTGTCTTGAATGCGAGAGAACCGCTTTTTGCGATAATCCCAAGGTTGTTCTCAAGCTCTTCCTTCGTCATTCCGATTCCTGTATCTGTAATAGTCAGCGTGCGGCTGGCCTTATCTGCCGCTACTTTTATGTAGTAGCCCTCTTTATTAAACGTTAACGTATCATCTGTAAGGGCTCTGTAATAGATTTTGTCAATTGCATCACTGGAATTGGAAATCAGTTCGCGCAGGAAAATCTCTTTTTGAGAATAGATGGAGTTGATCATCATTTCTAACAGTCTTTTGGACTCTGCCTGGAATTGCTTTTTTTCCATAAAAAAATCTCCCTTCCTTCACCTAATATTGTAAACACCTGCTCTATCAGTTTATTAAATTAGCACTCTATCATCAAGAGTGCTAATCAATATTTTTTCATTTCCCCTAAAAACCTTCCTTAAAACTGGAACCACTCATCCGATTAAAAGTTTTACCAGCATATAGCCCAGTACTGATAAAAGGATGGACCCAATCAGACCTGCTATAAAAGGCTTCAATCCCAGGGTGCGGAATGTCTTCACATTCACATTCAGGCCAAGGCCCGCCATCGCCATCGCGATAAGAAGATAAGAAATCTCCACCATGGTTTTGGCTGCTGCTTCAGGTACCACACCAAGCGTATTGAGCCCGCTCATCGCAAGAAATCCGAAAATGAACCAGGGAACGATGGACAAGGATACCTTTTGACGACCTGTACCCGGCTCGCCTTTTTGCATAATCAAGCCAATCACAATAGCGGCCGGCACCAATAGCGCGACTCTTGTGAGTTTAGCAAGAACCGCATTGTCGACAGCCTGGCCGCCGCCAGCAGCGGCAGCCGCGACTGCATGCGCAACCTCATGAAGCGTAGAACCGCTAAAAATCCCATATTCAGCCGGGCTGAGATTTAATAGGGAGTATATAAGGGTGTAAGTTAACGTGAAAAGGGTCCCGAGCACCGCTATCACGGCCGCACTGATAGCGGTCTCATCATCGCTTGCTTTCAGCTGCGGGGAAATGGCCGCTATTGCTGCAGCACCGCAAATCCCTGTTCCGCAAGCAGTAAGCAGGCTCAGCTTTTTCTCTGCTCCGAGCCATCGTGCCAGCCAGTAGACAACAAAGAGAGCGAAGACGACATGAATGATGGAGATGGCAAGCACACTCCATCCGGCGCTGTAAATATCGGCTATATTCAGCCTCATGCCAAGCAGAATAATGCCGGCCCTTAACAGCTTTTTGCTTGAAAAAGATACACCCGGGATTAAGGCTTCCTTCACACCGAACACCGCTCTCCAAGCCATGCCAAGCACTAAGGCAATTACCAGCTGTCCTAAAATCGAGAGCAGTGGAAAGCCGGATAGATACTTGGCTGCGGCTGCCAAAAGAAGCGTCACTCCGATTCCCTTTATCCACCCCAAATTTATGTTTTGTTTTATTGGTCTTTCGATTGCTTCTTCCATGATTGCCACTTCCTTATGTTGTTACTTCCACTTTACTGGAATCCTAATTATTAGTAAAATACATATAAATAATTACATTTATTAGTTTTTATAATAGATAGGGCGGGATACGATGTACTATGACGCACTGAAAACTTTCATCACACTTGCAGAAGTAAAGAATTTCACGAAAACAGCCGAGCTGCTTCACATTTCTCAGCCAAGTGTAAGCCTTCATATAAAAAATCTGGAAAAGGAGCTTCAAACGAAACTCTTTGTCCGGTCGCCAAAATCGTTAAAAATCACTCCAACCGGCGAAATCCTTTACAGCCGTGCCAAACAAATGATCAACATGTATGACCAAACGAAACAGGATATTCTCGAGCATCACCATGATATAAAAGGCAAGCTGACAATCGGAGCGAGCTTCACGATTGGAGAATACATTCTTCCTGCCTTTCTTGTTGATTTTCAAGCGAAATATCCGAACCTGGATCTTGAGATCATCATCGGCAATACGGAGGAGATTGTTCAATCCGTCCGCCTTTTCAAGGTGGACATCGGACTCATCGAAGGGCAGACCAATGAAAAAGAACTGACCGTCGAGCCCTTCCTCGAGGATGAACTGTTTATTGTAGCGTCCAACAAGCATACGCTGGCTCAAAAAAGAGAAGCCGTCATTGCAGACCTTCACAGCCAATCGTGGGTGACAAGAGAAATTGGCTCAGGGACTCGGGAATACTTGGAGCACGTTATCCGGTCCAACGGATTAAAGGTTCAATCGCTCCTGACAATCAGCAGCAATCAGGGAATAAAAGAGACGATCATAAGCGGAATGGAGGCATTGTCTCTGCTCTCCTATTATGTGATTGAGAGAGATATCCGGAACAAGGTGCTCTCCATTATTCCGTTAAAGGATCACACCTTCAAACGGAAGCTTTCAATGGTGTACTCGCCTGCAATGGAAAGCAAGATGAACGTGGAGGCCTTTACGGAGGCGTTGAGGCAGCGGTGGGGCAAATAGGCGATCGGCGAGTAAATCAGTGTCGAAATTTGGGGAATCGCTAATAAAATAGTGGTTTTCGATCATATATTGGAAATATCGATAATATATCAGCGTTTTCAATCATATATGGAGATTTGCGATAATAAATCAATGAACCAGCAACGAGACTGAATCAAAAACGGCAGTTCTCTCTGTAGAAAACAGTTGATAAGTAAAAAATCACAAAAAAAATGACCTACCCTTTAGGCAGATCAAGTGCTTGGTATGCTAACTGATACTTTCCGCCTTCAGCCACTTCTGAATGATAAAGTGCTTTGAGGGCGAAATTTTTCTCCAGGTCATGTTCTTCCATCATTTCTTTTAAGCGGTGCTGCAGTTCTTTGTTGTCTTTAACCAGCTGTTTCATTTGGCCTTTGAAGTATTTCACTGGACATAGCTCCTTCGAGAATTGGATCCTCCAAGTATATCATGCCCGTTCCAATCCTTTTTCAGCTGCCCGCCACTTTTCCGAAAGTCTTTTAATATGCTGCGGACCCGTTCGGCAGCATCCGCCTATTAGCCGAGCCCCGGCGCGGTACCAGTCTTCGGATTCATGATCCAGTTCATGATCGGATTCGTGGCCATGCCACGTTTTTGTAGCGGCATCGTATGCTTCTCCTGAGTTCGGATAGACAATTACCGGTTTTTCGGTACGAGCGCTTAGTCTTTTAACGGATTCCGTGACAAGAGAAGCCGGGGCACAATTGATTCCGATTGCGGCAATCTGGCTGTTTCCTTCCAATAGCTCTGCACATTTCTCAAGCGGTGTCCCGTCACTGATTTGCGCATCATTTTTCAGAGAAAAAGACAGCCAGGCATAAGCTTCCGGGAATTCTTTTACGAGCAAGGCTAAAACTCTTGCTTCCTGAAGGGAGGGAATGGTTTCAATGGCAAGCACACCCGCACCCGCTTCTATTAAGGCAGCAATTCTAGGGCGGTGAAAAGCAGCCAGCACTTCATCTGTCACACCATAGTTTCCTCTATACTCTGATCCATCAGCAAGATAGGCTCCATAAGGGCCAATCGAAGCTGCAACAAGCGGTTTAGGACGGTTCGCCTGCTCATTTCCCTCCCAAAAATCATCTCTTGCCTTCTTAGCGAGCTGCACCGTTTTTTTGATAAGATTCAGTGCCTCCGCTTCTTCCATTCCCCGCTTTAAAAATCCATCGACCGATGCCTGGTAGCTTGCCGTAATTGCGCAGTCAGCTCCGGCACGGAAATAATCTGTATGAACCTGATAAATCAATTCAGGATTTTCGAGCAGCACTCTTGCCGACCACAAGGGGTCATCTAAATGACAGCCATGCCGCTCGAGCTCTGTAGCAAGAGCGCCATCGAGAATCATAATTGGATAGGCAGCTAAAATCTCTTCAATTGGATTCAGTTTTTTCGGCATAAACTTCGCCCCTCTTCTTCATAATCTGGGTTACATAATAGCTTCCGTAGCAAAACAGGATAAAGGGAATGCCGCAATAGAGGGCAATCCTCTGAGTCGGATCAAAGGCGATTCCAATCAGTGACGCGAGACAAAGGATGAAAGATGCTATCGGCACGAATGGATAAAGCGGTGTCCGGTATCCTAGGTCCTTTACCGAGTTCCCCTGCCTGATATATTGCCTTCTAAAGAAAAACTGAGACGCGCTGATGCTCATCCAAACCGCGACTACAGCTAGACCTGAAATAGAAACAAGGACGATATAAATCGTGTCCGGTGCAATGACACTCGACAGCAGGGCCAAGCCGCCTCCCGCCATGCTGAGAAGAAGCGCATTTAACGGCACGCCGCGCTTCGTTACTTTTGCAAAAACAGGAGAGATCGTTTTCTTATCCGCGAGGGACCAAAGCATTCTGGACGCCGCATACAAACCAGAGCTGGCGGCAGATAAAATGGCGGTCAGGATAACAAAATTCATCAAATCCGCTGCAAAGGTAAGCCCGATTCTCTCGAAAACCGCCACAAACGGGCTTTTCAGCACACCGGCATCCGAGGAAGGCAGCAGGGCAGACAGGACGACAATCGTTCCAACGAAAAAGATAATCAATCGCCACACCGTTGTCCGAATAGCCTTTGGTATTGTTTTTTCCGGGTCCGCCGCTTCTCCGGCAGCGATTCCGATCAATTCTGTCCCCGAATAGGCAAAATTCACAGCCAGCATCGTCATCAGAACGGCAAACGCTCCATTTGGGAACAAGCCTTCATTTGTGAAGTTTGACAGGAAAGGCGCAGGTTCAGAATCAGCCAGAGGAAGAATCCCGATAATGGAAGCTCCGCCCAAGATGATGAAGATCACGATGGCTGCCACCTTCACAGAAGAGAACCAGAACTCTGATTCTGCAAAAAATTTAACGGTCACAGCATTTAATACAAATATCAAAACGGCAAACAGTGCACTCCAGATCCAAACATTAACGGAAGGAAACCACCTCTGCATCAGCAATCCGGCCGCCGTAAACTCCGATCCGAGCGCGACCGTCCATGTCAGCCAGTACAGCCAGGCCACCGTGTACCCCGTTCCAGGCCCAATGTATTTAGCAGCATAGCTGTGAAAAGCCCCTGTTTCAGGCATATGTACCGATAGCTCTCCCAGGCAAAGCATGACAAGGTAAACAGCCACCGCACCAACAAGGTAGGAAAGAAGCGTTCCTAATGGACCTGCCTGCTGAATCGTATAGCCTGTACTTAGAAATAATCCGGTCCCAATCACACCTCCGAGCGAAATCATAATTAAATGTCTTGATTGCATTTTCCGCTGAAATCCAGTCTCTCTCCCCATCTTGACTCTCCTTTGTTTCACACCCAGAAAAATGAAAAACGCACCCTTTTCGCAAAGAGTGCGTGACTGACAAATAAAAGGACAAGCTTATCTATCAGGCTATTCACCCGCTGGAATTAGCACAGTGTCTGTACAGACCTGCTGCTGAGGCTTCAAAGGGCCAGTCCCTCCACCTCTCTGGATAAGAAATTATTTTTTTCTAACATTATCAATCTATCAGAAGATTGTCAACATTTCTTCAATAGATAAGTTTATCATTTAAATGAAACCGGGAAATAGAAAACGGTTACATGAAAACAAGGAGGATGAATCAATGGCAAACAAGCTGAACGCTAACCCGAAGCTTTATGTAATGGACAACGGACGTATGAAGATGGACAAAAACTGGATGATTGCCATGCACAATCCAGCGACCATGGAAAACCCCAATGCCCCTGCTGAATTTGTTGAATTCCCCGTATATACCGTTCTGATTGACCACCCAGAAGGCAAAATCCTTTTCGATACCGCCTGCAACCCCAATTCTATGGGTGCAGAGGGCCGTTGGGGCAAGGCCACCCAGCAAATGTTCCCGATTGATATGGCGGAAGAATGCTATCTTCATAACCGGCTGGAAGAACTGAAGGTTAGAGCAGAAGATATCAAATTTGTCGTGGCCTCCCACCTGCATCTTGATCATGCCGGATGCCTCGAGCTTTTCACGAATGCCACAATCATTGTGCATGAGGATGAGCTGAACGGCGCTCTTCAGACCTATGCCCGCAATCAAAAGGAAGGCGCCTACATCTGGGGAGATATTGATGCTTGGATCAAAAATAATCTTCAATGGAAAACCATTAAGCGCAGTGAGGACAATTTGCAGCTCGCTGAGGGGATTAATATCCTCAATTTCGGGAGCGGACATGCTTGGGGAATGCTCGGCCTGCAAATTAATATGCCGGAAACCGGCGGAATCATTCTTGCCTCCGACGCTATTTATACAGCTGAAAGCTATGGCCCTCCCATCAAGCCTCCCGGCATCATCTATGATTCTCTCGGCTATGCAAATGCCGTTGAAAAAATACGCCGGATCGCCAATCTCACAAACTCTCAAGTGTGGTTCGGCCACGATGCCGATCAGTTCAAATCCTTCCGTAAATCAACAGAAGGCTATTATGAATAAGGAGGCAGATTAATGAGCATCGCCAAGTTAGTTTTCGCCCCGCTGAGCTATACAGGATGGGGATCACTGGAACACCTGCTGCCGGAAGTGGAAAAGCATTCACCGGAAAAAATCCTTGTTGTAACAGATCCTATGCTTGAAAAAATCGGTTTAACTGAACGCATAACCGCTCCCCTTGAGAAACAGGGCTACTCTGTCACTACTTACACAGACGTTGTTCCTGAGCCTCCGCTTGAAACGGGAGAAAGGCTTGTTGCCTTTGCACGTGAAGGCCGGTTTGAACTGATTATTGGTCTTGGAGGAGGAAGTGCCCTTGATTTAGCAAAACTTGCAGCGGTTCTGGCGGTGCACGATGGTTCTGCAGCGGATTACTTAAATTTAACCGGAACGAAAACCATCGAAAAGAAGGGGTTGCCTAAAATCCTTATCCCAACCACATCCGGAACCGGTTCAGAGGTTACCAATATCTCTGTTCTGTCCTTAGAAACAACAAAGGATGTAGTGACCCATGATTTCCTTTTAGCGGATGCTGCCATCGTTGATCCGGAGCTGACTGTATCTGTTCCCTCAAAAGTAACCGCAGCAACCGGCATCGATGCACTCACGCACGCTGTCGAGGCTTATGTTTCCGTCAATGCATCACCTGCTACTGATGCATTGGCCCTCCACGCCATAACATTAATCGGACGGTCCATTCGTAAAGCCGTTGAGGATGGAAAGGACAAGCAGGCACGAATCGACATGAGCAGTGGCAGCTTCATGGCCGGACTCGCCTTTTTTAATGCCGGTGTAGCAGGGGTCCATGCTTTGGCTTATCCGCTCGGGGGCCAATTCCATATCTCTCATGGGGAATCCAATGCCGTTCTGCTCCCTTATGTCATGGGCTATATCCGCAAAAGCTGTGTCAAGCGGATGGAGGATATTCTGACTGCCCTCGGCAAACATTCAACAGGACTTTCCGAGGAAGAAGCTTCGTATAAGTGCGTTGAAGAATTTCAGCAGCTAGTAAAAGACGTTGGCATTCCTTCCACGTTAGCCGGTTTTGATGTACCTGAATCGGCTTTGGAGGATTTAACACGGGATGGGGTGAAGCAGAAGAGAATTCTCGCCCGGAGTCCGATGCCATTGATGGTGGATGACATAAGGAGAATTTATCAATCCGCTTTCGATGGAGTGATTGTGGAGGCTAAACAGATGGTTTAAGAGGAGAATACCAATTAATGCTTAAAAAATCCTTGCGAAGGTTTCCGCAAGGATTTTTTTGCTGTGTAAATATTGTTATCCCCGTCCGGCATTCCGCTTGAACGCCCAAGCGGACCATATGAAGGCGCCGGCAAAAATCAGCGCGCACCAGCCAATCGCCCACCAAATATGATTCCCTGTGTCTCCAACTGTGAGAAGAGACCGTATTGTTTCTATGACTGGAGTAATCGGCTGATGATCTGCGAACGAACGTTACTAGAAACCCAAAATAGGGCTGGCTTCAAATCACCTTTTATGTCAGCCCAAAATTCCTTGCATCTTGATATAGATTGAAAAAGCCGATCTTCAAACGGAAGATCTGCTTTTTTTATTTTAAAATACCTGATAGGATTAGCTTCCAGACCAAATCGAACTCTTCCTCTATGGTTGGGGAAGCCCACTCTTTTGCGTGAGCAGGATGATGAAAACGCGCGGTTGCCATAAAAATGCCTTTCGCCGTTTCTTCTGCATTAGCGGTTTTAAATTCGTGATTGGCGATTCCCTCCTGAATGATCGGGATTATCTGGCCAACGAGTTCTTGAATGTGAGCGCCGATGACTTCCACCGATTCTTCAGCAAGGGTTGTATACATGGTGAAAAGCTCCGGGTCCTCTTTAACGAGGGAATGCTTAATGTGAATTAACGTCTTTACCCATTCGTGCAGCCGTTCTGACGACGTACAGTCTTTCTGGAAAACATCCTTAAGCGGCGAAATGATGCTGTGCAGCCATCTTTCAGCTACTGCTTCCCTTAGAGAGGCCTTGCTTGGATAATGTCGGTATATCGTTCCGTGGCTAATATTCAGGGCCCGGGCTACATCTACCACGCTTGTCTTCTCCGGTCCAAAACGGCGCAGCACTTGTTCCGCTGCATCTAAGATTTCTTCTTTTGTTAATTGCTCTGCCATTCTTTATTCGACTCCCAGCATACTCATTTGTTCCGCTGCATAGCGTGTTCCGGCCACTGCTTCAGCAGGAACCGCCTCTTCGATTCTGGCAAGATCCGCTTCAGTGAGCTCAAGATTCAAGGCGCCAAATGCATCTTGAAGCTGGGAACATTTACGGGCACCGATCAGCGGAATAACATCCTCGCCTTTAGAAAGAACCCATGCGATCGCAAGCTGTGCCACATTTGCTTGTTTTTCTTCCGCAATTTCACGCAGTTTTTCTACAAGAGCCAGGTTCTTGTCCAGATTTTCTCCCATAAAGCGCGGAGCAAAAGAACGGAAATCTGGAGCGCCTTGACGATCCTTGGACCACTTGCCGCTCAGCAATCCCCGGGATAAAACACCGTAAGCAGACAGGCTGATTCCAAGCTCCCTTAAAGTCGGGAGGATTTCTTTTTCAATTCCTCGGCTGAATAAAGAGTATTCAATTTGAAGCCAGCTGATGGGATGAACCTTGTGAGCGCGGCGAATCGTTTCAGCGTTCGCTTCAGAAAGTCCGATGTGCTTCACATAGCCCGCTTTTACCATATCTGCAATAGCCCCGACTGTTTCCTCAATCGGTACACTTGGATCAACGCGTGCCGGCTGATATAGATCAATGTAATTTGTACCAAGCTTTTGAAGGGTGTGTGCCAGATTATTCTTGATTACTTCCGGCCGGTTATTCATTCCGATCCAACCACCATCTGGTGACCTCAGTACCCCCGTTTTCACTGCGATGAATGCATTCTCCCGCTTTTTCCCCTCTAAGGCTTCACGGAGCAAAAGCTCATTGTGGCCGGTTCCGTAGAAGTCCCCTGTATCCATAAGCGTTATTCCTTTTTCTAATGCTTCATGAATCGTCGCAATGCTCTCGTTTCTGTCCGCTGCACCATAAAGATCAGACATGCCCATTAACCCTAAACCGATAGCAGAGACGGAAGATTTTCCAATTTTTCTGTTTTCCACTCTAAAAAACCTCCAATGTATTTGATAGGCTCATCATACCATGACGAAAATCAATAAACAAGTGACAAATTTTAATATCTGTCATTTGAGGATATGAAGTAGAATCAAATCCCTTGTTCTTCTCGCTCGGGCGTCAGTTTGGTTTTAAGGGGACAAGGCATTAAATGCCGCTGATCAAAAAAAGATTCATCATCGAGTTGTTGAAAATGACGGTCATTTTTCATTTCTAAGCCCGTTTCCAGAAGCCATGTCCCATCCATCCTTTCCTCCCTTACAAGATCCGTCCGGATTTAGCCGAGAGAGTTTCCAATATGAATTAAATGAAGAGGTAACAGATTTTCTGCTGCGTCACACATGAATACGGGGGCAAACCAAAAAACAGAAGAATGGACATAAAAAAAGCAAACCAAGACGGGATGGTCCCATTTTGGTCTGCTCTGCTGACAGGTAATGAACAGGTATGAACTTGTTTAGAGCTCGTCGAAAATATCGTTCAATTTGAGCTGTTTAGAAAGGTTTGACTATCTATGATTATCAATTTTCCCAAAAGTTGTTCCAAAAAGCGCATTTCGGACTGGATCAGATGACAAAAACTCATGAGGGAATCCAAGCTCAATCCGGCTTGCCTGATCTAAGCGCTGAAGCTGTTCGGATGACAGACTGAATTCGGCGGCTCCGAGATTATCGATTATCTGGGACTCTTTTCTGGCTCCAATAAGAGGGATGTTGACGCCTGGCTGCTGTCGTACCCAATTTATTGCAACCTGAGCAGGATTCTTTTCGAGCTCCTCTGCAATTTTGACCACTTCAGCCGCAATTTTACTATTCACTTCATTCAATCGTTTACTTTGGGGTGTTAAGCGTTTCTGGTCTTCATTTGCAAGACCGCTCAGGTATTTTCCTGTTAATGCCCCGCCTGCAATCGGTGCCCATGCGGTTATCCCAATATCCAGAGCGCGCGCCATTGGCAGCAAGTCTCGTTCTGGTTCGCGCTGAAGCAAGCTGTATTCTACCTGCAAACCAATAAATGGTGTCCATCCGCGCAGCATCGCGAGCGTATTTGCCTGGGAAACTATCCATGCTGGTGTGTCTGAAATACCGATATACAAAACCTTGCCTGCCCGGACCAAATCATCCAAAGCACGCATGACTTCTTCGACAGGGGTCGTAAAATCCCATGCATGCAGCCATAAAAGATCAATATAATCCGTGTTTAGTCTCTTTAAGCTTCCTTCGACGGTTTGAACAAGATTCTTGCGATGGTTTCCTCCGCCATTAGGATCGTTCGGACGGGTTGTGAGTGAGTATTTGGTCGCGATAACATATTGCTCCCGGTTTCCCTGGATAAATTCTCCGATGAACGTTTCACTTGCTCCGTTTGTATAATTGCAGGCCGTATCAATAAAATTTCCGCCTGCTTCTGTAAAACGATTGAAAATCTTTCGGCTTTCTTCTTTCGATGCCCCGAATCCCCAATCCTCACCGAATGTCATCGTTCCGAGAGCAAGCTCTGACACTCTTAAACCGCTGTTTCCAAGTAATTTGTATCTCATAATAGTCTCCTTTATGATAAATTTTTAACTGCTGCTTCATCTGTTTTAGGCAGCATCCCCGGTCTGATCAGGCTCATGCTGACATCCCAAAGCTGCTTTGCTGCTTCCTTATCATTTGCTTCTCCGATTGTTTTCTCAGGCTTGCAGTTGGAAAAGAACAGCCCGCTGACTCCTTTTACTTCCGGAGAAGCTGCAAGGTAAACCGGCGTTCTCGACCCTTTTTCTGTTTTAGCAGACAGAAGTCCGAAAATGGTCCGGAGAATCCAAGGCAGCTGATGCATAATATTGGTTTTAATGATTCCGGGATGAAGGCTGTTCACTGTAATAGGCCTTCCTTCCAGCTTTTTCGAAAGCTCTTTCGTAAATAGGATTAAGCCAAGCTTCGTAGGGCCTACCGCTTTATAGAATCGATAGTTTTTCTTGACCATTAAATCGTCAAAATTCATCTTGATTCCGTTATGCTTGGAAGCGACATTGATAATCCGCCCTTCACCGCTTGCTTCCAATGAATCGAGCAAAAGATGGGTCAGAAGGAAATGCGATAAGTAGTTAACCGCGAATGTCGTTTCGATTCCATCTTCCGTTTCAGATCTATCCGGCAGAAAAACCGCCGCATTGTTGATCAAAACATCCAGCTTGTCAAATTTTTGCTTGAATTCATCAGCAGCCTTGCGAACCATACGCTGAGAGGAAAGATCGGCTACTAATAAATGCACTTTTTCGTTCCCGGACTGAGCGATAATATCCTTTACCGCCTCCTCACCTCTCTCCTTGCTCCGGCAGAGGATCACGACCGTTGCTCCCATATTAGCTAATTCAAGAGCTGTTGCTTTGCCAATCCCGGAATTTCCTCCAGTAATTAAACAGATTTTTTTCTCCATAAATCCCCCGCCTTTTTAATATGTCTCTCTCTCTATTAAGCTCTATGATTATCGATATTGGCATACATTTGCTGCTGACCGGCTGCCAGGAAATCATGCGGGAAGCCTAATGGAACCTGGCTGATTTCATTCAGTCTCTGCATATGCTCCGGACTTAGTTCAAATTCAAGGCAGCCTAAGCAACAATCTTCTCATGATCTCCAATGGCAATGGAGGTATCTGCCGGTATAGATGCCTGGAATATTGGCGCAGTCAAAAGAAGTGATTCAATAATAGAATGATGCTGCATAGGAACCTCTCGTTTCTTCATGAATATGTAAAGCTTTTTTTACCATTTGATTTCTTTTCCGTCTCTGAAAAAGCCGCCATTCGGACCTTCTTCATCAAGCACTGCAAGCCACATTATGGACCTGGCCGCTTCCTCTGCAGTTCTTGGAGCGTGAGGACCGCCCATATCGGTTTTCACCCAGCCTGGACAAACGGCATTGATTTTGATGTTTCCTGAAACCTCTGCTGCCAATTGACGGGTCAGACCATTCAACGCGAGCTTCGATAATTTATAGGAACCAGGTCCTTTCTCATCCATTCCATCCATCTGTCCATACCCGGAGGAAACATTCACGATCCTTCCATAGTTATACTTCTTCATTAACGGGAGGAATGATTGAATTAAATGATAGGGACCGAGAAGATTGGTTTTTAAGGTACGCTCTAAAAGATCCTGATCCGCTTCCAGGAGCGGCGAATTTCCATCCATATATACACCGGCATTATTGATTAGCACATCCAGCCGGCCATATACTTGCCGAACATGCTCAGCAGCCAATTGAATGCTCTCTTTCCGGTCTACATCAAGCTCCACAAAATGAACGTCATGTCCAAGGTTTTGCAGGGACGCAGCCGCCTTCTCTCCTCTGGCTCTGTTTCTGCTGCCAACGAGGACCTGATAGTTTTGCTCAGCTAACTGCTTCACTAATTCAAATCCAATTCCTTTGTTTCCGCCGGTAATTAGGGCGGTTTTCTTTGTCTGGTTCATTCTGGTCTGCTCCTTCCATTGCTTGTACATACAATTATATGATCAAAAAAAACTAATCCATCATCCGATATTTATTATGGCTGTCTTTATAAGAATCCTCTGCTGCGAATGGTCTTACATTTTCAAAAATCCCATAGCTATTCCCGCTGGTATCCTTAAACATGAAGCATGGCCCGTTCGGGATTTCAATTGGACCTTTTTCTTCCTTCCAGCCTCTATCCTTTAGCTCTTTCACCTTAACTTTCAAGTCTTTTACTTCATATAGCGGAATGCATACCGGCGAAGCCAGATGATCAGCGATCAAGGTAAGAGGTCCTTCTCCCATTTCAAAAGCCGCGACTTTTGCTCCAAAACGGTTAAATGCCCATTGCAATTGACCCCCGAGCACGGACTGGTAATAGTGAAAATCCGATTCAAAATCAGAAGTCCCTATATACAAATATGTAAGCCTTCCAAAGGGGGACGTACTTATATAAGACACCGCCTTTTTTAATATTTTGTTGTTTGTACATACAATTATATTATAACAAGGAAATAATAAAAGTAAACTGAAAATTGCATTGAAAAAGAGATTTGACAAACAAATTTAATTATTGTAGTTTGTATGTACAAGCAAAACGTAAGGAGTTTTTGAATGTGATTGATGATTTTTTCAACAATTGTCTGTATTTTACAGTAAACAAACTTTCCCGGGCCATTACAAAGATGGCAGAGGAATCTTTTAAGAAAACAGGATTATCCCCGACTCATGCTTTTTTAATGATGCTGGTCATAGATAAACCTGGCATTTCCCAATCAGAGTTAGCAGAAGCTCTTCACCTGAAGCCTTCCACCATCACACGATTTGTGGACAAGCTTGTTGAAAAGGGATTGATTGAGCGAAAAGCAGAAGGAAAGAGATCGCTTAACTACCCGACCGCTGAAGGTCAAGAGATTCTAGCAGATATTAAGGATGGCTGGAAAATCTTATTCCGTGGATACTCTGATGTTTTAGGCGAAGAAGAAGGAAAAGCATTAAATCAATTAATCAACGAAGCAGGCAACAAATTAGAAAAGTAATGAGAAAATTCCTTTGCTGAATTTATTTAGCAGAGGTATTTCACCCTTATACTTGCTTGTACAAACAAAACTAAAATTATATGTATATAAAAGGAGACAAATTCATGAAAACACTTGTTATTATTGCCCATCCTAATCTTGATCAATCCCGCATTAACCGCACTTGGATGGAAGAATTGAAGAAGCACGAAGAAATTACGATTCACCGTTTATATGAAGCCTATCCAGATGGGAAAATCAATGCAGAACATGAGCAAAAACTTTTGGAAGCCCATGACCGGATTGTTCTCCAATTCCCATTCTTCTGGTACAGCACGCCTTCTTTGCTGAAACAATGGCAGGATGAAGTGCTGTCCTACGGCTGGGCATATGGTGAAGGCGGGGACAAGCTGCATGGTAAAGAGCTTGGTCTTGCTATTTCAACCTTTGGCCCTGAAGATTCATACGGTCCTGCAGGATACAACAACTTTACAATGGAGACACTGACTGCACCGCTGCAGCAAACGAGCAATCTAATCGGCACACGTTTCATGCCTCTGTTTGTTTTAAATGGTGTTATGCACGTAACCGATGAAGAATTGGCAGAAAACGCAAAGGCTTATGCCACTCACGTTCTTCAGCCAGCTATGGTAAACGCCTAATATCAAAACTTGAGCATAAGAATAGAAAGGTGAAAAAAATGAAAACATTAGTAATCACAGCTCATCCAAACATGTCTAAATCAAAGGTTAACAAAGCGTGGACGAATCGTCTTCAGCAAGAAGAAAATGTAACCGTTCATGATTTATATTCTCTTTATCCTACTTTTGAAATTGATGCAGAAAAAGAGCAGCAGCAATTGCTGGAGTACGATCGGATTGTATTTCAATTTCCATTTTACTGGTACAGCTCTCCCGCTTTGTTAAAACAGTGGCAGGATTCTGTTTTAACCTATGGCTTTGCTTACGGATCCGAAGGCACAAGGCTTCACGGGAAAGAGTTTATGCTGGCAATTTCTTCGGGAGGTCCGGCTGAAGCATACCAGGCCGGAGGGTATAACCACTACTCCATAAGTGAACTGACAAAGCCATTTCAGGCAACAGCCAATTTATGCGGGATGCATTTTCTTCCGAGCTTCCTTCTTCAAGGAATGATGACGCTCACGGAAGAAAAGCTGCAGGAAAGTGCGGACGCACTTGCGGCATATGTGACAAATTCTGAATTACGGAGAAAACGATAATAAAAAGCCTTGCGGAAATCTTTTATGGTGCCCGCAAGGCTTTTTCATTTTTACGCAATTCCCCTTGGATTTTCGTTAAATACACGCACTGCATTCATTTGCATCCTGCAGCTTTTTGTAATTCTTAAAACCTATACTTTCGTCGTAAACTCCGTATACAAGCTTGCCGGAATCTCATTTTCGAGCTTAATCTTTACCGTGATCGGCTTGGCTCCTTCATATTCGACGGTGCTGCCTTGTCCGATGTAAATGTAGGGCTCGGTTTTTCCGTCAATTTCTTTATATTTCCGAATGAACAGGTGCAGATGGATGCCTCTGATGCTGTTAAAAATAATATTCCGTCCACGCTCTGATTCGGGAGCCGTGCTGTTCGGGGTCTGCCACTGGAAATACCGTTCATCGAGGAACTTATCCTGATAATTAAGACGCTCATCGATATCTTCTTCCTTATGCAAATCAATATACAGGAAATAATCGTCCCCATTTGTAAGCAGACCTGAACCGCGGAACGCGCTGTGACTTTTACGGTAGTTGGAAAGCAGCGCGGCATCGACCATGGAATACTGCTCATACAGCTTCAGATGCGGCATGCCATAATATTCATTTCCAAACTCCTTTTCATAGCGGAATATTCCATACAGAACAACATCCTCTATGTATTTCCGGTATTCTTCCTGCTTTAGAAGATTGCTGAATAATGTTGTTTTCGTCAAGCATTGATCTTGCAGATGAAACAGTTTTTTGTGTGACTTTTTCTGGCCAGTGTCGTAATAATTCTGATTCAGTACTTCGAAGGCGTGCAGAATGCTGTCTTCATCTGCCTCCCGGACAAGCCTGAGCAATTCGTGCTTCGCTGTCTCCAAGGTGATCTCATTGTGATCTAAAAGATATCTCACCACCACAAACTCATGCAGCCTTTTCAGCGGAAGCTTTCCTGACAATTCCTTTAAAGCTCTTTCAAACGCATCATCGAGAAGCAGCTTTTTTAACGCCTCATTCTTCTCCGTTTTCGCCACGAAATTCAGATACGTCTTCTCCCGGTGAATGAATTTAATCGGATCCGGCGCCCCGTCGTATCTTAAATAATCCAAAAGAAAGGAAGGGGTCCGACCTGCATTAAGCTTCTTAAACTCAAAATATTCTTCTCTTAAATATTTTAAAGAGTTAAAGTTTTCCTGATCAATTTGCGCGAGGATCCGCTCCTGCGAAATCCGGTCCATTTGAATATGTGTACATCCGGGGATGCTCGCAAACCCTGTCGCAACCGCAATCTTTAAGCTCTCTTTATCATAGTACCCGGCTTCCATTCAGCGCTAAAGCAATGAGAAAGGCTTTATTATGGTTTCCAATGAAATCAAGCACCGTTAAAAAGCTTTTTTCTTCGTGCTTTCGAAGTCCGCGTCCAAGCTGCTGGATAAAGATGATCGGGGAATTCGTCGGCCGCAGCATAAGCACCGTGTTGACCGACGGAATGTCCACCCCTTCGTTAAAAATATCAACTGTAAACAGGAACTCAAGGCCATCTTCGTCATCCTCAAGACGTTTCATAAAATGCTGCCTTTTATCCGGACTGTCATCCCCTAAGAGAACCTCACTTATATAGCCCCGTTTGTTAAATTCAGCGGCCATATAATGAGCATGCTCCCGTCCGGCGCAGAAGCCGAGACCCTTTCTTTTCTCCCCGTCATGGCCGTAGAATTTCATCTTTTCAATGATAAAATCGACCCGCTCATTCACCTTTAACCGCTTCGTCATTTCGTCTATATCTGTTAGGGAAACATCACTTAGGTCGACGCCGTCAATATCAGTAATGCCAAAGTAATGAAAAGGAACGACCAGCTCATCATCCAAAGCTTCATGAAGGCGTACTTCGAGCGCCACGTTGTTGTCAAAATGGTCAAACACATTGCGGCTATCGCTCCGCTCAGGAGTTGCCGTCATCCCCAGGGTAAATTCAGGCTCAAAATAGGCCATGACACTTTGGTATGTAGGGCTTGTAACGTGATGCGCCTCGTCAACTACTAGATAATCAAATTCATCCTTCCGCAAATCACGATAGCATTTGGATAAAGTCTGAATTGTTGCGAACACATAATCCGCATTCCCTTGCTTCACATTCCCCGTCAGCAAGCCGAATGTCAGCTGCTCATTCGGCAAAAGTTTTTCAAATGTCTCCTTCGCTTTTCTTAGAATTTCCTCCCGGTGGACAATAAAAAGAAGCCTTCGCGGACGGCAGCTTTTTACGTCAAAAGCGGACATATACGTTTTACCTGTACCTGTAGCAGCAATCACGAGCGCTTTGTTTTCTCCATAGCTTCTGAGACGCTCAAGGTTCTCTATCGCGCGGCTCTGCATCCGGTTCGGTACGATGTATTTCATATCTTCGTAAATCTGCTGCTGCTTTTTCACTGTCGATTTAATGCTTTTTAAAAAGTTCTCATACCGTCTAATAAAATCTTCATCAGCCGTCACACTGCTCTTCCAAAGCTGATCATACTCTCTTAAAACCTCTTTAATAAAAAAAGCATCTTCTTTCGCGATAATCTCAACGTTCCACTCGATATTGCTCTTCAAGGCACTTTGCGTAATATTCGACGAACCGATGATTACCTTATAATGATCCGTGTACTCAAAGATATATGCCTTTGTATGAAAACCAATCGTTTTATCGGTCACAAACACTTTCAGCTCAATATTATGAAACTCACGGATTTTTTCAAGAGCTTTTGCATCTGTAAAATTAAGATAGGTAGAGGTAATGATCTTTCCGTTTACCCCATTTTCCTCCGCTTCTTTCAAAGAATCCAGCAGCAGCTGCAGTCCGCTGAAATTCACAAATGCGACACTAAAATAAAAGTTCACGCAATCTTTCATGGATTGTTCCAGCTCCTGCAGCAAGTTGGCTTTCTCTGAATTCACAATTAATTTCTTTTCAGTTAGCATGAATGGATCTCCTTATTTTCCCTATTAAACAGCAGCATATCACAAAAATCCTTAGTTTAAGGGAGTAAATTCAAAAAATCCCCTTATATTTGCAGGGATAACTCAAGCCTTCCAACTAATCTCTTATCCAATTTAAAGAGAGAACACTCAAAAGATTGAACAAAAACAAATATGGGTATTTGACATTTAAAGGATGACGCGATCGGCGGTTTCAAGTTTGAAATGGGAATGTAAATTTTTTGTTCATCCTAATACGTGTGCAATTCATACTTTTGCTTGGAGGGATAATAATGGCTATGCTAACTGTTGGTAATGAAAACGATGCACCAATTGATATTTATTATGAAGATCAAGGAACGGGGAAACCTGTCGTACTGATTCACGGATGGCCGCTTAGCGGGCGTTCTTGGGAAAAGCAGGTGCCTGCTTTAATTGATGCAGGCTATCGAGTCATTACATATGACCGCAGGGGATTTGGAAAATCATCGCAGCCTTATAGCGGCTATGAATATGATACATTCGCAGCCGATTTGAACAAATTGCTTGAGCACTTAGACCTTCGTGAAGCGGCACTTGTCGGTTTTTCAATGGGCGGCGGAGAAGTAGCTCGCTATATCAGCACATACGGAACAGAACGGGTGAGCAAAGCGGTTTTCGCTGCAGCCGTCCCTCCTTATCTGTACAAGGCACCGGATAATCCTCATGGCGGGCTGGATGATGGGGCAATTGAAGAGTTCCAAAACGGAGTAAAGGGAGACCGGATCGCGTTTCTTGATACGTTTACTAACAATTTCTTTGCAGCCGGCGACAAGACAGACCTTGTCAGCGAGCCGTTCCGTCTCTATAACAGGGATATTGCAGCAATGGCGTCTCCTAAAGGCACCCTTGACTGTATCGCAGCGTTCGCTAAAACCGATTTCCGGGGCGACTTGGAGAAAATAACCGTCCCAACACTCATCATACATGGGGATTCAGACGGGACTGTACCGTTCGAAGTGAGCGGCAAGCGTACCCATGAAACGATTCCAGGAAGTGAGCTTGTTGTCATTGAAGGTGCCCCTCATGGCTTCAACGCTACGCATGCTGAGGAATTTAACCGTGGATTGATCAGCTTCCTTAATTCTTAAAGACGGAATAGCTATAATGAGCCAAAAAACCAGTTTGATTTCCAAACTGGTTTTTTTCATTGCTGTTTTCCATATCCACGCTCCTCTGTCTTAAGCTATAGTCAAAAGAGATAATCACGAACAAGGAGGAGCAGGATGAACGAAACACCTGTATTGCAAATCGAAAATGTCAGTAAGAGGATTAAGCATCACCAAATCCTTTCAAACGTCAGCCTGACCGTGAAAAAAGGTGAAATTCTCGGTTTGCTGGGCCCAAACGGCTCCGGTAAAACGACCATGATCCGATCCGTTCTCGGTCTTGTTTCCTTAAACGCCGGGGAAATATCCATCGGCGGCTATTCCATAAAAAAGGACTTTGAGAAAGCCGTCAGCCTCGCTGGTGCGATTGTAGAGAATCCGGAGTTTTACAATTATATGAGCGGTTATTACAACCTCGTTCATTTTGCAAATATGAGCGACCCAATAGGGAGAGGCAGAATTGCGGAAGTCGTAGATTTGGTGGGTTTGGGAGAGCGAATTCATGATCCGGTCCGCACCTATTCGTTAGGCATGCGGCAGCGGCTTGGTATTGCGCAGGCGGTCCTCCATAAACCGCAGCTGCTGCTGCTGGATGAACCAACAAACGGTCTTGATCCGTCCGGTATAAGGGAACTCCGCGAATACCTGAAAAATCTGCGGGATAAAGAGAATGTAGCCATTGTGATTTCCACTCACTTGCTAAAAGAAGTAGAAGACATGTGCGACAGGGTGGCGATTATCAAAAAAGGCGAGATTCTGTCCGTTCAAAATGTTCAATACGATGCAGGCGATTTGCCAATTCGTGTCCTATTCGAAGTAAATCAACCTCTTGAGGCAGAGGAAGCAGCAAAGGCCTATCACCCGGCAATTGTGCCCGGCGGTCTGGAATTCCTCGTGAAGCGAGAGGAAATTCCGCTCATCAACAAGACACTCACAGAAAACAGAATTGACGTCTTCGCCATCCATCCAAAACGTAAAAACTTAGAGGAATCCTTCCTCGAACTGACAGAGGAGGCAACGGAATGATCCGGCTGGTAAAAAACGAACATATGAAAATCTTTTTGAAAAAAGGAAGCTGGGCACTGGCGATCGGACTCGCTGTGATCTGCTTCACCATGGCTCTATTTATGAAGAAAATGCTGGCTGGTGCGGGAGTAGAGGAGAATTATCTCGGCTTCCTATCGTTCAGCACCGGTTTTTTAGGTATGCTTCCTTTTTTCACCGTCGCTATTGCCGGCGCCATTGTAGCCAGCGAATTTGAACGGGGAACGATTAAATTTTTATTGATTAGAAAAGCGACACGTTCGAAGGTTCTTCTTTCAAAGTACATAACAACGGTTCTTTTCAGTGTTTATATCGTTCTATTGTATTTTTTTCTATCTGTCTTTCTCGGAATGCTCTTATTCGGGTTTCAAAACGCTGCAGAAAGCGGTCCGCTCTTAACAACTGCTTTATTTGATTACGCTGACTGCCTGATTGAAACGATCATTATGGCGACTTTCGCCTTTATGCTCTCTGCCGTTTTCAGAAGCACGGTCCTTTCAGTAGGACTGACCTTCGTTGTCATCCTTTCAGCCAAAGGCGCTGTCCAGCTTCTTGCCCATTACGATGTGGCGTGGGGCAGGTTTTTACTATTTTCCAATACGGGTTTCGGCCAATATGCAAGAGGAAATTTGCCGCCATTTGAAGGCATGAGCCCCTTATTTTCCATATTGATATTGCTGTTTCACCTTATATCTTTTCTTAGCCTCGCTTGGGCTGCCTTTGTGAAAAGGGACGTGGCAAATTAATATTTATGTTAGCCTTTTCAAAAAAAATCTCCAGGTTATTTACGAATTGAGATAATTAGAGTACACTAGGTTCAGATGTTAATTGATAATGAGTATCATTATTATGAGGTGAACCACGATGAACCTAAACCAAATTCAACAGAATGAAACGTTTAAAATACAGGATTTATCCGATCTCCATCCATTTGTTAAACGCCGTTTGAAGGATCTGGGCGTTTACGAAGGGAAAGAGGTCAAAGTGATTCGCTATTGTCCGCTTGGAGGTCCCTGCCTATTGGAGTGCTCAGGACAAAGGGTCGGCATTCGCAGAAAGGATACGTTCTGCATTAAAGGGGCGCGTCTTTCATGAATACGGCACTGTTTGGCAATCCGAATACAGGAAAAACCTCTTTATTCAATCAAATCACCGGTTCTTACGAATATGTAGGAAACTGGAGCGGCGTAACGGTTGATAAAAAAATCGGCAAGATTAAAGACTCCGTGCAGTCTTTAATTGACTTGCCCGGTGTATATTCACTTAATCCCCTTTCCAATGATGAGCGCGTCGCGTCCATTGCACTTCTTCAGGAGGAAGCGCAGCAAATTCTGAATATCGTCAACGCCAATCAGCTCGAAAGAAGCCTTTATTTAACGATTGAGCTTTTAGAAACGAATCTTCCTCAAGTCGTTGTACTGAATATGATGGACCTCGCTGAAAAGCGCGGCATATCCATTAATTTAGAGCGTCTCGGTGAACTGCTTGGCGTGAAGAGCTATTCAGCTGTTGCCCGTAAAGGACATGGCTGTGAAGAGATTACCCAGCTGTTTAAAAACGAGCCGCTTCATTCGTCTGCTCCCTTTATGATTTCCTATCATCCAATCATTGAAGCGGCTATTGCCCGCATGCTTACTGAAATTGGCGAAGAAGGAAACATGAAAAAGCGCTGGGTGGCAGTTCAGTATTTGATGAACAATGAACTCATTCAGCTGGAAATGAACAAGAAGTTTCCGGGACTCATCCGAATAAAGGAAGAAGCTGAGGAACAGCTTTTCGAGGCAGCCGGCCATTCTGCGGAAGATGATATGTACCAAACAAGAAATGCCTTTATTACGAATCTGGTTGAGCAGGTGACAGAACAGCAAGGTCAGCGCGAAAGCCTTCCTTTGACCGCCTGGATAGACAAAATTGCGATCCATCCGGTTTTGGGCATTCCCTTTTTCCTTCTCATCCTGTTTGCGGTTTTCCAGCTGACGTTTGATTGGCTTGGAACCCCCATTTCCGATATGCTGGACTCCTTTTTCACAGGTCCTTTAACCAGTGGAGCCCAGCTGCTATTGAACAGCATCGGTGCCACACCGTTCATCCAGGCTGTTGTCCTTGATGGAATTATTGCGGGTGTAGGAGGCGTTCTCGTATTCGTCCCGCAAATCTTTATTCTGTTCTTCTTTATTTCCTTATTGGAGGATTCCGGATATATGGCCCGCGTGGCTGTTGTGATGGACCGCCTGATGGAATACATCGGACTGAATGGAAAAGCGTTTATCCCTCTTGTCATCGGGTTCGGATGCAACGTGCCGTCTATTATGGCAGCGAGAACGATTGAACAGCCAAGGGAACGATTGCTGACCATTCTCGTGTCGCCGTTTATGTCCTGTTCGGCAAGGCTTTCCGTATACGCTCTGTTTGCCGCAGCCTTTTTTGAAAAAAACCAGGCGTTGATCGTCCTTTCCCTGTACGTTCTCGGGATCGTTGTCGCGATGATCGTCGCAAAAATTCTCTCCCTTTTCCTGAAAAACGAAAAATCCTATTTTGTCATGGAGCTTCCTCCATATAACGCACCGCAAATGCAGCAGCTGCTGAAAAGTACGTGGGACAAAGGAAAAGGGTTCGTCAGGAAAGCAGGAACGTTCATCTTGGGAGGAACCGTCTTCATTTGGCTGCTATCCTACCTTGGTCCAGGCGGTGCAGACGTTCCAATCGACGAAAGCTTTATGGCGATTGCGAGCGGCGCGATTGCTCCAATCTTCGCTCCGCTTGGTTTTGCAACCTGGCAGGCCGTTTCTGCACTCATTACCGGCTTCCTTGCAAAGGAAGTGGTAGTGGCAACCATGAATATCCTGTATCACGTACCGGATGGACAAACCATGGCAGGGCTTTTGCCAAACTATTTCACACCGCTCTCAGCCTATACGTTCCTTGTGTTTATCCTATTGTACACACCATGTCTAGCTACGGTCGCCATCATGAAAAAAGAAACAGGCAGCACGAAGATTACACTTTTCTCGATTGGCTATTCGTTTGTCATCGCCTATATCGTAGCCCTTGCGGTTTATAAAGTAGGGCAATTTATCGTATAAGAGGAGGTTTCCGATATGATCGCAAGCATCATCTTAGGACTGCTCATTTTTGGATACGCCACATGGATGGTTGTCTCCTTTTTCAAAAAAAGCCGCCAGGGAAAATGCGGTACATGCGCTTTAAATAAATCATGCAAATCCGGCTGCTCGATTGTGAGTTCAGAGGAACGAGGAGATTTGCTGAAGCATTCCAACGGGTAATAAATGGCAAGGCCAGGCTTTTAGAGCCTGGCCTTTTTTTGTATGCTTTTAAAAAAAAACGGAGGAAGATCTATGGGAACAGAACGAGTGCAAGGCCAGGAAATACCGGGCTGGGGAACCTATCTGCGAGGACAGTAGGAGGCCCGGTTTGCCGGCCATCTCTCTGCTGAGGAAAAAAAAAAAATCCATTTAGACTTCTTTTTATGGGATGTGTGCAGCTACAAAAAGATAGCCTGTCTGGAGAAGCACGAAGCCATCCAAGCGTTTGAGAAGCAAAAAAAGGAGAAGTGCACCTTCTCCTATCAATTTGTAGATGATGCCTGCCTAATCAATCATGCCGCTTCCTTAAGCATGGAAGATTTGCCTTATGATCGGCTCCATATGGATTTTGGGGATTTGTATGTAATGGACTGGGAACAGAAGTGGACATTTGTGATGACGCATGAGTCAAGCTGCGGACCTTATTTCATCCGCTTGTATAGGATTTCAAATTCAATGCAATTTCGCTTCCTATCTCGTTCAAGGCCGCTTTTGTCCCGTATTTTCCATGGCTTTGGCCATTTTTATCCTGTCCCCCGCCTAACCCAAGGAATTGCTCTGACGGCTTGAAATGGAGGCCAATCAGAGGGATGCCAAGCCGTGAATGAAAACCAAGCTGGAACAAGGCACTTGGATAGCGATCAATCGTTTTGTGCTCGCCGAATTCAATTCCCGGTTCAAGCGTTTCCATCAGGCTGCAGTGCTCTTTGCCGAGAAGAATCACCATGCTTGGTTTTAAAAAATCAAGCTTTTCCCTCAAAAACTCCTTTGCAAAATCAGACCTGAGCAACCTAAGCTTTTCTTTGATTCTCCCCATATGTGTCTTTGTCGCAAAAGGAAAAATGTCCGAATGAATCACGTTTTTAAAATGAGGAGCACCATAAAAAGAACCGCCAAGCCCATTTAAGAAACCTTCCAGTTTTGCTCCTTCAGGTTTTCCAAACCAATTTCGGTAAGCTTTTCCTGTCTTAAAATACGATTGATAGAATTCAATAGCAGACTCCAGTTGAACATCGTCCTTTGCATACTCCTCTAGTGAAACTTCTTTTTCCCGAATATGAAATCTGGCTTGCTTTCCAAGGAGAAGCTGATTGCTTTGATTGATGAATTCCTTCGGAGACGGATTCGTGGCCATGGTGACCCAGCTGCCCGGAACTGCCTCGCCCAGCCAGACAACCGGTGTGGCTCTTTCGATAAACTGATGAGAAATCGGTGTCCGCAGCAGCTCTTCCTGATGCAGGGAAGCGCTGGCTATTAATGATTTTGCCCAGGTTAATCGTTCTTCAGGAAGAAGCATAGCAGTTCGGCTCCTTTTTCGAAATGGTGTAAAAACTATCTCCTTAAAGGATGCTTTTTAAACCTATGAACACTCACCCGAGCTTCATATAAAAATGAATGTCTAGTGACACACTAATAAGAACATATTGCAGGAGAAGGATGTGTCAGGAATGGATTTTTATCAAAGCCAGGAAACGCTCACCATCATGGAATGGGTTCTGCGGTCGGTTGTCGCTTTTTTCTTTTTGGTGATTGTGGCGAAAGTATTAGGCCAGCGCACTATTTCCCAGCTGCGGCTGCTCGATTTCGTGATTGCCTTAGTCATTGGAAATATTGTGGCCCATCCCTTGTCAGATCAGCATTTGGGACTGCAGGGCTCGATCGTTTCAACGATTGTATTAGTAGCCTTGTATAGTCTGGGTATTCAGCTGAACCTTAAGTGGCCTGGTTTTAGAAGATTCATTAATCATAAATCCATTACCGTCGTAGAGAATGGTGAAATTCTGAATGAGGGATTAAAAAAAGCAAGAATTTCTATTGATGTGCTTTTGGAAGAATTAAGAGAAGACAAAGTAGACGACGTAAAAAAAGTAGCATTAGCCATTTGGGAAGCAGATGGGAAACTATCCGTATTTTTGTATCCGGAATACGAACCCCTTACACCCGCTTCCCTTAAGCTAAAAACGGAGCCATTTGACTTTCCCAGAACCATAATTATGGAGGGAAGGGTGCTATCCGAGGTATTACGCCAGCTGCACAAGGAGGAAAGCTGGGTGATCAGCCGTTTGGAAAGCCTTTATCAAACGGAAATTCAGCATGTACTGCTTGCAACTCTGGATGGAAAGGATCAGCTGAAGGTATTTTTATATCATTGAGTTTTGGCCAGCTGAATCTCCTTTACTTTCTGGCGCATTTCTTCAGGCCACCATGCTCCGCAATCATCCGATACGACGCAAGCCGCACATGCATCCAGGTCGTAGACCATCATCCCAGTGATCGGAGGGAAATAAAGATGCAGAGTAACTAAATCAGTTCCTCCTGCAGATTTCATCTTATGCACCCCTTTCCTCGGTGCATAAAATAACCTCCCCTCTTGATGGAACTCTTTAAATAACTCAGACGGCCACCCCTTTTCGCTCACTTCATATACGGTATTAAGAGACGTTCCATTCAGCACTTGAATCCATCCTTGTGAATTTCCATGATCATGGGGAGCACACTCCATCTGCGACCAATTCATAACGAGTAATTCGACTTCATCATTTTGAAAGATGAGCTTGCGGTAGTAAGGCTTTCCGTCCGCTGATTTCAGCATTGGGGCCACCTCTTCAAGCTTGACATCCAATTTTTGCAGGACTTCCTTCAATTCCTTCTTGGAAGGCTTCTTTAAAGAATGGAATACGTTCATGGTCTTATCCTTAAGCTTCATGAATTTCTCCTCCTTAAGCAGAGCTCATTCCTTTATACTTATGATTCCTGATAGAATGCTTATGAATAAACTTCCCTCTACACCCTCAGCAAATCCCGTATATCCTCTTCTGTCAGCGTAAACGGCATTTTCTCATCCAGATCAACGATTTCTTTAATAAGCTGCCGCTTTTTATCCTGCAGCTCATTCATTTTCTCCTCAATGGTGCCGCGGGTGACGAGCTTGATGACGTTTACTGTGTTCGTCTGTCCCATCCGGTGCGCACGGTCGGCGGCCTGTTCCTCCACCGCTGGATTCCACCATGTATCAAAGTGAATGACGGTATCTGCGCCTGTTAAATTCAAGCCCGTACCGCCGGCTTTCAGTGAAATGAGAAAAAGATTCCGTTCGCCGGTATTAAATCGGGTACACAGTTCAACCCTTTCCGCTAGTGCGGTTTGGCCATCCAAATAAAAATACGGCATGCCCTGAACCGCTAATGCTCGTCCAATCAGATCAAGCATGGAGGTGAACTGGGAGAAAATCAGCACCCTTCTTCCTGAGAGCCTGGCCTCTTCCAGGATGTTCATGAGCTGGTCAAATTTCGCTGAGCCACCGCTGTATCCATCGACGAACAGGGAGGGATGACAGCAGATTTGCCGCAGCCTTGTAATTCCGGCCAAAATCTTAATCCGGTTTTTTTGAATGGTCTCTTTATCTAAGTGCTTCAGGGTATCGTGACGAAGCTTTGCCAAGTAGGCCGCGTACAGCTTTTTCTGCTCCGGGAGCAGCTCGACGATTTCCATAGACTCAATTTTTTCCGGAAGCTCGGAAAGCACGTCCTCCTTCATTCTGCGGAGCATAAAAGGACGGATTCGCCTTGCGACCTTTTTCCTTGTGAGAGTGCTGTATTCCTTTAACCCCATGAACAGTTCCGGAAAGACGACATGGAAAATTGACCATAGCTCTTCCCGCGAGTTCTCCACCGGTGTTCCTGTCAGCGCGAAACGATGTTTGGCCTGAACCCTTTTCACCGCTCTTGCCGTCTGGGTGACTGGATTTTTAAAGGCCTGCGCTTCATCGAAAAAGACCGTATGGAAAAGCCGTTTTTCGTATACTTGTATATCCTGTCTTACAAGCGGATAGGAAGTGATGAGGACATCTGCACTTGCATCATCACGGAAGCGGCTTGCTCTCTCTGTTCGGCTGCCGTCCATAATGATGGCATCGATCTCCGGTGCAAACGTGTCGATTTCATTTTTCCAGTTATACAGCAGGGAAGAAGGACAAACAATTAGGACCGGCCTTATTAACCGGCGGATTTCAGGAAGAACTGACACCATATACGCAATGCTTTGCAGCGTTTTCCCAAGCCCCATGTCATCCGCAAGAATCCCTCCAAACCCGTTCTTGGCGAGCGATTTCATCCACCGGTATCCGTTCTTTTGATAATCCCTCAGCACAGGTTCCAGCTTCTTGGGAACAGCAAATTCCAGCTCATCCGGGTGGAGAAGACCGTTCAGCAGCTGCTGAACCGAATCCTCGAGAGTCAGTGTATCGGAAACTTTAATGGAATCCAGAAGCTGAAGCCCTTTGATCAGAGGGACTTCAAGCTCTTTTTCCCAGTCCTCCGCCTGTACCGGCATCGCTGTTAAGAACCGGTAAATCTCCTCATATTCCCGTGTTTCAAGGGAAAGCAGAGCTCCGCTTCTCAATCGGTAATACTTCCGTTTTTCATCCAGTGCAGCCAGAACATCGCGGATTTCTTTTTCCGGGATTCCGTCCATTTCAAACTTGAATTCCAGCCAGTTGGTGCGCTCCCGTTTAGCCTCCACCTTAATTCTCGGTCCTGCCGTCTCTTTAAAAATCCGGCTTCGAACGGCAGTCGTAGCATGCACCTGGGCAAATTTCTCAAGCTTCGGCAGTACATGATACAGGAACTCATACTCCAAAAGCTCATTTTGAAGATAGTAGCCGCTGTCCGTCCGTGCAAACGAGCTTTCCTCCATGAGTTTAAGAATCAGATCCTCCTTTTCCTCATCGCGGATTACCCTGGACAGAGCGCGCACTTCCTGTTCATCCAGCGGATTAAAGACAATTTTCCCGTAATGAAATTCAAGACCCGCAAGCAGCCGGTTTTTCACTCTGTCCAAATAAAGCTTGGCTGTTAGCGACGCTTCAGCCATTCGTTTGGAAATCGTCTCTGAAATGGCAACCTCCCCGAGCTTTCGGAGCCCTGGAACCACTTTTTCCAGATAAAGATTGACCTGCTGCGGAGGGATTGGAATCGTGTTTTTTCCTGAAGCATCGATGACCCGTTTCAGTTCGGCTAAGCGCTCAAAATCTTCCGTCCCCAGCTGAAACAATACTCCTGAAGATAAAACCGCTTGGTAAGGCTTTAAGAAAATCAGGTCTTGCAATCCACCCGCTTTCAGCTCATACCCTCTGCCTTCTTCATAGAAATCAAATTGAAGCGGCAGGATGCCTTCCGATAGACGAAGGCCGGAATAGATTTCCCCGTTGATCTCAAGCTCCGCAAAAGGCGCTCTCATAAGGGATGGGAGAAGCAGATTCCATGAAAACGGAGAAAGGAGAAGCTGATGGCTCTCATTTTCAGCCGTCTCATTTTGTACAATCTTAAAAAGCTGCTGAATCACGGCATCCGATTCTTTCGTGAAACAATGAGACAATGGATCAAACACGAAGTGGGACGAAAGCTGGAAGGGCTCTCCGCTTATGATGTTTTCAAGAAAGGCATTCACCTTCCAAACTTTTACCGATTCAACAGTGAGTTCCAGTGCAAGCAGAAGCTCGCCGTCTTCCCTTTGAACCGGCTTGCACGTAAACACCGCATTGAGTACGGTTCGATTTTCAAAATAGTTCTGCTCCCCTGTTTTACGGTGTTGCCGGTCCTTGAAGGCCGTCAGCAATTCCTCCGTCAGGGCATAGTCAGGAACGGAGGTGACCTCTACATCACTCTTAACCTCCGGGATCGTCCCGTTTGTCTGATGTTCATCAATCGTAAGCAATACCGCCGCAATGTGCTGGCATTCTTGCTTAAAGGAAATAAGCTTCGGACAGCTGCAGTCTGCATGAAACGTACCATCAGGATCCACCGTGACCGAAACGCGGAAATCCTCCGTACTTTGAACGATCGCGTGACAGCCATCCTCCCGGTACTCCTGGAACTTCACTTTATTGGAACGGCGCAGTGAATCTCCGCTCTTTAGGGAGACGCGGCCGCACAGTTTTTCGATGATTTTTTTGTTCAGCTCTATATTCAAAGCAATGGCTCCTTAAAGGAAAAATTTCGATCGTGCGTGCTATACTTTTTAATACCATATTAACAGAGGAGGAAAGAAATATGAGGATTGGAATCATCGGACTTGGCGACATCGCCAAAAAAGCGTACCTGCCCGTGCTTTCGGAAAGAAAAGATATTGAGCTTGTGCTTTGTACGAGGAATCAGGACACGCTGCAGCATCTTGCCCAGGTCTACAGACTACAGGAAACGGTTCAGACAGTAGACGAACTGCTGACTAAGAACATCGATGCCGCTATTGTCAGTACAGCGACAGAAGCGCACGCTCAAATTGCGGAAAAACTGCTCGAAAACGGAATCAGCGTCTACATAGACAAGCCCGTCTCTTTGAATTTCAGCGAAACAAAAAGAATAGCAGAGCTCGCTGAAAAAAGCGGCAAAATTGCCATGACCGGCTTCAACAGAAGATTCATCCCCCGTGTCAAAGAGCTGAAAGAACACGGCAAGGCAGGCCTAATTTTGATGCAAAAAAATCGATTTGCCTCCCCTGATCATGTTCGAAGATTTGTCGTAGAGGACTTTATCCATGTGGTCGATACCCTCCGATTCCTGATGGGGACAGAGGTGAAGGATGTAAAAACAGAGTTCATGAAAAATGAGGACCTGCTGGATCACATCGTCGTTCAGCTGATAGGAGACGGCTGCACAGCGATCGGAATCATGAACCGAAATGGCGGAGTAACGGAAGAAATCATTGAATACTCGGCCGGCCAGCATAAATATACGGTAAACAGTCTTGTCGAAACGACCCATTTTCATAATAAAGACATCAGCGTGACGAAGTTTGGTGACTGGGAGCCGACTCTGTTCAAGCGGGGATTCTATCAGATTATGGATCATTTTATTGAGTGTGTGCGGGAAAATCGTGTTCCGGATCCTTCCATTATGGATTCACTCATTACCCATGAGATTTGCGAGAGAATTGTAAAAAAGATTGATTCGCAAGCCTAATTCAAAGCATTTAAAAGAAGCAGGCCAATAAAGACCGGCCTGCTTCTTTCTCTTACAAACTCAGATCAACATAAAATGGCGGTTCCGCACCGAGAATCCGGGCATACAGAATCAATTGTCCTTTATGGTGCGCTTCGTGGCCAATCAGACGATAGAGCATGTCTTCAGTCGGTTCCGTCAGTTTAAAGAGGTCAATGGTAGTTTCCATCTCCAAATCTTCATCCGTTAGCGAAGCAACGATCTTTTCATGGGCGTTCGTGAGCTCTTCTAAAAGCTTGCGGGCCTCCGATAGTGTTTCCGGAACAGGAGGGATATTCATTTCCCGCCCCTCGATTGGAGCCAGAAAGAACTCCGGAGTCCAGGCGAGGTGATGGACGAGTTCGATCACCGTCATCCCTTCCTTCCAAGGACGCCACGAACCGCTTGATTCAGGGAATACCGCGGCAAGTTCAATCAATGCATTTCGATGCATTTTCCAGCGTTTCATTGCTTTCTGGGATGATGTTCGTACATTTGACATGATTATTCCTCCTATTGATACATACTGCCATACAGGCATTAATTTGTTATATCGCTTACTCCTTTTCCTAATCCTTCACACAATTGTTCACCCGCTAAATTTTCCATACTCCGTTATTATTTACTCTTCACATACTTGTCTAGCTAAAATAAAGCGCTTGCATAAATAAAAATCTCGGGTATACTTGTATACAAGTATACTTGAATGACAAAGAAGGTTAGGTTATGACGAATAATAAGGAACATTTATACCCTGCAAAGTGGCTTTCAAGAGCTTCAGCTGGTGAAAGGATCGCTTGCGAGCTAAGAATCTCCATTGTTTCAGGAAAAATTGAAAGCGGTACCATTTTGTCCGAGAACAAAATAGCTGCAGATTTTTCCGTCAGCCGGTCACCCGTTCGCGAGGCATTAAAAATACTGGCCTCTGAAAATATGATTCAAGCAGAAAGAATGGGTGCAGTTGTCACTGGTTTAACAGATAAGCATATCGAAGAAATTTACGATGTCCGGCTTATGATCGAATCCTTTGTATTTGAACGGATTGTTAAAATGGACACAGCAGATTTGGTAAAAGAACTGAATAAGATATTCGAAATGATGAAAATCGCCATCAAATATGGCGATGCAGATGAGTTCTCTTTTCAGGATGTGCTATTTCACGAAACGATTATCCGGGCGATTGACCATTCCTACATGCTCATGATCTGGAATAATTTAAAGCCCGTCATGGAGAGTTTAATCCTATTATCTATGCGCGTCCGCTTTAGGGAAAAATACGAGGATTTCCAAAGAATTCTCGATAATCACGAGCTTTATATCAAAGCGATTAACACCAAAGACCGAAACTTAATGATCCAGTCGCTGCATCAGAATTTTGATGATGTCCAAGGGAAGGTAGAAGATCTCTGGATGTCGCAGCAGCTGCTGGCTAAAGGAGCTGAGCAAGGAAATGAATAGCTATATGCTGGGGATAGACATCGGAACAACAAGTACAAAGGCCGTATTGTTCAGCGAGACCGGAGACGTCATCCAGCAGGAAAATATCGGCTATCCGCTTCACACACCGGATATCTCAACAGCGGAACAAGACCCTGAGGAGATATATCAAGCCGTACTGCTAGCTGCTTCAAGCATTTTGAAGCACCATCCGCAAAAACAGCTTTCGTTTGTTTCTTTCAGCAGTGCGATGCACAGCGTCATTGCCATCGGTGAAAACGATGAACCGCTGACGCCCTGCATCACCTGGGCAGACAATCGCAGTGAAGGCTGGGCACATAAGATTAAAACCGAATTTGGCGGACATGACATCTACAAGCGGACCGGAACTCCGATTCATCCGATGTCCCCTTTAAGCAAGATTTCCTGGATCGTTCATGAGTTTCCTGATCTTACCCGCCGAGCTAAAAAATACATTGGAATTAAGGAATATGTTTTCAAGAAATTCTTTGATCACTACGTCATCGATCATTCATTAGCTTCTGCCACAGGCATGATGAATCTGGAAGCGCTGGACTGGGACGAAGAGGCATTAGCCATTGCAGGCATCAGACGGGATCAGCTATCTGAACTCGTGCCTACAACCCGCATCTTTCAAAACTGCCAGCCTGAGCCGGCAAAACAAATGGGAATCGATCCGAAAACCCCATTTGTCATCGGCGCAAGCGACGGCGTGCTGTCTAACCTCGGTGTAAATGCCATCAAAAAAGGCGAGATTGCCGTCACCATTGGGACAAGCGGGGCGATTCGAACGATTATCGACAAGCCGCAGACGGATGAAAAGGGCAGGATCTTCTGCTATGCTCTCACCCAGGATCATTGGGTAATTGGCGGACCCGTAAACAGCGGCGGAATGGTTCTTCGCTGGATCCGCGATGAATTTGCTTCATCTGAAATTGAAACCGCGAAAAGACTCGGAATCGATCCATACGAAGTGCTGACGAAAATTGCTGAGCGGGTAAGGCCGGGCGCCGATGGGCTGCTCTTCCATCCCTATCTTGCCGGGGAACGCGCTCCGTTATGGAACCCGGATGTACGGGGCTCCTTCTTCGGTCTCACGATGTCCCATAAAAAAGAACACATGATTCGTGCTGCTCTGGAAGGCGTTATCTACAATTTATATACGGTCTTTTTAGCCCTTACCGAATGCATGGAAAGCCCTGTAACCAAGATTCAGGCGACCGGAGGATTTGCCCGGTCCAAGGTTTGGCGGCAAATGATGGCCGATATCTTTGAATCAGAAGTCGTTGTCCCCGAAAGCTATGAAAGCTCCTGTCTCGGAGCCTGTATCCTGGGCCTCTATGCTACAGGAATAATTGAATCGTTTGATGCCGTTACAGATATGATCGGCAGCACCTGCCGGCATACACCGAATGAACATGCTGCAAAAGAGTACAGGCAACTCATGCCCATCTTCATTCACTTATCACGGGTATTGGAAGAGGATTATGGCCGGATTGCCAGTTATCAAAGAAATTTAACTAGATTATAAGGAGAGATAAACATGCCATTAGTTATTGTTGCAGCCGGAATTCTCGTATTGCTGCTGCTTATTATGGGTCTTAAACTAAACACATTCGTTTCCTTGCTGATTGTATCGTTCCTTGTCGCTTTAGCCCTCGGGATGCCGCTTGAAAACATCGTCAAAACGATTGAAACAGGACTCGGCGGAACACTCGGCCATTTAGCGCTGATCTTTGGACTCGGAGCCATGCTCGGTAAACTAATCGCTGATTCCGGCGGCGCCCAGCGGATCGCTATGACTCTCGTTAATAAATTCGGAGAAAAGAATATTCAGTGGGCCGTAGTCGTTGCTTCCTTCATTATCGGCGTCGCGCTATTCTTCGAAGTAGGATTAGTTCTATTAATTCCAATCGTATTTGCCATTTCAAGAGAATTAAAGATTTCCATCCTGTTCCTTGGAATACCGATGGCAGCAGCCCTATCGGTTACACACGGTTTCCTGCCGCCGCATCCCGGCCCGACAGTGATTGCCGGAGAATATGGTGCAAACCTTGGAGAAGTTCTTCTTTACGGATTCATCATTGCCATTCCAACTGTGATTATCGCTGGACCAATCTTCACGAAGCTTGCGAAAAGACTAGTACCTGCATCCTTTAAGAAAACCGGAAACATCGCTTCACTCGGCGAACAAAAAGAATTCAAGCTTGAAGACACACCAGGCTTTGGCATCAGCGTATTTACTGCGATGCTTCCAGTCATCCTAATGTCCATTGCCACAATCATTACACTGCTTCAAAAAACAATGGGCTTTGAGGACAATGCTCTGCTTGCTTCCATCCGTTTTATTGGGGACGCGTCAACTGCGATGCTGATCTCTCTGTTAGTCGCCATCTATACGATGGGTCTTGCGAGAAAAATTCCGATTAATACGGTGATGGCATCTTGTACAACTGCTATCACGCAAATCGGAATGATGCTCTTGATCATCGGAGGCGGCGGAGCCTTCAAACAGGTATTAATTGACGGCGGTGTTGGAGATTACGTAGCAGAGCTTTTCAAAGGATCGTCCCTGTCACCAATCCTTCTCGCCTGGATCATCGCAGCTATCCTTCGCATCTCACTGGGATCCGCAACCGTTGCAGCCCTTACAACGGCAGGATTAGTTATCCCTCTGCTTGGCCAAACGGACGTGAACCTTGCATTGGTCGTTCTTGCAACCGGAGCGGGAAGCTTGATTGCGTCCCACGTGAATGACGCCGGATTCTGGATGTTCAAGGAATACTTTGGATTAACGATGAAAGAAACATTCGCAACGTGGACATTGCTTGAGACCATTATCTCTGTTTCAGGACTTGTGTTTATCCTGCTGCTGAGTTTGGTGGTTTGACGCAGTAGAGCTGGCCTAATTTTAGGCCAGTTTTTTTTGTGGAGAGATTGGGGCTGGGCAGGGGCCAGTCCCGTCACGCTTCACCGCATCGGGGGACAGAGACTCAAAGCTCTGAGCCCTTATCTATCAACAGTTTACACGGTTGGTGCCGGAGCTTTCTTACGGTAAAATTTCAGGGGACTGGCACCGTGCCAGTCCCCTCATCCTTCACCGCATCGGGGGACAGAGACTCAAAGCTCTGAGCCCTTATCTACCAACGGTTTACGCGGTTGGTGCCAGTGCTTTAACACGGTAAAATTCTGGGGGACTGGCACCTTTCCCGCATTAAGTTCTTCTAAGCTCTTGAGAATACACAGACAGTTGAGGTATTCTTAAACGTATAATTCAAACTTAAGGCTGTGATAAGCATGCGTATTAATAAATTTATCAGTGAATCTGGCAAGGCGTCCAGACGGGGTGCGGACAGGCTGATTGAAGAAGGCCGGGTCATGATCAATGGCAAGAAGGCGAAAATAGGGGACAGGGTTGAGCCCGGGGATGATGTCCGAGTGAGCGGGGACCAGATCCAAGTATCCAGAAACAATGTGTATATCGCTTTAAATAAACCGATTGGCATCACAAGCACCACTGAAAAAAATGTAAAGGGCAACATTGTGGATTTGGTCAATCACCCTTTAAGAATTTATAATATTGGACGTCTGGATAAGGAATCCGAGGGCTTGATTCTTCTGACAAATGACGGGGATATTGTAAACGAAATCCTGCGTGCTGAAAACGAGCATGAGAAAGAATACATCGTTTCCGTGGACAAGCCCATTACTCCGGAGTTTACAGAAAAGATGGCAAGCGGTGTGAAAATTTTAGGAACCAAAACACTTCCGTGTGAAGTGGAACAGCTTTCTAAATTCGACTTTAAAATCATCCTGAAACAAGGATTGAACCGCCAAATCCGCCGGATGTGCGAAGAGCTCGGCTACGAGGTTTTCAGGCTGCAAAGGGTCCGGATCATGAATATCCATTTAGGAAACCTTCCCCCTGGACAATGGAGAGATCTATCGAAAAAGGAAAAGAATCAGCTATTCAGTGAGTTGAATTACTACCCGAAAGAATGGTAAACAAAAAGGATGAGCCAAGCTTGAAACAGCTTGGGCTCATCCTTTTTTTCTAAACCGTCATTTTCCAGCTGGACCGTGCCAGCCATCCTTCATCTTCCTTATAATCAGGAATCATTTTTCCAACAAGACGCCAAAAGGAGCGGTCATGATTGAGATGGACCATGTGGCACATTTCGTGGACGACCACGTAGTCGATCACTCTCGGCGGCGCCATCGCGAGCCGCCAGTTAAAGGTTAACCGCAGCTCCGAATCACACGTTCCCCAAGTCGTTTTACTATCTGTAATGTGGATGGAACGGGGCTTTGTTTTAAAATGCTTTTGATGGGCGGAGATCCGCTTTTCTACCAAAGCCTTGCACTGCTGATAATAAAACCGTTTTAACGCCTGTTTTATTTTTTCATCCTCCAGCTGCCTCACAACTACATCCAGCTCTTCCCCTTTAAAAAGAACGTGATCCTGCTCCGCCTGCAAGTCATGATGAATCTTTAAGGAGTAGGCTTTTCCTAAATAAAGAAAGCTCTCTCCCTGCTCATACATCTTCACCTGAGGACCCAGCAGACGTTCCTTGTTTTCTTTTACTTTTTGCTGAATCCGATTCCAGTTTTCCTCCACTACTCTCAGCACGGATTCGTCCGGAGTGCCTTTTGGGGCATGGATTTCCACATTTCCATAACCATCTACATAAATGCCTATGGTCGAACGCTTTTTGTATTGGACGTCAAAGCTTATCGTTTCACCTGAATACGTATGAATCATGTTTTCCGCCGTTCCTATCCTCGATATTTAACCGCTAATCCTTTTAAGAAATTACGGGCGTATTTATCTCCGCATTCTTTATAGTTTTTGTGGCCTTCTTTCCTTAACAAGGCGCCAAGTTCACCCTTTGTTACCGTGACTCCGGCAAGTTCTAACACCTCAAGCATATCCTCCGCTGTTAAGGACAAGGCGATTTTCACCTTTTTTAACAGGACATTATTGGGATGTATGAGTGTCATTTCAGGTTTTTCAGGCTGACCTGGCTGATTCTCCTGCTTACCTCTTTTAAACACAATAAGGCCGTTTAAAAATGACTCGAACATGAACGGACTGCACGGGATATGATTTTCATCATCCTCTTCGTCATTTGATTTTGTCAGAAGCTTGCTTACATCTTCTCTGGAAACCTCCACGCCGCCATAGCCAAAAATCTCTTCCACCTCGGAATTTCTCAAATCAAGTGCATATCGTAAACGTATTAAGCGATCATTATTATCCATATTGTTCGTTATCTCCTGTTTATTGACTGTTTTCGGAACAGTCAATTGCGTATTTTCATTCTTAAAACATTAGTCTAACACGATGAAAGTCAGTTTTATATAGACGTTCTTATGAAACAGGATTGACATTTTCTTCAATTTGGATATACTATTACAAAATATATCTAAATTCAAGGACTGGGAGAGTATCTGTTAACTTACGTCAAAGCGAGCCGGGGCGGTGAAAGCCGGTACTGCGTTAACAGGGAAACGGACCCACGAGAATGGCTTCTGAACGCTTGCAGTAGGAGGCCACGGCTAAAAACCGTTATTTTATTGAGTGGTTAAACGGATGTTTAACAACAAGAGTGGTACCGCGAGTGCTTAAGCCTTCGTCTCTTTTACAGAGACGGAGGCTTTTCTATTTTGGAGGAGGGATGAAATGATTAGCCAAGTAATTGCAAGCAGCATCGAGAAATCCGTGAAAAGTCTTTTTACAGAGCTCGGTCTCGTCTATAACGAGGATATAAAGATTCAAATTGAGCAGCCTGCCCATCTGGAGCATGGGGATTATTCCACCAATATTGCGATGCAGCTCGCTAAATCCCTGCGCAAAGCGCCGATTCAAGTTGCCGGCATGCTGAAAAACAAGCTTGAGGAGGAAGGCAGCGCGGATCGCCTGGTGAGCAAAATTGACGTTGCTCCCCCCGGGTTTATCAATCTTTATATGGATTGGAGCCAATGGGCTAAAGAAGAATTCGTGCTGCCTATGAACACAGGTGAAAAGGCAGTGATTGAACATACCTCCATCAATCCGAACAAGTCCGCACATATCGGCCATCTTCGCAACTCATGCATTGGCGATGTCCTCGTCCGTCTCTTGAAAAGAACCGGCTTCGAGGTCGAGGTGCACAACTATATTGACGACTTAGGAAACCAGCTCGCAGATACGGTTGTAGGCATTTTGAACATCCCTGAGAAAAAGGAGCACTCCAGTTTTGGAGACTTTTGCTGGGACATTTACGCCCAAGTCAATAAAGAGTACGAGAAGAACCCGCCGCTGCTGGAACAGCGGACGAACGTTCTCCATGCCATTGAAGAAGGAAAGGATAATTTATCATGGATTGGTTCCCTTGTTGCTGAACGGATTGTCCGTGAGCATCTTGAAGAAATGAACGAATTCGGCATAGGCTATGACTTGCTCGTATGGGAAAGCAATATTGTGAGGGAAGGGTTTTGGGCTTCCGCGTTCCAATTGCTGAAACAAACGGAGCAATTTCACCGTGAAATGTCCGGTAAGCTTGAGGGGTGCTGGGTATTAAAGCAGCCTTCCTCCGAAAGTGAAGCTCCTGATTCCGAACATAGCCTGGACAAAGTTTTGGTTCGTTCGAACGGGATTTTAACGTATACTGCTAAGGATATCGCCTATCATCTTTGGAAATTCGGATTGCTTGAGAATGATTTTTTGTATAAGCGCTTTACAGAAGAGCTATGGACGACGAGCACCAATGGCATCCGTTCATCATACGGGAAGGCCGATCTTGTCATCAATGTCATTGACTACCGCCAGGAATATCCGCAGGCCATGGTAAAACAAGCGCTCGAAATCCTTGGGTATGAAACACAAGCCGAAAAGCTCCGTCATGTAAGCTACGGCGTGGTGTCCCTCAGTCCCCGTGCAGCGAAGGAACTCGGCATCGACACCTCCGACGGCAAAGCATCCTATGCGATGTCAGGCAGACAGGGAATCGGCATAAAAATAGCGGAATTATTGGACCGCATGGAAGGCATAATTAACCAGACACGTTCAGAGAAAAACGGGCTCTCAAGCAGAACCATCGCCGCTGCATCAATCCGCTACTACCTGCTCCGATTCAGCCTATTGACCGAGGTCGTCTTTGACATCCAGCAAGCCACCGAGGTAACCGGCAATACAGGCGTCTATTTGATGTATTCCTATGCCCGGGCTGCGAGCGTTCTAGCGAGAGCTGAAGCTGAGATCAACATAAACCCAAGCGAAATCACCCATCTGGAAAAAGCAGAATATGCCCTAATCCGGCATATCGCTGCTTGGCCAGATACTTTGAAATCAGCCTGCAGCGAGCTTTCACCGAGCATGATCTGCACCTATGCCCATGAACTCGCCACCCTCTTCAACAACTTCTACGCTGCCTGCCCAATCATGAAAGCAATCGATGAGAAAAAAGCCTTAAGAATATGGCTTACCTCACAATTTAAAGAAACGATGGGAGATGCGCTGGGGGTACTTGGTCTGCCGGCGCCTGAGCGGATGTAGGGTGATGGATGAGTATATTGGTAAATTATACTTTGGGATTTGACTGGAAAATTGCAAACCTTACTTACCATTAATAAGAGTATAGTGAAAAAAATGCTGCATAAAGGAGTGACGCACGGTGTTCCGCGCGTCTCTTTATTTTGTTTGGAGACAGGAACTGTCGTTTTGCCCGTAATCGACATGAAACCGCCCGCTATCGACAAGGAACTGCCCGTAATCGACATGAAACTGCCCGTAATTGAAGGTGAGAACCCCGCAGGCTCAAATCTGCTTTAGGAGCCTTACCACCGCCCATGGATAAACGAACGCCTGCAGCGGAAATCAACAGCCAACTTTTTAGCGTTATTTTTTTATTCACCAAAAAATAACGAATCTTCAAAAATTTATAGAGATAAAAGTCCGTCATGGTGATAAACTCATAACAATGAGTAGTTATTTTTTCATAGTTTACAAGCTGCCCCTTTTATGAAAACGCTTTCTAACCCATAAAAATTCTATTCTAAAGAGGTTGATGAAAATGGCAATGCAAATAAAGGAACAATCCATATTTAATCATGGCGGAAACAAAATCGTGACGGAAGACCGTGACATTTCAATTATTGCGAAGCTTGAGGAGCCCATGATCGCGATATTGGGAAACGTATTGAGTCATGAAGAGTGTGATGAACTCATTCAGCTTTCAAAGGAGCACATGAACCGCTCCAAGATTGGAACCGAGAGGGAAGTAAGCGGAATTCGGACAAGCAGCGGGACGTTCCTGCCGGAAACAGAACACGGCGTGACTAGCAGGATTGAAAGGCGAGTCGCCCAGATTACGAATGTCCCGGCGAGTCACGGGGAAGGGCTTCATATCCTTAACTATAAGCCTGGTGAGGAATACAAAGCACACCTCGACTATTTTAAGTCTTCAAAAGCCAACCACAACCCAAGGATCAGCACGCTGATTATGTACTTGAATGATGTAGAGGAAGGCGGCGAAACGTACTTCCCCCATTTGAAGCTCTCCATCACTCCGCAAAAAGGCATGGCCGTCTACTTTGAATACTTCTATCAGGATCCTGCAATCAATGAATTAACGCTGCATGGAGGCGCCCCTGTCATATCAGGAGACAAATGGGCAGCAACAATGTGGGTGCGGAGAAGACAGTATCGATAAATACGGAAAAAAGCCAGGTTAGGATCCCTTTAGGGTCTTACCTGGCTTTATTTGTTAGAAATCTCTTTGTCTCTCAATCCTGAGCTTTAAATGAGGACCAGTTTTTTTTTACTTAAACCAAGGGTCTCCGCGGTTGAAGCAAAAACTTCCTGGAAAAGGACCGGATTGTCGGTAAGTGACATGCCATATGAAGGAATCATTTCTTTAATTTTCGGTTCCCACTCACCCATATGCTGCGGGAAGCATTTATTCAATACCTCAAGCATGACTTGAACAGCTGTAGAAGCACCCGGAGAGGCACCGAGCAATGCAGCAATCGACCCATCAGCGGCACTGACCACTTCCGTACCAAATTGCAGCGTTCCTTTACCAGCCTCTGTATCTTTAATGACCTGCACGCGCTGTCCGGCTACAACCACATCCCAATCCCCGCTTTTCGCATTTGGAATAAACTCACGCAGCTCTTCCATGCGTTTTTCATTCGATAGCAGGACTTGCTGGATTAGATATTTCGTCAACCCCATCTCTTTCACTCCCGCTGCAAGCATGGTGAAAAGATTGTTTGGTTTGACGGAGCCGATCAAATCAAGATTCGAGCCCGTTTTCAAGAACTTCGGCGAGAATCCGGCAAACGGTCCAAACAGCAAGGATTTTTTGTTATCGATATAGCGGGTATCAAGATGCGGAACAGACATTGGAGGAGCTCCAACCTTCGCTTTCCCGTAAACCTTTGCATGATGCTGCTCCACCACTTCCGGATTGCTGCAAACCAGAAACAGTCCGCTTACCGGGAATCCGCCAATTTGCTTTGACTCAGGAATACCGGTTTTCTGCAGCAATGGCAGACTGCCGCCCCCCCCGCCGATAAAGACGAATTTCGCCGTATGGTATTCCGTAATACCTCTTTCCATATTATGCACTTTCAATTCCCACAGCCCGTCACTCGTGCGTTTAAGATCCTTCACGCTATGCTTATAGTGAAGCTCGACGTTTTTACTCTCCAGATGATCAAACAAAATGCGTGTCAGCGCACCGAAGTTCACATCTGTTCCGGAATCGATCTTGGTTGCGGCAAGGCGTTCATTCACTGGACGGCCTTCCATGATCAACGGCATCCATTCCTTCAGCTGTTCACGATCCTCGGAAAATTCCATTCCCTGGAACAGAGGATTTTGTGACAGCGCTTTAAAACGTTTTTTCAGAAAAGCAATATCCTTCTCACCCTGCACCAAACTCATATGAGGAATGGGCATGATAAAATCCTGCGGCTGACGAATCAGATTGCGGTCTACAAGATACGACCAGAACTGCCTCGAAACCTGGAATTGTTCATTAATGTTAATCGCTTTCCCAATATCGATTGAGCCGTCCGGCTTTTCAGTTGTATAGTTGAGCTCGCAAAGCGCAGAATGGCCCGTACCCGCATTGTTCCATTCGTTCGAGCTTTCCTCTCCAGCTTTTGCAAGCTTCTCAAACACTTTAATTTCCCATTCAGGTGCTAACTCTTTCAGAATTGCTCCAAGCGTTGCACTCATGACTCCAGCACCAATTAAAATAACATCTGTTTTTTTGCGTATGCTGCTCATTATGACCTTCCTCATCCCCTAAAGTTGTATAAAAGAGCAGGCACTCCTGCCTGGATGCACTAAAAACCGCGCACCCTCGGACCCCACCCAGGAACAAACACTTTATGCCTCATTTATAATAACTATTATCTGATAATTATAAACTATTTTGAAGTAATTAAAAAGTTGGAATTTCGAAATAAGTGTTCTTCTAGCCTATAAAATTATCTTCTTTGCTGAATTTACAGCGGAAGGTTAAAAAAATTCAGGGGCTTTAGGATGAGAGTACAGCTGATTTGCGCAGATTACACAGGCTTTTACCGGGGGAGGCGGTATTATTTCATGCACATCCATAAAAAAACAACCCAAGATCACTCAAACAGCGAGCGTTCTTGGGCTTTTAATTTGATTCTCTGCAGGATTTTTTGGACAGGCCATTTTTTCAGCACCTTATCCCACACCCTTCTCCTATTCCCAGCTGGAAAATTAAGCTCCGGGAAGTTCAATTAGTTCAGAATCACTTGAACGCAGGAATTGCAGTTTCATCATATTTTTCTTCCAGAAATTTGCGTACCTCCGGGCTCGTCATCGCTTCGGCGAGCTTCCTAATAGCCTCAGAGTCTGCATTATCCTTACGGGCGACAAGACTGATGGCAAAATCATTTTCGACGCCCTCCGTCAAAAGTGCATCACTTTTCGGTGTCAATCCAAGCGGTGCTGCATAGGCTGGTGTCATAATGACTGCATCGGCGTCATCATACGTTCTCGCAAGCATCAGCAAATCGACTTCTTTGAACTGAAGATTTTTTGGATTATCCTTGATGTCCGCTATTGTATAATAAATGTCTTTTTTCTCTTTTAAGGCAATAATTTTATGCTGTGCCAAAAGGGATAGAGAACGGTCGATATTCGACACATCATTGGCGATGGCAATAGTCGCTCCTTCAGGCATTTCTTCGATCGATTTGTATGTTTTGGAATATACTCCATAATTGGCGAAATAGATTGGCTTTACTGAAACGAGTTCAGCGTTATTGCTTTGGTTGAATTGCTCCATATACGGGGCATGCTGGAAGAAGTTTGCATCCACTTCTTTTGCCGCCAGTGCGGTGTTTGGCTGCACATTATCACCAAGTACAACCGTTTCCAGCTTAATGCCCTCTTCGGCAAGCTTTGGTTTTACAAGATCCAGAATTTCCGTCATTGGCGGAATTAAGGAAGCGACTTTCAGCGTCACTTCTTTCTCGTTTTGTTTTGGCTCTTCGGTACGATCCTCTGCTTGGCTGCAGCCAGCTGCGGCAAAGCAAAAGACCATTATAAGAAAGACTATTTTCTTCATGCTGCTTTTCCTCCAGTTATTTATCTTTTGTCAATCAATCTTGCTGCCGTCATTCCAATAAATTGAACGAGCTGCACAAGAATCACCATGATGACGATCATATACAGCATTAAATCTGTTTTAAATTGCTGATAGCCGTACCGAATGGCAAAGTCTCCGATTCCGCCTCCTCCAACTACACCCATGATGGTCGAGTAGGAAATGAAGCTGATAATCGATGTTGTTAAACCGAGAACAAGTCCCGAGCGTGCCTCCACATAAATAAATTTAAAGATAACTTCCCGCACAGAAGCTCCCATTGATACCGCAGCCTCGATGACACCTTTCGGTACGTCCAGCAGCGACTGCTCGACAAGCCGTGAATAGTGGGCAATGGCGATAATGGAAAGCGGAATCGTCGCAGCAGCTGTGCCAATGGCGGTCCCGGCAACCATACGGGTAAACGGAATTAAGAAGACGACTAATAATAAAAAAGGAAAAGAGCGGACAATATTGACAAGCAGATTCAATGCGGAAAAGACCATCCAGTTTTCAAGCAGCTGCCCTTTCCGGCAAAGGTAGAGCAGGGTTCCAACCGGCAGTCCGATGAGTACCGCGGCCAGAATTGAAACACCGACCATTACAAAGGTTTGGCCAATTGACTTCCAAATCTCAGGTCCGTATAAAGCAAGGATCTCAGGCATCTCCGGCTTCACCGTCCTTTTTCAGCTCATCTACAAAGTATTGTGCACGATTTTCTTTTTTTACAATTCCTTGCGGCTGGCGCTCGATTGTGTCATAGACCTTCCCATCCGCCATGACCGTCACACGGCTGCATATGCTTTTGATGACGTTCATTTCATGGCTGACGATTACAATCGTTACGCCAAGACGGCTGATTTCCTCAAGCACGCCGAGCAGCTCCGCAGTTGTACGGGGATCCAGTGCAGAGGTCGGTTCATCGCACAGCAAAACCTGCGGCTTATTCGCCAGCGCCCGGGCAATAGCGACCCGCTGCTTCTGCCCGCCGCTAAGCTGCGCTGGATAGCTTTGAGCATAATCCTCAAGCCCCACAAATTGAAGGCATTCCATCACGCGGCTGCGCTGTTGCTTCTTTGGAAAGCCCGCTAATTCCAAGGAAACCGCTACATTCCCGTAAACCGTTTTATTCGCCGCAAGATTGAAATGCTGAAAAATCATCCCAATCGACTTCCGGGCCTCCCGCAGCTGCTTACTGTTCATCGCAGTCAGCGTGTGTCCATTGACCGTGACTTCTCCCTCATCCGGAATTTCCAGTAAATTCATCAGCCTCAGCAGGGTGGATTTACCAGCTCCGCTCGCTCCGATTATTCCATGGATCTCTCCAGGCTGAATATGTAAAGACACAGACGAAATCGCCTGAAACGCATTAAATTTCTTGCTCACATTCTCCAATGTAATCATAAAAAAACCCCTTTCCAGGTCCGAAGGGTGGCGGCAAGCGTTCAAATTATAGCTTAATTTTATGAACTTGTCATTTAAGCCGTCTGATTCATTTGTTTTTCAAAAGCTTTTCCTTAACCAGCTTTTTATTTCGCTCTTGAAAAACTTCATTATGCGAAGAAACCATGGCAAATTTTTCGGCTTCCGGCTGAATAAACTGTTTTGCTTTATTTACCGCATTCGCTGCATCTTGAAAACAGCCTGCAATCAGATTTAGTTTTCCATTATGGCTCAAAATATCCCCGGCTGCATATATGCCCTCTGCGGACGTTTCACTGGATGCATTCCCCGCAATATAAAAATCATTAGCCATTTCGATATGCATGCCGCTGTTTTTCAATAAGCTTGTATCTTGTTCATATCCGTGATTGATGATGACATCATCAATATCAAGATAAGCTGTCTCTTCGGTTTCCAGATTCTTCAGCGCAACGGTTTTGATCTTTTCCTGATGATCACAGGCGATTAGTTTCGAAATGGCCGTATTGGGCAGACATGTGACCGAACTGTTCAACAGCTGCATCACCTGCGCCTCGTGACCTGAAAGATTTTCCTTCCGGTACGTAATATAAACCTTTTTTGCGAAGGGCTCCAATTCGTTCGCCCAATCGACAGCCGAATTTCCTCCTCCTGAGATCACCACGGTTTTATCTTTAAATCTCATCAGTGATGGAATGGTATAGTGGATATTCGCTACTTCGAACTTTTCTGCTCCTTCAATCTCCAGCTTTTTGGGTTTTAAAATTCCGCTGCCTACCGCAACGATCACCGTTTTCGTTTCATGTATTCTGCCTGATGCAGCTCTCAATTTATAGGTTCCATCCGCTTCCCGGTATATCGCTTCAATTTTTTCATTCAGGACGACCTTCGGATTGAAGGTTAACCCCTGCTCGATCAGCTGTTCCATTAATTTGGCACCTGTAGTGGGGGTTACCCCTCCGACATCCCAGATCATTTTCTCGGGATACACCTGAATCTTCCCGCCTAATTCTGCCTGAAATTCCACAATCTTTGTCTTCATGCCTCTTAAACCGCTGTAAAAAGCCGAATACAAACCAGCCGGCCCGCCTCCGATGATCGTTACATCAAATAACTCCCGTTCAGCCATTCCCGCCCACTCCCAATCAAATGTAATTGATTATCATTATCAATAAGAATAAAGGATGGCCAGTTTATTTACAATCAAAAAATGATGAACTGGCTTACACACCACAGTTATAGACAAAAAATTAAGTTGACACTATGCCGAAATGGAGGATATAGTTAAATTACGTTGATAATGATTATCATTATTATTACAGATTTCTATAAAGGAGGGGTAAAGGATGGTTCGACTCTCTACAGATGACTTAAGCATCGGCTATGGGGAAGAGCTCATTGTCAAGAATCTGAATATACAGATACCGGATCGAAAGGTCACAGCCATCATCGGCTCCAACGGCTGTGGAAAATCCACTTTGCTGAAAGCGATGACAAGAATCATTGCCCATCATTCCGGATCGGCCCTTTTAGACGGAAAAGAAATATCGAAGGAAAATACGAAGATCCTGGCAAGGAAAATGGCCATCCTCCCCCAAACTCCTGAAGCCGCGGCGGGTTTAACTGTTGCTGAACTCGTATCTTATGGCCGCTTTCCCTATCAAAAGGGAATGGGTAGATTAACGGCAAAGGATCTTGAAGTCATCGAATGGGCGTGCGAAGTGACTGGCACTTCTGCCTACAAATACCGCCCGGTCGATTCCTTATCCGGCGGACAGCGGCAGCGTGTCTGGATTGCCATGGCCCTTGCGCAGGAAACCGAGATCATCTTTTTGGATGAGCCGACGACCTACTTGGATATGGCGCATCAGCTTGAGGTGCTGGAGCTGCTTCAAATGCTAAACCGTGAACAGGGAAGAACCATTATTATGGTGCTGCATGACCTGAATCAGGCTGCCCGGTTCGCTGATTATATGATTGCAATGAAGAGCGGGAAACTCGTCAATGCAGGGACTCCGGAGGATATCATGACCCCGGGAACTTTAAGAGACGTTTTCCAGATCGATGCCGTGATCGGACGCGATCCGAACACATACAAACCGATGTGTATGACCTACAATTTAATAAAAGGAGAAAAGAAACATGAAGAAATTATTCGTCCCGCTTATGCTCGTACTGGTTCTGCTTATTAGTGCCTGCGGAAATAAAGAAGGTACTGAAAAAGAAAAGACTGCCTCAAAGGAACCGGAAACCTTTACATACCAATCAGAAACAGGACCGGTTGAAGTTCCATCAAATCCGAAGCGCGTTGTCATGCTCTCAGGCTTTACAGGAAACGTCTTGCATTTGGGAGTGAATGTAGTCGGAGCAGATGTCTGGTCAAAAAACAATCCGACTTTCTCTAAAGAAATGAAAAACGTTGAGGAAGTCTCAGATGAAAATCTTGAAAAAATCATTGAACTGGAGCCTGACTTGATTATCGGCTTATCCAATATAAAAAATATTGATAAATTAAAAGAAATTGCCCCAACTGTTACTTACACGTGGGGGAAACTGGATTACTTAAGCCAGCATGTTGAAATCGGGAAGCTTTTAAACAAGGAAAAAGAAGCCCAGGCGTGGGTGGATGACTTTAAGAAACGGACTTCAGACGCGGGAGATGAAATACGCGGAAAAATCGGAGAAGATGCGACCGTATCTGTAATCGAGGCCTTTGGAAAAGACCTTTATGTATACGGGGAAAACTGGGCGCGCGGAACAGAGATTCTCTATCAGGGGATGAAGCTCAAAATGCCGGAAAAAGTGAAGGAAGTCGCTTTAAAATCAGGGTACTACACGCTGTCAGCTGAGGTACTGCCTGACTATGCCGGCGATTATGTGATCCTGAGCAAATATTCCGATGCCAACACCTCTTTTGAGGAAACCGAAACCTTCAAAAACATTCCTGCTGTCAAAAACGGCCGTTTGTTTGAAATGAAGGGAGAAGGCGCATCATTCAGCGATCCTGTAACACTGGAAAAACAGCTGGAGTTTATTAAGAAATCGTTTTTGGAAAATTAACCTTTTGAGGAATTCTTTAAAGAATTCCTCTTTCCCTTATTTCAGGAAAGGAAATACGGCGAACAAATGGCTAAAAAATCGTTTTATTCCATTACATATTCATATAAAATTGCAGCCGCGCTCCTTTTGCTCGCGGCCATGTTTGCCGTCGCCATGGTCTTTGGGGCAGCGGATGTGACGCTCAAGGATCTTTGGCTTGCCCTTACCGCAGATTCAGCAGAGAAAGAGATAACGGTTATCCGGGAAATCCGTCTTCCGCGGGAAATTGGGGCGGCATTCGTCGGGGCGGCACTCGCTGTATCCGGGGGGATCATGCAGGGAATGACAAGAAATCCGCTCGCTGATCCCGGACTGCTGGGGTTGTCTGCAGGGGCGTATGCGGCATTAGCTGTCACGCTGGCCTTTTTTAAATCGGCCAATTATTTTGTGACAATGGCCGTTTGCTTTATAGGAGCCGGAATCGGCGCATTGATGGTATTTGGGATCAGCTCCATGAAGAGAGGCGGATTCTCTCCCCTTCGCATCGTATTGGCTGGATCAGCCATTTCTGCATTTTTATATGCTATTGCCGAGGGAGTGAGCCTTTATTTCAAAGTTTCCAAAAATGTCACCATGTGGACATCAGGAGGACTGATCGGGACGAATTGGACACAGCTCCAAATCATTATCCCGCTTATATCTGTCGGACTTCTTGTATCCTTCCTCCTTTCTAAGCAGCTCACCATCCTAAGCTTGCATGAAGAGATTTCCATCGGACTGGGCCAAAAAACCAAGCACATCAAAGCGATTCTGTTTGCGGCCGTCATCATTTTGACAGGGTCATCTGTCGCGCTGGCAGGAAACCTTGTATTCATCGGTTTGATGATTCCGCACATTGTCCGGCCTTTAGCAGGAAACGACTACCGATTCATCTTGCCGCTGTCAGCCATTTCCGGTGCTGCGTTTATGCTGTTTGCTGATACAGTGGGGCGCACACTGCATGCCCCTTTTGAAACACCAGTGGCCGCCATTATCGCTATGCTCGGCCTGCCCTTCTTCTTACTCATTGTTCGAAAAGGGGGAAAGGCATTCAGATGATCCATCCATTGCTGATAAAAAAACAAAGAATCACAGTCGGTGTATCCCTTCTTCTTATAGCCGCAACCATCATGGTCAGCCTGGGACTTGGGTATTCTGCTGTCTCTTATGACAGGATCATTCCCGCTCTATTCGGGCAGGGAACGTTTAAAGAAGAGTTCGTCTTATTTACAATAAGATTGCCGAGGATTTTCATTACGCTATTGGCAGGAATGGCTCTTTCGTTATCTGGAGCCCTCCTCCAGGGAATCACAAGAAATGATTTAGTAGATCCGGGCTTTATCGGAATCAATTCCGGCGCCGGTGTAGCCATCACCGTTTTCTTCTTATTTTTCCCGATTGAGGCAGGCTCGTTTATCTATCTTCTTCCGCTCATCGCCTTTATTGGAGCAATCCTCACCGCTATAACGATTTATTTATTTGCTTATCATAAAAAGAGCGGCTTGCAGCCAGTAAGTTTAGTACTGATCGGAGTCGGGGTTTCCATGGCTCTTTCAGGTACAATGGTGGTCCTGATTTCATCTGCCGATCAGATGAAAGTGGATTTTATCGCTAAATGGCTGGCAGGGAACATCTGGGGCACAGATTGGCCCTTTATTTGGGCCCTCCTTCCATGGCTGATTCTTCTCATTCCCTTTGCCCTGTATAAAGCGAATACGCTTAATCTACTCGGTTTAAGTGAGCCTGCCGCCCTAGGTGCTGGAGTCCCCATCGAAAGGGAAAGGATTGTCTTGCTGTTAACAGCCGTAGCCCTCGCTTCTTCAGCCGTTTCCGTTACCGGAGGCATCTCGTTTATCGGGCTGATGGCTCCGCATATTGCCAAAGCCTTAGTCGGCCCCAGAAATCAGCTGTATCTCCCCGTCGCCATTCTACTCGGCGGCTGGCTGCTGCTGTTTGCAGACACCATCGGGCGCAATATCCTTGAACCGAGCGGAGTACCTGCCGGAATCATGGTTTCTTTAATTGGGGCACCTTATTTTGTTTATTTGCTGTTGAAGAAATGACTTCGGTTGAAATGATGCAAATAAGAAAAAGTATTGGAGTTACTTTTCCAATACTTTTCACATCCTAATTAGATAATGAACGATTAAAAGAGCTAGCTGTCAACTATGTTGACAGCTGGATTTTTTTTCCTCTTTCCGTTGTTCATATCCCTCAAGACTAGCTGAAACCGTTCTGCTCAGAAGCTTCTAACTTTGAATTACCGTTTTTCTCCACTATAATATACAGTAAGAATTATCTTAATTATCTAACTATTAATCTCGTAATTTATGGTCCAAAACTGAGAGGAGAATTGTAAATGGAAAATAACAATAAGCCCGATCAAAAAGAACATACGTCAGCCGGACAGTGTCCTGTCACCCACCACAAGGATAGTGCGATTACGACGTCGAAGGCTCCCCGGGGAACGACGAATAAGGAATGGTGGCCAAATCAGCTGAATTTAAACGTTCTTCGCCAGCATGACAAGAAATCCAATCCAATGGGAGAGGACTTTGATTACCGGGAAGAGTTCTTAAAGCTTGATTACGATGCGCTGAAAAAAGATCTTCATGTGCTGATGACAGACAGCCAGGATTGGTGGCCGGCTGATTATGGCCATTACGGTCCATTCTTTATCCGTATGTCCTGGCACGCAGCAGGTACATATCGTACGGCGGACGGACGCGGAGGCGGCGGTTCAGGATCCCAGCGCTTTGCCCCTCTGAACAGCTGGCCGGATAACGTGAATCTTGATAAGGCCCGCCGTTTGCTGTGGCCGATTAAGCAAAAGTACGGAAACAAAATTTCCTGGGCAGACCTGCTTGTCTTGACCGGAAACGTTGCTCTTGAATCGATGGGGTTAAAGACGTTCGGCTTTGCCGGCGGACGTGAAGATATCTGGCATGCAGAGGAAGACGTGTATTGGGGGGCGGAAAAAGAATGGCTGGCGGACAACCGTTATTCCGGCGACCGCGAGCTTGAGGACCCGCTTGCTGCTGTGCAAATGGGGCTCATCTATGTGAATCCGGAAGGACCGAACGGAAAGCCTGATCCGGTAGCAAGCGCCCGTGATATTCGCGATACGTTCGGACGGATGGCGATGAACGATGAGGAAACCGTTGCCCTGATTGCCGGCGGCCACACCTTCGGGAAGGCGCACGGAGCAGGCGATCCTTCTCATGTCGGGGACGACCCGGAAGCTGCAGACCTTGAAACACAGGGCTTAGGCTGGCTGAGCTCCTACGGAAGCGGAAAAGGACGCGATACGATTTCAAGTGGTGTCGATGGTGCCTGGACGACGAACCCGACGGAGTGGGATAACGGCTACTTTGACCTGCTTTTCGGCTATGAGTGGGAGCTGACGAAGAGTGTAGCAGGTGCCTATCAATGGACACCGGTCGATATGGCGGAGGAGCATATGGCACCGGATGCAGAGGATCCATCCATTCGTGTAAAAACGATGATGTCCACGGCAGATATGGCTCTTCGTATGGACCCGGAATACGAAAAAATCTCCCGCCGCTATTATGAAAATCCGGAAGAGTTTGCCGATGCATTCGCACGGGCATGGTTCAAATTGCTGCACCGCGACATGGGACCTAAAGTAAGATACTTAGGCCCGGAGGTTCCAGCAGAAGAGCTGATCTGGCAGGATCCCGTTCCAGCAGTGGATTATGAATTGTCTCACGATGAGGTTGCTGAACTTAAAAATAGAATTCTCAGCTCCGGATTAACCGTGAGCGAGCTTGTGAAAACAGCCTGGGCTTCAGCAAGCACCTACCGCCATACCGATATGCGCGGTGGAGCAAACGGCGCCCGGATCCGACTGGCTCCCCAAAAGGACTGGGAAGCAAATGAACCGGAGCAGCTGGCAAAAGTTCTTGGAGTGTACGAAGACATCCAAAGCAAGCTGACTGTCAGAGTCAGTCTGGCGGATCTCATTGTACTCGGCGGCAGCGCAGCCATCGAAAAGGCCTCAAAAGACGCAGGCTTCGATATCACCGTGCCATTTACGCCGGGACGCGGCGATGCCACAGAGGAACAAACGGATGCCGACACCTTTGATGTGTTAGAGCCGGTATCAGATGGCTTCCGCAACTATCAGAAGAAGGAATACTCAACCAGCCCGGAAGAAATGCTCGTCGATAAAGCCCAGCTGCTAGGCTTGACCGCTCCCGAAATGACGGTCCTGCTAGGCGGAATGCGTGTTCTCGGAACGAACTACGGCGGCACTAAACACGGCTTGTTCACGGATCGTCCAGGTATCCTAACGAACGATTTCTTCGTCAACCTGCTCGATATGGGCACAGAGTGGAAAGCTGCCGGCTTCAACCAATATGAAGGCCGCGACCGCAAAACAGGCGAGGTCATCCGGACAGCGTCCCGCTTCGACCTGCTTTTCGGCTCCAACTCCGAGCTTCGCGCTCTTGCTGAAGTGTATGCACAGAATGACAACAAAGAAAAATTTGTCCGTGATTTTGCAGCAGCGTGGGTGAAAGTGATGGATGGGGATCGGTTTGATGTTAGGTAAGTAACGGCTAATTTGTTTGAAAAGGAGACTCCCGTAAAACATTGCGGGAGTTTTTTTGAATAAAATTGCCCGTACCTCTGCGGACATTCGGGATATATCACTTCATCAAGGACATGATAGTAACCGAATGTTTAAAAACAGGAGGGAAACTCATGCAAAACCAAAACATCAATCAAAACGGCCAGCAGCAAATGTCCGGCGTGCAGCCCAATCCCGCATATTCCAAGGACCATGGAGGCCATGAACTGTTTGATGCCCATGAAGTCATCGCCGGAATCATTAGCATGCTTGATCAATATCAAATGTACGAGCAGCATATGAAGGATCCAGAGCTGAAAGACATTGCCCAACGCCAGTCTGTTTTTGTTACCCAAATGTACAATACCATTGTAGATGCCTTCTCCACGGGACAAAAACCAGCTGTTTCAACCCAAGTCTATAAAATGACGCAAAACAACGATGCCGTTTACGGAATAAAGCCGGGTCAGCCGAAGAAGCCTAATCAATCTGTATCCGAGCTTTCCGATCAGGGGCTATCCGCTTATATGCTCGGCAACACCAAATCATTGGCCACCCTGCTGGCTATGACTGCACTGGAGATGACCAATCCCGTGCTGCGCCGAGTCATCGCCGACAGTGTTCCGAACTTTATCGAGCTAAGCTACGAAATTTTCCTTTATCAAAACAAGCATGGCTATTACCAGGTTCCGCAGCTGATGCAGCAGGACATGAATGCGATGCTGAACAGCTATGCGAAAGCTCCGGGGAAGATGATGCATTAACGGGTAAGGGCTGGGACATCTTATGGTCCAGCCTTTTTATTATTAACCCCTCTTGAAGCAGTTTCGTATAAGAAAAACGGTCTCCCCATATATAATGGACTTGATCACTACTACTTCCCTTACATACGAACTCAATAGATGAAAGGAGAGCGTTCAATGAAAGCAATCCAAGTAACTGGCTACGGCGGTATAGAGAAGCTCGAGCTAGCAGAACTGCCTATTCCAGAGCCGAAAGAACATGAAGTACTGGTTCAGGTGAAAGCCTGCGCCATTAACAATACGGAAATCTGGATGAGAGAAGGGGCTTACGGAACCGGAGCTAAATCAGGCTGGAAGCCGGAAGGTGTGGACTTTCCCAGGATACCGGGTTCCGATATAGCAGGCAGAATCGTGAAGGCGGGGCATGCGGTGGATGAGGCGATGATCGGAAAAGACGTTGTCCTCTTTCCTTTTACCTCCAGTGGAGAACCAGGTCTCGAGCATATTTCAGAAGATATGTCCTTCGTCGGTTCTGAATACGATGGCGGCTATGCAGAATACGTGTTATGGCCTGCGGACCTTTGCTATGAAATGCCCCTTCCTGATTATACGGAAAGTGCGGTTTTTTCCGTCAGCGGCTTGACGGCCTGGCATATGAATGAGCAAATCCAGGTACAGCCAGGGGAAACCGTCATGGTCACGGGGGCAAACGGCGGTGTAGGCTCCTTAAACGTCCAAATCGCCTCCAACGTATTCGGAGCCAAGGTCATCGCCATTGTCGGAGATTTGGCACTGGAAGAAAGAATGAAAGAATTGGGTGCCTCGCATGTGCTGTCCTATAAATCCGAAAAGCTTGCTGAAGAAATCCGAGAAGTGAATGGCGGTCCGATTGATGCTGTCCTGGACGTTGTCGGAGATGCCCTGTTTTCCACCTCCCTGGAAGTTCTGAAGAATGGCGGGAAGTTCTGTACCTCAGGGTCTGCCGGCGGCCAAAAGACAGAGCTTGATCTCAGAACGCTCTACTTAAAACACATCACCCTCTACGGCTCCGTCTTGGGGACCAGAGAGGAGTTCAGACGGATGCTCCGCGCGATCTCCGAAGGAAAAATCAAGCCGGTCATTGACCGTACTTTTCCTCTTGAGAAAGCAAAGGAAGCGCAGGTTTATTTTAAGAATTCCGGAAAAGCAGGAAAGATTGTGCTGCTTCCAGGGTATTGATTTTTCTTTAAAAAAAACTCGTCACTGTTGACGAGTTTTTCTGTTTCTTTTCTATTAAGCTCTGTTAAACTTGGCTGTTGATTTCCGTTGCAGGCGCTCGCTTTCCGCGGGGCGGGCGGTGAGCCTCCTCGCCGCTTTGCGCCTGCGGGGTCTCACCTGTCCCGCTGCTCTCAGCTCGGAGTCTCGCGCATTCCACTCCAATCAACAGGTGTTAAAAATCAACATCAGGCTTTAACAGAGCCTTCTATTAAGATCCTTATACCAAACCTTCCGGAACCTTAAGTGCGTTTAAAACATGCTCAATAGCATGCGCCACTCCATGTTCATCATTCGTTAACGTAACAAAGTCACTCTTACTTTTGATTTCATCAACCGCGTTGCCCATCGCAACAGAGAATCCAGCAGCTTCGAACATTGGCACGTCATTGAACTGATCGCCAATTGCAATGGTATCTTCAAGAGGAATATTGAAGTACCGAGCCATAATCTTCAGGCCGTTTCCCTTATTTCCATTGATGTTCATCACTTCAATATTAAAAGAAGAAGATGACGTGACATAGCCCCCCTCAATGGCTTTCGTGGCCGTCAATAACCGGCTCTTTTGAACGGGGTCCAAAACGAGCATAAAAAACTTCTGAATCTTTAATTCCTGATCCATCAGCAGGCTCTGAATGCTATCAAATGTTTTCGATTCATCCGGCATATGAGTCATCTTGCCAAAGTTCTCATCCACATAATATTCCTCCGGTACAGCTCCTGAAGAAAGAACGTGTTTTAAGCGCTCTGGCCACTCCCGGTGAAAATAAATGCCTTTATTCGTATAAATTTTAAAAGGAATGGCTTCCTTCTCCGCTTCTTCCGCAATATCCTGATTTTGCCTATCACTTAAAGAAGTCAGCTCCAAAAGCTTTCCATCCGCAAATACAGCCGTTCCATTGCTTCCGCCGATCGGAAGCGTCAGGCCATACCGCCCCATAACCTCTTGAATGGACTCCGGTGCCCTGCCGGACAACACCATCACCTTATGCCCGAGGCTCTGGGCCTTCTTAATCGCTTCTATATTTTCAGGACTGATCTCATTCCTGGATGATAATGTCGTTCCATCCATATCAAGTGCAAATAATTTCATCACTATTTCTCCTTTCAGAGCAAATACATCTACTAAATTATAACTCTTTTGAACGGTTAACAAAATGGAATTGCTTAGCATTATATTTTATTAGAAAAATAAAATTTGGGAAGAGTGGGATATAGCGATTTCAGGGAACAAGCTTTTTGACTGTTAGAAACCAAAATAAACACAGCGGCAAAATGCCGCTGCATTTTTTATGTACATGAACTTATTGATAATTAATAAATGACGGGGCCGGGTCCAGCGCCAGTACCTCTTTCGGCGTCATGACCGGTTTGTCATTTTTAAAGAACAGCTTGAATCCGCCGTATTGAATGGGCTGGCTTTGCACAAGCAAATGATAGCCTGATGTTTTCAGCGATGGCGCTCCAAATCCGTCACTATTTAACACAACCTCCACATTTTCGTCCGGTTGAATGGCGCTCTTGTTGCTGATAATTTTATCCGCAAATTGATGGACCACGACAACTTTGTCTGGAAGTCCGTTCTCAGCAGCAAGTTTTGATACATATTTGATTGCTTCCTGAACATTTTTCCCATCTACATGACCCAGATTTTCTCCAGGAACCTGCCCTTGTTTCACGTGAAACTCCGTATCGATGGCTAAATGAATGTTTGGTTTCTTTAAATATTTTTCAAGGGCTTTCACCTGATTCATAATAGAATCACGGCCAAGCTGCACATCTAAAAAAAGAAGCGCATTATTTTCTTCTGCGAGCTTCGCATACTTCTCAATATCGGACTCCGGCGTAGAGTGGACATAAAGCCCCTTATCCCCAGGGGTGCGCTGAGCGATGGTCGTAATCAGTTCAATCGCAGGAATCGCAGGTCGTTCAGGATCCAGCTCTGAATAAGCGCGAGTTTGCTTCATTAGCTTATCCATTAAATCCTCCGGACTATGTTCTCCCAGTATTCCCATATGAACGGAATTTGGATTTCCATAAAAGGCAACGATCCTCGAGTCCTTAAGCGATCCCTCTGTCTGATCCGCTACATCCTTATGCAGGGTCTGACCTAAAGGCACGCTTCTCTCCCTGCTGCCTCCATGGGCTTCTGCTACTGTAATCTTAGCCAGCTGTTCCTTTGTATAATTCGTTTCGAGCGGCTTCGCCTTTTTGGAAGGCTCGATCTCCTTATAATTCGCGCTCAAGGCAAACCTCGGAGAACTTGCTATGCTTTCTGTGTCATAGTACGGATCCTTTGAGGTTAATTTCGACTCCTCGTTCATTTCCGGCATCGTTTCTTGTGAAGTAGCTGCCTCAGAACAGCCCGCTACCATTAAAAACGGGATCGCACCTAACCAAAATCTTGCCCTTGTTCTTTTTTTCAAGTTATCCCACCTACTGTTTCATATTTCACCTGATGAAAGCGACTTTTAGACAACATTCTACAAGTCTATGATAACTGAAAATAAGATAAGATTCAGGAGTCCTTCTTCTTACTTGGCAGCTTGATCTCCGGAAACCGGATTTTTCAGTGCTCCATAAACCAGCATCCTTTAAGCACCCTTCAAACGACAAAGGGCATTACTGCAAGCAGTAACGCCCCGATGATTAATCTGTTCTATCAATCAAGTATGATTTGGACTTGTTTGTTGGATTGTTCCTCGGAGCTTGAGAATTGCTAAGAGGTGAAAAAATGTCGATAAAGGATATGATCGCGAAAAAGAATCAAAAGAACCCGCCCATTGAGGAGGGTTCCCATAATACTGTTTACCACAAGGTATTTGGTTCTTTCTAGCCACTTTTATATCAATCGGGTGTAAAAAATATCTGCTGATGATAAAATATGCGCTGTCTCAAACCTGTGCACATTATATAAAAATCCTACCACATTCTAAATGTTGTCGATTTATGACGTTAAAGCTTCTGGGGATGACAGGCACTATTTTCATTAAAGCTGTGTAAGCGTATTCGTTACAGTCATCACTGTAATAATGAAAGCATTTATAAAACCAGCCAGATAAGGATTTCTAGTAACCTTATAAATTTTGCGTGAAATGACGGCAGCCACAATCAGAATAATAATGATTGGGAAAAGCCAAATTCCGATAATATGGGATAAATCATTATAGAACACTTCACCGGTAATCCAGAAGTTCATATATTGAATGACTACTAGAATGAGGATGCCGATGGAGTTGGCTAGAGCCATTATTGCGGTGTTGATCCACTCTTTATTGCCGATCTTCACAAAATTAAAGCAGTTAATGGCGATTGAATTGGCCACATAGAACAATAGGAAGAACGGCAGATATTTCAACGCAATGAGCAGTTTATCAGGCGTGAAGGCTTTAATGGTCAATACCCAAATACGAAAATCTGCTTTGAAGAAGTAATCGGCTGCAAATACAACACTATAGGATAAAACAGCCACAGTAAGTGCCAGGCCAATCGTTTTCACGAACGTTCTGAAGCTGATTAGCACTCCAGTTTCCTTAAGGTCCAAGCCATTCTTTTTAGAATAGAAGAAGTGGGAAGCAGCCATTATGATCAAAGTAAATAACCCTGTGACTACACACCAGATTCCGATATAGAAAGGCGGGAACTGTGGAAAGAATGGCGGGATATTTTCAACGGACCAGTTATAAAGAGCCAGATAACTAAAATAGGAAACCAGTGCACTGGCCGCAATGCCTCCCCAAAACCATAGCTTCCCGATACCCGCAGGCGCCGCCTGAGGCTTTACTTCCTGATCTGCGCGGAGTGAAGCGAATGCAGAAGTGAAAAGAAGCACTTTCGTCACAGCTACGATAAACAGGACAAAACCAATGAGACCAACAAAATTAAAGAACACTTTCCATTGCCAGATTTGATTGGAGCTATTGATTTGGTCAGGAGTTCCTAACGTATCGTCAAAGTATTCAATTGTACTTTCCACTACATCCTTTGAAAAGTGATTCCACGGATGAATCTGTGCAGGATTGTAGATGACACGTGTGGCTTCTTCGCCATCAATCGTCTGTTTATACAATTTGGAGCTCTCCCGCTTTTCCCCCTCTGCAGGATTCGCACCAAAATTCAAAAAGGACTGTGCCGGATCCGTATTAATGTAGTCTCTCGGAACCGTAGGCTTTCCGTCCTTTCCAAACGATCTAAAGAAAAATTCATCATATTGTGCAGCGATCACCCCAACATCCCGCGAACCATACACATTTGCATACTTAGCATCCTTTGGCTTTAACGCCCAGTATAAAGGCTCGCCAGGATCATCCGTATACATCGCATCATTAGCAATCAGCAGAACGGAAGACACAAGAGGGTTCTCCTGCTTATTATCTTCATTGATAGACCAGTTAGCAGCTCTTGCCCCATTGGAGTGGCCGGTAATGCCGATCTTTTCTTTATCCACGTAAGGAAGGTCAGCGAGCAATTTAACCGCGTCATACATTCCGGTACCATTCACAGGCCATTCCTCAGGTTTCACCGCATCCGAGTTCCCGTGGCCATACATATCTATGGAAATTACTACATAGCCCCGCCGGGACAGCTCCACGTAATTCAAATCCTGCATCTCCCGGGTGTTGTACCAGCCATGACTCGTTACAATGGCTGGAGCAGGTTTATCTTTGGACGCATTCTCAGGCACAAATAATAATCCGCTCATTAAGTGGCCCGAAGAAGTTTCCCACCGCAAATCCTTAATTTTAACCTGACCGCCAGATGTTTGAACCAAAGATGCACCAATCGCACTAATCAAACAAAGAATCAGTGAAATGGCCAGTAACCGAAGTGATTTCTTTTTATTCATAAACTCTCCCCCTTATTCTTATTATAGAAACTTTTACCCCCATCATGTCCCCTTTCCCAAGCCAATAACAGACAAAAAGACCCACACTTTAACAGACCCTGTAAAAAGGGTCCAAAAAGCATGGGTCTCCAATCTCTCGCCATAGTTAACTTGTTAAATTCAGGATACCCGCACTTGAAAGCGGTGTCAATCATTTTATTTCGTGTCGCGAAATATTTTTAAGCATTAGGTTCTACATGCAATGGGTACTATTATCACGATGGTGATGCGGGGGAGTTACTCACATTTTTGATGCAGAAATTTCCCGGCATTGAAAACGAGTAAAAGAGGACTTGGACCAGTCCTCTTCCATTTCAACTTATCTTGTTACATTACGGCCTATTTATAATTATTCTTTGGACCTTCATCCATTACAACCTCTACCATATTCGAAGCCCCCATCCTAAGCTTAGGCCTGAATTCTGAGTTTGGTAAACTATACAGCTCCAAAGGACTGATCATCACGCCATCAGGAGTATTATGGAGAATCCCGGGTACACAGGTGTAAATCCGGTCATTGTTATTCGCATTCTTGGCAGATATGGTAACGGACGTACCGTTGTGATTGTCGATGCTCATAGACACCTTGTATCTATAGAATGAGCCTGTCCCATTTGACTGGGCAGAATAAACGACAGGGACAACTGCAAGAATATCGTTATTTAGCCGTAATTTAATCACTTCTGTCTTGGTTGAACGATTATCTCTCCCGACATCGCCCATATGCTCCACGGCTCCGCCTGCGAACCTTCTGAGCGGAGGCGTTCCTTCTGCCCCAAACATCGCTACATCAATCTGACTGCCATCCTTTGTATAAACCAAAGCATAAATATCATAATCAGTCCCAGTCTTCCAGGATACCGTCGCCGTAATCTCTGGTGTTTTTTCAATGATGACCGGCTTTTGACCTTTGTCGAGATTGATTTTACCCTTTACCTTTTCAAGTTGAATTTTGTTTTCAGGAACAGGCGGTTTTTTCACAGGTTCTGGTTGAACCATCGTTTGCTCCTCCGCTTCCACTTCCACCCCGTAATTTCTGCACAGACCCTCAAGACCGGAATCGAAGCCGCGCCAAATGGATTTAGCCTTTGTCTGGCCGTTTCTTACATACAATTCTGCTGCGACAATCCCATTTTCCTTTGAGAAGCTGGAGGGGGTTAACTCGATCGTCGCATCATCCGTCCGTATCTCAGCCTTTAAATTCTTTACATTCGAAAACCCTGTGTGGTTATCTTCCGTCAGAGTAATCGCTATTTTACTAATGCCTGCTGGGGCTTTACTCAGATCAAAATGGAGGGTATGTACTTTCGTGTGACCTGCATTCTCCGATGGCAGAAGAGTGGCCACGCCAGAAGGACCCTCCGGCTGATTATAAAAGATAATCCCGCTATCCCCTTGCACCTTATCTGAATCTGTAAGCAGAAAGGCCGTTAAGGAAAGGTCAATCATACTAGACATCTCGTAGCTTACCCTCACATACCCCTTTGGAGAACTTAAAACCGTATTGGCTCCCATTTGCAGCATTGCGTTCATAAAATTCCACTCCCTCTTTTTCTATTCAACTACCTAAACAAATAAGGGCATTACTGCATGCAGCAACGCCCCCGTATTATTAATCTCTTCCTCTAGCAACCTGCGTATCCCGAATGTTTTTCTGAATGGTAATGGCCGCAAACAAACTAAGTACAAACGCCATCCCATAAAATCCTTTTTCGCTCAAAACAATACTCCCGGCATTATAAAGTCCGATTGCCATCAAGGCGATCGCTACAATCACCGCAAACCAGCTAAGCCCATAATAGATCCCCGAAACCGGAATATCCTCGTCCTTATCCCTTACCGCTTTCTGCAGGGACACAGCTGCATACAATCCGAATACCAGCACAGCAAAGTAATACCCCTTCTCATTCAGCTGCATGCCGGCATTAAACAAGCCAATCAGATAAGCAGCAACTCCCACAACCAAAGCCGCCCAGCTCGCCCCTTTAAATGCAGCCGTCGGTTCCCCTTCTTTTCTTTCCACCTTGATCTTTGGACTCTTTTCATCACCCATCATTAACGGGTTTTCATTGTGATCAGCCATTATTTCGCTCCCCTTTACAGTCATTGAATATGTATACGTTAATAGTGCTCATACAAAAACCATTATAGCAATTATTTACATATGTTGTTACTAATGGGGGATTTTTATTTCTTTTCTCTAAAGAGGAATTGACTTAGGAAAGTCAGGGAACATATAAGATTGGAAATTAGTACTTATTCCTTTTTATTAAAAAAATGAAAGAAGACTAGTATATGACAAGGGCTGGCTGCTTTAATGGCAACAGCCTTTTTTTTATTGGGTGCCGGTTTTCTAGAGACTGCAAATTTATTACTTTTTTCCATGGATGGAAATAATCCAGCATCACTGACGTATTAATCGCAAAAAAAATTTATGGTATGATAGGGAGATTGTTTATACGTCATGGAACATGATTAGGTTCATCCAAGAAAAGAGGTCCTTATGCACACCACAGAATTGATGAAGCAGCATTGGCTGCTCATCCTAACACTCGCTTTGTTAACATTCGTACTCGGCACGAGCGAATTTGTAATCGTCGGGATCCTGACGGATATTTCCTCGAGCCTTCATATAACCAATTCAGCAGCAGGCACACTTGTATCTGCCTTTGCGATGACATTTGCCATTGCAACACCACTCGTCATGTCCGCAACAAGCCATTTTCCAAAACGCAAATGGATGCTATTTTTGATCGGAGCTTTCATCATTCTGAATGCCTTGTGTGTCATTTCATCAAGCTACATCCTGCTCCTTGGACTTCGAATGCTGACGGCGATCGTAACAGGGGTCTTAATCTCACTTGCCATGATGGTGGCCAGTGAAACCATGCCCGCTGCCAAACGCGGACTTGCCATCTCATTTGTTTTCGGCGGTTTTACGCTTGCAAACGTAGTGGGCGTTCCAATCGGCACGGTCATTGCGGATTGGTATAACTGGAATGCAACCTTCCTGTTAACCACTTTCCTTGGGGGAATTGCCTTTATAGCATCCTTTTTCATCCTTCCCGAGCTGCAAAATCAAGCCCGCAGCTCAATAAGGGATCAATTCTCTTTGTTAACACACCCGAGAATCCTAATGGCCTTTTTCATCCCATCTCTTGGATTCGGAGCAACGTATGTTGTATTCACATACCTCGTGCCGCTCCTAAATGAAATGGCAGCACCGAGCAGCTCGATCAGTCTCATCCTATTCGGCTACGGATTCATCTCGATCTTCAGCAACATCCTGGCCGGCAAAATCGCCAGCCGCAACGCGATCGGCAGACTTCGGTTCGTTTTTCTCGTCCAAGCCATTGTCCTCATCGCTTTATACTGGACGACAAACGATCTCCTGGCCGGATTGATTAACATCGGCCTCATGTCGCTAATGGCCATCCTGTTAACCACATCCACCCAGCTTTATCTAATCGACCTTGCCGGAATCTACCAGCCGAAAGCAAAAGGACTTGCCGCCTCATTAATGCCTGTTGCTAGCAATGTCGGGATTGCTTTTGGTTCCGCATTAGGCGGACTCGTCTACCATCAGGGAAGCTTGATGAATGTGACCTGGGTTGGGGGACTGGTCGCAATTGCCGCGAGTTTGTTGACTTTTGTGAGTTATCGGTTGGATCAGAATAACTTGGTACAGGAAACCTAATCCGTTTAAATCCGCAAGCAAAAATGCAGCTTTTAAAAAGGCCTTCCATCAATCAAAAGTCTCAGTCCTCTTTCAGACTTATACCTGAGCCATTTTTCTGTAAAACCATTTACAATATAGAAAAGGGGGTCAGGTTATGATTAAAGGCTTATATGAAGCACATTTACCTGTAAGCAATATGGAGAGTTCAATCAATTTTTATCAGAAGCTTGGCTTAGAAGCAGCTTATGTAAGCGAGAAAGTATCTTTTGTCTGGATCGAAAAGGGGAAGAGCTGGCTTGGTTTATGGGACACAGAAAAAGTATATCTCCCATATCATCCCTCCATCAGGCATATTGCCTTTCATGTAGAAGCGGAAGATATCATAGAGGCGAAAGATTGGTTAAAAGAAAGAGGAATTGAAGTTAAGGAAGCATTCGGCTTTACACCGGAACGCCAGCCTCTTGTACTGCCTAATCACCCACAAGCCCATGCCTGTCTTTATTTTAATGATCCAGACGGAAATTCTCTGGAATTCATTGCTCCCCTCAGGCTAGATTTTGAGGAAAAATTCGAGATGATGTCGCTAGAGGATTGGTATAATCGAAAGAAATGATTTTGGAGGAAGCAACGGTACAGTTCCATCGCTTCCAAAACGTAAATCGAATTAGAATTATATGTGTGTAAAAAGGCAAAAAAATAAGCCGCACATGCGACTTATTCATGAATGGTTACTTGTTGTAAAGGAGATTTGCAGAAGATACCCTGCTCCTTTTATCAGCGGGACCCTGATGCAAATACTTCCACAATCCTTTCACTATTGTAATCTTCTGTATCAACCGACCACTTGTCATCCTTCTTAATCATTTTAATTTCCAGTGGGTCTCTTCCTTGCTGGACCTCCAATGAATTCAGCACAGCATCGAACTTCTCCAAGGCATAGCTCTGAGCTTTCTTGGAGTCATAGTCATTGGTTTTTTCCTTATATTCGCTTTGTAAATCAGACATGGTTTCATATGAATCATCTAAAGGCACTGTGGAATATTCAAGCATAACGACCGCCCTGTCATTGGCATATGCCTTTGGCTCAGCTTTAAGTTTTGCCTTTTCAGCAAGTACGGATTTGTAGCTGGTGTAGTGCTTATCCACTTCTTGAGCAGGAATGGAATTATATACGATACTTTTCAGGCCGTCGTTGAAGCTTGATTTTGCTTCTTCCTGAAGTGCCCGCTTATCAGCGGAGACATGCTTTTCAAAATCCGGATTTTCCTTATCCAGATAGATGGTCTCGATATAGGCTGTCAAAGCTTTCGCAGGATCCTCCATCAGATCCAGACTGTCTTCATATTTTTCTGTATCCAATTTCAGTGTAACTTCCTTCAGCTTATCTTCAAAATTCTCGGAACGCGGTTTGATCCCAATTTCATATGTCTCTCCCTTTTCTACTTCAAAAAAAGCAGGGATGGTCTTTTCTTTGTCGGCTCCGATGCTCCCTGGCATATCTGGCTCCAGTCCCAAATCAGAAGAATAGACATCTCTTTTCGGGCTCAGCTCCTTTTCCCCTTGGTATAGCTTGATTCCATCCATTGAAGAAATGGTAAAAGCTGAGTCTGAGTTATTCTTTACCTTTAAGTTGACCATCAGGACACCCGTATCCTTCTCCGATACGCCGTCATCCTCACCTGTCAATATGTATGAAGCATCCGCCACTGAAACATCCAGCTCCTTGCTTTTACCGCTGCCGGCATTTGCCTTCTCCCCAGAGCCGCCGCAGCCTGCTGCCGCTGCCATCAGCATACCCGTTAAAACTAGTAAACTCCCTTTTCTAATCATTCTAAAATCCTCCCAGTTAGTTCAATTGTATTAGTTCTGTTTCGACATTCCATTTCCCTCAAATATGGAAACATAAACCATAAATGTATGACTATTGAACTTTTTTACAGATACTAGTTAATGTATATATTAAATAATGATTACTGGGACGGTTTCATTGATTCCAAAACTGTTTGCTGACACACCCGAGAATTTTGATAGGCATGTATGTTGTGTTCACGTACCTTGTTCCCATTCTTAATGAAATGGCCGCGGCCGGCAAAATCGCATGCCACAACAAACAGACATCAGCAGGAGGGAGAAACTGCGGATGTCTTAATGGAGTTCTTAAATAAAATACTTCTTTTATAATTTTGATGTTTGATAACATCCTGGCTTACATTAATTTATAAACATGATTTAAACGCACACCCACCCATTTACAAAGCATATGCTATCTCAAGGATCATTTTGAGGTAGGGGAGGTTCATTATGTACTCAAATAATCATACTTATAACTATAATCCATTTTATTATGGAAATTATCGTGTCACCACTGGCACAAATAGAGGATATCGTGTTATAGCATGCAATGAAAAATTTAACAGGCAAATTGAATATTATGGTGCTAAAGGTGCACTAAATGCGTCTACATTGTCTTTACCTCAAATGCTGACTTTTGCTCTTCAAGACGAATATCTGGCTCAGTCAAGATACGATAATATTCTAGGAACATTTGGATATGTTCCTACATTTGCACGAATAAAAGAAGCGGAAATGAGACATATAAGTGCATTATTGCCCCTTTTTAATCGCTATCAGGTCCCATTACCTGAAAATATATCGCAGTCGTTCGTTACAACTCCAAATAGCATTAAGGCAGCATATGCTGCTGGTGTACTAGGGGAAATTGACAATATTGGCATGTACAATAAATTCTTAGGGTTCAATATCCCCACTGATGCAAGACTAGTTTTCACCCAATTACGAAATGCCTCACTTAATCACCTTGCCGCTTTTGAAAGAGGTCTCGAAAGAAGTTATTGAGAAATTATATATGCGGTATTAATAATCAAAGTTACGATACCAATTGAAAACACAGAGGAGTGTACTTTCTTAATGTAAAAGTACACTCCTCTTGTGATGTTTGTTCTTTATATTTTATCAATTATTACTTTTAATCTCCTTTAGTATTATTTATGATACGGTTCCCCCCGATTAATCCGAAAAGCCCGATAAACCTGCTCCACTAAAACCAGCCTCATGAGCTGATGCGGAAACGTCATTTTCGAAAACGACAGCGTATCATTCGCCCTCTTCATCACCGCATCACTCAATCCAAGCGATCCGCCAATTACAAAAGCAACTTTACTTTTCCCGTAAGTCGCCAGCCTGTCCAAATCGGCAGCAAGCTGCTCCGACGATTTCATTTTTCCTTGAATCGCCAGAGCAATGACATGAGTATCCTCTGAAATCTTCGCCAGAATCCGTTCGCCTTCTTTATCTTTGACGATTATCATGTCCTGCTCGCTCAAGTTTTCTGGGGCTTTTTCGTCGGCAAGCTCGATGATTTCCATTTTTGCATAGGGGCCGAGTCTTTTCAGATATTCGTCGATTCCTTGCTTTAAGTATTTTTCTTTTAGTTTTCCTACGGTTACAATTGTTATATTCACAGGTTATCCCCACTTTAAGAACACGATATTCACAAAAGTTATCCACAATTGTGTATTTCCCATCCACATTCGGTAGCGAAGGTTTATTCCCCTACTATATATACTGCAGGGTTTTCGCACAATTCACAGGTTGTGGATAACCTGTTGGTTTCTTCAATTTTCATTATTTCCGGAGCCAATTCGTGCTCGTCAACATACATATCAATCGCTGTTTCGACATGATCTGCACATGCTTTCATGCTGTTCCCTCCTTATCCACAGGTGGATTCTTTACTTATTTTACACCAAACACTCTATTTATCCACACCCAAAATAGAAAAGGACTGAAGCTGGACAAATTAGTTTGAACAATTAAAGGCTATGTTCGAGCATGTTAATGAATTTTGAACACCTGTTGATTGCAGCGGAAGGCGAGAGACTCCTGCGGGAGCAGCGGGACAGGTGAGACCCCGCAAGCGCCTAGCGCTGAGGAGGCTCACCGCCCGCCCCGCGGAAAGCGATCGCCTGCAGCGGAAATTAACAGCCCTGGTTCAACCGAGCATAAAAAAACAGGAGGGCTGCTTTAAGCGCCCTCCAATTTTTTAGCTTCCCTGTGCCTGAGATTCCCCTAACCGAACATCCACCGACTGTTTCTTCCCTGAACGATAGTACGTTATGGAAATCGTATCACCCGGCTTTAATTCGTAAAGCACCTTGCGCAGTTCAATAATATCCTTAATATCCTTGCCATCCATTTGCGTAATGACATCCATTTGCTTAATGCCAGCCTTTCCAGCAGGAGAGATCGGGTCGGATTCGAACACAACGACGCCTTTTGTCACACTCTTCGGAAGCTTGAGTGTTTCCTGCTGGTGGTAGCTTGACACTTCATCAAGAGAACGCATGCTCAGACCAAGGAACGGTCTTCTGACTTCGCCGTACTTTTCCAGATCCTCAATGACCGGCTTCGCGATATTGACAGGAATGGCGAGGCCAATCCCTTCAACCGATGATTCGGCAATTTTCATGGAGTTGATGCCGATGACTTTTCCGTCGATGTTAATGAGGGCGCCGCCGCTGTTACCCGGATTGATTGCGGCGTCGGTTTGAATGACCTCGGAGTTCCAGTCTGGCTGCCCGTCGCCGTTCTCATCAATTGGAATGGCACGTTCCGTTCCAGAGATGATTCCCTGCGTGACAGACCCGGCAAATTGAAGGCCGAGGGGATTTCCGATCGCGATGGACGGTTCACCAGGTTTGACTTTGTCGGAGTCTCCGAAAGGAGCGACGTTTTTGATTTTGTCACTGCTTACCTGAAGGACGGCAAGATCCGTCAGCTTATCGCTTCCGAGAATCCTGGCCTTGATTCTTGTGCCGTCAGATAGACTGATTTCGACCTGGGTGGCGCCTTCAATCACATGGTGATTGGTTACGACGAAGGCATTGCCGCCGGCTTTTTTATAGATGACACCGGAGCCGGTTCCCGCTTCTCCGCTGCCTTCTTCCTCTTCCCAGAATCCGGACTGCTGGATATTGATAACGCCGACAACCGAGCTTGATACCCTGCTCACAATGTTCGTAATGTCGGAGCTGACGTTAACCGAAACCTGCTTTTCGGGACCAGCGGGCTCATTCGTACCGGTCTTGTTTTCATCATGCTGAAAGTTTCCGTTCACAAAATCGTTAACGGTCGGGCCGGCAAAGAGGACGATGAGCCCTCCGAGTATGGCTCCTGTAATACCAGCCAAAAGTGAGCCGCCGCGGTTGCCTTTTTGCCTGCGAGGCGGCTCTTGATAATCCTGATCATAATACCCCATGTTTCCAGCTCCTTTTTTTCGCATGCTGCTATTGTTTATTATACTCAAGCTTGTGCAAAAAAATAATGATTAAACGGCTGTTAGAGGAGTTGGTTTAATCGGATCGGTATCATAAAGGCTGATTCCGTCGCCTAAAACGAAGCCTTTGCTTTCCAATGTCTGCTGAACCGACATTCTCGCGAGATCCTTCATATTGTTATCCTTGCTGAGATGGGCGAGGTAGATTCGGGAAGTATGGTCGCCAATGACGTCCGACATCGCAAGGGCTGCGTCCTCGTTTGAGACGTGCCCGACGTCTGACAGAATGCGGCGCTTGATGCTCCACGGGTAATGCCCCATCCGGAGCATGCTGACGTCATGGTTGCTTTCAAACACAAAGGAGTTGGCGTCCTTGATCATGCCTTTCATCCGGTCGCTGACGTAGCCTGTGTCCGTAATGAGGGCAAGCTTGCGCCCATTATGATGAAAGACGTAAAACATCGGTTCGGCCGCGTCATGCGAGACGCCGAACGACTGGATGTCCAAGCCTCCGAATGATTTAACTGTATCGGTTTCAAAATGGAATTTCTGCTCAGACGGCACTTCGCCAATCAGCTTTTCCATCGCATTCCACGTTTTGCCGTTCGCATAGACCGGCACCTTGTGCTTTCTTGCAGCGACTCCAAGGCCTTTAATGTGGTCGCTGTGTTCATGGGTAATAAAAATTCCGCTCAAATCGTCCATGCTTTTGCCAATCTGGCTCATGAGCAGGCCTAGCTGTTTATTGCTTAAGCCGGCATCCACCAAAAAAGATTGTCCGTCCGCTTCTACGTAAATGGCGTTCCCCGTACTCCCGCTCGCAAGTACGCTAAATTGCAAGCTCATGTCTGTCACTCCAATTTTTATCTATTTAGTCGCTTTTTCAGGTCTGACAATCTGCCCTTCAAACGCGCTCACAAAATAATGTTCTTTCCCGTTCACTTCTACATACCAGTAAGGCTGCAGGGTTTGTTTATTTGATTCCGCCTGCTCCGTATAATAGCCTAACTCCATTTTGGTGATCTCGCTTTTATACTTCAGGTCGTTTTCATTATACATCTGTTCAATTGCCTCAATGGCTGTAATGGTATCTTCCTGCTGTTCCTGGACTTGATCGGACTCCATCACATACGTTTGTTCATAGCTGATAATTTCTCTTTTTTCATTCAAATGGAGGATGACAGCCCCAATAGGCTGATCGGATCCTTGATAAATCGTCATCCCATTGATCCGCTGAAAATAGGTAATGGCCGCTTTTTCCTGATTGTAGGACCAGAAGACGTATTCACTCCCAAATTTTAAAGAGGAGGAGACGAAGCTATCTGCTTTGGACAAATCATCTTTTTCAATCTTGATTGGCTTTTTCAGCTTCATCTGCAGCAATACAGGTTCTGTTTCTCCAATCTGATCCTGAATATCAATGGCCGGCTCCTGATCCTTGAGAGTCGAGAGGTCTTCATCGGTAAATTCATGGCGTTTAACAGCTAATAGCTGCAGCTCGGGATTGTCCGGAGGCAGAGGAGGATATTTAATTTCTTCCGCCGCCAGCTGGTCTTGAATCGTTTCCTTCTGAATCGGATCATACTTGCTTGTCGTGATCTTTTGGGAATATTGCCAGGCAAGGAACAGGTCCAGAACAAGAAAAGCGAAAATAAATATGGTTTTCGTTTTACTCCAATCCATCCTGTCTGCCTCCTCCCAATGTTTTTGGATCTTCAATCGCTCGATAGTTCCCTGATCGGGTTTCTGCGTACCAGACAGGGTTCACAATCACATTCATCTCTTCAGAGGATTGAAGCTCGTAAGCAGGGAAGACCCTGACGACATTGTTGATGTTCATTTCTCCTTTGCTTTTGGTCAGCATTGCAAGGATTTCCTTGCCGTCCGGAAGCAAAATAGGCTCCTGATTGGAGTGCCTTTTCGTTCGGTATCCGGGACGCTCATAGCGGATGATTTCGGTACTGCCCCATTCCTGAAAAATATCGGTCCTGATGGATGGGGTTTCTTTACTAGGAAACACAGGCAAATTATTGATCAGCATCCTTAGAGTAATTTCCAAGTCCGGTGAATGTCCGAAAAACACATAATCATCGGTCCAGCCGCCATGTGAGTTCAAATAATCCAGGCTCTGTTCCATGACCTTCGATAAAGCCGGTTCAATTGTTTGATCCTTTTTTCCGCCCGCCGTGTAGGTGATTTGAGAGAAGCCGCTGTCCTTTTCAATGACAAGCCTTCTCGAACCATCGGTATAGACACTGTCCGATTTATTATAGCCGCGTGAAACGTAGGAAGGGTTATTGTACAGGGCATGTTTAAAGTCTTCTTCATCAATATTATTGAAGGTATAGGAGAACCGGTTAAACGCGCGTTTTTTTTCTGGAAGCATTAAAATGGCGTCCTTGTTGAACGAATTTGCGAAATAACGCTGATATCCCTCTTCTTCAGCATTGCTGAAATATTGGCCTTGAAGCTGGGTTACCACGTCATGCTTCATTTTGACTTCATAAACGAGCCTGCCTTGAGTTGATACAAAATATACCGTCGGGGTCTCCACGCCGTCAAAAGGAACGATGATTCGATCAAAGGCTTTATTGACCGCTTCTTTTGTATCCCAGTCTAAAATGCTTTGAAATGTTTTAGCCGGGATCGTTTGACTGAAAATGAGCTCCAGTTTTTTGCGGCCGTCAAGGCCATGGATAAACTGCAGAAACTCGGCTTCGCTGTAGCTGCTTGTAAGATCACTCGCTTCCTCAAGCTTCCAGTCAGACATGGCATCCCAAATTTTATCAAGCTGTTTGTCCGCCCCGTAATGGACATTTTTGTTCTCATGGTAAAAGACTTGCTGAGGCTTTACCACTTCGCTGAATTGGCGTTTGTCGTCCGATAATTTCAGGTTTTCGAGATAGGTCATGCTTTCGATTGGGTTATAGGTCGGCTTAAACGTCCATATGCTCCATGTAAAATACAGACTGACTATGATTAAAAAACTTAAGACCAGGGTTTTAACTGTTTCCCGTTTCATTCCCAATCATCCTCTTGATTCGGATCGTACGGGAGTGTAAAAAATACAGTTGTCCCCCGTCCTTCCTTACTTTCTGCCCAAATTTCACCAGAGTGTGCCTGGACCATTTCTTTTGCAATCGCAAGTCCAAGCCCCGTCCCGCCGAGTTTTCGGGTTCTCGCTTTATCCACACGGTAAAAACGCTCGAAGATTTTTTTCACACTGTCTTTTGGAATCCCCACACCCTCATCCTTTACGCTGATCAGAAGCTCTTCCTCAAGGACCTTAATTCTAAAGGTGATTTTTCCTCCCTCAGGAGAATACTTCATGGCATTGGAGATGATGTTATCAAGGACTTGGGTAATCTTATCTGTGTCAATGTCCACATAAAGCTCTTCATTCGGTATATCGCGTTTAAATGTCACTTTTTGCGATTTCGTCATTTCAAACCGGTCTATGATTTTATTAAAAAACACCGTAAAGTTGATCCAGTCCGGTTTAATCCGGTAATCACGGCTATCCATCTTCGACAAATTCAGCAAATCGTTAACTAGCCGGATCATCCGCTCTGTTTCAGTCTGGGTCACATTCAGAAACTGGGGAGCAATCTCTTTATCCTGCCAGGCTCCTTCTGCCAATGCATCCAGATAGCTGCGCATGGTCGTAAGCGGCGTGCGGAGTTCGTGTGAGACATTGGCTACAAATTCTCTCCGCTCCTCATCGATTTTCTCCTGCTCGGTTACATCGTAAATAATGGCGATTAACCCTTCGATAAATCCGCCATGCTCTTTCACAATGACAGAAAAATTGACTCGGAGAATAAGAGGTTTATCATCAGAGCTGAAATCAAGAAGGAGAGGCTCCTGCGATTCAATCAGCTGATCAAACTGAACTTCTTCCTCTATATCCAGCAGAGATGTGATTTTCATCGAAAGGGCTGTTTCATGTGAAACATTCAGCAGCTGTGCAGCAGGTTCATTTACTAAAATGACTTCCCCTTTTCGATTGGTTGCCACGACTCCGTCCGTCATATTGGCGATCACAGAAGCAAGCTTTTTCCGTTCACCTTCTGTCTGGGAATGGGCTTCTTCCAGCTCTTCAGTAAGATGGTTAAAGCTTAAGGCAAGCTGGCCGATCTCATCATTTCCATAAATCCGGACCTTGCGCCCAAAGTTCCCTTTTGCAAGCTCGAGCGCCTGCTTTCTCATGTCAGAAAGAGGCCTTGTGATCGTCCTTGCGAGGAAAATCCCAACAAGAGCGGTAATGAGGAGCGAAAGTCCGGTACCAACGGCCAATATGCTGTTAATATTCCGCATTTGCGTGAAAATCTCTTCCATAGAGGCTTCTATGTAAACAACCCCCATGATTTCTCCATCACTCTTCTTTATCGGAGTAGCATAGATTCGGATTCGTTTTTGGGTTTTAGGGTCAAATACATCTTTAGGAGTTTGCAGCTCAGTTGAAAGGGCACGGCTAATCATGATGTCGGTAATTTTTTTCCCGACCAAATCAGTGTCGGAGGTAGAGGTGGCTAGCACTCTTAAGTTACGATCAATGACGCGGACCTCTTCAATATCACCCGTCGTATAATCGCTTAATACATCTGCTAAATCTTCCTCAAGTGAATCCGTCTCTTCTTTCGTACGGTCTTTATCGAATTCAACTCCAAGACTGTAGTTCAGCAAATTGATTTGTTTATTAATGGAAATATTGAAGTTGGACTTCAGTGATTCTTCCATTTGCTTAACAAAGTACACCCCGATAATTTGCATCGCCAAAATAATCAGCAGTACAAATATCAGGGCAAATTTAAAATGGATGGAGCGAAAAAAGCCTATTTTATTCATTCAGACTACTCCTGTTCAGGATTTCGCAAATAATACCCCACGCCTCTTCTGGTCACGATCCAGTTCGGGTGGCTTGGGTTGTCTTCAATCTTTTCGCGCAAACGGCGAACGGTAACATCAACAGTACGGACATCTCCAAAATAATCATAGCCCCATACGGTTTGAAGCAAATGCTCGCGCGTCATGACTTGGCCAATGTGTTTAGCCAGGTAATGGAGCAGCTCAAACTCACGGTGAGTCAGTTCAATCGTTTCGCCGCGCTTCGTTACAACATAAGCATCGGGATGAATGACAAGTGAACCGATGCCGATTTCATTCGTGTCACCCGCCGTGTCTTCAGCCGTTCCAATGGTCTGCTGTCTGCGAAGATTGGCTTTTACCCTCGCCAAAAGCTCACGCGTGCTGAAAGGCTTCGTGACATAGTCATCTGCCCCTAGTTCAAGACCAAGAACCTTATCAATTTCCGAGTCTTTCGCTGTCAGCATAATAATCGGCATATCGTATTTCTTCCGCACTTCACGGCACACTTCCATTCCGTCCTTGCTCGGAAGCATGATATCAAGAAGAATGAGATCTGGCTGAAATTCCTCAACCTGCTGCAGGGCATCGTTTCCATCATAGGAGCAATGGACATCGTATCCTTCTTTTTTTAAGTTAAATTCAAGTATATCAGCAATCGGTTTTTCATCGTCCACGACTAATATTCTTCGGTTATCCATTATTGATCGCCCCTTTTGGCCAAGGTTTCGCATTTTATATAAAGTCAATTTTTTATAGTTCTAAACAGACTAATTATACCGATAGTATGTCCTTTTTTCCACCTTCTGCACTAATTCTGTCAGAAAACAAAAGAAGCTGACCTTATTTATGCATCTTAAGGTCAGCTTTCCTATTATTGTTTTACATAATCCAGCGGATTTTCTAAATTTCCATTTTTATAAACTTCAAAATGAAGATGCATGCCGGTGGAGCGTCCTGTTGAACCCATTACCCCGATTTGCGATCCCTTTTGTACCGTATCGCCTTCGGAAACCTTAATGGAATCAAGGTGGGCATAAACCGTCTTCATGCCGTTCTGATGATCAATTTCAATTTTGTTTCCGTATGCCCCGCTATTTCCGGCAAAAACAACTTTTCCATTATCGGCGGCTTTAATCGTCTTATCCTGCACGCCGGAAATGTCGATCCCTTTATGGGCACGGCCCCAGCGCTGCCCCTGCTTGCTCGTAATCTGGCCTCCGACAGCAGGCCAGCTCAGCGAACCGTCGCCTTTCGACGTTTCCTTCGTCCCTACTTGAACGATCTGCTTAACCGGATCCTTGCGCTTTTCCTCTTTAGCCGTAGTTCTTGTTATCGTATCGCCATTTACCTTCGTATAGACGTACTCACGAAGGGCCTGTCCCGTTTCCCCTTTTTGGGAAATGCTCTCTTCACCCTTTGGAAGATCGCCGTTTTCCTGTTTCTCCTCTTCAAAAGGAATGTCCTCCGTCTTTGAAGATTCCTCTATCACTTTTACTTCCATAAAAGGCTTAGGAACGACAACAGTCAATGTATCCTCAGGCTTGATCGAAGTCCGGGGATCCATATTCCCGTTCAGCTTCAGCAGCTCGTCAACGGAAAGATAAAAATCCTCCGCAATCGTCTCAAGCGTATCGCCATTTTGCACGCGGTACAGAGACTCCCCCTTTGTTCCTTCCTGCAAAGCTTCAAGCCCTTGTCCGGTGTTGCGGATATCTTCAGGCTTAACCTTTTGCTCCTTAATTTCCGGGGCAGCCGAATACGTAAGATCCGTAATTCGCGATTCTCCCTCTTTTATCGGCTCAAAAGGCTTTCCGCTTCTTTTATGCTCCTCAAACGCAGCAAGCTGCTCCTCTGGCATAAACTGGTGAAGATAATCTCTCAGCGTTTTCTCAGCTTCTTCCTTAGAATTAAAGGAAACTGCCGTTTTACCGCCAATCACAATGGAATAGGCTTTAGCCGCCACACCAAGCTCATTCACAAGGTTCTGCTTGGCGCCTTCGTTATCCGCTAATGGCCGAAACATCTGCTCAGGGACAATTTCCATATCCTCCACCGTCAGATTCAGACCCTTCTGATCATACTGGTCGCCGGCACGCTTCACGATCTCCGCTTCCGCATCCTTCAGTACATCCTGGTTATCAATGGTGCCAAGCTTCTTTCCATCTATGTATATATGATAGACCGTTGAAACCTGATCCTCCGCAGACGCCGTTTGGCTTCCAAGCATCAAGGCCGAAGTGATTATTCCGCATGCAAGCGTATACTTAAATTTCGATTTATGTGGCTGGTTCATAGTAAAAGTCCTCCTGAAAGCTATTCATAAAATGAAGCAGGGATAAAAAATGCGCCTCAAAAAGGCACCCGTTTAAGATAGCACAGACTTCCTAAAATTCGCCCAATTCACTTCCAATTGTTATGGGATTGTGGTCAATTTGTTATAAATGGGTGGATTTTTGTAATAATCAGGGTATTATTTAACAGGTTTACCAGTAGGGAAAAAGCACTTGGGGTAGAAAGGAGGGAGGAAGAGATTTTTAAGCAGGGATACATAATAAAAAAGACACATTCCACCGGGAACATGTCTTTGGATGGCTTGGGACGGAATCGAACCGCCGACACATGGATTTTCAGTCCATTGCTCTACCGACTGAGCTACCAAGCCATTATATTATTTTCGTCAGAGCCATTTGTTGTCACTTGCACAATCGCACAAATCTCAGAAAGCTTATTCAAGCAGCAGCTCCATTTGTGCGCTGAAGCATTGCTTTGCAGCTTATTCGGGCGTGCTCTACCGACTGAGCTACCAAGCCATATAGTTTCGGCTTCCACTAAGCTTCGAATCTCTTCGTCAGCTCCCTCGATCGCTTCCTCACGTATTCTTATACGCTCCGGTGCTCACTCAGTCGCTTCCTCGACCTTCTCGCTTATTGAAACCCTCTTACTTTTAATTAAGCTATCATATGTATCATAAAAAAATAAATGGCGGTCCGGACGGGACTCGAACCCGCGACCTCCTGCGTGACAGGCAGGCATTCTAACCAACTGAACTACCGGACCAATAAGGGATATATGTAAATGGTGACCCGTACGGGATTCGAACCCGTGTTACCGCCGTGAAAGGGCGGTGTCTTAACCGCTTGACCAACGGGCCAATATTTAGAGATGAGCCATGAAGGACTCGAACCTTCGACCCTCTGATTAAAAGTCAGATGCTCTACCGACTGAGCTAATGGCTCCCTATTTTATCTACACTCAAGGGTTTGCAGGACGCTCAAATCTCAGAAGGATTATTCAAGCAGCAGCTCGATTTGAGCGCTGATGTTTTGCTTCGCAGATTATTCGATCGTGCTCTACCGACTGAGCTAATGGCTCCCTTTTTAAAACCTTGCTGCCACTTTAAACTCAGTATCAGAGCGCCTCAGCGACGTTTTTAATAATAGCATAGTTTAATAGAAAGAAACAATGGTTTTTTTACAAAAATGACAAAATACTTTTTGAATCCCATAATTCGTTCTTGCGTGCATGGTTTATTATGCTGTTTGATGGTCTGGATGTCTACTTCTTTTTATAAAAAATACTATTGATTATTCTTGTTAAATGATCGCCAAATCATACTAAAAAAGAGAAGCCAGCTAACTGGCTCCCCTTCTTAAATCTATTAGTTTGCGCGGTATACGCTTCTAAGTACATTCGTTTGTGAACGATCTGGTCCGACAGAGAAGATGGAAAGCGGAATTCCAGTCAGCTGGGACACACGCTCAAGATAGTGGCGTGCATTTTCCGGAAGATCCTCAAGCGTTTTCGCTCCTGTAATGTCTTCTGTCCAGCCTGGCAGCTCTTCATATACAGGCTCACAGTCCGCTAGTTCTTTAAGGCTTGCCGGGAAGTGCTCCATGACTTCGCCTTTGTAGCGGTACGCGACACAGATTTTCAGTGTTTCGATGCCTGTCAGCACGTCGATGGAGTTCAGAGACAAGTCTGTAATTCCGCTGACACGGCGGGCATGGCGGACAACGACGCTGTCAAACCAGCCGACACGGCGCGGACGGCCTGTAGTTGTACCGTACTCGCGGCCGACCTCACGGATTTGGTGGCCGATCTCATTATCCAGCTCAGTAGGGAAAGGACCGTCTCCCACGCGGGTTGTGTACGCTTTGGAAACTCCGACTACATGGTTGATTTTCGTCGGGCCTACGCCTGAACCAATCGTTACGCCTCCCGCTACTGGGTTGGATGAGGTAACAAATGGATACGTACCTTGGTCGATATCAAGCATGACGCCTTGTGCGCCTTCAAACAGCACACGGCGGCCTTCATCCAGTGCGTCGTTGAGGACAACGGATGTGTCGCAAACGTACTTTTTGATTTGCTGGCCGTATTCGTAGTATTCATCAAGAATATCCTCGATTTTAAAGCCTTCGACCTCGTACATTTTTTCAAATAGACGATTCTTTTCTTCTAAATTGCGTGCAAGCTTTTCTTCAAAGGATTCACGGTCAAGAAGATCGGCGATGCGGATTCCGATTCTCGCTGCTTTATCCATGTAAGCAGGACCGATTCCTTTTTTTGTCGTACCAATTTTGTTAGCGCCTTTACGGTCTTCTTCAACGGCGTCTAATTTTAAATGATAAGGAAGAATGACGTGGGCACGGTTGCTGATTCTCAGGTTGTCTGTGTTTACCGCTTTGTCATGAAGGTAAGCAAGCTCCTCAACAAGCGCTTTCGGGTCAACGACCATTCCGTTGCCGATTACACAGATTTTATCACTGTAAAAAATTCCGGATGGAATCAAGTGAAGCTTATACGTGACTCCTCCGAATTTAATGGTGTGTCCTGCGTTGTTTCCGCCTTGATAGCGGGCAATCACTTCTGCGTTTTCTGAGAGGAAATCGGTGATTTTCCCTTTTCCTTCATCTCCCCACTGGGTTCCAACTACTACTGCTGAAGACATATACCTGCACCTCCGAATGCGATTTAACTTGCGATTTCAATCCGTTTATATACACTAAATCCATCCAATATTGTACCAATGAGGTGGAGGAAAGTCAATTTATTTTCCGAACATTAAATAGGTTTGTAGTTATTTTCGTTCGTGAATGGGAGAATGGTTGCAGATGGCGGAAGGTTTACATAACACCGGGTCTGTCCCGCTCTGCTTCACCGCATAAGGGGACAGAGGCAGTCTCTTGTAAGCCGGTGCGACTGCAGGGTTTATGAAGGACGGTGCCAGAGCTTTAGTCTGCTAGCGAATGACGGGACTGGCACGGTGCCAGTCCCGTTTTGCTTCACCGCAGCAGGGGACAGAGACTGAACTGGCTGGGACCTTGATATATAAGGCTTGAACAGGAGCGGTGCCGGAGCTTTCGTTCTTTAGCTGAGTACGGGTCAGACCCCAAGCTATTTCATCAATCCAAAATATTCAAAAAATTCTCTTGCCTATTCCAACCACACACCCTTATAATACGAATTAACGAAAGCGCTTTCGATAAGAGGAGATTAGGATGACCACGATCTATGATGTAGCAAAAAAAGCTGGGGTTTCCAGTACAACCGTATCAAAAGCATTAAATAATTATCCGGATGTGAGCGAGAAAACAAAGAATGTTATTTTGACTGTAGCAGCGGAGATGGGGTATTTGCCTAATTCACACGCCCAGTCCCTTTCTACCAAAAAAACGTGGTCCATTGGGGTTATGTTTACAGAGGACAATGAAGTAGGGATGAAGCATCCATTCTTTAATGCTGTCATTGAAAGTTTTCGCAAGCATGCGGAAAATGAGGGGTATGACCTTATTTTTCCTTCCAGGAATCTCCGCAACCGGAATACGACCTATCTGGAGCATTTTACATACAGAGGTGTGGATGGCATTATCATCATCTGCTCTGACCAAAATGATCCTCAGGTGCTGGAAATTCTGGACAGCAACATTCCGATTGTCGTGATTGACATGAATGAGGTGAACAGCAGCGTCGTATATTCGGATAATGTGACTGGAGCTGAGACCGCAGTAGATTACCTCATATCACTCGGCCACCGCAAGATTGCCCATATTTCCGGTGATTCCGAAACATTTACTGGTGAGGCAAGAATCAATGGATATGAGAAGGCAATGAAGAAAAACAGTCTTGCCATACCTGAAGGATACCTTGTAAATGGAGGGATGTTCTCCATTCAGGAAGGCAGAGAAGCGATGCGGCGGATTTTAACGTTGAAGGACCGTCCTACAGCCGTTTTTATAGCCGGAGATCAGATGGCGATTGGTGCGATGGAAACGATTAAAGAGCATGGCCTTGCTGTTCCGGATGATGTATCGATTATCGGTTTTGATGATATCGAGATGGCAAGCTATGTAACTCCTAAGCTAACTACGATCAAGCAGGATACTGATGCACTTGGCAAACAGGCAGCCGCTTTGCTGGTGAGTCAGATTGTCCAGAAAAAGAAATCGATAAAAAATGAAATGGTTCCTATTCAATTAATAAAACGTGATTCCTGCCGTCCTTTAACCTAATTTTTTTTAACCTTTACAGTAACCGCTTTCAGTTTATTTTTTTGCTTGTACACGAAACCGCTTTCGGTCTTAGGCTTATTTTTTTATCGAAAATCGAAACCGCTTTCGAATACCGAATACAGGACTTATATTCCAATACCATTTGAAAAGGGGCTACATGATGAAGAAAACACTGAGTATGTTTTTATCGCTTGTTTTACTAGTCGGCGTTTTGTCAGGCTGTTCAGGTTCACAAAGTGCAAACGGATCAAAAGGCGGTAAAGATATTGATTTGAGAATCTGGTCATTCACAGATGAATTGAAGAAGCCAATTAAAAAGTTCGAAGAAAAGAATGGCGTCAAGGTAGAACTGACAATTGTTCCAATCGCAGACTATCCAACCAAGCTTAAGCCGGTTCTAGAAAGCGGTGTGGGAGCTCCTGATGTATTTACGGGTGAGCTTGCCTTTATTAAGCAGTGGGTGGATGCAGGGTATTGGGAAGATCTATCGAAAGCTCCATATGATGCTGAAAAACTGTCAGATCAGTATGTTCCTTACGTTTTTGATATGGGGAAGGACAAGGATGGCAAGGTGAGAGCTCTTTCCTGGCAGACAACTCCAGGCGGTGTTTATTACAAGCGAAGCATTGCGAAAGAGGTTCTTGGAACGGATGATCCAGCTGAGGTCGGTAAAATGATGTCTTCTATGGACAGTGTGTTTGCAACAGCAGAAAAATTGAAGGCGAAAGGCTACCGCATGTTCCCAGATGAGGGCGCGATCCGCTGGTTTGCTCAAGGCGATGCTCCTGAACCATGGGTGAATGATAAAAATGAGCTGCAGCTGACTGATAGAAAAGTTGAATTTATGGACTATGCAAAAGAAATGAAGGCGAACGGGTACACAGCCAATGCTGCAGAATGGTCCCCATCTTGGTTCGAGTCCATGGATAAAGCCGTTAAGGTAAAAGAGAACGGAAAGACTGTCGAGACGAATGTGTTCTCCTATGTCCTTCCTACTTGGGGTCTGCATAGTGTTTTGAAAACCAATGTAAAAAAATCCACGGGTGACTGGGCTGTAACAAGCGGACCGAGCCCATATTTCTGGGGCGGTTCATGGCTTGGTGTTTACAGCAAGTCCAAAAATAAAGAGCTTGCTTATGATTTCGTGAAAATGATGACGCAGGATAAAGACTTCCTTAAAGATTGGGCGAAAGAGACTGGAGATGTTCTATCCTACCTGCCTGTAACAGATGAAATTAAAGGCGATTTCAAAGATGAATTCCTTGGCGGGCAAAACAACTATCAATTCTTCCTTGATCAGGCTCAAAATATTAAGCCGGGAATCGTAACGAAGTATGATCAGCAGCTTGATACCCTTTACGGCAATGCGGTTAAACAATATACGGATGGAAAAAAATCCAAGGATGACGCGATTAAAGAGTTTTATATGAAAGCAAAAAATGCGTATCCGGATATAACGGTTCCAAATAAATGATAAGCAGCAAGCGGCTTAACAAGCTTTAGGCCGCTTGTACTTCTTGAAAGAGAGGGAAAAAGGTGAAAAATTTAAACCGGTATGGGTACTTTTTTATCGCACCGTTTTGGCTGGTCTTCTTAGTATTCAGTATCTATCCAGTTGCGCTCACGTTTTATTACAGCTTTACGAATTATACCGGCAGCGGGACAGCTGAGGTTGTCGGATTAGCAAATTATACACGTCTTTTAACGGATTCCTTTTTCGTGCAGGCCTTTGTAAACACGCTGAAAATTTGGGGCATCAACTTTGCTTTGCAGATGGGACTTGCGTTGATTCTTGCCGCAATTTTTTCCGATATGCGGCTGAAAATGAAGGGCCAATCGTTTTTCCGGGCGATTTTTTATCTGCCAAATTTGATAACGGTCAGCTCCGTTGCTCTATTATTCGGGATTCTGCTGGATTGGCAGCATGGCTCGCTGAACGTTGTTCTCATGAACCTCGGATTGATATCTGATCCAATCAACTGGCTGAATGAACCGGCCACCGCTCAAATTTCCGTTTCCCTGATCTTAACGTGGATGTGGTTCGGACATTCCTTTATTGTCATCATGGCTGGGATTTCCGGAATCTCCACTGACTATTTCGAAGCCGCTCTGATCGACGGGGCAAACCGCTGGCAAACGCTTGTCAGCATTACCCTGCCTTTATTAAAGCCGATTCTTTTGTATATCATGATTACCTCTCTCATTGGAGGCCTGCAATTATTCGACCTTCCTATGCTGATTACCGATGGCATCGGATCGCCGGACGGATCGCTGAACACGATGGTTCTGTATTTATACAATCAGGCATTCAAGTACAACAACTATGGCTATGCTTCCGCAGTAGCTTACGGATTGTTTATCATCACGGTCATTTTCTCTGCCATCGTCTTTAGATCGATGTACAGCAGCGAACGAAAACAAGCAAGGCAGGTGTAAAAAATGATTGAAACCAACAAAACTCTCTCTACTGAATTCAAATCAAAGCCTGTCTCTCTTCAGCCAAAGCCTAAAGGCGGAAAAGACCGGATCATCAAAGGGATTCTTTACATCGGCATGACCGTTTTAGCCATTGTTTGCTTTGTTCCTTTCCTGATGATGCTCGTTAATGCCACGCGCTCCAATGAAGCGATATTAACAGGCTTTACGCTCGTACCCGGCAATGCACTTCTCGAAAACTATCAAACGATGATGGATTATGTGAATGTGTGGACAGGCTTTAAAAATAGTCTATTCATTTCTGTTCTTGTAACGATCCTGACGGGGTATTTTTCAGCCCTGACGGCGTACGGGTTCGCTTTTTACACATTTAAAGGGAAGAATTTTCTCTTCGTTTTTATGCTCGTCATGATGATGGTGCCGGGACAGCTTGGATTAATTGGATTTTATGAATTGTCCAAGACATTAGGAATTCTTGATACGTATATTCCGCTGATTGTACCGGCGGTCGCAAGCCCATTTGTTGTTTTCTTCTTGAGGCAGTACATTTTGACGACCCTTCATCCGAGTTTAATAGAAGCAGCAAGAATCGATGGGGCTAGTGAGTTTAAGATTTTTCACATTGTTGCCATCCCCATCATGATGCCTGCTATTGCAACAATGTCGATTTTCACCTTTATCGGATCCTGGAACAACTACATTATGCCTTTAGTGCTGATCTTCTCTCCGGAAAAGTACACCTTGCCGGTTTTAATGGGATTTTTAAAAGGTTCTCAAGTCGCTCAAAATCTCGGATCCATGTATCTTGGCATTGCCATTTCAGTCGTGCCGATCATGATTGCGTTTCTATTCTTATCTAAATACATCATTAACAGCATCTCAGCTGGAGCCATCAAAGAATAAGGAGTGAAGTGAAGTGAATTTTTCTAAAGAGTTTATTTTCGGTACAGCAACGTCTTCCTATCAGATTGAAGGAGCACATAAAGAAGGCGGAAGGACCCCTTCGATTTGGGATACATTCTGCGACACTCCCGGAAAGGTTTATGAGCAGCACAACGGAAATACGGCATGTGACCACTACCACCGTTTCGAGGAAGATATTCAGATCATTAAAAACCTGGGCGTCGATGCTTATCGCTTCTCCATTGCCTGGCCTCGAATATTCCCTAAGAAAGGCGAATACAACGCAGAAGGAATGGCCTTTTATAAAAACCTGGCGAAGCGTCTTCAGGAAGAAGGAATCAAGCCCGCGGTTACGCTTTATCACTGGGATTTGCCAATGTGGGCGCATGAAGAAGGCGGCTGGACAAACCGTGAATCTGTGAAATGGTTCCTCGATTACACAAGAGCATGCTTTACAGAGCTTGATCATCTCGTTGATTCCTGGATTACTCACAATGAGCCTTGGTGCGCAGGCTTTCTTGGATACCATCAGGGCGTTCATGCACCAGGACATACGAACATGGAAGAAGCCGTTAAAGCCGTTCATCACATGCTGCTTTCACACGGAGAAGCGGTCAACATGCTGAAACAGGAGTTTTCATCCCTTACTCCAATCGGCATTACGCTGAACCTGTCCCCTATTTATGCAGCGTCCGATTCAGCTAACGATTTGCTTGCTGCGAATAATGCGGATGGCTATTCAAACCGCTGGTTCCTGGATCCAATTTTCAAAGGAAGCTATCCGGCAGATATGATGAATCTATTTTCTAAATACGTTCACTCCTATGATTTTATTAAACAAGGAGACTTGGAAACAATTTCGGTTCCATGTGACTTTTTCGGGATTAACTACTACAGCCGTGCCATCGTTGAATTCAGCGCAGCCAATGATTTTATGAGTAAAGGCGCTTATTCGGACTATGAGAAAACCGGAATGGGCTGGGACATCGCTCCAAATGAATTTAAAGACCTGATTATCAGACTCCGAAAAGAATACACGGACCTCCCGATCTACATAACGGAGAATGGAGCCGCCTACGATGACGAGGTGGAGAATGGCAGAGTGCATGATTCTCTTCGCACCGATTATATTGAAAAGCATCTTCAAGCAGTCTCTGATTTAAATGAGATGGGCATGAATATTCAAGGTTATTACTTGTGGTCCCTTCTTGATAACTTTGAATGGAGCTTCGGCTATGACAAACGTTTTGGCATGATTTATGTGGATTTTGATTCTCAGGAACGGATCTGGAAGGACAGTGCCTATCGATATGCGGAAATCATTAAGCAGCGGACACCTTCCTTGCAAATCGGTTCTTAATTCGCCTTTTGGACAAATTCAAGGAGGTTAAGAGATGCGCAAATTAACAGGTATGATGATTTCCTGTATGCTGATCGCAGGGTTTACAGGCCCTGCACAGGCAGCAGGCAGCAAAGAGGCCATCCCGTTCCATCCCGTTGCCATTAAGGGGAAGGATCACGGGACAGCTAAACTGATTATCCCCGTTCCTAAATCCCATCATGTTGCGGTAAAAGTATCAAATGAACCGTTTGGCAAAGTAAAGACAAGCGATTTGGCTCCAAAGGGGCGAACGGTGACGAATCCATACCGATCGGGTTCTGACCTGACGGGTGTTGATCCGAGAATCAACAAATATGCCGGGGTTTATCTTTTGGATTCAGCGAATCGGGTACTTGATTTTGAGCAGATTACCTTGAAAGAAAACCAGATCCAAAAGGAAACCTGGAATCTTGTGTGGCAGGATGAATTTGACGGATCCGCGATCAATGAAAGCAAGTGGAATTTTATCCAGGGAGGCGGCGGCTACGGGAATAATGAGCTTCAAAATTATACGAACCGCTCAAAAAACGCCCGTTTGGAAAATGGCTCTCTTGTTATCGAAGCGCATAAAGAGGAACTAGGCGGCAATGAATATACGTCTGCCAAATTAACCACTCAAAACAAAGGCGATTGGACATACGGCCGCTACGAAATTCGTGCGAAGCTTCCAAAAGGCCAAGGCATGTGGCCGGCAATCTGGATGATGCCGACCGACTATGATTTGTACTCCGGGTGGCCTGCCTCAGGAGAAATTGACATTATGGAATTGCTCGGACATGCTCCGAACGAAGTGCATGGCACGCTGCATTATGGACTGCCCTGGAAAAACACAGGTGAAATGTATCGCCTTCCGCAAGGTGCGAAGGATTTCTCTGAAGACTATCACACCTTCTCAATTGACTGGGAGCCTGGCGAAATCAGGTGGTACGTGGATGGCGTTCTTTATGCAAAGCAAAATGACTGGTACAGCAAGAACGAAAATGCTGCTGCGCCCTATACGTATCCCGCTCCCTTTGACCGTGATTTTTACCTTCAGCTGAACGTGGCTGTCGGCGGAAACTGGCCTGGCTATCCGGATAGCACCACTGTCTTTCCAAGCCGGATGCTCGTCGATTATGTAAGAGTGTATGAATTGGACGGAGAGTATCGGGAGGCCGGGGAAAGACCAGCTGCTGAAGAGGTAACCGCGGATCTTCGTCCTCCGCTTGCTGATGGAAACTATGTTTACAACGGGGAGTTCGAGGCCGGCCTCACGGACTGGAAGTTCCAGCCGTTTGAGCCTTCCAGCCTGTTTGGAGGAGAAGGAACGGCAGAATCCGTGAACGGTGAAGCAAAAATCAGCATCACGAAACCGGGGAATGCCGTACATGCCATCCAATTTGTGCAGCCTACCCTGCCGATTGAAAAGGGAGAGCGCTATAAACTGACATTTGATGCCCGATCTGATGGTCCGCGTGCGGCTGGTATAAATATTTCAGGTCCAGAACGCAGCTATACTAGATATTTATCCGATCAAACTCTTTCCCTCACAGACAAGATGCAGTCCTTTAGCTATGAGTTTACGATGGAAAGCGAAACCGATCCGCATGCACGTCTGGAATTTAACCTGGGCCAGGGCTCAGCTCTTCCAGTTTGGATTGACCATGTGAAGCTAGTAAAGCTTCCAAAGGATCCAAACGCACCGAAAAAAGTCCTGCCAACCGGGAACTATATTTATAACGGAACTTTTGACCAGGGAACGGCGCGTATGGAATTCTGGGACCTTGCCGCGGATAAAGGCTCTAAGGCCGAGGCTTCAGTCGGCGAAGCCATTCCGGAACGCAAGCTTAATGTGGACATTAAACGCACAGGAAGCTATTCCGATGCAATTCGTTTAAGTCAAAACAAGCTAAACCTTGAAAAAGAAGCGGCTTATATCCTGACGTTTGACGCAAAGGCGGATGCAAAGCGGAATATCGGATTTCAGGTAACAAATGAGAACCGCTCAGCATTTTATACAAGAACCGAACAAATCGCGCTTACAGCGGATATGAAATCCTACCGATTGCTGATTCAGCCTTGGGAAAGCAATCCGAACAGTGTGATTGAATTTCTTTTAGGCGGAAATCGTGCGGGCGTAACGATCGATAACATTGCGATGAAGCGCCTTGCCAAACCGGTTATACTTGATCCATTGAGTACCCGGATTGAAGCGGAAAACTATCAGGACATGTTTGGAGTTCAAAACGGCCCAACCAGCGTGGGCTGGATTGACGAAGGCGACTGGATGCAGTATGCCGTTGACGTCAAGGAAGCAGGAGAATACACCGTTGCATTTCTTGCTGCATCCGGACGCGACGGCGGGAAATTTACGCTCCTCAGCAAAGCAGGAAACCAGTTCACAGGCGATCTGCCTCAAGGCGAAATTAAACCGGAAAATGCAGACCATTTATCCGTAGCTGATATACCGCAAACCGGCGGCTGGGATACGTGGAAAACTTTCGAAAGTAAAATCCGTCTTGAAAAAGGCATACAGACTCTTCAGGTCTATGCACCGAATGCTAATCTGGATTCGATGGAATTTAGTAAGGTTGGAGAATAAGACTGCCCCGCTTCTTTTGGAGAAGCGGGGTTTTTTGTGGGTGAGAGGACGGGCGCGGGGTCTGTCCCGCTCTGCTTCACCGCATAAGGGGACAGAGACAGCCTCTGTTAAACCGTTGCGCCTGTTGGTTTTGTGAAGGATGGTGCCAGAGCTTTAGTCTGCTAGCGAATGACGGGCCTGGCACGGTGCCAGTCCCCTTTTGCTTCACCGCAGCCGGGGACAGAGGCTGTAATGGATTGTACCTTAAGAAATAAGGCTTGAACAGAGGCGGTGCCGGAGCTTTAGTTCTTTAGCAGAGTGCGGGTCAGACACCTGGTACCTAGATCACACATATCACAGCACAAAAAAGACCACACCCCAAAAAGGGTGCAGCCTCTAAGCCCCTGGAGCGTCGTCAAACCTCCGCTCCAAGTTTACGAACTTGTTGTATTCTTTTACGAACGCCAGTGAGACGGTTCCTACGGGGCCGTTACGCTGTTTGGCGATGATGATTTCGATGATGTTCTTGTTTTCGGATTCTTTGTCGTAGTAATCGTCACGGTATAGGAAGGCGACGATGTCGGCATCCTGCTCGATACTTCCGGATTCACGGATGTCGGACATCATGGGACGCTTGTCCTGACGCTGCTCCACTCCACGGGAGAGCTGGGACAGGGCGATGACGGGCACCTTGAGCTCACGGGCTAGGGATTTCAGCGTTCTTGAGATTTCGGATACCTCCTGCTGGCGGTTGTCCTTGCTTCGGCCGCTTCCCTGGATGAGCTGAAGATAATCGATCAGTATCATGCCGAGGCCGGCCTCTTGCTTGAGGCGGCGGCATTTCGAACGGATCTCACTGACACGGATACCCGGGGTGTCGTCGATGTATATTCCTGCGTTAGAGAGGCTTCCCATGGCCATGGTGAGCTTTCCCCAGTCCTCGCTTGTCAGGTTACCGGTTCTTAAGTTTTGGGCGTTAATATTGCCTTCTGCACAGAGCATACGCATGACGAGCTGGTCGGCACCCATCTCGAGGCTGAAGATCGCAACGTTCTCGTCTGTCTTGGTCGCGACGTTCTGAGCAATATTCAGTGCGAAGGCGGTTTTACCAACGGAAGGACGGGCGGCAACGATAATTAGGTCGTTTCGCTGAAAGCCTGCCGTCATCCGGTCGAGCTCGGAGAAACCGGTTGGTATTCCGGTAATATCTCCTTTTCGGTTATGAAGAAGTTCAATATTATCATAGGTTTGAACGAGGACATCCTTAATGCTCTGGAAGGAGCCTGCGTTTTTGCGCTGCGCCACTTCCATAATGCTTTTTTCAGCATCTGTCAGGAGATCTGCAACTTCGTCTTCGCGCGTATACCCTTCCTGGGCAATCGTGCTTGCCGTCCGGATCAGTCTTCTTAGTATCGATTTTTCTTCTACAATTCTTGCATAATATTCTACGTTTGCCGCTGTTGGTACTGAGTTGGCAAGGTCCGTTAAATAGGAGACCCCTCCTATTTCTTCAAGCAGATTCACATCTGCGAGATCAGAGGTAACGGTGACCAGATCTACAGGTTCCCCCTTGTCGGTAAGCTGGAGCATTGTATTGTAGATTTTCTGGTGCGCAGCCCGGTAGAAATCTTCAGGTATTAATACTTCTGAAGCCATGGTGAGGGCTTGCGGTTCGAGAAAAATGGCTCCGAGTACAGCTTGTTCAGCATCTATATTCTGCGGCGGAATTCGGTCATTGAATAGTTCATTCAAGTTCGAGCACCGTCCTTTAAGTTAAAATGGCACGTACTTGTTCTATTATATAAGAAAAAGGTGATAGAAGCTGTAACAGATTTTTTCTCTGATCAGCTCTATCACCTCTCTGCTGCTTGGCATCCGCGGAAAACCCTGATCTTCCGCATTTTGTAAAACGCAGGCTTGGGTTAACTTTCCATGCTTATTCTTCGGTTACATGAACCTTTAGAGTTGCTGTCACATCGGTGTGAAGCTTCACAGGTACGTTTGTGTATCCAAGAGCGCGGATTGCATCCGGAAGGTCCAGTTTGCGCTTATCGATTTTAATAGAGTGGACCTTTTTCAGCTCATCGGCAATTTGCTTGCTTGTGATGGAACCGAATAGACGGCCGCCTTCTCCAGATTTCGCTTTTAATTCAACGGTAAGCTCTTCAAGTGTTTTTTTCAGCTCTTCCGCCTGCTGAAGCTCTTGTTCTGCTTCCTTGCTCTCTTTATTCTTTTGGGCATTTAGTGCAGACATTGCCGCATTGTTTGCTTCAACAGCAAGGCCTTGTTTAATCAGGAAATTGTGCGCGTAGCCGTCCGCTACGTTTTTTACCTCGCCTTTTTTTCCTTTACCTTTAACATCTTTAAGAAAAACTACTTTCATGCCTTAATTCCTCCTTCAAAATAGTCGCCAATTGCTTGCTTTAATCTCTCTTCCGCTTCTGCAACCGTGATGTCCTGAAGCTGGGTGGCTGCGTTCGTCAAGTGCCCGCCTCCATCCAGCGCTTCCATAATAAGCTGAACATTCACATCCCCAAGCGACCTTGCACTGATTCCAACCGTGTTTTCATTGCGCCTCGCCAGAACAAATGAAGCTGAAACTCCGCTCATGGAAAGGAGAGTATCCGCTGTTTGAGCAATGATGACTTGATCGAAATAGTCCCCATTTTCATCAGCGTCCATTGACAGCGCTACGCCATTTTCAAGCAGCTCGGTGTTTTGAATCAACTTGGAGCGTTTCACGAAATGATTGATGTCCTCTTTCATAAACTTTTGGACAAGAATCGTGTCCGCTCCCTTTGAGCGGAGATAGGATGCCGCATCGAAGGTTCTTGAACCGGTTCTTAGAGTAAAACTTTTTGTGTCCACTATTATACCAGCTAACAGAGCCGTTGCTTCAATCATTTTGAGCTTTAGGCGCTTCGGCTGGTATTCGAGCAGTTCCGTGACAAGCTCCGCTGTAGAGGACGCGTACGGCTCCATATAGACAAGCAGAGGATCTTTGATAAACTCCTCGCCTCGTCTATGATGATCGATCACCACTTTATCGTGAACGCGTCCCAGGAGCTTCTCATCGAGAACAAGGGATGGCTTATGTGTATCTACTACAATAAGCACCGTTTCTTCTGTCACCATTTCAAGCGCTTCTTCCGGTTTGATAAAATGGGCCCACAATTCAGTATGAAGCTTGAGCTCTTCTACAAGCCTTTGAACACTCGAATCTATTTCATTCTGATCAAGAACGATATACGCTTCCTTGTCGTTTACTTCTGCGACCTTCAATACGCCGATCGCTGCACCGATTGCATCCATATCCGGATATTTATGGCCCATAATCAGAACCTTGTCACTGGCGGTGACAATTTCCGTCATCGCATGGGATATGACACGGGCACGGACCCGGGTTCTTTTTTCCATCGGATTTGTTTTGCCGCCGTAAAACTTCACTTTGCCGTTAGACTGCTTAATGGCAACTTGATCTCCCCCGCGGCCTAAAGCAAGGTCAAGGCTTGACTGGGCCATATCTCCCAGTTCCTGAAGGGAGTGATGTCCGGCACCGATTCCGATACTCAGCGTAAGCGAAATGTTATATACGGCTGTTCGCTCGCGCACTTCATCAAGGACAGAAAACTTGGTTTTCTCCAATTTTTCGAGGATATGCTCATTTAAAACAGCAAGAAACCTCTCAGAGGAGACACGTTTTAAAAACAGCCCCTGTTCATTCCCCCATTTATTCAAAAGGGACGTCACTTCACTGTTAATCGTGCTTTTCGTCTGATCGTCCATCCCTTGCGTTACTTCATCATAGTTATCAAGGAAAATAAGGGCTAAAACAGTTCGCTCATTTTTATATTGTTTTTCAATCTCTTTTTGCTCCGTTACATCAAAGAAATAAAGCAGGCGTTCTTCTCTTTTAATAATCACCTTGAACTTCCGGTCATGAAGAGAGAGCGTTTCTGAATCAACCTCCTGTTTAATAAGAGGAATAAGCCCTTCAGCTACATCATAAAGCGTCCGTCCGACAAGCGTATCTTCATCAAAGCATGAAGCCAGGAACGGATTCGTCCATTCTATATAGTACTGATCATTAAACAGCATGATCCCGATCGGCATCTCCATCAGCGCTTCTTCTCCGACCTTTTTCAGCCTGTAAGAGAGGGTGGATATGTATTCTTCCATATCCGACTTCATTTTGGCGTCAGCCTGAATAAGGAGAATAATCGTTAAGCCCATAAGAAGAAGGCCTGCGAAGGATAGGATCCAGTTATAGTAAAAAAGGATTGCAAGAGCGATCACTGTTACGCTATATAGAGCGTATATAGGGTAACGAAATAAGCGCTTTTCATAAAAACTTGGCATCTGTTTCAGCTCCTCGCAACAGTGATACCGTTTTGTTAAACCATTAAGATTTTGGAGTAATTTTCTCCCTTAATCTGAATCCTATGTCAATTATACCTAAGAATTGAATCGGATAAAGCAAAAACGGAAGGAATAGGGAAATAATAACAACAACGATGGGGACGCTTTTTGATATTCCCTTGGTGTAAGCATAGTAAAACAGGAAAGAAAATCCTTGGATCACTAACAGAACCGTTAAAATAAAGAATACATTGGTCACAGCCATACTTGCGTAGGAACCCTTCTCAAATCCAATATAGCTAAGCAGAATGACCGCCAAGTAATACCAAGCAATACTCTTCGGCAGCTTCCATTCTCTGAATGGCTTTAAAGGCTTTACTTCAAGCTTCAGTCTCTTAAGAATAGAGGAAGCAATCGCATGAGTAATAATAGAGAAAAAGAAACTGCACATTACAGCAACTGTCGGCATTAAAGTGAAAAATTGTTCCATTTGAGTCCGCAGCAGCCTCATTTGTTCTTCCTTCGGAGGCTGACCCATCGTTTTCATTAAGGATGTCGCCATATTCATTGATTCCGTCATAATGGACTTGAATTCAGTTAGAGGATTCACTTGAAAAAAAAGAACCGAAATCACATAGCCTCCAAGGATGGTAGCAAGAAACGCAAGCGTTCCGCCAATGACAGCTGGTGCGCTTCCTCTTTTCTTATAAAGTGTACCCATGATGAGCCCTGTTAAAGCAGTGGGTGCTGCTGCAAGCAAGGCACTGATTGATCCTGTTATAAAAACGACCGGCAAAGACGCGGCAAACAAAAGAAGACTGCTCTTCGTGTCATGCCTTAATGCATATACAATGAAAGGAATAGGCAGGGCAAATGAAGTAATCATCCCCAGAAGCGGGACGGTGATGGTAATTAAGACGGCAACAGTAAAAAGAGCAAGCAAAATCGCTCCCTCTGTCAGGGCTTTCGTGCGTTTCACAGGTTCACCTCATTCAGCTTAAATCACAGAGGGAGAAAAATATCTCTCTGTCCGTAAAAATAAAAAACTGCTCTTGTAAGCAGCCTTCACCTTGTTATGTACGATTCAATTATATCATTTTTTGCGGGTAAAGAGTAATGGGCTGTACTCTTTGAGTTAGGCCGGAATGGAAGTGTCCGGATTCATGCGGATAATAATAAAAGACACTCACAGAATGAGTGTCTTTTGGGAATGTCTTATTCGCCTGTAACGTATGGAAGCAATGCCATTTGGCGTGAGCGTTTGATAGCAACAGTCAATTTACGTTGGTATTTTGCGCTTGTACCAGTTACACGACGAGGAAGAATTTTACCGCGCTCGGAAACGAATTTTTTAAGCAAATCAACATCTTTGTAGTCGATGTGCGTGATTCCGTTAGAGGTAAAGAAACAAACTTTACGGCGCTTCGCGCGACCGCCTCTGCGTCCTCCTGCCATTAGTCATACACTCCTTTCGAATTGGATTTTAGTTTTTAGAATGGCAAATCATCGTCTGATATATCAATCGGTTGTCCATCATTGGCAAATGGATCATCATCAAAGCTTGTACGGCCTTGATTGTTATTATTCCGCTGCTGATCTGAACCACCATATGATTTTTGGCCGCCCTGAGACTGGCCTCCATCATAAAAGTTATTGCTGTTTCCGCCACCGCCGCTGTTTCCAGATCCCTTAGGCTCTAAAAACTGCACGCTGTCGGCCACAACTTCAGTAACATACACACGGCGTCCTGTTTGATCCTCATAGCTGCGAGACTGCAATCTGCCTTCAACGCCTGCCAAGTTGCCTTTTTTCAAGAAGTTTGCCACATTTTCGGCCTGACGTCTCCATACGACACAGTTAAGGAAGTCTGCTTCCTTTTCCCCCTGCTGGTTCGTAAACGTACGGTTTACTGCAAGAGTGAAGGTGGCAACAGCTGCCCCCGCTGGTGTATAACGAAGTTCAGGGTCTTTTGTAAGTCTTCCGACGAGAACGACACGATTGATCATGAAGACCATCCTTTATTTAGAAAATTTATGATCGGCTGCAATTATTCTTCTTCTTTAATCACGATGTGACGAATGATGTCTTCGCTGATCTTTGCAAGACGGTCAAATTCTTGAACCGCATCTGCTTCAGAAGCAACTTTAACGATCTGATAGTAACCATCGCGGAAATCATTGATTTCATAAGCAAGGCGGCGTTTGCCCCACTCTTTCGTTTCCTTTACTTCCGCACCATTGTCAGAAAGAATTCCGCTGAAACGCTCAACAAGAGCTTTCTTCGCATCTTCTTCGATGTTTGGACGTACGATGTACATAATTTCGTAGTTTGTCATTACTCTACACCTCCTCTTGGTCTAAACGGCTCTCAAGCATATGAGAGCAAGGAGCAATATTCAATTACTCACAAGTTAGAATTATACCAAATGGATTGGGATTTGGCAAGGTGCTTCCCTTAATTTGAGGGGAAGCAGAGCGGTTTTGGTGTAAATGGTTGTGGAGGGTTCGAAATTTGATGAGTGGGGTGGTTATTTAGCTCTATTGTCGGAGGTGCCTGACCCGCTGTGCTTCACCGCAGCAGGGGACAGAGGCCTTAGTCTGTGAGCCCTTATACCGCAGGGGTTTCCAGAGGGTGGTGCCGGAGCTTTAGTTCGGTGAAATTTCAGGGGACTGGCACGGTGCCAGTCCCGTCCTGCTTCACCGCAGCAGGGGACAGAGACCGCAGTCTGCGAGCCCATAACCGCGCGGCTTTCCAAAGATGGTGCCGGAGCTTTAGTTCGGTGAAATCTTTGGGGACTGACCCCGTAAAGCACCGTCCGTCCCACCCAATCCCCCACAAAAAAAGAAGACTCCATCAGAGCCTTCTCTTTCAAATTAAACGTTAAAACGGAAGTGAATAACGTCTCCGTCTTTCACCAGATATTCTTTTCCTTCAAGACGGACTTTTCCGGCTTCGCGGGCTGCACCCATTGTTCCGGCAGCAAGAAGGTCTTCGTAATGAACGGTTTCGGCACGGATGAATCCGCGTTCGAAATCGGTATGGATGACTCCGGCACATTGAGGAGCTTTCATGCCAAGACGGAATGTCCATGCACGCACTTCCTGAACGCCTGCAGTAAAGTAAGTCGCAAGACCAAGCAGCTGATAAGTTGCGCGGATCAGCTGATCAAGTCCGGACTCTTCAATGCCAAGCTCTTCAAGGAACATTTCCTTTTCTTCCGCATCAAGTTCTACAATTTCAGATTCGATCTTTGCACAGACGACAATCACTTCTGCGTTTTCGTTCGCTGCAAAATCTCTCACTTTTTGTACGTAAGGATTTTTAGAGGAATCGGCTACTTCATCCTCGGCAACATTTGCTACATAAAGAATCGGTTTGCTTGTCAGAAGGTGAAGCTGCTTTACATGTTTCATCTGCTCTTCCGTGAACTCAACAGAACGGGCAGGTTTGCCGTTTTCAAACGCTTCTTTGAGCTTGGAGAGAATTTCATGCTCTGCTACTGCGTCTTTGTCCTTTTGCTTAGCAAGCTTTTCAACTCGGGATGCACGCTTATCAACAGACTCAAGGTCAGCGAGAACAAGCTCCAGGTTGATGGTTTCAATATCATCGATTGGATCGACCTTACCGGATACGTGCGTGATGTTTCCATCCTCGAAGCAGCGGACTACGTGAGTAATCGCGTCTACCTGGCGGATGTGGGAAAGGAATTTGTTTCCTAGTCCTTCACCCTTGCTCGCACCTTTTACGATTCCGGCAATATCCGTAAACTCAAAAGCCGTTGGAACGGTTTTTTTAGGCTGAACAAGCTCTGTCAATTTTTGAAGACGCTCGTCCGGTACTTCAACGATGCCCACATTCGGGTCAATCGTACAGAAAGGATAGTTGGCAGACTCTGCGCCAGCCTGTGTAATTGCGTTAAAAAGAGTGGATTTCCCTACATTCGGAAGTCCGACAATACCTGCAGTTAAAGCCATGTTTCGTTCAGCTCCTCTATGATAAACAAAGTCCGCTTTCCGGGCTTTGCTGTGTTAGGCCGTACTTTTGTAAACCAACCCCAATTATAGAAAGGAAATCAGGAAAACACAAGAAAAACCAGCCATTTTGGGTTATTCTGCCGGCGGTTCTGCTTTTACCAGCATCTTTTTCATCTTTCTTGTAAATTCCCTTCGTGGGATCATGACGCTGTGTCCGCAGCCTTCACACTTGATCCGGATGTCCATCCCGAGACGGATAATCTTCCAGCGGTTCGTTCCGCATGGATGGGGTTTTTTCATTTCGACGATGTCATTTAAATCAAATTCCTTATCCGCCACTTTGCTCACCCTTTCCAACAGATGGATCTTTTGCATCCCGGTTGTACATCACGATTCGAGGGAACGGGATATCGATTCCATGCTCGTCCATCACAAGCTTGATTTCCTTGCGGATCATTCTTGAGACGTAGAAATGCTGCATCGGTGCGGTTTCGCATACGACCCTGAGCGTAATTTCTGAAGGCCCGAAGTTATGGACGCCAAGCAGCTCCGGTACAGCAGCCATGTCCTCATACTTAGCCGGCAGGACGCGCAGCAGATCCCGGATGACTTCTTCCACATGCTGAATGTCCGATTCGTATGCAACGTTAATGTCTACGACCGCCGTACTATTATGAATTGAGAAATTTGTCACTTCCACGATACTGCCGTTCGGCAAAATGTGCAGCTCACCCGTCCAGCTTTTGATTTTGGTTGTCCTGAGTCCGATTTCCTCGACGGTTCCTTCAAAACCGCCGACGCGAATCACATCTCCGACGGAAAACTGGTCTTCAAAAATAATAAAGAATCCGGTGATGATGTCGCGCACAAGGTTCTGTGCACCAAAACCGACAGCCAGCCCGACAATTCCCGCTCCGGCAAGAAGAGCTTTGACATCCAGACTCATCGTTTCAAGAACCATTAAAAGAGCGGCAAAGTAAACCACATACGCTAAAACGTTGCTAAGCAATTTAGCGAGAGTATTTTCACGCCGTTCCGATATGCGAAGAGGGGATTTCCCTCTAAGCGAGAGTACTTTTTCTATGGTTATATTTCCGACCCGAATAATCAGAGCCGCCACAATAACAATCATAATAATTTTCAGGATCCCGAGTCCGATTCCGATCCAAAGTTCCTCGTTCAGCAGATATTCCTGTATTTTCGCATTGATCTTTTCATTCAAAGGATTCACTCCTGTCTATCTCATCATCTCTTTTTTTAAAAGGGTAAGATTCAACTAGCCTCTATTTTAGCAAGTTTTGCTGAAGTTTGACAGGGTGACGCGGAAAAAGTGGCAGCGTGTCAAAGTTGCATCCCCCTAGTATAGATTCCGCCTGTAATCCGTATACTGATAGTACTTTGAGTACAAGGGAGCTGGGCAGCGGCTATGAATCTAAAAACAGGATTGTTTTCATCTTTCAAGGATCCGGAACGCATTTATTATGAAGATCAGGATGCACAGGAGCTTCTGTCCTCCTGTATTCTGACGCTCCTCCCTAAGATGATGAGCAGGGAAATTGTTATTTTATGCATCGGAACAGACCGCTCGACTGGTGACAGCCTGGGGCCGATTGTGGGCACGAGGCTTGCAGAGAAGGGAATGGAGCGGTTTCATGTATACGGAACCTTGAAGGATCCCGTTCATGCCGTAAACCTGGAGGAATCAATTGCCTTCATTCAAGCATCCTACCGGAACCCTTTTATTATTGCGATTGATGCCTGTCTCGGGAAACTGAAAAGCGTCGGTTCGTTTCAGGTAGGTCAGGGACCTGTAAAGCCCGGAGCTGGAGTGAATAAAGACCTTCCGGCAGTCGGAGACATGCATTTAACCGGGATTGTTAATGTGAGCGGATTTATGGAATTTTTCGTTCTGCAGAATACACGGCTGCACTTGGTCGTGTCGATGGCGAATCTGATTGCCGACAGTCTGATTGATGCCGAGAAACGGCATGTGGTCCGTTCTTCTTGGATCAGGAGATCGCCAATCGCAAATTTAACTAAAAAAAGTAATGCTGAATCGTCACAAGCAGAATGATGACAGGGAGTGCCGGAAGGAGGTTCGCAACCCGGATTGATTTAATTTCGAGCATATTCAGCCCGATGGCGAGAATCATGACTCCGCCTGCTGCTGTCATTTCTGAGATGAGGGAGGAAAGAAGCTTTTCTTCAATAGAAGTCTGAATGACTCCCGCTAACAAAGCTATTGCACTTTCATAAAGGAAAACGGGAATAGCGGATAAAAGAACGCCGATTCCAAGTGTGCTTGCCAGGACCGCACTTGTAAATCCGTCAATCATCGATTTTGTCATAAGGACGCTGTGGTCTCCCCTTAAGCCGCTGTCGAGCGCCCCCACGATCGCCATGGCCCCAATGACAAAAATAAGAGTGGCTGTGACAAATCCTTCGGCAATGTTTCCGGATTTTGATTTCCCCATCCTTCTTTCAATCCATCTGCCGACAGCATGGAGCTTCTCCTCGAGATTGAGCACTTCTCCAATGACCGCACCTGCAATCAGGCTGACAATTACATAAAAGAAGTCCTCGCTTTTAAATGCCATCGTAATTCCCAAAATCGAAACAGACAAACCGATCGCAATCATGACGGTTTCCTTAATCCGGTCCGGAATCCTTGTTAAAAGCAGCCCAATGAGTGTACCTGCTGCGATGCCAAGGGCATTGATTAAACTGCCTAATAGAACCATAGTAAACTCTCCATTCGATGTTTTTGCACAGGAAAAAAAGAAGCCTCCAGCCTTTAAGGTTAGGAGGATTCTTCTGTGGACAGGAGTTCCAGAATTCTTTCCAGATCTCCTGAATCGGTAAATTCAATTTCGATTTTCCCTTTATTGTGCTGCTGCTTGATGGAAACCTTTGTACCAAAATATGCTTGAAGGGAGGTTTCCCGCTCCGCCAGAAAGAGGTCCCGTTTCAGCTGTTTTTTCGGATCCGGAGCTTTGCCTCCGCTTTCATTCAGCTGCTGAACGAGAATTTCGGTTTGTCTAACGTTAAGCTGCTCTTTAATTATTTTTTCAGCCAATAATTGGTATTTTTCTTTTTTCTTCAAACCGAGAATGGTACGTCCATGACCCATGGAAAGCTGGCCTTCATTGATCATCGTCTGAACGGCTGCCGGAAGCGTCAGCAGACGGAGATGATTAGCAATATGCGGACGGCTTTTTCCTAAGCGCTTGGCCAATTCTTCCTGAGTTAAATCCAGTTCGTCCAAAAGGGATTGATAAGCCCGGGCTTCCTCAACCGGAGTTAGATCCTCCCGCTGCAGATTTTCAAGCAATCCAAGCTCCATCATCTTCTTGTCGTCCAATTCTCTTACGACTGCCGGGACCGTCTCAAGTCCCGCGAGCTTAGCCGCACGAAATCGTCTTTCTCCTGCTACAATTTCATATCCCTTAATGGATTTCCTGACAATAATCGGCTGCAGAATCCCATAATGAAGAATCGAATTCTTTAATTCATCAATCGCTTCCTCCTGAAAGGTCTTGCGGGGCTGATAGGGGTTAGGGCGCAGGTCTTTGACTTTCAATTCCTGTACCATTTCTTCTTGGCTTGCCTGTAAAAGCGCTTCCAAACCTTTCCCCAGTCCTTTAGGCATTTGCAGCCACCTCCTTAGCAAGCTCCAGGTACACTTCCGCTCCTCTAGAGCGCGCATCATACAGGATAATCGGCAGTCCATGGCTTGGCGCCTCACTCAATCTTACATTTCTTGGAATAACGGTGCGGTACACTTTTTCACGGAAATATTTTTTTACTTCTTCAATAACCTGAATTCCGAGGTTAGTCCGGGCATCGAGCATCGTCAGCAGGACACCTTCGATCATCAGGTTCGTATTTAAGTGCTTTTGAACGAGCCGGACGGTATTCAGCAGCTGGCTGAGGCCTTCAAGTGCGTAATACTCACATTGCACCGGGATGATGACGGTATCGGCAGCTGTTAAAGCATTGATGGTTAACAGTCCAAGGGACGGGGGACAATCAATCAGGACATAATCATAGTTATGCTTTACCTTATCGAGTGCTCTTTTTAATCTTACTTCCCGGGAAATAGTCGGAACGAGTTCAATTTCTGCTCCTGCCAGCTGAATGGTTGCCGGGATCACGTGGAGGTTTTCAACGGCGGATGGACAAATGGCGGCGGCAGCCTCTCTATCTTCAACGAGAATATCGTATATGCAATACTCTACATCTGCTTTTTCGATTCCAATCCCGCTCGTTGCATTGCCTTGAGGATCTGTATCGACTAAAAGGACTTTTTTCCCTATATAGGCAAGGCATGCCCCAAGGTTTACGGAGGTTGTTGTTTTACCGACTCCGCCTTTTTGATTTGCTATGGCAATAATCTTTCCCACGAGGTTCACCTACTCCTGCATCTCTATAATCTTCTTTCCTTTTCAAAGGCCGGGGGTGCATCTGATTTGATTTGCGGTTTTAAAGCTATTATTCTATTTTAACAAAAAACGAGAGACAGGCGTCCTGGATTTTTCTAAATTCTTGAAAAACATGTGTAAAAAAACATGTGTAAAAAAAACTCTCCAATCATAGGATTAGAGAGTTACTTGGGAATTTTGATGGTGAATTGGATGTATTCTTCAAATTCCTCTTCTTCTGCATTAATCTGAACACCTGTATCCGCCACCATTGTGAGCGATTGTCTAATTGTGTTCATGGCAATTCTTGTGTCACGGCTGAATGCTTTGCGCTTCGGCTTTGGTTTCGGTTTATCTTTTTCAAGCATTTTGACCACGCGGTCTTCGGTCTGCTTCACATTCAGCTGTTTTTCAATGATGTCATGTAAAAGAGCCACTTGCAGTTCAGGTAATTTAAGCGGAATAAGCGCCCGGGCGTGGCGCTCCGTAAGCTGTTTTTGAAGAAGCGCTTCCTGCACTTCATCCGGAAGCTTTAATAGTCTCAGTTTATTGGCAACCGTAGACTGTCCTTTACCAAGTCTTTGGGCAAGCGCCTCTTGAGTAAGCTCATGCAGCTTAAGCAGCTTGGCATAGGCAAGAGCTTCTTCGATTGCGGACAATTCTTCCCGCTGCAGGTTTTCAATAAGGGCGACAGAAGCGGTTTCCTTATCATTAAAATCCTTTACGATGGCGGGAATCGTTTCCCATCCTAGTCTTTGAACGGCTCTCCATCTTCTTTCGCCTGCAATCAGCTCGTATTTGCCATCGGCCGGACGGACTACAATCGGCTGGATAATACCATGCGTACGGATTGTCATGGACAGTTCATCTATTTTTTCATCCGAAAAAATGGAACGGGGCTGAAATCGATTTGGCGTAATGTCGAGAACAGGAATCTGTTTGACTTCTTCTCTTGCTTCCACTTCTGCCTCTCCTGCTTCACTCTCCAAATTTTCTAGCGTCTGATCTGTTTCTTCCTTTTCTCCTATTCCGAAGAAACGGGAAAACGGATGCTTCATGTGAGTACACCACCTTTGGAAACTACCAATTTATAATTCTATTTTTTAGCCGGAATTCCTGCATGCCGCTGCTTGCTGGGGCACTTTTTAAAAATATGTATCATTCGATTGGTGTCTTGTTAGGTGTTCCGGGTTTGCGCGGATATTTACCAGGAGTCGGCTTTACTTTTTTGATGACAACGATGTTTCGTTCGCTTTCTTCAATCGGCAGCTGGAACTGATGAATCGATTCCGTTTTTCCTCCGAGAACGTTAATCGCTTTTTCTCCTGCCTGAAGCTCGTCCTCCGCTGCTGCTGCTTTTAAAGCGACAAAATGCCCGCCTTTTTTTACGAGAGGCATGCACAATTCACTTAATACAGACAAACGGGCAACGGCACGTGCCGTAACTACATCGTACTTTTCACGATGCTGTTTATTTTGGCCGAACGTTTCAGCTCGGTCATGATAGAAGGAGACATTGGTTAGCTTAAGACTTTTCGCCAGCTCTTCCAAAAAGGTGATCCTTTTATTTAATGAATCGACGATGGAAACAGAAAGCTGCGGAAAGCAGATTTTAATCGGCAGGCTTGGAAATCCCGCTCCGGCTCCAACATCGACGATGGAAAGCGGCTTGGAAAAATCAAAATGAAAGGCAGCACTGATTGAATCGTAAAAATGCTTCAGATAAACCTCTTCCTTGTCCGTAATGGAGGTAAGGTTCATTTTTTCGTTCCACTCAACGAGCAGACGGTAGTACGTATCAAATTGGGAGAGCTGTTCAGGAGAAAGGGGAATGCCTTTCTCCTCCAGCTTAGATTGGAATAGGGAAATGTCCATCACGAAATCCTTTCTTGGGCTTTATTCGTTTGCAACTTTCGCGATGCGGCCCTGCTCCATATAAACGAGCAGGATGGAAACGTCCGCAGGGTTCACACCGGAAATTCTGGAAGCCTGGGCCATAGAGAGCGGGCGCACTTCCTTCAGTTTCTGGCGCGCTTCGGATGCAAGTCCATTAATTGCGTCGTAGTCAATGTTTTCAGGGATTTTTTTATTTTCCATCTTTTTAAGTTTATCGACCTGCTGAAGAGATTTATCAATATACCCTTCGTATTTAACCTGAATTTCCACCTGCTCCGATACGTCAGGATCTACAGGGGATTCTGCAGGTGCAAGCTTTGCAATGTGGCTGTAGTTAATTTCCGGCCGTTTAAGAAGATCGCCAGCCCGGATTCCGTCCTTCAGCTCGCTTCCTCCGGTGGAACGGATCAGTTCCTGCACTTCGGCATTAGGTTTAAGGATCAGTTTTGCAAGACGAACTTTTTCTTTTTCGATGGCCGTCTTTTTCTCTGTGAATGATTGATAGCGGCTGTCACTGATCAAACCAATTTTATAGCCTGTTTCAGTCAGGCGCAAATCGGCATTATCATGACGGAGCAGCAAACGGTATTCGGCACGTGATGTCAACAGACGGTACGGTTCACTCGTCCCTTTTGTGACCAGGTCGTCAATCAGGACACCAATATAGGCATCGGAACGGCTGAGGATGACTTCTTCGCGGCCAAGCGCTTTTTGACCGGCGTTGATTCCCGCCATAATGCCTTGTCCCGCTGCTTCCTCATAGCCGGATGTGCCGTTAATTTGTCCTGCCGTGTAAAGTCCAGGAACTTTTTTCGTTTCCAGGGTCGGCCACAGCTGGGTCGGTACGATTGCATCGTACTCAATCGCATAGCCAGGTCTCATCATTTGAACATTTTCAAGTCCCGGAATGGTGCTGAGAATCTGCTTCTGAACATCCTCAGGCAGGCTTGTAGAAAGACCCTGCACATAAACCTCTTCCGTGTTGCGGCCTTCCGGTTCAAGGAAAATCTGATGGCGCGGCTTATCATTAAAGCGGACCACTTTATCCTCAATGGACGGGCAATAACGGGGGCCCGTACCTTTAATCATACCGGAATACATCGGCGAACGGTGCAGGTTGCTGTCGATAATCTGATGTGTTTCTGCACTTGTATAGGTTAGCCAGCATGGAAGCTGGTCTGTAATGAATTTGGTTGTTTCATAGGAAAATGCCCGGGGCTCCTCGTCGCCTGGCTGGATTTCCGTTTTGCTGTAATCAATGGTTTTGCTGTTGACACGGGGAGGCGTACCTGTTTTAAAACGGACCAGGTCGAAGCCAAGCTCCTGCAAATGCTCTGAAAGCTTAATGGATGGCTGCTGATTATTCGGTCCGCTGGAATAGGAAAGATCCCCAAGGATAATGCGTCCGCGCAAGAAGGTACCTGTTGTTAAAACGACAGTTTTTGAATGGTACTCCGCACCTGTTTGGGTGATAACGCCTCGGCATTCTCCTTCTTCAATAATCAGGCTGTCTACCATGCCCTGCATGAGGGTCAGGTTCGGTTCGTTTTCCATTGTTTTTTTCATTTCATGCTGATACGTAAATTTATCGGCCTGTGCGCGGAGCGCCCGTACAGCAGGTCCTTTTGCGGTATTCAGCATTCTCATTTGAATGTGCGTTTTATCAATATTTTTACCCATTTCGCCGCCTAACGCATCAATTTCCCGTACAACGATGCCTTTAGCGGGTCCTCCGACGGACGGATTGCAGGGCATGAAAGCGACCATATCAAGGTTGATCGTAAGAACGAGCGTTTTTGCGCCCAGTCTCGCGGATGCGAGAGCGGACTCAACACCTGCGTGGCCTGCACCAACGACGATTACATCATAATCACCAGCGTGGTATGCCAATGTTGTTTCCTCCTTTAATTGTAAAGCTGTATGTTTTATCTATATCCATTTTATTGAAGACTGAACCTGTGAGGCCGGCTCTTATTTTCCTAGGCAAAATTGAGAGAATAACTGATCAATCAGACTCTCGTGTACAGAGTCGCCGATGATTTCTCCAAGCTGCTCCCAAGCTCTCGTCAAATCGATTTGCACCATATCCACCGGCATGCCGGCTTCAATTCCATTGAGTGCTTCTTCAATGGACCGTTTCGCTTGAGTCATAAGGGCAATATGTCTGGAATTTGAAACGTACGTCATGTCACCCGACTGAATATCTCCCTTAAAGAATAAGGATTGAATCGATTCTTCGAGCCGATCGATTCCTTCTTCCTCTTTCAGGGATGTCGTCACGACAGGGCGGTCCTCCGCGAGAAGGCTGACCTTATCCATATTAATCTGCTGAGGCAGATCCGTTTTGTTGATAATCACAATGACATCCATGCCTTTTACTGCTTCAAACAGCTGCTCATCCTCAAATGTGAGCTCGTCGCTGTAATTGAGTACAAGAAGGATTAAATCGGCTTCCTTCAGGACTTGGCGGGACCTCTCAACCCCAATCCGCTCAACGATGTCCTCAGTCTCACGTATACCGGCTGTGTCTACAAGCTTCAGAGGCACGCCTCTTACATTTACATACTCTTCTATAACGTCGCGTGTTGTTCCGGGTACATCCGTAACAATTGCCTTGTTTTCGTGTACCAGACTGTTAAGCAGCGAGGATTTCCCGACATTCGGACGCCCAATGATGACAGTGGACAATCCTTCTCTCAGTATTTTCCCCTGACTTGAGGTCTGGAGGAGCTTCTCTATTTCAGTCTTGACATAAGTCGCTTTTTCTACAAGCATCTGATGCGTCATTTCTTCCACATCATCGTACTCAGGATAATCAATATTCACTTCGACATGGGCCAATGTTTCAAGGATTTCCTGGCGAAGCTTTCTGACAAGCGTTGAAAGACGGCCTTCCATTTGACCCAATGCTACGTTCATGGCTTTATCCGTTTTAGCCCGGATCAGATCCATAACCGCTTCTGCCTGGGAAAGGTCAATCCGTCCATTCATAAATGCCCGCTTTGTAAATTCCCCGGGCTCTGCCAATCGGGCACCGCTGTTCAGCACGAGCTGAAGGACACGGTTAACCGAAACAAGTCCTCCGTGGCAGTTAATTTCAATTACGTCCTCACGCGTGAAGGTCTTCGGGCCTCTCATAACGGAAACCATCACTTCTTCTGCAACCTCATTTGTTTCAGGATCGATGATGTGGCCGTAATGAATGGTGTGGGAAGCTGCATCTTCAAGCTTTTTTCCTGCAGGCGCTGCAAAAACACGGTCCGCTATCGCTACCGCTTCTTCACCGCTCAATCTGACAATGGCGATTGCTCCTTCACCCATAGGTGTGGATATGGCTGTAATTGTGTCGAATTCCAAGTCGTTCACCTCACTCTAATGCAATCTATCTATGTGGGAAAGTTTTTAAATAAAAAAGAAGGTCATCAAAACTTTAAGATACCATATTCGGCAGGTAAAAGGAAGTTTGGAGGTAGAAGGAGTTATTCACAGACATTCTATCGTTCGTCCTATATTTTAACTTATCCACATGTGAATAACAATATTTGCAGGAGGAATTCGAGGGGGATTTTTATGAGCTGTTCACAAATTGCCGGGGACAGGGTAAATGCAATCTGATTTTTTTCAAACGCTTTTCCCGCAAACTTTTTTTAAAGCAGATGGGTGATTGCTCACTTCCGCGGAACACCGTGCCTGATAGATCTCATCTGTCTCTCAGATTTTACTGCTATCAGCATAAACAGAAAAAAACTATTAAAGCTTCAGAAAAAGAGCCCACAAAAAAACCAGCCGCTGAAGGCTGGTTATCGTTTTGGAGCAATGACTATATGACGCCTCGGCTCTTCTCCTGCGGAAAAGGTGACGACTTTTTTGTTGCGGGCGAGCGCAGCGTGAATGATTTTCCTCTCATAGGAAGGCATTGGCTCAAGGGCCAGTTCCTTTGATGAGGCAAGCGCCTGGCTGGCGAGCTTATTCGCAAGCTGGACAAGAATTTCCTCACGGCGCTCCCGATAGGACTCGGCATCGACTGTGACATGAAAATACTGATCCGAATGCCGGTTGGCGACAAGCTGAGTTAAATACTGAAGGGAATTCAGTGTTTGGCCTCTTTTGCCGATCAGAAGAGCAATGTCCTCACCCTCGATCAGGAAGGTGAGATTTCTTCCCTTTTGAATCTTCTCTACAGTGGCTTTTACGCCCATTTGTTCAATGACTTGAAGCAGGTAGGCATGTGCTTCCTCGCCCGTTTTTTCATTCATTGCCTTTTTAACCGCGGGCTTCGGCTCTTCCTGAAGAGGTTCCGCTTCAGCGAAAACTTCTTCAGGCTGCACCATTTCTTCTTCAGTTGGAGAAGGATCTGATGTTTTTAAGACAGCTTTTACAACCGCCTGTCTTTTACCGAAGCCAAGGAACCCTTTTCTTCCTTCAATCACGATTTCAATTTCGGCGTCTTCTCTTTTAGCATTAAGCTTTTTCAGCGCGGCTTGAGTTGCTTCTTCAACGGTTGAACCGGCAGCTGTTGCCTCAATCACTTTTTAGCTCCTGCTTTTTGAGGAGATTTTTGAGCATTAGCTTTTAAATCCGGTCCTTTGATAAGCAGGGATTGTACGATCATAAAAATGTTTCCGACTACCCAGTACAAGGACAGGGCCGCAGGGAACGTAATGGCGAAAACAACGATCATAATCGGCATGAGCCATACCATCATAGCCATCTGCGGATTTTGATTTTCTGTACCCGCCATCATAATTTTCTGCTGAATAAACGTCGTGATCCCGGCGACAACCGGCAAAATATAGAATGGATCTTTATCTCCAAGGTCGAACCAAAGGAATGCGTGCTCCTTAATCGCTTCCGTTCTCATGATCGCATGATAGAACCCGATCAGTATCGGCATTTGAACTAGCAGCGGGAAGCACCCTGCAAGAGGATTGACTCCGTGTTTTTGGAACAGTGCCATCGTTTCCTGCTGAAGCTTTTGCTGTGTCTGCTGATCTTTAGAGCTGTATTTCTCGCGAAGCTGTTTCATTTCCGGCTGCAGCGCTTGCATAGCCTTTGAGCTTCTTGTCTGTTTGATCATCAGGGGCAGAATCGCAAAGCGGATGAGAATGGTTACGATGATAATAGCCAAACCGTAGTTTGCTGTTGCGGCACTGCCGCCGGTTAAATCTGCAAAATAGGTAATAACCCATGATAGAGGGTAAACAATATACTGATTCCAAAACCCTGTGCTTTTATCCGTAATCGGCTGATTGACTTCCGTACAGCCGGATAAGAGGGTTACTAGACCAACTAATCCAAGAACTAACCAAATACGCCTCTTCAAACTGTATCCTCCTAACAGCATGTCTATTTTTAATGTATTCATTGTCTGTGAGTTTACCGATCCAACCACGATTAATGGCGGTTCAAGAGTATTTTACCATCTTTTATTTAGAATTTGTTTTTTCTTTTCAAACGTTTAACGACATCATTTTTCACCATTTTTTTTCTTAGCCAAAAGCCTTGCCTTTTTAAATAGGTGAAACAGACTGTTTCGAACTTCCTCGTAGTTTAATTCGGCCGCCGGTTTCCTGGCGATAACAATATAGTCCTTCCCCGTGGAAAGGAAATCCTTCTCTTCTAAAAAAATCTGTTTAACGAGCCGTTTAACCCGGTTTCTCGTCACGGCATTTCCTATTTTTTTGCTAACGGATAATCCCAGTCTGAACTCTTTTTCTTCTTCTCTATGAAGCGTATAGATCACAAATTGCCGATTCGCAATGGATTTGCCTTTTCTGAATACCTGCTGGAAGTCTTCGTTTTTCTTAATCCGATTCTTTTTTTTCATGCTGACTCCACTCCGCTTTTATTGCTCTCTAACCTGATGATTATTTTCTTCTCCCTAAAGGGTTGCCCATTTATCGGGCGTTTAAAAACGATTTTAATGAAAAAAAAACCACTGACGTTTTCAGTGGCTTATGCGGATAATACTTTTCTTCCTTTACGACGGCGAGCAGCTAGAACTTTACGTCCATTTTTAGAGCTCATGCGCGCACGGAAGCCGTGTACTTTGCTGTGTTTGCGTTTATTTGGTTGATAAGTACGTTTCATTATATGCACCTCCCTGAGGAATAGCTGTTAAAGACAGTCCTTACAAGTATAGAGACCTTACCATGTAAATGTCAATAGCCAAAAAAAATAGATTAGACGATAGATTTTTTCAGCGCGGCGATCTCCAGCCAAATCTGTCCTGTGGACAACTTTTTCGCCGCTTTTTTATTATCCACACCCTTTATCGACATGTTTTTCACAAAATCCAGGAATGTGGACAATTTTTTTCGACAGGCTGTTTCTTCTGTGGATAAGTTTCAGCCCCCATTGCAACAAATGGTTTATTTTGATATTATATTTGTGTTTTCACTCTTGATAACGAATTGACCGGTTTTTGTTTATCCACAGTTTGTGGATAACGTGTGGAAAGTTGATAACATCGTGTTCGTAAGCTTGTCCACAGCTAGGGGCATTTTGTCGAAAACCTGCTTTTCTACTATATTATATCGTTATCAACAATTCAATATCGATGAATAAATATTCAAAGGGTGCCGGAGTGTTTGTACAACTTCTGTACAAGGCTGCCGGCATACCTGTTTTTTTCGTGACCGAAAATAAATAAAGATAGATAGAGAGTCTTGGATAAGGAGGGACAGAGCAGCTAATGGAAAATATTTCGGATTTATGGACAAAGGCGCTGGGAGAGATTGAAAAAAAAATCAGCAAACCCAGTTATGATACGTGGCTCAAATCGACGAAAGCCCATGCTCTTCAGGGGGACACACTGACGATTACAGCACCAAACGAATTTGCGCGGGACTGGCTTGAGAGCCGCTACCTGCATTTAATCGCCAACATTATCTATGAATTGACGGGTGAAGAACTTGCCGTCAAATTCATTATCCCGCTGAATCAGGATGAAGAGGACTTTATTCCGAAGACACCGGCGAAGCCTCCTGAAAGAGATGGAGACAATCAGATTGAAATACCGCAGAAC